>JASGLB010000019.1:0-27260 GCA_049840415.1 Propionicimonas sp. | reverse complement strand
GATCCGGGTCAAGGTGCCCGAGCCGGACACCGCCGGCCGGTTCGTCGCGGCGCTGGCCCGGCTGCGGACCGACTGACCGGCGGGCCCGCAGGGATTTTTCGAGAAGTTCTTTCTGTTCGCGTCATAGTTCGCCCACCACCGGGTCTTTATCGGTGTGGCGCCGGTTTCGGGGACACGCCGTGGTGGGCCTGGCGCAACCCAGGCCCACCACGGTCGCCGGTCGGAGTTTCGAGGATTGGTCCAGAGGGGGGACCGAGAGCCGGAACGCTGGTCGACCCGGTGCCATCGACGCTCCAGCGGTTGCTGGGCGCTGTGCCTGAGCTGGTCTCGGAGCCCTATTCGTGGGGGGTTGGGCTCCGGGCCGGCTGGGCGAAAAAACGTGTCACCGAGGCCGACAGCCACCCTGCCCCGGGATGCCCGCCAGGGTATGACTGCCGGTGCAGGATCGCCTATCCTAGAAGGTGATGCTTGGGGAGGCAGATAGCTTCGAGTCGCCGACGGCGGCTCGGAACATCGGCCGCACGATCGGAAACTGGGGAGCGAACACTACATGGCATTCGGACGACACGCACGCCCGTCCGCCCCGCGGCATGTCCCGGCTTCAGCCAGCGATGAGTTGCTGCTGCAGGCCTGCCGCGACGGCGACAGCGAGGCTTTCGCGCTGCTCTTCCGGCGTCACCACGCCACGGTGGTCCGGATGGCGGCCGCCACCACCCAGCGGTTCGATGCCGATGATCTCGCCGCCGAGACGTTCACCCGGATCTGGGCCGCGATCCGCGAGGGCCACGGCCCCACCGGCGCCTTCCTGCCCTACGCCAAGACCGTGGTGCGCAACGTGGCCGCCAGCTGGGGCGGCCGGCTAGCCGAGGATCCGGCCGAGATCGACCAACTCGAGTACGCCTCCCAGCAGCAGGCGACGTCGGTCAGCTTCGAGGACAGCCTCTCCGAGCACCAGTTGGTGTCGGACGCCTTCTCCACCCTGCCGGGGCGCTGGCAGTCGGTGTTGTGGATGACCGAGGTCGAGGGACGCAAGGCCGCCGATGTGGCCTCCGAACTCGGGCTCAGCCCGAATGCCGCCGCGGCGCTCAGCAAGCGCGCCCGCGAAGCGCTGGGACGCGCCTGGCTGCAGGCCCAGGTGGACACCCGCGGCAAGCAGGGCGAGTGCCAGTGGGTGCTCGACCACGTCGGCGGTCACGTCCGGCGCTCGCTCAGCGCGCAGCAGGAATCCCGGGTCGAAGCGCACCTGGGGAGCTGCGAGAGCTGCGAACGCGCCACCCGCCGGATCGCCTACATCGGTTCCTCGCTACGCCTGGTGGCCCTGCTGGCCGGTGGTACCGCGGCTGGCCTGGCGGCCTGGACGGCGGGCGCGGCGACCCCGGCCTACGCTGCCGGTCCGTCTTCCGCCCCCGGCTCGCCCAGCCCGAATCCGGGTGGCTCGGCCGCCCGTTCCGCGCTGAAGCAGGTGGGACGGCAGCTGCTGACGGTTCCCGGCGCTGTGGTCGCCACCGTCGCGGTCGCCGCGGTCGCGCTCGGCGCGGCCACCATCCCCGGGATGCTCGCCGCGAACGGCACAGAACAGACGGGTTCCACGGTGGACACCGTGGCCCGGAGCGTCCCGCCGGTGGCTCCGCCGACCACCAACCCACTGCCCGGCGACGACCAGCCGGATGCCACCGATCCCGGTACTGCCGAAGACCCGGCCGACCAGGCCGACCAGCCGGCCGACGACACCGAACCGCTGGCGTCGCGGAACGACGATTCGAAGGACACCCACAAGAAGCCGACGGATCGCAAGCCGCCGAAGCCCGGCCCAACCGATCCCACCGACCCAACGGACCCGACCGATCCCACCGACCCAACGGACCCGACGAATCCCACCGATCCGACCGATCCGACGGACCCGACCGATCCCACCGACCCGACCGATCCCACCGATCCGACGGACCCGACCGATCCCACCGACCCGACCGATCCCACGGATCCCACGGACCCGACCGATCCGACCGACCCGACCGGTTCCGCGCTCACCATCACCACCACCCAGCTGACGGTGGGACAGTCGATCGTGGTCAGCTGGAGCACCGACGCACCCGACGACACGAACTGGATCGGCATCTACCCGCCGAGCGCCGGCACTCCCGACGGAAGCCCGGCGTCGACGACCTGGAAGTACGCTCCCGGCGCGTCCGGAACGATGACTTTCGAGACTGGCGGGTCCACGAAGCTGACCGCCGGCACCTGGCTGGTCTACTTCCTCGCCAAGGACAAGTACGGGCAGCTCACCGCACCGGTGACGGTCACGCTCACCGCCGACCCCGACGCCGGCAGGGGAACCACCCCGGGTGGCGATCCGCAGCCGGCGCCGCAACCGGAGCCGGGGGAGGAGCCGGAGCCGATCATCGTCGAGCCCGAGCCGGAGCCCGAGCCCGAGGTCGGCACCGGCGGCGGCTGCCGCATCCTGGAGGACGGCACCTCCGAGTGCGTCAACGCACCAGCCCCGGCGCCGCTCCCGGACCAGCCCGAGGCTCCCGTCCAGCCTGAGACCGCCCTGCCGGACGATCAGCCCACCGCGGCGTCGCCGGCCGACCCGCAGCCCGAGCCGGTGCTCCCGCCGCAGCCCGAGGCCGACGAGCCAGAGACCGGGAAGCCCGAGACGGTCAAGGCCGAGGCCGCTCAGCCCAAGCCCCAGCCGGAACCCGTGGCCGCAACCGAGCCCAAGCCCGAACCAGTCGCGGCGGACGCGATCGCGTCCGAGTAGTCACCCGCCGTCACCGGCCTGCCGACCGCGCCTGCCGGTCGGCAACTCCCTCCGTCCTACTATCTGCCAAATAGCCGACTTGCGCGACGTATCTGTCGCGGAGGCCGGCTATTTGGCAGATAGTAGGGCGACCATCGGCACTGCCCGATCAGGTGGGAAGGAACGAGGTCCGAATCGGCGAGTTCAGGAAGTCAACCGGGCCCGGCAGCAACTGCTCACCCAGCTCTGCGTCCCGCCAACACCCACTCCAGCGCAGCGCTGACGGACTCGACCACCGGCACCCCGGGAGGATCGGCCGGCCGCGCCACCACCACGACCGGGATCCGCAGTTCAGCGGCCGCGTCCAGCTTGGCCGCGGTGTGCTGCCCACCAGAATCTTTGGTGACCAGCACGTCGATCCGCCGCTCCCGCAGCAGGTCGCGTTCGGCGGCCAGGTCGAACGGTCCCCGGGCCGCCAGCACCTCCCAGCCCTCCGGAACCGCGAACTCCGGTGGCTCCACCACCCGCAGCAGGACATAGCGGCCGGTCCAGTCGGCGAACTCGGCGGCGGCCTGCCGTCCGACACTGAGGAAGACGCGGCGGCCCAACCCTTCGGCCGCCCGCCGGGCAGCGGACAGATCCACCACCCACTGCCAGTCGGAGGAATCCGGCCGGCTCCGCCAACTCGGGCGGGACAGCCGCAGCAGCGGGGTTCCGACCTGCTGACAGGCGGTGGCCGCGTGGGCGGTGATCCGGGCGGCGAACGGGTGGGTGGCATCCACCACCTGCTCGATCGGGTTGGTCAGCAGATACTCCGCCAGGCCGGCCACGCCGCCGAAACCGCCGATCCGCACCTCGCCGGCCGGCAGCGCCCGCGGCGACACCGCTCCGGCCAGGGAGGTGACCACCGGCGTCCCGGCGTCCACCAACCGCGAGGCCAGCGCTCTGGCCTCGGCCGTGCCGCCGAGCAGCAGGACGGTCATCGCCGTCCCCGGGCGATCGCGATCGCGATCAGCGCGGACCCCAGCCCCACCGCCTGCGCCAGTTTCACCCCGCGAGCCAGATCGGGCGGGGTGGGGGCCGGGCCGGTGCCCAGTTCGCCGCGGTTCTCGGCCACCCCGTCATAGCTGTTGGTGCCGCCCAGAGTCACGCCGAGGGCGCCGGCGAAGGCGGCTTCCACCACCCCGCCGTTGGGGCTGGGGTGGGCGGGCGCCTGCTCCGCGACCGCGCGGGCTGCGTCCTCGGCGCGTCCGCCCACCACGAAGGCCAGCCTGGTGGCCAACTCGCCGGCGAGTCTGGCGGGCAGCCAGTTGGCCAGATCGTCCAGCCGGGCCGAGGCCCAACCGAAGTTTCGGTAGCGGGGGTTCCGGTAGCCGACCATGGCGTCCAGGGTGTTGATCGCCCGGTAGCCCAGCAGGCCCGGCAGGCCGGCTACCGCGCCCCAGAACAGCGGTGCCACCACCGCGTCCGAGGTGTTCTCGGCCACTGACTCCAGCGTAGCGCGGGCGATCTGGTCGGCGTCCAGCCCGGCCGGATCCCGGCTCACCAGATGGGGCAACCGGGCGCGGGCGGCAGCCAGGTCGTCAGCCTGCAGCGCGTCGGAGATGAACTCGGCCTCGCGGGCCAGTGACCGTCCGCCCAGCACCGTCCAGGTCGCCGCCGCGGTGACCAGCGCCTGGGCCACCGGACGTCCCCGGCAGACCCGCCCGGCCAGCCAACCCAGCCCGGCCACGCCACCGACCAGGGTCGCGGTGAACACCGTCCCGGCCCGCCGGTCGTCGGCGTAGAGCCGCTTCTCCCACGCTCCGGCGAGCCGGCCGAAACCGGCGACCGGGTGACCGCGGCGGGGGTCACCGAACGCCTGGTCAGCCAGCCAACCCAGGCCCAGTCCCACCGCGGCAGCGATCGTCATCCCTTGTCACCTGATTTCCGGTGGAGCGCTCATGGTGAGGTCGAGTGTGCCAGACTGGCACGTGGACGCGGCAACGGTTCGAGGAACTCCGGTGTGAATCCGGGGCGGTCGCGCCACTGTGACCGGAGCGATCCGGAAGCCAGGAACTCTCCGTTGCCGCCAGTGAAGACCATCGGGCGCGCTACCTGAGGAGGGCTCCTTGACGCACCTTGCCCCGACCCTGATCGGCGTCGGCGTCGGTCCCGGTGACCCCGAACTGCTCACCCTGAAGGCAGTGGCGGCGCTGCGGGCGGCCGACGTGGTGCTGGTTCCCGAGACCGATACCGGCACCAGCGAGCTGGGCCGGGCCGAGCAGGTGGTGCTGGCCGCCTGCCCCGAGGTCGCACCGCGGGTGCGGCGGGTGCCGTTCAGCATGGCCCAGCGCCAGGGGGTGGGGACGAAGCGCCGCAAGTCGTGGGCGGCCTCCGCGCAGGCCGCGGAGGAGGCCTTCGCTGCCGGCGCCGGCAGCGTGGCCTTCGCCACCGTCGGGGATCCCAGTGTGTACTCGACCTTCTCCTACCTGGCCGACCACGTCCGGGCGGCCGTCCCCGGTCTTGAGGTGAGCGTGATCCCGGGCATCACCGCCATGCAGGCGCTGGCGGCGGCCAGCCGGATCCCGCTGGTGGAGGCGCAGGAGGTGCTCACCCTGGTGCCGGTCACCGCCGGGCTGGAGCAGTTGGCCGAGGCGCTGGACCACTCCGACACCGTGGTCGCCTACAAGGGCGGACGCCACCTGCCCGCGGTGCTCGACCTGGTCCGGCAGCGCCGACCGGGAGCCACCGGGGTGATGGGGACGAACCTGGGCCTGGCCGAGCAGGAGTTGGTCGCCCTGGAGGCGATCGAGGCCGATGCGGCGCCGTACTTCTCCACCCTGCTGGTCGCCCCCGCCCGCACCGCGACCGGAGGCCGACTATGACCACCCCACCAAGTTCTTCGCCGCCGCGCTCCCCCGAACAACGTCGCGGGGACCCCACCGTGAGCGGCGAAGTCGTGTTCGTCGGCGCCGGACCGGGCGCGCCCGACCTGATCACGCTGCGCGGCGCCCGGGTGATCGCCGACGCCGACATCGTGATCTGGGCGTCCAGCCTGGTCGATGTCGCGATCGTCGCCGGGGTGAAACCCGGCGCCGAGGTGATCGACTCGGCCAGCCTGCCGCTGGAGGGGATCGAACCGCTCTACCAGCGGGCCAGGGACGAGGGCCTGCTGGTGGCCCGGGTCCATACTGGCGACCCGTCGATCTACGGCGCGACCGCCGAACAGCGCAAGATCTGCGAGCGGATCGGCATCCCGCACCGGACGATTCCGGGGGTGTCGGCGTTCTCCGCCGCGGCCGCCCGGATGGACGCCGAGATCACCGTCCCGGAGGTCTCCCAGACCCTGATCCTCACCCGGCTGGAGGGTGGCCGGACGCCGATGCCGGCCCGGGAGACGGTCCGCGGCTTCGCCGCTCACGGCGCCACCATGGCGCTCTACCTGTCGGCGGCCCGCAACAAGGTGCTGCAGGAGGAACTGCTGGCCGGCGGCTACCCGCCGGAGACCACCTGCATCGTCGGCTACCGGGTGAGCTGGCCGGACGAGCTGATGATGCGCTGCCGGCTCGATGAACTCTCCGCCACCATGGCCGAGCACAAGTTGTGGAAGCACACCGTGGTGCTGGTCGGCCCCGCCCTCGGCGCCCAGGGCGAGACCCGTAGTCACCTCTACCATCCGGGGTTCCGCCACGAGTACCGCAAGGCCGAGGGCGAAGCGCCCGTACCGGCCGCGGACACCATCCACCGCAAGCCCAGGATTTCCACCCCGGCCCCCGCCGACCAGGAAATGTCGGGAAACTGCAACTCGATGCCCGCGGCGGCTCAGGAACCGGCGGTCGCCGGCATCGACATGCAGAAACCCGACACCGAGGGCTCAACGGAGGAGCACCCATGATCACCGTCTACGGCCTGCTCGGCACCCCAAGCCCGGAACTGCGGCAGGCGGCCGCTGGCGCCGACATGGTGGTCGGCGGACGCCGCCACCTGGACGCCCTGGCGGTGGAGCCGGAACGCCGGATCACCATGGGTGCGCTGCGGCTGGCGGTCGAGAAGGTGCGCGAACTGCCGGAGTCGGCCGAGGTGGTGGTGATCGCCAGCGGCGACCCGCTGTTCTTCGGTGTGGTGCGTTCGCTGCGGGCGGCAGGCTTCCGTCCGGCCGTGGTGCCGGCCGTCTCGTCCATCGCCGCCAGCTTCGCCGCCGTCGGGCTGCCCTGGGACGACGCCGCCGTGGTGAGCGTGCACGGCCGGCCGCTGCAGCCGGCCCTCGACCTGGCCCGGACCGCCGGCAAGGTGGCGGTCTTCACCTCCGCCGAGAACGGCATCCGCGAACTCGCCGGTGGACTGGCCGGTCTGGAGCGCTGGTACGTCCTGGCCGAACGCCTGGGTGAGCCGGACGAACAGGTCCGCGTCCTGACCGCGGCCGAGGCCCTGGTCACCGAGCCCCGGGAACCCAATGTGGTGCTGATCCTGGACCGCCCGCCGTCCGCCGCGGACGCCCCCTGGCCCGGCGACATCGCCGGCCCCCCAGCCGCCGGGACCACCGGGGACGGTTCCGGGACCACCGGGGACGGTTCCCGGGCCGCCAGGAACCGTCCCCGGTGGTCCGTCGGACAGGTGACCTCCGGTGCGGCCAGCCTGGCGCGTGCTGACCGGATCGATGCCATCCTCGGCGTGCCCACCAAGCGGTACACCGAGGGCGCCCGCACCGGACTGCCCCAGGCCTGGGGCGAGTGCGACCTGATCATCAGCCACCTGGCGCTGGGCGCGACCACCCGGATCATCGCTCCGCTGCTGGAATCCAAGAGGACCGACCCGGGCGTGGTCGTGATCGACGAGGCCGGACGGTTCGTCGTCCCGCTGGTCGGCGGTCACGCCGGCGGCGCCAACGCCCTGGCCGCCCGACTGGCCGAGGGCCTGGACGCCACCGCGGTGCTCACCACCGCGACCGACTCGCTCGGCATCCCGGCGCTGGACACCCTGGGCTGGGCCTACGCCGGCGATGTCGCCGAGGTCACCCGCGCCATCCTGGACGGGCACCCGGTCGACCTGGTCCGCAGCCAGCCGTGGCCATTGCCGCCGCTACCGACCAATGTCACCGCAGCGGCCCAGTCCGCCGTGGCGCAAGTACTGGTCTCAGACGAAGTGAATGGCGAAACCGCTCTCCCCACCGTCACGCTGCGTCCGCCATCACTGATCGCGGGGATGGGGTGTAATCGCGGGACCAGTTCGAGCCGCCCTGCGCGAGCTTGCTGGAACGGACGCTGCGCAGAGGCGGGCCTGGCGATCGAGTCGCTGGCGGCGATCGTGTCGGTGGACGCCAAGGCGGACGAGGCCGGGCTGATCGAACTGGCCGCCGAGCTCAAGCTCCCGTTCCGCACCTTCGACGCCGACACCCTGGCCGGCTTCGACGTCCCCAACCCCAGCCTCCACGCCCAGGAAGCCGTCGGCACCCCGAGCGTCTCCGAGGCGTCGGTGCTGGCCAGCGGCGCCGACCTGGTCGTCCCCAAGCAGAAGACCCCCGAGGCCACCTGCGCGATCGGACGGATTCCCGCCACCGGCAGGCTCTGGGTGGTCGGGCTGGGCCCAGGCTCCCGCGATCTCACCACCCCCCGGGCGCAGGAGGCGATCCGGAACGCCGCCGTGGTGGTGGGCTACAAGCCGTACGTCGACCAGGTCACCGACCTGATCCGGCCGGGCACCGAGGTGCACTCCTCCGGGATGGGCACCGAGGAGGCGCGGACCGCGCTGGCCATCGCCAAGGCCCGGGAGGGCCGCAATGTGGCGCTGGTCTGCTCCGGCGATCCGGCGATCTACGCGATGGCCTCCCCCACCCTCGAACAGGGCACCGAGGGGATCGAGGTCGAGATCGTCCCCGGCGTCACCGCCAGCCTGGCGATCTCGGCCATCCTGGGCGCCCCGCTCGGCCACGACCACGCCACCATCTCGCTCTCCGACCTGCACACCAGCTGGGAGAACATCGAGAAGCGGCTGCAGGCCGCCGCCGAGGCCGACCTGGTCACCGTCCTCTACAACCCGCGCAGCCGCACCCGGCTGATGCACCTGCCCCGGGCGCTGGAGATCTTCGCCGCCCACCGGCCGGCCACCACCCCGGTGGCCGTGGTCGAGGAGGCCTGCCGTCCCGGCCAGAAGGTGACCAGCGCCACCCTGACCGACTTCGACCCGGAGTGGGTCAACATGAATTCCCTGGTCGTGATCGGTTCCTCGACCACCCGTTACCTGCCCACCGGACGCGGTGCCACCGTCATGGTGACCCCGCGCGACTACCACTGGATGAATCAATGACCACTTCGCACGTCCCCGCCCCCGCCGACCCCGCCGCCGTGCCGACCAGCCCGCCGCCCCTGGTGATCGCCGGACACGGCACCCGGGTGAACGCCGGCGCCGAGGCCGCCTTCACGCTGGTCGAGAAGGTCCGCGCCCTGCTGCCCGGCGTGCGGGTCGAGGCCGGCTTCGTCGAGCTCACCCCGCCGACCATCGACCAGGCGCTCACCGAGGTGCTGGTCAACGAACCGGCCGCCGTGGTGGTGCCGCTGATGATCGGCACCGGCGGTCACGTCCGGGAGGACATCCCCGAGGCGATCGCCTCCGCCAAGACCAGCCGGCCCGACGCCACCGTGGTGTACACCCGCCACCTGGGCTCCCCGGCGCCGATGATCGCCGCCGTCCACCAGCGGATCGCCGCGGCCCGCGCCGAGTGGCCGGCCGAGGAGACCGACGTGGTGATGGTCGGACGCGGCTGCAGCGTCACCGACGCCAATGCCGACCACGTCCGGCTCTCCCGGGTGATCTTCGAGACCGGCGGCTACCACCAGGTCCTCTCGGCGTTCATCCAGGTCGCCCGGCCCTCGCTGCCGGAGATCCTGCGGCAGTACTACGCCTCCGGCAGCCGCAAGATCGTGGTCATGCCGCACTACCTGTTCACCGGACGGCTGGACCAGTGGGTCCACCAGCACGTGGACGCCTTCCGCGCCGAGCACCCCGATGCCGACATCCGGGTGGCCGAGGTGATCGGCCCGTGCGACGAGCTCGCCCAGGTGGTCGCCCAGCGCTACAAGGAGGGCGCGCTGCGCGCCCGGACCAGCGCCGGCTCCCCCGCCTACCTCTCCGGCCTGCTGCTGGACGGACGCAAGGTGGTCGTGGTCGGCGGCGGCTGCGTGGCCCGCCGCCGGGTGCCCAAGCTGCTCGAGGTCGGCGCCAAGGTCGAGGTGATCTCCCCCGACCTGCACGACTCGCTCGCCCCGCTGGCGGCCTCGGGCGCGATCACCTGGCACGCCCGGCAGTTCGTCCCGTCCGACCTGGACGGAGCTTGGTACGTGCTGGCCACCACCGACTCCGCCGAGGCCAATGCCGCGGTAGCCCAGGCCGCCGAGGAACGGCACACCTACTGCGTCCGCGCCGACAAGGCCGGCGAGGGCTCGGCCTGGACCCCGGCCACCGGCGAGGCCGCCGGAGTGACCGTGGCGGCGATCACCAACCACGACCCGGTCCGCGCCCGCCGGATCCGGAACCGGTTCGTCGAACTGGTCAACGAGGAGTCGCTGTGACCGACCTGCCCGATCCGCCGAGGACACCCGGGACACGGGGACGGTTCCGGTGTCCCACCTAGTCAGCTACGAGTACATCACCGACGGAGCCGAGATCTACCGACGCTCCTTCGGCACCATCCGGGCCGAGGCGAACCTCTCCATCCTGCCGCCGGACGTCGCCCACGTGGCTACCCGGATGATCCACGCCGCCGCCCAGACCGATCTGCCGGAGCACCTGGGCTACAGCGCCAACGTGGTCACCGCCTGCCGGACGGCGCTGCAGGCCGGCGCGCCGATCCTGTGCGACTCGCAGATGGTGGCCAGCGGGGTGATCCGCTCCCGGCTGCCCGCCAACAATGAGGTGATCTGCCACCTCGGCGAGCCCCGGCTGGCCGAGCTGGCCAAGGAACTGGGCACCACCAAGACCGCCGCCGCGATCGAGCTGTGGAAGCCCCGGCTGCAGGGCGCCGTGGTGGCGATCGGCAATGCCCCGACGGCGTTGTTCCACCTGCTCGAGGTGGTCCGCGACACCGGCCTGATGCCGGCCGGCGTGATTGGCATCCCGGTCGGCTTCGTCGGTGCCGCCGAATCCAAGCAGGCGCTGGCCGACAACCCGTTCGGCCTGGAGTACCTGGTGCTGCACGGCCGCCGCGGCGGCTCGGCGCTCACCTCCGCGGCCCTGAACGCGATCTCCAGCGAGACCGAATGAGCCGCGAGCTCGCGCTGATCGGGATCGGCGCCGGCGACCCCGACTGGGTGACGCTGGAGGCGATCGGCGCCCTCCAGCGGCTGGACGTGCTGTTCGTCGTCCTCAAAGAAGACGAACTGGACGACCTGGTCGAGGCCCGCCGGGTGATCGTCGAACGCCACCGCAGCACCCCGTTGCGGACGGTCGAACTGCGCGACCCACCCCGTCCCTGGCGGACGGCGCCCGACTACCACGCCGCCGTCGCCCGGTGGCGCGAACAGCGGCTGGAACAGTGGAGCGCCGCTGTGGCCAACAACCTCCAAGACGGCCAGGCCGGCGGCTTCCTGGTCTGGGGTGACCCCAGCCTGTTCGAGAGCACCCTGGCGATCGTCCAGGAGCTGCGCCAGGCCTCGACCGACCCGATCGAGCTGCGGGTGATCCCCGGCATCAGCTGCGTCCACGCGCTCACCGCCCGGTTCCAGATCCCGCTCAACCGGCAGGGACGCGCCGTCCAGATCGCCCCCGCCCGGCTGCTCCGCGAGGGCGTCCCGGCCGAGGTGGACGACGTGGTGGCCATGTTGGACGGCCAGCAGACCTTCGCGAAGATCGACCCGACCGGGCTGGACATCTACTGGGGCGCCTACCTCGGCACCCCGGACGAGATCCTCATCTCCGGCGATCTGGCCGAGGTCCGCCAGCAGATCCTGGACGTCCGCGCCGAAGCCACCGCCCGCAAGGGCTGGATGTTCGACACTTACCTGCTCCGTCGCCGGCTGGCACCCCGATCGGAATAACCCGATAGCCAGGGGGCCCGTGACCACCTACACCGCGAAGCCACGCGCCCCCGCCGACTTCGGCCTGGCAGTACAGCAGGCCAGGTTGGCGCGAGGCCTTCCCAACGAGAGCTGGCCAACGAGTTGGGCGTATCCACGCCTGAACCCCGGAGAGGCGAGCGGACTTCAGCGGCTGGCTCATGCCGAGGTCGGCGACGATCACACCGCCCCGTAGCCCAGCCCGAACCGCAACCAGCACACCAACCCCAACCCCACCAGGACGACCCCCAGCCCCACCCAATCGGACGGACGCAGCCGCAGCTGACGCATCGCGGTCATCGTCCGGTGAGCGCCGAAACCGCGGCTGGTCATCGCCACCGCCAACCGGTCGGCCAACTGGATCGAGGTGGTGATCAGCGGCACCATCAGCGCCACGCTGCTGGCGATCCGGCCGAACCGGGCGGCGGGCCGCGCTCCCCTGGCCTGCTGGGCGGCCTCGATCTGGTTCTTGGTGGTCACCATGGTGGGGACGAACGACATCGCCGTGGTGACCACGATCGCGAGACCGGACGGGGCCCGCAGTTGGCCGAGCACCAGCAGCAGGTCGTCGATCGGGGTGCTGGCGGTGAAGGCGTAGGTGGCGATCACCATCGCCACGATCCGAGCGACGAAGTTGAGCCCGACCAGCAGGCCGCCGACGGTGACGTCCAGTCCACCCCAACTGACCAGCACCCGGGTCGGCCCAGCAGCAGCGAACGGTCCGGTGGTCACCGCGGTGACCAGCACGATCAGCCCGAAGATCACCAGCAGTGGCTGCAGCATGGTCCACACCCCGCGCAGCGGCAGGCCGCCCAGCGCCACCACGGCCAGCAGCGCGGCCGCCAGCGCCGCGTTGCCCAGCGGGTGCTCCAGCAGGAACACCACGATCACCACCACCAGGAAGCCGACCAGCTTCACCCGGACGTCCAGCCGCTCCAGCCTCATCGGCCATCACCTGCCAGCACGGCGACCAGGTGGCGGCCCAGCGCCACCTCGTCCAGCAATGGCGGCCGGTCCGGCCACAGCCGCCGACTGAGCTCCACCAGCTGGGTGGTCGGGAGCCCCGCCCGGGCCAGCACGGCGGGCTCGCCCAGCACCTCGGCGGTGGCCCCGTCCGCCACCACCTCGCCGGCGTCCAGCACCACCACCCGCCGGGCGTGCCGGGCCACCACCTCCAGGTCGTGGCTGATCAGCACGATGGTGGTGCCCTCGGCGTTCAGTTGGTCGATCAACGCCATCATCGCCTGGACGCCGGCCCAGTCCTGACCGGTGGTGGGCTCGTCCACCACCAGGATCGCCGGACGCATCGCCAGCACGGACGCCACCGCCAGCCGCTGCCGCAGCCCCTTGCCGAGCGCGAACGGATGGGCGTCGCGGAACTGCGCCAGACCGGTCCGCTGCAGCACTTCGGCAACCCGGGCGTCGATCTCGGACGCCGGCAGCCCGGCCAACTTCAGGCCGTAGCGGACCTCGGCATCGACAGTGGCGTTGAAGATCTGGTGGTCCGGGTTCTGGAAGACGTAGCCGACGTGCCGGGCGAGCTCCCAGGGCGGCCGACCGGCCGCGGCCAGGCCGTTGATGGTGACCGTCCCCGCGGTGGGCTGCAGCAGGCCGTTGAGGTGCCTGGCCAGGGTGGTCTTGCCGGCGCCGTTGCGTCCCACCAGCGCGACGTACTCACCCCACCCAATGGTCAGGTCGATGCCGTTCAGGCCGCCGCCGGCGTCGGCGTAGCGATGGCTCAGCTGCCGCAGTTCGACCACCGGCTCCACCGCCGTCGGCGGGGACGGCGTGACGGCCGGCGCCGGCAGCGGGCGGCCCTGCGTCAGCTGGCGGATCAGCCACTCGGCGGCGTCGACGTCCACCGGCACCTGCTGCCGCTCGATCAGCCCGGACCGCTCCAGTTCCCGTCCCAGCTCCGCGATCGGCAACGGGCGCACCCCGAGGTCGGTCCCGCCCCGGAAGAACTCGGCCGGCGGCCCCTGCCAGGCCACCCGGCCGGCGTCCAGCACCACCAGGTGGTCGGCTCGCACCACCCCCTCGGCCGGGTCCTGCTCGACCGCCAGCACGGTCACCCCGCCGGCGCGCAGTTCGTCCACCACCCGGTAGACCTCCGCGCGTCCGGCCGGGTCCAGTTCGGAGGTGGGTTCGTCCAGGCACAGCACCTGGGGACGCTGGGCGAGCACGCCGGCGATCGCCAGCCGCTGCTTCTCACCGCCGGAAAGGGAGGCGGTGTCGCGGCCCTCGAAACCGGCCAGCCCGACCCGGTGCAGCGCCTCGGCAACGCGCTGCCGGATCTCGTCCGGCGGCACCAGGTGGTTGCGCGGGCCGAAGGCGACGTCCTCGGCAACCGTCCGGCCCAGCAGTTGGCTCTCGGCGTCCTGCAGCACCAGGCCGATGAACTCGGCGATGGTCTGCGCCCGGTAGTCGGCCAGGTCGGCGCCGTCCAGCCGGACGCTGCCCCGCAGCCGTCCCCCGGTCAGCTGCGGGACGACGCCGTTCAGCGCCATCAGCAGCGTGGACTTGCCGGCCCCGGTGCGTCCCATCACCACCGTCAGGCCGCCTGACGGGAAGTCGAGGTCGACGTCGTTGAGGGAGTCCGCGGTGGCCTTGGGGTAGCGGTAGCCGAGCCCCTCCACCCGGAGTTCGGCCATCAACCCAACAGCGGGCTGTTGCGCACGGTGCGGTAGGCGACCCCCGCGATCACCAGGTTGAGCACCGCGCCCACCAGCAGGGAGGGCAGCGCCGCGACGTACATGCCCCAGCCGCCCAGCGGCAGCACCACCAGCCCGAGCACGAAGCTGTTCAACACCGCGGCCAGCACGATCGCCAGGCCCAGCCAGGCGACGTGCTGGCGTCGGCCGATCCAGCGGAAGACCAGCGCGCAGCCGCCCATCCCCACCGCGATTGCGAGGTGGATCGGCAGGGTGAGCGGGAAGCCGACGATGGCCGAGGTGAGCAGGTGGCCGATCGCGATCACCGCGAACCCCACCCAGCCGCCGAAGCCGATCGCGGCGAAGAAGCCCGGCGCGGAGTCCAACCCCACCGAGCCCACCGGGCTGGGGATCTTCACCAGCGCGCCGACCGCGCTCAGCGCGATGAAGATCGCCATCAGGGCCAGTTGACGGGCTGACACCCGGGTCGCGGAGGTCAGGTCGGGGGCACGATCGGAGAGGGACATGCCACGATGCTAGAACGATTCACGCCCCCCGTCAGGCGGTCCGGGAAGATCCGTCACGGCCGGACGGGCAATCGATGCCAATCCGTTATCAGGACGGAGCCTCGCAGCAAAATGCCTAATCAACGCGCACCCGACCGACTTCCGACCCGCCGGCGGGATCAACAGATGTAAACCCGAGGTCCAGACCGGCATTACGTCGTCAAATCCTCCAGTTGACAGTTACCGCGTTTTCGGAGAGAGTTCCGCCAGAACTACGCTGTGTAGTTCTAGCCGGGGGAGTTCTGTGGGGGGACGCAGAACGAACACGCAGCGACTGCGTATTTGCCTGCGCCAGAAAGGCCATTGGTTTTTTTGTACTCTACGGAGGGGCAATACCCATGCGTGCAACCATTTCTCGCTACATCGACGCGCTCAAGAAGCGCCGCTCCAGCGACGAGGGCTTCTCGCTCATCGAGCTGATCGTCGTCGTCGCCATCCTGGGCATCCTGGTGGCCATCGCCATCCCGGTGTTCGGCGGCCTGCAGGACACCGCGAAGAAGAACTCGATCGAGGCGATCGCGGCCAACGCGGCAACCCAGGTGGCGTCTAACCTCGCCCAGGCGAAGCCGGCCAACGACAATCTCACCAGCGCGTTCCCGGACGCCACCTTCGTCGTCACCGGCACGGCGATCGAGGACTACTGCGTGGCAGCCACCGGCAAGACTGGCACGGACATCGCGGGGTACACCGCCAGCTCCGGCACCTCGAGCGGCTGCACCAAGCCCGGCGCGGCACCGGCCGGCGCCGTGAGTAGCAGTTTCTGTCGCGGGGCCATGCTGCTCAGCTTGAGAAAGCGTGGCCCCGCGCCAGCCTAATCAACCGTCGTGGGGGATCCGATGAAAGGCCGCCCAGTTCGAGGGCGTCCTGAGGCGAGTTCGGCGAACAGGGGCTTCAGTCTGATCGAAGTCCTGATCGCCATGTTTGTGCTCGCCCTGATGGCGTTGGCATTGATACCGCTGTTAATCGGCGCTACGCGTCTGAGTGTAACCAACCGCTCATTGGCCGCCGCTTCTGCTTTCGCTACCGCAGAGATCGCGGAAGTGCAATCGGCTTTCGGCAATGACAGTCCCCGCCTATGCAGCGAACTGAGTGGCTACAAGCACAACAACTTCCCCGACCCCGCTGGTACCGGTCTAGTTGCAGTTCGGAAAGCCCTAGAGGCCTGCGGCGCCGACGAATACTCCACAATCACCATCCAGGTCTCAGTGGCAGCAGCCGACAAACCCACTCATGCGCTAGTCACACTCACCACGAAAGTGCTGGTGGCGAAGGGATGAATGCCCGTGGGAGGAGGAACAAGGACTTGAGGCGCGATGCCGGGATGAGCCTGGTCGAGCTTGTCGTGTACCTCGCTGTGGCCGTTCTGGTCACGCTGGGGATCTCATCCATGTTTGCCTCGGGCGTCAGCGCCAACGCCGCCACCAAGAACCGCGATGCCGCCACGGGCCAGGCTCAACTGATCTCCACCACACTTCAGGTCGGGATCCGAAACGCGAGTGATTTCACCGTCACCGACAACCTGCTCCGAGCCAGAGTGGCGATTGGCGAGCACGGACTGGCACTGCGAAGCCTGGGCGATCACGCCAACCGGGAAGTTCGTCTACCGCACCTCGAACAGTGCCATCGCCGGCACGGCGACTACTCCGACTGGACGGTCCTGGCCGACAAGGCACGGGGAACGCTCACCGGCGACCAGCCCTTCGCGATGAGCACCGATCGAGTCGAGATCGGGCCTAGATATCACCGTCGGAGACAGCCACTGTGCCGCTCGTCACCGACGCCGTCTCGCAGGCCGAAGGAGAGGGGAGCTCCCGCCACATGTTGGTGAACCGCTCGCGTGACGAAGGCTCCACCCTGGTGACCGTGCTGGTCACCATGCTGGTGTTGAGCACACTGGCCGTCACCTTGGCAGCCGTGGTCACCAGCACCACCAGTCGCATGGTGATCAACCGCAACAGCACGGAAGCCCGCGCCGCCGCCGACGCCGGCCTGGCGGCGCTGGTCGCTAAAGCCCGGCAGTCACCCGGTGGCTTCTGCGGAATGGATCTCGAGAGCAAGGACGCCCCCATCTACGAGGCGACCAGCGGAGAATGCGCAGAGGGGAAGGTCACCTTCACCTCGACCGGCCACGGTCCGCGGGGCGCCAAGACCACCGTCGAGGCCATCTACGGCTACACCGAGCCCAGCCTTCCCGGCGGTGCTGGCGACATGGTGTTCTTCGGGAACACCACCTTCACCTTCGAGGTCAAGACCTACTCCCTGGACGACGACCTGCTCAGCATCGTGATCCCGACCGGCGACTTCACCTGCCAGACGGGGATTCCGGCCAACATCCTGCTCAGCGGCAACTTCTACACCAAGGGTGGGTGTTCGGTGGCCGGCGGCGTGGCGGCCGGTGGGGTGATGGACATGGCGGTCGCCGCTGATTCGATCGAGGGCAGCGTGACCATGGCGGGCAGCGGTTCGAATACCGTCCGCGGCACCATCGGCGGGTCGTTGCGCACCGGTGGCGCGATCGCCTTCGGCTGGGACGGCAAGCACGTGAAGGGCAATGTGGAGGCGAAGGGGAACGTCCAACTCAGCAAGGTCAGGATCGACGGCACCCTCACCCTGCCGGCCGACAAGACTCTCACGATGAACGAGGGCACCGTGGCCGGCGGGATCAGCCGGCCCTCCTCAGTCAGCGCCCCTACCGCGCCCACCTTCGACTCCTGGTTCGACTACAGCTACAAGGCCAGCGACTGGCCCGGGTTCAACGTGAAGAAACTGGTCAACTCAGGAGACAACACGAATCCGACCAGCTGCGCGTACTACAACAACTGGCCCTCCACCGGCTGGTTCGACCTGGCCTCGCTCAACTCCCCCACCGTGATCGACGCCCGCGACTGCTCCAACCTCTCGGCCAACTCCGGTAAGGAGCCGGTCGTGGCGATCAAGACCGACATCGTCTTCCTGGCCAACACCTTCGACCTGACGAACCTCACCCTGAACTCGGCCTCCGGGAACCATCGGGTGTGGTGGGTGGTGGAGGACAAGACCGAAAACGCCAAGCCAACCTGCTCCGGCGGTGCGGGCAACATCACGATCAACCACACGGTCATGGCCAAGGAACTGACCACCATGGCCTATACACCCTGCGTGGTGTCGGTCCATGGCAACAGCAAGTGGACCGGCGCGTTCTACGGCGGCAGTTTCAACTACGGCGGCGGCATGACGCTTCCACGGCGATCCGATCGCGCTGCCCGGCCAACCCACCGGCGAGGGTGGCGGCCCGGCGGGCGGCGCCGGCGGGTCCGGCCAGAAGGTGCTCACCGCGCTGATCAGTCGGCGGGACAAGCAATGATCCTGACCGCTCCTGCGCTGGAAGTGTCGATCTTCGCATTCCTGTTCGGCCTGGTGATCGGCTCCTTCCTCAATGTCGTCGCGTACCGGGTTCCGGCCGGCATCTCCCTGCTGCGGGAGAGCCGGTGCCCGAGCTGCGATGCCGCGGTGAAGCCGTGGCAGAACGTCCCGGTGCTCTCCTGGCTGGCGCTGCGGGGTCGCTGCGCCTCCTGCCGACAGCCGATCTCGGCGCGGTATCCGGTGGTGGAACTGGTCACCGGAATACTGTTCGCCGCGATCACGTGCCTGCTGCCCTGGACGCAGTTGGCGCCCACCCTGGGAGGGGGCATCTGCGTCCTGCTGGCCTTCTGGTGGTTCGCCGGCAGCAGCGTCGCGCTCACCCTGATCGACCTTGACACCAAGCGGTTGCCGGACGCGATCGTGCTGCCCGGCTACGTCGTCGGGGCTGTTCTGCTCACCCTGGCCTGCATCCTGGGCGCGGACTGGTGGGCGCTGCTGCGCGCCGGAATCGGTGCGGCAGTGCTGTTCGGGTTGTACGCCTTGTTGTGGTTGGTCCGTCCCGGCGCGATGGGCGCGGGCGACGTGAAGCTGGCCGGCCTTGTCGGGTTGCACCTGGGCTGGCTGGGGTGGGCGGCGGTCGCCGTTGGTGCGATCGCCGCTTTCATCCTCGGCGGGCTGTACGGCGTCGGCCTGCTCGCCACCCGCCGGGCCGGACGCAAGACCGCCCTCGCCTTCGGCCCATGGATGATCGTCGGCGCCTGGACAGGTGCGCTCGCCGGCACCGCCATCGCACACCTCTACCTCAGCCTCTCCGGGCTGGCCTAGCGGGTTGAACCGTGATTGACAAGGGGGAACAGTAGTGGCCAAGACGATCGTCGGGCTTGAGATCAGCGAGTCGTGCATCCGTGCCGTCCAGGTGAGCCAGGGCAAACGCCCGACCCTGGTCGCCGCCGGCGAGGTGCCACTGCCGCCCGGGGTCGCGAAGGACTCCGAGGTGCTCGACACCGACGCGGTCGCGATGGCCATCACCCAGCTGTGGAGCCAGGCCGGCATCAAGGCCAAGGAGGTGGTGGTCGGGGTGTCGAACCGGCGCATCCTGGTCCGGGAACACTCCGCCCCGGCGATCCGGCCGGATCTGATGCGCGCCGCCCTCCCCTTCGACGTGCAGGATCTGCTGCCCGTCCCACCGGAACAGGCCGTGCTCGACTTCTACCCCATCTCCGAGTCGAACGGTCAGGTGCACGGCCTGCTGGTGGCCGCCGTCTCCGAAGCCGTCGAAGGGCTGATCGCCGCCCTCAACCGGGCGCGGATCCGCACCAGGGCGGTCGACTTCATCCCGTTCGGGCTGGCCCGGGTGGCCAAGGTGGTCGCCGCCCCAGGACAGACCGTGGCAGTGGTGGCGATCGGCGAGCACACCACCAACTTCGTCGTCACTGAGGACGGCATCCCCCGGTTCGCCCGGATCATCCCGCTCGATCTCGGGCTGGAGGGCTCCGCTGAGCGGCCGGAACAACTCGCCGAGGTCAGCCCGGACCTTCCGCAGGCCAGGCGTGCGGTCTCGGCGGCGGCGGTCGACAGCGTCTCCCCCACCATCGCCGATCTGGCCGGCCGGATCCGCACCACCCTGAGCTTCCACGCCAGCCGCCCCGGCGCCAACCCGGTCAGTTCGGTCTTCGTCACCGGCTCGGCGCTGGACGCCCCCGGGCCTGCTGCCGCTGCTGACCAGCAGCCTGGGTACCCCGGTGTTCACCATCGACGTGAACAACCTGGTTCCGGCCGGCCGTGGCACCCCGCCGACCGGCCGGTTCGCCACCGGCCTGGTGACCGCTCTCGGCGTCGTCCTCGGGGAGGAGCACTGATGGCCAAGCGCACCCAGGTCCAGGAACCAAAGCCAGAACCCAAACCGAGAGGGGGCGCCAAGGGTTCGGGACTACATACTCAGCGGCATACCTCGGGTCAACCTGCTCCCGGCGGCCGAACTCCAGCGCCGCGCGGCGAGCGTGCTGATCCGCCGTTGGGTGGCCGGCCTTGGCCGCGACCGCCGTGGTGGTCTCCGGCCTGGTCGCCGCCGCCTACTGGGAGCGCGGCATCGCCGAGCAACACCTGTTGGCCGAGCAGACCCGGACCATCGAACTGAACTTGGAACTCGCCAGCCTTGCTCACGTCAGCCAGGCGCGTGGCCGACCGCAGCACGCTCTCTGAGTTGCGCTACTGCGGCGATGGGCAACGATCTGGAGTGGCGGGCGCTGTTCGCCGATGTCACCCGGGCTCTTCCCCGCGGCACAGAGTTGATCGGCTTCGACCTGGTGACCGGGGCGAACCCCACCGACGATACCGACCCGGCCACGAGATTAGCTTAGTCGGCAAGCTCACAGTCAGCACCACTGACCCGGCCGATCAGAATCGGATGGTCGACAAGCTGCGCGCTCTCGACATCGCGCTCTCGCCGCCGATGCCGGCGCGCTTACCTTCGCCAGCGACGGCGAGTACACCTTCGTGGTCGAGTTCGTGGTGAACCAGACCTCACTACAGCCACGACTATCTCCCTGAGGCAGGTGCCTGATGATTATCTCTCGTCGCCTGATCAACATGGTCGGCACGCTGGTGGTGGCGATCGCCCTGGTGCTCGGAACCGTGCTCACCGCGCTGCCGATCCACTTCGAGTCCGGCACGCTCAACGCCCAACAGCGAGACGTGGCGTCGTCCAATCAGGTGTTGCAGGCTCAAATCGACGGACTGCGGGCCCAGGAGGCAGAGCTGCCGCAACTTGAGCAGGAACTAGCCGATCTGCAGCAGCAGTTGCCAAGGATCCCCCAACTCGATGATGCCTCGCAGTTGGTGGTCAAGGCGGCTGACAAAACCAACGCAAGCATCGTCAGCGTTACCTTCGGCGACTTCGCACCGTTCGCTGCTAGAAACACTGCCGCAGTGATCGAGCAACTCCCGAAGACCGCCACCAACGTCGCGCCCTCGGAGGCGCCGAGCCCAGACGTGGCCAGCGGTGAAGCGGCCAGCAGCGAGGACGCCGATGCGCCGACCGCCGACCCCGTTTCGACCACGACGGAGACTGAGAGTCCGCCGCAACTTCAGTTCCCGGTGACGATCAACGTCATGGTTCCCGATCAGCCGGCAGCCAACCGATTCCTGGACGAACTCCGCGCCGGACCGCGTCTGGTGCAGATCGACGGCGCCCAAGCCACTCTCACCGAGCGGGGTCTGGAGCTCACCGTCACCGGCCTCGTCTTCGTCAGCCGCAGCAACTAGGAGCACTCGTGTCCTACTCCCCCAGCTCACTGGATCTGATCCTGAATGCCGCCGCTGGAGCTCGCGCCTCCGACATTCACCTGACCGAAGGCGCACCGGCGCTGATGCGGGTGGACGGTGATCTGCTGGCGGTTCCCGGGCATCCTCACGCTCTCGACCGGGCCTGGCTGGAAGCCGCCGCCCGTAGCGTGATGAACCCTCACCAGCTGCAGACCTTCCAGGCCGAGAACGAGGTCGACCTGGCCTACGCGGTACCGGGCACCGGGCGTTTCCGGGTGAACATCTTCCGCCAGCTCGGCAAGCTCGCCGGCGCGTTCCGGTTGATCCCGACCGCGATCCGCACCCTTGAGGAACTCGTCATGCCACCGGTGGTGCGCGAGTTGGCGCTGAAGCCCCGCGGCCTCGTGCTGGTCACCGGACCGACCGGTTCGGGCAAGTCGACCACCCTGGCGGCCATGGTCGACATCGTGAACCGGACGCTGCCGGTGCACATCATCACCATCGAGGATCCGATCGAGTACCTGCACCACTCCCGCCGGGCGCTGATCCACCAGCGGGAGATCGGCTCGGACACCGCCTCTTTCGGCGAGGCACTGCGCCGCATCCTGCGGCAGGACCCGGACGTCATTCTGATCGGCGAGTTGCGGGACGCGGAGTCGATCTCGGTCGCGCTCACCGCCGCCGAGACCGGCCACCTGGTGCTGGGCACCCTGCATACCCAGGGCGCCGCCAAGTCGATCGACCGGATCATCGACAGCTTCCCCGCCCACCAGCAGAACCAGATCCGCTCCCAGCTCAGCGACACCCTGCAGGGCGTGGTCAGCCAGACCCTGTTGCCCTACGCCCAACTGCAGGGCCGGGTGCCGGCGACCGAGGTGCTGGTCCACACCCCCGCGGTCGGCAACCTGATCCGCGAAGGCCAGGTCGAACAGCTCTACTCGGTCATGCAGGCCGGGGCTTCGCTGGGCATGCACACCCTCGACATGAGCCTGCGCGAGCTGGTCGCCTCGGGCAAGGTGTCCAAGCAACTCGCCCAGCAGTACGCGGTCGATCCCCACACCCTGGACGGCGTCCGGGTACGCGTCGAGGATCTCGACGCCCAGGAGTGGCTGCTGCATCAGACCCAGATGCGGAACGGGAGCCTGTAATGGCGCTCTTGGTCGAGTACGCCTACCGTGCCGTCGATGCCAAGAGCGGCGGAGTGGTCAAGGGTGTCCTGGAGGCCCCCGGCAAGCCGGCGGTGGTCTCCAAGCTGCGCGCCCAGGGACTATTGCCGTTGGACGTCACGCCGGTCTCCAAGACCGGGCTCAATCAGGAGATCAAGCTCTTTCCCGACAGCGAGCGGCGAGTCAAACTCAAACCGTTGGCGGTCTTCGCCCGGCAGCTCTCCGGCCTGATCAATGCCGGTCTGCCGCTGATGCGCGCACTCGCAGTGTTGATCGAACAGTCCGAGGACGTCGGATTGCGTGCCTCGCTCACCTCGGTACAGGCCGATGTCGAGTCCGGTCTTTCCTTCTCCGCCGCGCTCGGCAAGTATCCCCAGGCTTTTCCCCCGCTGATGGTGAGCCTGGTGCGGGTCGGCGAGACCGGCGGCTTTCTTGGCGACTCCTTGGCCCTGATCGCCAAGACCTACCAGTCGGACGCCGAACTGCGCGACAAGCTCAAGGCAGCCTCCACCTACCCGATGGTGGTGCTGGTGATCGCGCTGCTCGCCGTGGCTTTCATGGTCACTTTCATCGTTCCCGGTCTTCGAGGGAATGTTCACCTCGCTGGGCGGCGAACTGCCGCTACCCACCCAGATCCTGGTGACCGTCTCGCACAACATGATCTGGATCCTGCCACTGATGGTGGTGCTGGGGCTCGGTGGCTGGTTCTGGTGGCTGAAGAACCGCAACACGGTCGCGGTGCGACGCGTGATCGACCCGCGCAAGCTAAAGATGCCCGTGTTCGGCCCACTGATGACCAAGCTCGCGGTCGCCCGGTTCGCACGCAACCTCTCCATGATGCTCACCGCCGGCGTCCCGCTGATCCAGGCTTTGGCCAGCGTCAGCCAAGCCGCCAACAACTGGGCGGTGGAACAGGCCATCGCCGCGGTCCAGCAGTCAGTGCGCGACGGCAAGTCGTTCTCCACCCCGTTGGCCAAGGCGGGCGTCTTCCCACCGATGGTCGCCCAGATGGTCGCGGTCGGCGAGGAGTCAGGCACTCTGCCGGACATGCTCGGCACCGTGGCCGACCTCTACGAAACTGAGGCGAAGACGGCCACCGAGCAGTTCGCCAGCACCATTGAACCCATTCTGATCGTGCTGATCGGCATCCTGATCGGCGGCATGGTGCTGACTCTCTACATGCCCATGTTCAGCATCTACGGCGCGCTCAACGACCAGTAACCCCGCCCCGCCCGTCCCGTCTCCCGGGTCACTCCGACCTGGCAGCGCCCGTCCACCGACCGCTTGCCTTCGCATCGAGCGCCACACCCCAGGCACAAGCGGTCGACGGGAAGGGAAGCACTCGCTGTGGACAACGCACTCGATGACGGCCGCTGTGGATAACTGGCACGATCGGCGTCGGCCTGCCCAAGCTGGACGGGCATGACGAACACACCACAGCCCGCGGGCACCATCATCACCACCCAGCAATGGACGGACGCCGGCCGCACCAGGTCCGAACTCGTCTCCGAACTCGCCAGCCAGCGACTGGTTCGGCTTCGCCGAGGCGTCTATCTGCGATCACCCGCACCCAACAAGCAGGCCCTGCATCGCCTGCGGTTGGACGCCACGGCGCCAGCGCTGGGCCCGAACACGTACTTCTCACACGCCTCCGCGGCAGTGGTCCATGAACTCCCGCTCCTCGCCAAGCGGACGAAGGAGGTTGTGGCGGTCCGCACCGGGGGTGGCCACGGGACCATCACCCGCAGGCTGCACACTCGCATCGGACACCTCGAGCAACACGAGACGGAGGTGGTCAACGGGCTTCCCGTGACCAGCCTGACCCGAACGGTCACCGATCTGGTCCGGAGCTTGCCGTTCGCCGAAGCGGTGATGGTGGCGGACGCGGCACTGGCGCGCGGCCTGGACCGGACAGAGTTGCTCGCCCTGACCGAGAAGGGGCGGGGCTGCCGGATGGCACGCCGCGCGCTGCTGTTCGCCGATGAGCGGGCCGAGAGCCCCGGCGAGTCGCTCAGCCGCGTCCGGATAGCTGAAGCGGGTCTGCCCGCCCCCGTGCTGCAACGCACGGTGTACAACGCCAACGGCATCTTCCTGGCACGAGTCGACTTCTGCTGGGACGAGTTCGGCGTGATCGGCGAGTTCGACGGCGCCCTCAAGTACAACCAACTGCTCAAGCCCGGCCAATCCGCCACGGACGCGATCATGGACGAGAAGCAGCGTGAGCAACTGCTGTCCGATGCCACCTGGTGGGTGGTCCGCTGGGCCTGGCCCGAGCTCTGGAATCACGGCTTCGAGCCCCGGCTCCGGCGCGCCATGGAGACTCGCCGCCGCGAGCGCTACCCCTGGTTCGCGTCCGCCTGAGCCCAACTCCCCACATCGACCGCTTCCCTTCACGTCGAGCGCCACACCCCAGGCGCAAGCGCTCGACGGGAACGGAAGCGATCAACGAATCGGGGACGCCTGCCAGCCGCAGCAGCCCACCTCCGGGCTGGCTGCAACCCCGCGCCCGCCCTGCACATCGAGCGCTTCCCTTCACGTCGAGCGCCACACCCCAGGCGCAAGCGCTCGACGGGAAGGGAAGCGGTCGGCGTCGGCGGGGAAGGGCCCCAGCCAAAGTGGCGGAGATCGGGGCGGCCGGGATCGGTGAGGGCGGGGCTAGGCGGAGACCCGCAGGACTTCCTCGATGGTGGTCAGTCCGGCGGCCACCTTGGCCCAGCCGTCGTCGCGGAGCGGGACCATGCCCTGCTCGACGGCCAGCTTGCGCACCTCGTTGCCGGTGGCGTTGCGGACCACCAGGTGCTCAACCTCCTCGGTGATCACCATCACCTCCTGCAGCGCCAGCCGGCCGCGGTAGCCGGTGTTCGAGCAGGTCGGGCAGCCCGCTGCCCGGAACAACTGCGGCGGCTGATCGGGACGCAGCGGGAAGCCGATCCGCTGCAACAACTCCAGATCGGCGGCGATCGGCTGCTTGCAGCGCTGGCAGAGCCGCCTGGCCAGCCGCTGCGCGACCGCGGCCGACAGCGCCGTCCCGACCAGGTAGGGCTCGGCGCCGATCTCCACCAGCCGGGTGAGCGCGCTGGGGGCGTCGTTGGTGTGCAGCGAGGAGAGCACCAGGTGACCGGTCAGCGCCGCCTCGATCGAGATGATCGCGGTCTCCTGGTCGCGGATCTCGCCCACCAGCACGACGTCCGGGTCGGCCCGCAGCACCGAGCGCAGCGCCGACTGGAAGGTCAGGCCCGCCTTGGGGTTGATCTGGATCTGGCTGATGCCGTGCATCCGGAACTCGACCGGATCCTCAATCGTGATCACGTTGACCTGCGGGCTGGAAACCCGGTGCAGCGCGGTGTGCAGCGTGGTCGACTTGCCCGAACCGGTCGGTCCGGTGACCAGCACCATGCCGTGCGGACGGGTGATCGCCTTCTCGAACCGCGCCCGGTTCGCCGACGACAGCTGCAGGTCGTCCATCGTCATGGTGTTGCCGGCGGTGTCCAGGATGCGCATCACGATCTTCTCGCCCCACACCGTGGGCAGGGTGGCCACCCGCAGATCGATCTGCCGGCCCTCGTGGTGCAGCGAGATCCGTCCGTCCTGGGGACGGCGGCGCTCGGCGATGTCGATATTGGACATGATCTTCACCCGCGAGGTGATGCCGTCTTGGATGGAGCGGTCCGCCCGCTGCATCTCGTGCAGCACGCCGTCGATCCGGAACCGGACGGTGAGCTCGCGCTCCCCCGGCTCGATGTGGATGTCGCTGGCCCGGTCGTTCACGCCCTGGGCGATCAGCAGGTTCACGAACCTGACCACCGGCGGCGCGTCCGCCCCACCCTCGATGTTCTCGGTGATCGAGAGCGGATCCTGGGCGGCGTCGGCCTCGAGCACCGCGGAGAGGTCGCTCAGCTCGTCGTCGGAACGGATGTAGCGCTCGAACACCTGCGCCAGCGCCTCGCGGGTGACCACCACCGGCTCGACCACCATGTCGGTGATCGAGGTGATGTCGTCCAGCGCGATGATGTCGGTCGGGTCGACCATGCCGACCACCAGGGTGCGCTGCACGCTGCCGAAGCTGACGTCACCCAGCGCGCGGCGCGGCGGCGGCAGGGCCGCCTCGTCCAGCCGCTCGATTGGGATCGCCTGGTAGCGGCGGCACAGATGACCCGGCAGCAGCGCCACCACGTCCGGATCGAGTTGGGCGTCGGTGAGGTCGTAGAACTCGTACTCCGGCTGCTCGGCGACGCTCGGGGAAGTCTCGGCGTCGGTCGCCAGGCGGGTGCTCACCGGGTGCCATTGCGGCTCGCCCGCTTCCCCGAAGCGCGACCCAGCGGACACCGTCGATTCCGGTATGACCTCGCCGTTGGGCGTGGGTCGCTGCGCGACTCCCGACATCCTGTTCCCTTCCCCCAAGGGTCAGTCTAGGGATCGGTTCAGCCGCGGGTGGGCGAGTGGTGCGAGAAGTGCGCCGTTCTGCAGTACAAGTTGAGAGTGCGTCCGGCGGTGAAGAAACCGCC
>JASGLB010000018.1:0-60849 GCA_049840415.1 Propionicimonas sp. | reverse complement strand
GGCGATGCGCCGATCGATGCCGAGGTCCTGGTCGCCGATGCGCCGGGCTTCGTCCACCGGTGGGGTGTGCGGATCTTGTTGCGCTGGACGCTCGCGGCCGACGGGGATCACACGATTCTCGAGCTTCGGCAGACGACCGGCGACCGCCCGGGTGCGGTGATGCTGGCCGCCGGCTGGCAGGTATGCCTGGCCCGACTGGCCGCCGAGGACGGCACCGACCGGGAGCGCCCGACCGGACAGCGCGCCCTGGCGTATGGGTGGCAGAAACTGCACGACCAGTACCAGCGCCAGTTCTCCGATCAGAGGAAACTGGACGAAGGCGACATTCCGGGGAGTGTTTCTCACCAGTACCGATCCGGCAGCCGCCGCGCGTTTCTACCGCGAGGTCGCCGGGCTGCCGCTGGAGGAGGTCGGTGAGGGTGGCTACACCTACTGGCGGCTGGATCGTGACGGAATGCAGCTCGCGATCCACGACGCGCAGGCCTTCGCCGGCTACGCCTACCCGCCCGAACCGGGTTTCCAACCTCACCCACCTGTACTTCACGATCGAGGACCGCAACGGTTTCGTCACCCACCTGGACGGTCTGGGATCGAGCCGAGCGCCACCGACGACGTGGTGGTGACCGTGGTGGATCCCGACGGCCGTCGGTGATGTTCGGTACCGCCTGACCGGTGCTTAACCGGTGGCCCAATCGAGAGGATCACGGGATGGGTGGACAGGTCTTGGTGAAGAGCTCACCGGACCGCGACCAGGCGGTGCCCTTTGCGTCGGTGCGGGCCGCCTATGGACCAGGGCGAGCGAGTACACCGACGCGGTGGGCAGCATCGGCCACGTCGCCGCCGCGGACCTCGACCTCGTGACGAACTGGGCGGGCGCCCTTGAGGGGCCGGTGCTGGACGTCGGCTGTGGGCCGGGGCAGTGGACGGCCCACCTCGCCGGTCTGGGCGTGAGCGTGAGGGTGTCGACCCGGTGCCTGAGTTCATTGACAGCGCGAGGGCCAGCTATCCGGCCGCATCCTACCGACTTGGCCGAGCGGAGGACCTGGGTGTGCCCGATGGTTCCCTGGGCGGGGTGCTCGCCTGGTACTCGCTCATCCACACCGATCCGGAGCGGATGGGGAGGCGCTCGCCGAGTTCGCCCGCTGTCCTTGGACCGGACGGCGGACTGGCGATCGGGTTCTTCGCCGGTCCGAGGCTGGAGCCCTTCGACCACGCGATGATCACCGCCTACCACTGGCCGGTCGGGTTGCTGGTGGCGAAGGTGGCGGCAGCCGGGTTCGCCGTGACGCATATCGAGTCGCGAAGCACCCGTCCCGACCGGACGCACGGCGCGATCCTGGCGACCCGCCGAACAGCCTGAGATCACCGGCCGTCGAGAATCGAAACCAGCCACTGCCCGGTGGCCCCACGGACCGACCCGTCCGAAACCGTCCGCTGAGTCAGTCGGCCGTCTCGACGTAGTATTAGTTGGTGAAAACCTCCGGGAAGCCGAACAACTACGACATCAGCTGGTCGAACCGGTATCCACCTGCAACGAAATCAGGCGGTGTTGACTTGTCTTGGGTATGGAGGCAGTCGACCTGGAAGGGGCCGCCACCGTGACGATCGCGGACGAGGAGTCGTTCGTCGAGTTCGCGCGGTCGCGCACCGATGGGTTCCTGGGACCTGGCCTGGCTGGTCACCAGAGACGCCGAGGACGCCCGGGACGCGGTGCAGGACGCGCTGGCTGGGCTGTACCGGCGGTGGGCCCGGCTGCCGGTGGGGGACGAGTTCGAGGCCTACGTCCACCGGACGGTGGTGAACGCCTGCCTGGGTGTGATCCGGCGTCGCCCCCGCGCGCTGTCGGTCGCGCAGCCGGAGGGGCTGCCGACGGCGCCGGTCGGCCCGGACCCGGCGCAGACGGTGGTGGCCGTCGACGAGGTGTGGCGGCTGTGCGGTACCAGCTCTCGCCGACGCAGCGGGCGGCGGTGGTGTTGCGGTTCTACCGGAATCTCAGCTTTGCCGACATCGCCGTGGTGCTGGGCTGCACGGAGTCGACCGCCCGGTCGCACGTCCATCGCGCGGTGCTGGCGCTGCGGGCACAGCTGGAGGGAGAACGGTGATGGACGAGTACGAGAACAGCTGTTCCGCGACGGCCTGCGGCAGGCGGCCGACCGCCGTCCGCCGATGGAGATCGACCTGCCGCCGAGGGCGATGGCCGCCCAGCCGGAGGACGTCCAGCCGGTCGGCGAGCCGGCCGCGCCGTCGGTGGGGGCCGTCGTCCCGGCGGCGTCGCGCGGTGCGCTGGGCGATCGGGCTCTCGGCCGCGGCGGCCGGCGCGGTCGTACTGCTCGTTCTGCCGGGGGTGTTCGGCTCGCGTCCGATCGAGGCGCTGCCGGTGCAGACCCCGACCGCCGTCCCGGCGACTACCGCCCCGACGGCGACCCCGCCAGTGTCGACGCCGCTGCCCTCCGCCACGCCAACCCGGTGGGCGCATCCGCAGACCCTCGCTCCGGCTGACCTGCCGCTGACGCCGTACTGGGATGCGGTCCGGACGGCCGAGGAGTACGAGGACCACGTCGTTGCCACCTCCGCCTACGGGCAGGACTGCGCTGGAGAAGCGGGAGCAGTACCTGGCGACCTGCCTGGCCAAGGAGGGATTCGACTACTTCCCCGGGCACGATAGCTGGGACGGGCCGGAACCGGGCAGCGAGGCCGAGGCCAGGTACGTCAGCCGGACGCACAATCGGCTGCGGATTCCGATGCTGGACGCGGAGCGAGCGGTCGTCGCCCAGGTCGGATACGGCCTGCGGAGCGCAGCTGACTACATCCCGGGCGAGGATCCGGGCCTGATCGGCGACCCCAGGAACGACCCCTACGTGGCGTCGCTGTCGAAGACTGAGCGGAAGCGGTACCAGGCCGAACTGGGTGGCTGCCAGGCGCTGTTCCAGCGCAGGAACCCCATTCCGAAGCAGCCCTACGAGAAGGACTTCGTCCGCGAGCGGTTCGGCGACCTGCTGTCGGAGCTGACCGGCTTCCACTCCTTCGGTGCCAAGGACTCCATCGAGGCAGATCCCCGCATCATCCAGCTCAACAGCGAGTGGCGGGCCTGCGTGGCGCCGTCCGGGCTGTCGATCGAGGTGGCGCGCGGCCGGGCGAAGAAGCCGGGCCCGTGGGATGGGCCGATGGAGGCCATCCAGATCGCCTTCCGCACCGGGGCGGACGGGGTCGCCGCCGATCCCGGCGACTACGACCTCGAGCGGGCGGACCAGCAATCGCTGATCGGCTCCGCGCCGGAGATCCGGATCGCGCTGATCGACTACGACTGCCGGGCGGAGACCGACTACCTCAACCGGTTCATCGCCGTCCAGCGCGAGCGGGAGCAGAAGTTCCTGGACACCCACCGCGAGAAGCTCGACAGGCTGATGGCCTACATCGAGGCGCACGTGCCGTAGCGGACCCGGCCGGAATCACCCGGCTTGAGCCCGACCTTCACCCCAACCGGCGTCATCCGGCCCACGCCCACCCTCACCCTGCGACACAACCGGGAGACAGCGGCCGGTCGAGTGGATAATCCACGCGAACCCCCGGAACACCCCGGTTTGTGTCCCGGGGGAGGCCGCCGGGCGAGGGTCGTCAGCCGCGAATGTCGCTCAACTGCCGATCGGGCCGGTCCTGATGGGAGGCCCCGGCGGCCGGCCAGGGGCCGCTGAGCAGCAGCCAGGCGGTGACCAGGGCGGTGACGCAGACCACGGCCCGCAGCGCCGCCTCCAGGCGGGGGTGAGCGGGTGGCCGTCCCTCATGCCGCTGGATGTGCCCCAGCATGATGCCTCCTCGGATCGGGCCTCTCTTACCCCAGTTATTGCCGGATCCGGCGATTTCGTTACCGCCCGGCTGCCGGGGAGCGGCCTGTCCAGCGGAATGGGCGGGTCTTGGATCGGCCGATTTGCCGCGTTAGGGTTTGCGTAAATCGTGGAGGAGGCCTGATGGAACGTCGGCGGGTGGTGGTGATCGGCTCCGGGTTCGGTGGCCTGTTCACTGCGAAAGGGCTAGCCAAGGCACCGGTGGAGATCACGCTCATCTCCCGGACGGTGTCACACCTGTTCCAGCCGCTGCTCTATCAGGCGGCTACCGGAATTCTGTCCACCGGGGAGATCGCCCCGGCCACCCGGGACATCCTGAAGAAGCAGCGCAACGCCACCGTGCTGCTCGGTGAGGTCACCCGGATCGACCTGACCGCCCGGCAGGTCGTCTTCGAGAAGCTCGGCAAGACCATTGAGGTGCCCTACGACTACCTGGTGGTGGCGGCCGGCGCCGGGCCGTCCTACTTCGGCAACGACCGGTTCGAGATCTTCGCCCCGGGCATGAAGACGGTGGACGACGCGCTGGAACTGCGCGCCCGGATCTTCGGCTCGCTGGAGGTCGCCGAGCTCAGCGACGATCCGGAGGAACGCCAGGCGTTGCTCACCTTCGTGGTGGTGGGGGCCGGCCCCACCGGCGTGGAGATGGTGGGCCAGATCGCCGAACTGACCCGCGACGTCCTGGTCCGCAGCTTCAAGCGGATCGACACCCGGCAGGCCCGGATCGTGTTGCTGGACGCCGCCGACGCGGTACTGCCCGGTTTCGCGCCGAAGCTCTCGGCCTCGGCCAGGGCCAGGCTGGAACGGATCGGGGTGGAGGTGAAGCTGGGCGCGCGGGTGACCGGCGTGGACGAGACCGGGGTGGACGTCAGCTACGCCGACGGCACCACCGAGCGGATCTCCGCCAGCTGCAAGGTCTGGGCGGCGGGGGTCGCGGCCAGCCCGCTGGGCAGGCAGCTCGCCGAGCAGACCGGCGCCGAGCTCGACCGGGCGGGACGGATCGCCGTCCAGCCCGATCTGACGCTGCCCGGCCATCCCGAGGTCTCCGTGCTGGGCGACATGATGAGCCTCGACCGGCTGCCCGGGGTGGCCCAGGTGGCGCTGCAGGGCGGCAAGTACACCGCCCGCCGGATCGCCGGGGAGCTGGCCAACCAGCCGGTCACCGAGCCGTTCAAGTACAAGGACAAGGGCTCGATGGCGGTGGTCAGCCAGTTCGGCGCGGTCGCCAAGATCGGCAAGCTGCAACTCACCGGCTTCCCGGCCTGGGCGGCCTGGTTGAGCGTCCACCTGATCTACCTGGTGGGCTTCAAGAACCGGCTCTCCACGCTGCTGAAGTGGGCGATCACCTTTATCGGCCGGACCCGTTCGGAACGGGTGACCACCGAGCAGCAGTTGACCGGACGGCTGGCCCGCAAGCAGCTCGGCGACGAGTTCCGACCCACCATCTGGGCCACCAGCGACCCCGACCGGATCCAGTCGTAACCGAGGGAACCACGGCCCTTCGCGGGCCGGGCGAGGGGAGTCGATGATGACCGAGCTGTCCGAACTCTCCGCGGTGGAGACCGCGGCGGCGGTGCGCGCCCGGCAGGTGAGCGCGGTGGAGGTCACCGAGGCCGCGCTGCGCCGCGCCGAGGACGACCGGTGGGGTGCCTTCGTCACGCTGGCGCCGGAGCTCGCGCTGCGGCAGGCTGCCGACCTCGATCGCCGGCTGGCCGCCGACCCTGAACTCGACCTGCCGCTGCTGGCGGTGCCCTGCCCGATCAAGGATCTCAACCCGGTGGCCGGGGTGGGGTTCGAGGCCGGCTCGGCCGCGCTGCGGGGGACCGTCGCCGAGGTCGACGACGGCATCGTCGAGTGGCTGCGGGAGGCCGGCACCGTGATGCTCGGCAAGACCGCCGCGCCGGAGTTCGGCTTCCCCTGCTACACCGAGCCGGACGGACGCCCGCCCGCGGTCACGCCGTGGGATCCGACCCGCTCGGCGGGCGGCTCCAGCGGGGGAGCGGCGGCCGCGGTGGCCGCCGGGATCGTCCCGATGGCGCAGGCCTCCGACGGCGGCGGGTCGATCCGGATCCCCGCCTCGGCCTGCGGGCTGGTCGGGCTGAAGCCGAGCCGGGGACGGATCAGCTCCGGGCCGCTGATGACGCCCGGGCCGGGGCTGGGCACCTCAGGGGTGCTCTCCCGCACGGTGGCCGACACCGCGGTCGCACTGGACGTGCTGGCCGGCTACCGGACCGGCGACACCTACCTGGCGCCGGCGCCGACGGAGAGCTTCCTGGCGGCCAGCCGGCGGCGTCCCACCGGGCTGCGGATAGGCGTCCTCACCACCCCGGTGATCGCCGAGGCGGAGGTGCACCCGGCCTGCCTGGCCGCGGTGGACGCCACCGTCGGGCTGCTGCAGCAGGCCGGTCATGTCATCGACCAGGCGCCGGTGCCGTTCGCGGTGGAGCGCTGGGACGCCTTCACCGCGCTGTGGACGGTCGGCGCGGCCTCCATTCCGCTGCCGCCGGAGGCCGAGCCGCTGCTCACCCCGCTCACCCGCTGGTTGCGCGCGGAGGGCCGCGAGGTCACCGCCCTGGAACACGCCGCCGCGCTGGCCGAGCTGCAGCGGCTCACCCGGGACGTGGCGCTGGCCTGGGAGGCCTTCGATCTCGTCCTCACCCCGACGCTGGCCCAGCCGCCGGCCCCGATCGGCAGCCTGCGGGACGACGCCGACCCGGCCGGCGACTTCGCCGCCCAGACCCGCTTCACACCGTGGACCAGCGTGGCCAACCTGAGCGGGCTGCCGTCCATCTCGGTACCCGTGCACACCACCGAGCTGGACGGGGTCCGGCTGCCGATCGGCAGCCTGCTGACCGGCCGGTTCGGCGCCGAGGAGACCCTGCTGGCGGTCGCCGCCACCCTGGAGGAAGCCATCGGCGGATTCCCAGCCCCCAAGCTGTGAGCAAAATGCGCTTCACACCGGTTTGGACACAGTTTGCTAGCGAGGGGGACGGAAGGGCGAAGTGAGCCCGTCACGCTGTGAGCAGAGTGGCGTTGACACCGGTTTGAGCGCAGCTTGGGTGAGTGTCCCTTCGAGACCTCGAGGATCGGCGGCTGAGGTAGGCCGCAGGCCGAGTCTCGAAGCCTCACCTACCAGATGGTGACCCGCTGCTCCGGGTCGAGCCAGGCGGCGTCCGACGGGGTGACCTCGAAGGCGTCGTAGTAGGCGTCGACATTGCGGACCACCTGGTTCACCCGGAACTCCTCCGGGGAGTGCGGGTCGGTCGCCACCTGCTGGCGCACCGCCTCGTCCCGGCGCTTGGTCTGCCAGGCGCGGGCGTAGGCCAGGAAGAACCGCTGCGAGGCGGGCAGGCCGTCCACCGGCTCGGGCTCCACCCCGTCGGTGGCCAGCCGCCAGGCCTGGTAGGCGATCCCCACCCCGCCCAGATCGCCGATGTTCTCGCCCAGGGTCAACTGCCCGTTCACCCTGGCATCGGGCACCAGCGCGGGGGTCAGGCCCTCGTACTGGTCGACCAGCGCCGCGGTACGGGCCTGGAACGCCTCCTTGTCGGCCGGCGTCCACCAATCCCGCAGCCGGCCCTCGCCGTCGCAGGTGGAACCCTGATCGTCGAAGCCGTGGCCGATCTCGTGGCCGATCACCGAACCGATCGCGCCGTAGTTCACCGCGTCGTCGGCCTCGGCGTCGAAGAACGGCGGCTGCAGGATGGCGGCCGGGAAGACGATCTCATTGCGCAGCGGGTGGTAGTAGGCGTTCACGGTCTGCGGGGTCATCAGCCATTCGTGGCGACGGATCGGTCCGCCGAGCTTGGAGACCTCGTCGTCGAAGCTGAACTCCGCGGCCCGCAGCACGTTGCCGAGCAGGTCGTCCGGCCGGGTCTCCAACCCGGAATAGTCCTTCCAGATCTCCGGGTAGCCGATCTTCGGGGTGAACCGCTCCAGCTTGGCCAGCGCTTCGGCGCGGGTGGCCTCGGTCATCCAGTCCAGCCGGCTGATCGAGCTCCGGTAGGCCTGGATCAGATTGGCGACCAGCTCGTCCATCCGCTGCTTGGCGACCGGCGAGAAGTGCTGTTCGACGTACAGCTTGCCGACCGCCTCGCCGAGGAACCGCTCCACCAGGTCGACGCCGCGCTTCCAGCGCTCCCGCATCACCGGGGTGCCCTGCAGCACGGTGCCGTAGAAGTCGAACCGGGCCTGCGCCAGCGCCTCGGGCAGGTAGGGCGACAGCCGGGAGACCGCGGCCCACTTCGCCCACAGCCGCCATTCCTCCAGCCGGGACGAATCCAGCAGGCTCGCCAACCCCGCGAAGAAGGACGGCTGCATCACGATCACCGACTCGGTGGCAATGCCCAGTTCGCTCAGCAGCCGGCTCCACGGCAGGCCGGTGGCGTCCAGCTCGGCCAGCGGAGTCGGGTTGTACTGGGCGGCGAGGTCGCGGTTGCGCACCTTGTCCCAGTGGTGCGAGGCGACCGCGGTCTCCAGCTCGACGATCAGGCCGGCGGCGCTGCTGGTGACCTCGGCCATGCTGAGGCTGCGGTCGATGTGCTCGCGGTAGGCCTCGCGGATCCCGGCGTGCTGCTCCAGCCGGTAGTACTCCTCGTCCGGCAGGCCGATCCCGGCCTGGGCCAGGAAGAGGGCGTAGTGGGCGGGATCGCCGGGGTCGGCGTCCACGTCGAAGGCGAACGGTGCGCCGGTGCCGCGCCGCGAGCTGCGGGCGAAGTAGGAGAGCAGCTCGTCGATCGAGCCGATCCGGTCGATCTCGGCCAGGATCGGCGCCAGCGGCGCCAGGCCGAGGGCGTTCACCCGGTCGACGTCGATGAAGCTGCCGTAGAGGTGCTCGATCCGGGCGGCGTCGGTGCCGGCCGCCGCGCCGGCCAGGCCGGTGACGATGTCGCGGATCGCCAGCTCGGCCTCGTCGCGCAGTTCGATGAAGGTGCCGGCCGCAGCCCGATCGTCGGCGATCTCGGTGGCGGCGAGCCAGCGACCGTTGACGTGGCGGAACAGGTCGTCCGCGGGCCGGACGGTGGGTTCGAAGTCGAAGTCAGTCACGCCTGCCAGGGTACCGGTACGGCTGCTAGGTTCTTCTCCTGCGACCGTACGAACCGGAGGATTGCCATGCCAGCTGCCCGCGCCGGCGAGCCGGACGTGGTCTGCGGGATCGTGGCCGGCACCCTTGCCGCCGAGGTGATCCACCGCGACGAGAAGCTGATCGCCTTCCTCGACCACCGGCCGTTGTTCAAGGGCCACGTGCTGGTCTGCCCGGTGTCGCACGTCGGCACGCTGCCGGAGTTGCCAGCCGGGCTGGTCGCCCCGCTGTTCGCCCTGGTGCAACGGGTCTCTACGGCTGTAGTGGACGGGCTGGGGGCGGAGGGCAGCTTCACCGCGATCAACACCGTGGTCAGTCAGTCGGTGCCGCACCTGCACGTCCACGTGGTACCGCGCAGCAAGGGGGACGGGCTGCGCGGCTTCTTCTGGCCCCGGGTCCGCTACGCCGACGGTGAGGCCGCGCAGTATGCCGCTCGGCTGCGGACGGCGCTGGGCGCGGTGCAGCCACCCGCCGGCGAGGCCGGGTGATGAGCCTGCCCGGTCAAGCCGGCCAGGCGGCGGATCGTCCCACCCCGGCGGAGATCGCGGCCGCCCGGCGTCCGGCCTGGCTCGACCTGGCGCTGGCCGTGGTGCTGGGGACGGCCATCGGGCTGCTCTCCGCCCGGATCGGCCCGGCGGTGGTGGCCGGCATCGTGGTCGGCGTGGTGGGTGGGCTGGCGGTACTGCTGGCGGGGCTGCCGAACCACCGGCGCCGAGGTCAGCTGCAGGACCGCCGCGGGAAGCGCTCCCGGTTCGCGGCGGGGATGGTCTGCGTGCTGCCGGTGGCGGTGGTCCACGCCTTCGGCCCGACCCGTTGGCAGCCCTGGTTCTCGCTGCTGGGCGGGCTGGTGGTGGCCGTGGTGGTCTTCGCCGCGCTGCGCTGGGAGGATCGCGAACACGCTCGGCGGTTGACCCGGGGCGACTACGACAGCGATGCGCTGCGGTGAACCGCGGCGCGCCGGAGTACGACGAACTGGCCGACCAGCTGCGGGCGGAGAGCCGCGGCGGCCGGGTGCTGGTGGCCGTGGCCGGCGAACCCGGGGCGGGCAAGACCACCTTCGTGCGGCGGTTGGCCGGGGAACTCGATCGGCTCGGGGTGGCGACCGGCGTGCTGCCGATGGACGGCTTCCATCTGGCCAATGCCGTGCTGGAACGGCTGGGACGGCGGCACCGCAAGGGCGCCATCGACACCTTCGACGCCGACGGCTACCTCCAGCTGCTGCAGCGGGTGCGGGCCGGTGAGCCCCGCACCATCTACGCGCCCGGCTTCAACCACGGCGGCGGCGAACCGGTGGCCGGAGCGATCCCGCTCGAACCCGACTGCGCGGTGGTGCTGACCGAGGGCAACTACCTGCTGGATCCCGCCGAACCCTGGTGCCGGGTGGCGGAGCTGGCCGATCATGCCTGGTACATGAGGGTGGACGACGCCCTGCGCCGCCAGCGACTGGTGGCCCGGCACATCGCCACCGGCAAACCGGCCGAGACCGCCAACCGGTGGGTGGCCGAGGTGGACGAACGCAATGCCGAGCGGATCCGGCTCACCGCCGGTCGGGCGGACCGGATCTTCCTGCTCGACTGACCGTCGGCCGAACCCGCCGGCTACACCGTCCAGGTGTCGGAGCCGTTGATCAGGCCCTGCAGTTCGGCCAGCCGCTGCCCGGGATCGGTGGCCATGCTCACCTGGGCGCGGGCCAGATCGTCGTAGGCGGGACGGTCCACGTCCCGGAAGATGCCGACCGGCGCGTTCACGATCGTCCCGGCGTCGGTCAGCCGGGAGAGCTCGAAGGCCAGCCCGGGATCCTCCCGGTGGGCGTCGTGCACCAGCACCCGGTCGAGGCCCACCTCGTCCACCTTGGTGATCTGCAGGGCACCGTCCGCGCCCCGGACGACCCCCAGCTCGCCGTCGGTGCCGAACCGGATCGGCTCGCCGTGCTTCAGCGGGATCAGCCCGGAGTCGGGGCCCTTCAGGCCGTCGAAGGCGCCGTCGTTGAAGATCGGGCAGTTCTGGTAGATCTCCACCAGCGCCGAGCCGCGGTGGTTGATCGCCGCGCCCAGCACCTCGGTGAGGTGGGCGCGGTGGGAATCCACCGTCCGGGCGACGAAGCTGGCCTCGGCGCCCAGTGCCAGCGAGATCGGGTTGAACGGGGTGTCCACCGACCCGGCCGGGGTCGACTTGGTCCGCTTGCCCTGCTCGGAGGTGGGGGAGTACTGGCCCTTGGTCAGCCCGTAGATCCGGTTGTTGAACAGCATGATCGTGATGTTCACATTGCGCCGCAGGGCGTGGATCAGGTGGTTACCGCCGATGCTGAGCGCGTCACCGTCCCCGGTCACCACCCAGACCGCCAGATCGTCGCGGGCCATCGCCACCCCGGTGGCCAGCGCGGGCGCCCGGCCGTGGATCGAGTGCATCCCGTAGGAGTCGACGTAGTACGGGAACCGGGAGGAACAGCCGATCCCGGAGATGATCACGGTGTTCTCCCGCTTGATGCCCAGCTGCGGCATCAGGCCCTGGAAGGTGGCCAGCACGGCGTAGTCGCCGCAGCCCGGACACCAGCGCACCTCCTGGTCGGAGGTGAAGTCCTTGCGGTTCAGCGGGGTGACCGCCAGGGGCACCCGGGCCAGCCCGGCACCGGTCTCGGCGCCGTTCACGGTGCTCGTCATCGGGTCGTCAGCTCCTCGTCGATGATGGTCTCCAGGTCGGCGGCGAGTTCGGCCACCGAGATCGGCAGCCCGCGCACCCGGGAATAGCTCTGGGCGTCCACCAGGTAGGTGGCCCGCAGCAGCATGGCCAGCTGGCCGAGGTTCATCTCGGGCACGATCACCCGGTCGTAGCGGCGCAGCAGTTCGCCCAGCCCGGACGGCAGCGGGTTCAGCTGCTTGAGGTGGACGGTGGCCACCGCCCGGCCGTGGTTGCGGACCCGCCGGGCCGCCGCGGTGATCGGGCCGTAGGTGGAGCCCCAGCCGACCACCAGCAGCCGGGCGTCGCCGGTCGGATCGTCCACCTCGGCCGGCGGCAGGTCGTCGGCGATGCCGGCGATCTTGGCGGCCCGCAGGCCGATCATCCGCTCGTGGTTGGCCGGGTCGTAGGAGATCGCGCCGGTGCCGTCGGCCTTCTCCAGCCCGCCCACCCGGTGCTCCAGCCCGGGCGTGCCGGGCAGCGCCCAGGAACGGGCCAGCTTGGCGTCGCGGGCGTAGGGCAGGTACTTGCCGTCCGGGCCGTTGGGCTCGGTGGCGAAGGCCGGGTCGATCCCGGGCAGCGCGGCCAGGTCGGGCAGCTGCCAGGGCTCGGCGCCATTGGCCAGGTAGCCATCGCTCAGCACGATCACCGGGGTGCGGTAGGTGACCGCGATCCGGGCGGCGGAGTAGGCGGCGTCGAAGCAGTCGGACGGGGTCGCCGCCGCGATCACCGGCAGCGGCGCCTCGCCGTGGCGGCCGTACAGCGCCTGGGTGAGGTCGGCCTGCTCGGTCTTGGTCGGCATGCCGGTGGAAGGACCGGCGCGCTGGACGTCCACGATCACCAACGGCAGTTCCAGCATCACCGCCAGGCCGATGGTCTCCGCCTTCAACGCCATGCCGGGGCCGGAGGTGACCGTCACGCCGAGGCTGCCGGCGAAGCTGGCGCCCAGCGCCGCGCCGATCGCGGCGATCTCGTCCTCGGCCTGGAAGGTGGTGACGCCGTGCTGCTTGGCGCCGGCCAGGATGTGCAGCACGTCCGAGGCCGGGGTGATCGGGTAGGCGCCCAGGAAGAGCGGCAGCCCGGCCTTCGCCGCACCGGCCATCAGGCCGTAGGCCAGCGCCCGGTTGCCGGAGATCTGCCGGTAGGTTCCGGGCGGCACCGGGGCGGGCGCGATCTGGTAGCGGGTGGCGAACAGCTCGGCGGTCTCGCCGAAGGCGAAGCCGGCCTTCACCGCGGCGATGTTGGCGTCCCGGACCGGCGGATTGCCGGCGAACTTGGCCGCCAGGAAGTCGAGGGTCGGCTCCACCGGACGGCTGTACATCCAGTTCAGCAGGCCGAGGGCGTACATATTGCGGGTGCGGACCGCGTCCTTGCGTCCCAGGCCCAGCTCGGCGACCGCCGCGATGGTCTGCCCGGTCAGGTCGAAGGCGTACACCTGGTAGTCGTCCAGGCTGCCGTCGGTCAACGGGTCGCTGGCGTAGCCCACCTTGGCCAGGTTGCGGGCGGTGAAGTCGGCCGAGTCGGCGATGATGATGCCGCCCCTGGTCAGCTCGGCCAGGTTGGCCCGCAGCGCGGCCGGGTTCATCGCCACCAGCACGTTGGGGGAGTCGCCCGGGGTGCGGATGTCGAAGTCGGCGAAGTGCAGCTGGAAGCTGGAGACCCCCGCCACGGTGCCCTGCGGCGCCCGGATCTCGGCCGGGAAGTTCGGCAGGGTGGAGAAGTCGTTGCCGGCGACCGCGGTCTCGTGGGTGAACCGATTGCCCGTCAACTGCATGCCGTCGCCGGAATCGCCGGCGAATCGGATCACAACATGGTCGAGCGTCGTGATGTCGGTCATTACGATGGCGTCTCTTTCGTCGGCGTGCTCCGCCTGCCAAGTCTACGCCGTTGTCGCACCCCTTTTCCTGCGGTCGCCCCGGCGGACCGGCCCGCCACCACCCGCCGTCCATCACCATCGACCGCTTGCCTTGCCGTCGAGCGCTTGCCCCTGGGGGGTGGCGCTCGACGCGAAGGGTGGCGCTCGATGGTGATGGAGGGCGGGGGCGGGGCGTTGGGATGGATCGGACGGCGGGGGAGTCCGGGGCCGGATACGCTGGTCGGGACCCCCTAGCTGAATAGGAACCGTCGTGGAGGAGCGGCAGCGGCGGCTGGCCGGAATCAGCCGCGATCTCGCGCAGGCCTGGCGTTACCCGGCCGTCAAGCGCGGGTTCGTCGGTACCCTCTGCATCTTCATCGGCTCGCTGACCCCCGCCTACCTGCCGCAGAACAGCCCGTGGTGGGGGCCGATGCGCGCCCTCGGCCTGGACGCCTGGCCGTTCCGGGTGCTCGGCACCGCGGTGGTGATCGCCGGCATGGGGCTGCTGGTGTCGGCCTGGTTCGGGCTGCGTCCGACGCTGTACCACGACATCAAGCACTGGACGATCTTCGGAATCTGGAGCGCCCCGCTGCTGATCTCGCCGCCCACCTTCAGCCACGACGCCTACGGCTACGCGGCACTGGGCTGGCTGCTGCGCAACGGGCTGAACCCCTACGAGAACCCGATCAGCGTGCTGCCCGGCGCCTTCGCCGACCAGTTCGCCTGGGCGTGGCGGTACGACACCTCGATGTACCCGCCGCTGAGCCTGCAGATCTTCCACGGCGTGGTCGCGCTGGCGCAGAACAACCCCTACGTCTCAGCGGTGGCGATGCGCATCCCGGCGCTGATCGGGGTGGCGCTGATCGTCTACCTGCTGCCCCGGCTCGCCCGGCAGTTGGGCGCCGATCCGCAGTTGACCGCCTGGTTCGCCACCATCAACCCGATCCTGATCATCGATTTCGTCGGCGGTGCGCACAACGACGCGCTGATGATGGGCATGGTGGTCACCGCGCTCTGGCTGGCGGTGCGGGGCTGGTTCTGGCCGGCGGCGGTCGCCGTCGGGGTGGCGGCCAGCCTGAAGCAGCCGGGCATCCTGGCCTTCTACCCGGTCGCCCTGCTGGGGCACCCCTGGTTGAGCTTCCGCTGGCGCGACAGCCTGCGCTCGCTGGGACGGCTGGCCGGCTCGCTGGCGATCGCCGCGCTGACCTTCGTCGGGATCACCCAGCTCACCGGGTTGGGCTACGGCTGGATCTACGCCGCCGACGTCCCCGGCAAGATCGTCACCATCGCCCCGTTCAGTCTGCTGGCGGCCGGGGTCACCGCGTTGCTCTCCTGGTGGGGGCAGCCCGAGGTCGGCGAACTTCTCGCCCGGGGCATCCGGGGGCTCGGCCTGCTGGCGACCGCCGCGGTGATGCTCTGGCTGGGGCTGGGGATTGGACGGCGCCGGCCAGTCACCTTCCTCAGCTGGTCGTGGCTGGCCTTCGCCTTCGGCGGGCTGTCGCTGCACAGCTGGTACCTGACCTGGGGCGGCCTGCTGCTGCCGCTGATCCGTCCCGACCGCAAGGTGATCAGCGGCGCGGTGATCGCCACCACCACCCTGCTGGCCTACGCGGCCGGCGGCCTGGCCTGGTTCAACGACGCGGTGGGCCTGGCGCTGGCCGGCGGCGCGCTGCTGTTCACGCTGGCCTGGCGGCACCACCAGGAGCACAAGGAAGCCGCACCACAACTGGAGGAGATCCGATGAGCGAGGTACTGATCAGCGTCGAGGGCGGGGTGGGACGGATCCGGCTGAACCGGCCCCGGGCGATCAACGCGCTCACCTCCGGCATGCTGGCCACGATCAGCGCCGCGGTGGCCGAGTTCGCCGAGGACCCCGCCGTCGAGCGGGTCGAACTGACCGGCGCGGGCGAGCGGGGGCTGTGCGCCGGCGCGGACATCCGCGAGCTGCGGCAGGTCGCCCTCGACGGTGGCGATCCGGGGGAGTTCCTCCGGCTGGAGTACACCCTTGACCTGGCGATCGCCCGGTTCCCCAAGCCCTACCGCGCGGTGATGCACGGGATCACCATGGGCGGCGGCATGGGCCTCTCCGCGCACGGTTCGGACCGCGTGGTCTCGGCGTCCTCGAGGCTGGCGATGCCGGAGACCCAGATCGGGTTCCACCCCGACGTCATGATGACCTGGCGGTTCGCCCGGATGCCCCAGCAGGTCGGCACCCACCTGGGGTTGACCGGGGACGCCGTGAACGCCGCCGACGCGCTCTGGTTGGGGCTGGCCGACCGGTCGGTCGGCGAACTGCCCGCCGCGGTGCTGGCGTCCGATCACGGCTGGGTCGCGGAGTGCTACGCCAGCGACGATCCAGTCGAGATCGTCGGCCGGCTGGCCCAGCATTCCCATCCCAGCGCCCGCGAGGCCGCGGCGACGCTGCGGGCGCGGTGCCCGCTGTCGCTTCACGTCACGCTCGCGGCCCTGCGGCGGGCGGCCACCATGACCCTGGAGGAGGTCGCCGAGCAGGACCTGCGGCTGGGCGTCGCCTTCGTGCTCGGCCCGGACTTCGCCGAGGGCGTCCGCGCCCAGTTGGTCGACCGCGACCGCAACCCGCGCTGGTCCCACGCTTCGCTGGAGGAGGTCACCCCCGCCGAGGTCGCGGCCTTCTTCCTGGCCGGCTGAGCCGACGGGCTGGGACGACCGGTGCCCGGGGGAACGCGGGACGACGAGGAGTTCGCGGGCGACGACCTGGCCGACCGACTCGACGACCTGTTCGCCGTACTGGGCCATTTCCCGATCCCGGCCGAGGTCTTCGCCGCCGACGGCTGCAGCTTGTTCATCAACCCCTCGTTCACCGAGGTCTTCGGCATCGGCTCCGCGCAGATCGTGGGCCGGTACAACGTCCTGGAGGACCGGTATCTCCGGGAGGGGCTGGGCCTCGCCGAGCACCTCGAGCGCGGTTTCGCCGGCCAGCCGGACGCGGTGCACGACATCCGGGTGCCGGTGGGCGAACTGGAGGAGCGGTACCACCACCGACTCGGCCTGGCGGACGGGGTCGAGCTCTACCAGGACATCGCCTGCCTGCCGCTGACCGATCGGCGCGGCCAGGTCGTCTACGTGGTGGTGCTGTTCCTGACCAGGAGCGTCTACGAGGTCCACCAGGCGGTGGTCCGGGCCAGGAACCACCTCGAGCAGCACTGGCTGGAACCCTTCGAGCTGGACGCGGTCGCCGCCGCGGCCGGGATGAGCCGTTCCCAGCTGTCGCGACTGTTCCGCCACCACCTCGGCACCACCCCCTACCGCTACTACCAGGGTCTCAAGATCGAGCAGCTCAAGACCGCCCTGGCGGAGCCGGGACTGAGCATCGGCGAGGCCTTCGCCCGGTGCGGGGTGGACTACGCCGGCGGGTTCGCGGCCGCCTTCAAGCGATCGGTCGGGATGAGCCCGTCGACCTATCGACGCACCCTCACCGGGGTCTGCCCGCCGTCCAGTTCGAGCTGCCGATCGCCGTCACTGCACCGCGACGAGCAGCGGCTGTTCCGGATCACCGACCTGTTGCCGATCCCAATCCAGATCTTCCGGCCCAACGGTGACGCCGCGTTCATCAACCGGGCCGTGCTGCAGGTCTGGAACGTCCGGAACGTCGACCCGGTGCTGGCCGGCTACAACCTGCTCACCGACCCGCTGGTCAACGACCGGCACGGCCTGCGCTCCCAGGTCAGCCGTGCCTTCGCGGGCGAGACCGTGATGGTGCGGGACGCTCGGCTGCCGCTGGACACCTTCTGGGAGGCGTACCAGAAGGACGACGACGGCGCTGACACCAAGGCGATCTACACCGACATCCTGAACTTCCCGATCCGGGACGGTGAGGGCCGGTTCTGCCACCTGATGAGCGTCTTCTTCACCCGCCGGGTCTACCGCGGACGGCCGGAGGTGGTGCGCGTCCGGGAGCATCTGGAGCAGCACTGGCAGGAGGGCTTCGACGCCGGGGCCCTCGCCCGGCTGGCGAACCTCAGCGGCTCGCAACTCAACCGGCTGTTCCGGCAGGAGCTCGGCACCACGCCCTACCGCTACCACCGGCAGCTCCGGCTGGAGCGGCTCAGGACCGCGCTGCAGGACCCCGGCGTGAGCATCGCCCAGGCCTGCGCCAGCTGCGGGCTGGGGCCGCAGAGCAATGTCACCCGCCTGTTCAAGCAGCAGGTGGGGATGACGCCGTCGCAGTACCGCAGGTCGCTGGCGCAGCGGTAGCCGCCCGATCCGTGGTGCGATCGGATGCCCACCAGGGATAAAAACCCAGCATTCAGCCGGTATCACCCCACCCCTACGGTTCGTAGTATTCGCAGAGGGGGGTAGGGCAGGGCGTTCGCGCTGACTGGCCGGGGGAAGGCTGTCGCTCTGCGGGGAGTCTCGGGCGCGGCAGTGCGGCTTCGCCAAAGCGGTCGCCCTGCTTTCTCCTGGCGGCCGGGGCCGCCCGGGAAGCGGTGCCTCAGCCCTCGGCGTAGTCGACCACGACCGGGGCGTGGTCGGAGAGTCGCGAGTCGTAGTCCGCGTCCCGATCGGTACCGCCGGTCCGCGCCCGGGCGGCCAGACCGGGGGTGGCCAGGTGGTAGTCGATCCGCCAGCCGGTGTCGTTGGCGAAGGCCTGGCCGCGCCAGCTCCACCAGGAGTACGGGCCGTCGGTCTCGGGGTGCAGCCGGCGCACCACGTCCACCAGGGTGCGGGGGCCCAGGATCGAGCCGAACCATTCCCGCTCCTCGGGCAGGAAGCCCTCCGACTTCTGGTTGGAGCGCCAGTTCCGCAGGTCGTACCGGGTGTGGGCGATGTTGAAGTCGCCCATCACCAGAAACTCCCTCCCCTCGGCCTGGGCCGCTCGCCGGGCGCGGGTCAGGTAGGGGCGGAAGGAGCGCAGGAACTGCATCTTGCGCTGGTAGCGGGTGAGTTCCTCCGCGTCCCCGTCCGGGACGCCGCCCTTGGGCAGGTAGAGGGACGCGACCCGCAGCCCGGGCAGGTCGACCTCGAGGTAGCGGCCCTCGGCGTCCTTGCGGTAGCCGAAGCCCTCCCGGACCGCCAGCGGGGCCTGCCGGGTGAGCAGCGCGACCCCGTTGCGGCCGGGCAGGTTCCCCTCGTGGTAGCTCAGGTGGTAGCCCTCGAAGGCCTCGTAGGGCAGCAGGGAGGTGGGGCAGCGGACCTCCTGCAGGGCGACGATGTCGCAGTCGCGGCGGGCCAGCCAGCTGTCGAAGCCGCGGCGGACGGCGGCGCGAATCCCGTTGACATTGACGGTGGCGATACGCAGCGTGCTCAACTCCCGGGTTCCAGTTGCTTCTTGGGCATCAGCTTCGCGACGTCCTGCGGATCGATGTAGAACCGGACCTCGCCGGTCTCCACGTCCACCGCCGCCTTCACCTTGGCCCGCCGCTTGGTGGACATGGTGTGGCTGTCGGAGAGTTCGAGGACGTAGCTCTGCGCCGCGGACACCCGCAAGCCGGTGATCTCACGGGGGTAGCTCTCGTACTGCTGTTCGTTCTCTGTCATGGCTGGAGGAGCGGACGTGCTGATGCCTGCATCAGCGATAGTTGGTGAACTGGACGGCGAACTCGTAGTCGGCGTCCCGCACCAGCTTCTGGACGGTCTGCAGGTCGTCCCGCTTCTTGGAGAAGACCCGCAGTTCGTCGCCCTGGATCTGGGTGCGGACGCCCTTTGGGCCCTCGTCGCGGATCAGCTTGGCGATCTTGCGGGCATTGTCGGCGCTGATCCCGGAATCCAGCGTGGCGCTGATCTTCCACAGCTTGCCGGAGAGCCGGGGTTCGCCGGCCGACAGCGACTTCAGGTCGACCTTGCGGCGCACCAGCATGGTCTGGAAGACGTCGAGGATGGCCTTCACCCGCTCCTCGCCGTTGGCCTCCATCTCGACCACCTCGCCCGACCACTTGATCACCGCTTCCGTGCCCTTGAAGTCGAACCGGTTACGGACCTCCTTGGCGGCCATGTTCAGCGCGTTGTCGACCTCCATCCGGTCGACCTTGTTCACGATGTCGAAAGAGCTATCTCCAGCCATGCCCGCCATTGTGCCCGACCCATCCGACACGGCCAACCGGGGCTCAGCTCCGACGCTGTCGGGCCAGCTGGGACAACCGGATTGCACGATTGGTTGTCGACCCCACCGCTTTGCTAGAGTGCTCGCGCACGGCAGGTTGCCCGAGCGGCCAAAGGGAGCGGTCTGTAAAACCGTCGGCACAGCCTACGTAGGTTCGAATCCTACACCTGCCACCGGTGAAACCCCTAGTCAAAAATCGTTTGGCTAGGGGTTTTGCGCGTGATGGGCGGGGTGGGCCCGTCCATTGGCTGTCCATCTGACGTAGCAGTTGTTCGGCCAAGAGCGCGGGAAGCCGAACAACTGCTACGTCAGATGCCTTGAGGACCGGGCTGACCCGTCGGGTTCGTCACGTCCGGGCTTTGTGGGTGCACCTAGGGAACTGGCTGCAGCCGTAGAACTCGCCATAGCGACCCCGTCGTAGCACCATCGTGCCCTGCCCGCACTCGGAACAGATCCGGACCTGGCTCGGGGTTCCGGCAGCGTCCACCAGCCGCACCCCGGCGTCGCTCAGGAGTTCGGCGACGAAGGGCGATTCGAGTCCCTCGGTGGTGAAGATGGTCACCTGGCGCCGGGCGCGAGTGAGCGCGACATAGAGCAGCCGGCGTTCCTCGGCGTACGGGTAGCTGTCATCGCCGGCCAGCACGAGCCGTAGAACCGGATCGTCCTCGATCTGGCTGGGGAAGCCGTAGACGCCGGTGGTGAGATTGGGCAGTAGGACGTAGTCGGCCTCCAGCCCCTTGGCGGCATGCATGGTGCGGAACCGGACGTCGAGCCCGCCGAACCTCCGGTGCGGCACCAACTCGTGCTCGTGCCGGTACCGCCCGAGAATGTCGACGCTGCTGCCGGGGGAACTGGTCGCCAGGTCGCGGAGCTGCTGCTCAATGGCGCTGCTGAGAGAGTCTTGCCGCCCGACCCGGACCACTGTGATCAGGGAACCCGACTCCGGCTGACTGGCCACCACCTTCTTGGGCAGTTGGGCTGGATTCCGGCCCACAAAGCGACCGGCGACATCGGCGATCGGCTGGGGATTGCGGAAGGTGGTCTGCAGGTAGACGGTCTGGGCCGGGCCGAAGCACTCTTCGAAGTGCGTCATGACGGTGAGATCAGCGCCGGCGAACCGGTTGATCGCCTGCCAATCGTCGCCGACAGCCAGCAGGTATTTCTCCCTGCCGGAGGACAGCGCCCGGACCAGGCGGGCGCGGGAGCGACTGGTGTCCTGGAACTCGTCAACCAGGATGAGCTCGTAGTTGTTGAGGGTCGGATCGTGCTCCAGAAGGTCGGTGGCCTGCCGGAGCATGTCGTCGAAGTCCACCAGCTTCGAGGCCCGCAATTGCTGCTCCCACCGGTCGTGGATCGGCCAGAACAGATCGAGGAACAGCCGGGTCCGGGGGCTCGGGCTGGCCTGGAGCCGAGCCTGGAGGTCCAGCGGGGTGAGTGAGTTCGCCTTGACGTGGGACAGGAACGTGCGCATCAGTCGAGCCAGCCGCTCGTGGTCTATCGGGGCGGGGCCCGGGATCGGACGATCGGGGTTCCAGTCGAGCGTGACGCCGAACCGCCGCAGTTCCCCAGCCAGGTCGGACAGTCCTCGCAGGGAGAGGACGTCGTGCCAGGTGGTCTCGATCAGTCGGGTGCCGTACCGCTGGTGGATCGCCTTCTTCCAGCGGACGGAGTCCTCGTAGCCCACGAAGGAGGCTGGAGGCTTGCCGTCCGCTCCGAGAGCCCAGTGTTCGTGCCACACGTCGATGCGCGGGTAGTAGAAGTCGGGGCGGTACTGGACGTGCGAGCTGTCCGCGACGTCGTGGGGGTAGGGCTGCTCGTAGCGGTAGTCGACACCGTTGAGGAACAACCAGTTGGCGATCAGTCGTTCTCCCTCGCTGCGGACCGTCTCGCCGCGGTAGGTGGCGAACCCGGTGAGGCCTTTGGCCCGGTCGTAGCTGTCGCACTCGCCGCCGTCGGGTGCCTCGGACATGCCTCCATACAGCAGGCGGAAGAGATCCCACTTGAACCGGAAGGTCTCGGACTCGTCCCGCAACTGCCGGACGATTTCGCTGATCTTCTCGACATCGTGGCCGTGCTCGACCCACGGTGCGAGGCTCGGCTTGCGTCCGGTTGCCCGGCCGATCAGCGAAAGGCCGAACGAGTGGAAGGTGCTCGCCCGCAGCCCGTCGGTCGGCAACCCGAGTGCGCCCAGGCGTGCTGTCACCCGTTCCTGGAGCTCAGCGGCAGCATCGGCGTTGAAGGCCAGCATCAGAATGCGTTCCGGTGGTACCAGGCCGCGAGCCACGGCGTAGGCCGCCCGGGCGACCATCACTGACGTCTTGCCGGAACCAGCGGCGGCGATCACCCGCACTCGATTGTCGAAGGTGGCAACCGCGCGGGCCTGTTCCTCGGTCAACGGGCTCTTCTCGACCCGGTCGAAGAACGTGCGGCAGCCGGTGAGTTCTTCGGCAAGCACCTGTGCGTTCACCGTTCGAACCGCCTGCCAGGGATCCCCCGCGAGCAGGACGAGCGTCTGGTGTTCCCCCGGTGAGAGGGATCCAGGCGGCAGGTGCTGAGCAGCGGTCACCTGGCCTGGGCTGGGAGCCAGCCGAAGCACCTCCACCACCCGGTCGTGGGGAATCCAGCGCTGCTCAGCCAGATGCGTGGCGAGCAGGCCGTTGAAGGCCGACTGGAATGAGCGTGCCTGCGCCAGCGTCAGCGCGAGATCAGCCCGGGCCAGTTGGTCGGAGATGGCGCGGCGGAGGCCCGCCGCCTCCCGTCGGGTCAGGCCGTCCAGCCGTTGTTCCGGGTTGCCTGCGACCATCAGATCGAAGCTCAGCCAGCGTCCGTTGACCGAGAGCCTCCGCACCTCGGGTCCGTCGAATCGTTCCTCACCCGCGGCGGTCGAGAGTAGGAAGCCGTCTCTGGTGCGAGCCAGCCGCCATCCACCGATCCGCCATTCGATGCCTGGACCCCATGCCTGCGGTGCCTCGACCTGCGCCACCGGTTCCCCTTCGAACTCGACCGCTCGCCACACAACCTAGCGGCGGCGTGCGGTGTCCGTGGCGGATCCCCGGGAATCAGTTCACTGTTGGAGCGGTGGGTGGTCGTCCCGGGCGCAGCGGGCCTGCCAGCGGCGGGTGGAAGCTAGTGCTGGGTGATCCGCACTGCGACGCCGGTCGTCCCTTCGTTGCGGAACTCGTAGCCGGGCAGGCTCTTGAGCACCTTCGTCCAGCTGGCCTTTCCATGCTCCTTGGAGGTCTGGCCGTGGTGCTGGCGCATGTAGTTGGCGACCGCGCTGACCCGTGCCCAGCCCTGCTTGTCGGCCGTCTTGGCGATCGCCTCCGCCAGCATCTGGGTGAGCGGTGGCTGCGCCTTGGCCTGCTTGGCCGCGCCCTTCGGCTTGGCGGTGCCCAGTTGCAGGGGCGTGAATACCGTGCAGGCTGCCTGGAACGAGGCGGCGGTGGTGGGACGTCCGAAGCCCAACACCTTGGCGCCCCGTTCGCGCAGATAGTGGGCCAAGGGGGTGTAGTCGCTGTCGCTGGACACGATCGCGAACACCTCGGGTCCGACGGTGTGATGAAGGTCGATGGCGTCGATCACCAGGGCGAGGTCGGTGGCGTTCTTTCCCTTGACCGGGTCGGACTGCTGCACAGCGCGGAAGCCGCGCCGACTCAGTTCGCCGTCCCACGCTCGTAGAGCTGGCTTGAACCAGTTGCCGTAGGCGCGACGAATCTGGCTGTCGCCCTGCTTCTGCAGCTCCGCGAGCACCTGGTTGAGACTGTCCAGAGCGGTGTTGTCGGCGTCGATCAGAAGAGCGATCCTGGGCTGGTTATCGGTCACGACCGGCACCCTAGCGCAGCGGGTCGCGGCAGCCGCCGGACTTTGCCAGCTTGGAGCGGAACGGACGGTCTGACCGGCGATGGCGGATACCCCGCGATGCTCAGTCGGTCGTGCGCTGGTGCTTCACTGATCGGAGATCGCGTTGAGCTCGGCCAGGGTGTGCACCAGGATTGCCCGGGCGGCGTCGTGGGCCTCCTGCGGATCCCGACGGCTCAGGGCATGGACGACCGACTCGTGCCACTTGATCGATTCCGGCTGCACGTGCGCCAGGCCGTCCCGCAGGGTCTCGCCGCGGACGTCCAGCGCCGCGTCGATGGCGTCGGCGATCCTGGCCATCACGCCGTTGCCGGCGCCCTCCAGCAGGGTTCGGTGAAAGGCGCCGTCCGCGCGGAAGTGCCGGAGGCGGTCGCCACGTTCGAGGCTGTCCCGCATCTGGATCACCAGTAGCCGCAGCCGATCGATCGTCGCGGCGTCCATCCGCTCGGCGCCGAGTGCGGCGGCCGTCGGTTCGATGCCCAGGCGCGTCTCGAGCAGCTCTCGTTGCTGGATGAGGTAGTCCGGGCCCCGGCCCCGCCAATGGACCAGGCGAGGGTTGAGCAGATCCCAGGAGTCCTTGCCGAGGACGCGGGTGCCGATCTGCTGACGGGCCTGGATCAGGCCCATGGACTCGAGGGTGCGTAGTGCCTCGCGGGTGACACTGCGCGAGACGCCGAAGGTCTCGCAGATCTGATCAGCGACCACGGTGTCGCCCTCACCGAGAGTGCCGTCCACGATCTGCTGGCCGAGTTCCTCGATGATCTGGCCCCGAAGGCCACCTTCGGGGCGCGTCAGGCGTTCCCGCGCGGAGAGGCCGGTTCCGGTCAGTGCCGAAACGATCTCATCGCTCACTGGGTTACCTTCCGGGTCCTGGGGACGGTTGGCCGGCGGGGGCTCCGGAGACCGGCACAACGACGGATGACGGCCGTGGCCGTCGTCAGAGTCCCTCCCATACAACAGGACAGTAGTGCTTTGCGATGTGTTCAACCACAAGACGTGTACCCACGTCGTGTGCCACGTACGGCCGCTGGGCGGGATTGTACATCGCATCGGTGAAGCGGCCGGCCAGCACGGTGTCGAAACCGACCCGCAGCGAGGGGACGATCGAGAAGGTCCGGGTACGCAGCACGCACAGGTTGGCGTGCACTCCGGCGTAGATGATGGTCGTGATTCCGTGGTCGCGCAGATAGGAACGGATCAGGGTGCCCTCGTCGTGAGCGATCACGTCGCGTTCCTCGTCGATGTGGATGGACGGGTGCTGTCTGGTCCACACCCTGGTGTCGACCATTGCCTGGGGTTCGCCGGTGTCCGAGCCGCCGTCGGAGTCGAAGACGGGGGACGGGACCACGGTCACCTCGCGCACCACCGGTTCTGGCCGGATGGTGGTGCCGAGTAGTCGGAGCCGGGCCGGGTGGTCGGCATAGAAGGGTTCCGTGTCGGCCGGCGCGTGGACGATCTGTGCCCCGAGTCGGCGCAGCCGGTCCGCCAGGGCGTCGATCCTGGGCGCGAGCTGCGCCACGCGGTGGGTTGCGCCAGCCGACCAGTGCTGATCCCACATGTCACTGATCAGCAGCGCGACCGTCCTGGGATCGAACGCCCGCTCCTGCAGGTGCTCCTGCCAGACCGCGCACCCCGCCGGGTCCCTGGCGAGGCTGAAGCTGCGCAGCGGGAGCCTGAGTTCAGCGGACACGGGACCGGGCCCGGTTCTCGTAGTAGTCGGGGCTCGATCCCAGGGCATCCAGGACGGGCCGCGTGAGCGCGTCCAGTTCCTCGATCGTCTCCGGGTCGAGCACGGTGTCGGCGGCGCGCAGGTTCTGCATCAGTTGTCGCTCGTTGCGCGAGCCCACCAGGACGCTGCTCACGCCGGGGCGGGCCAGCACCCAGCTGAGGGCGAGGGTGGACATGCTCAGCTGGAGATCGTCGGCTATCGTCCGGAGCCGCTCGATGGCGGTGAAGACCTGGGCTTCGGCGCCTGCCTCGTGATGGCGTGACAGGGCACCGCCGCGGGCGTGCGCGAAGTGCCGCGAGTGGGCCTGGGCGGCTGGGACCTCGCCCGCCGAGGTGTACTTGCCGGCGAGCAGGCCCTGCTGGAGCGCCATATAGCCGATGATGCCGATGCCCTGCCGCTGTGCCTCGGGCAGGACCTCGAGTTCGACTGCCCGCGACAGCAGGTTGTAGGGCAGTTCGTCCGCCACCAGGTCAGTGAGGCCGGCGGCCTGGGCGAGTTGCCGGGCGCCGAAGTTGGACACCCCGATGTGGCGGATCTTGCCTTGTTCGCGCAGTTCGGCCATCGCTGCGAACGCGTCCTCGAGCCGGGCTGGGGTGACGGGCGGACGATCGGCGCCGAGGAAGTGGGCGATGGCGGTCGGCTCGATGGGCCAGTGGAACATGTACACGTCGATGCGGTCGGTCCGTAGCCTCGCCAGGCTTGCATCGCAGGCCGCGCGGAGCAGATCGGGCTCGGCATGGTGCGGGCCGGCCTTGGACACGATCAGCGCTTCGTCCCGCCGCCGGCCCAGCGCCTTTCCGAGGGATCGCTCGGAGGCGCCATCGTTGTAGACCTCGGCGGTGTCGAACAGCGTCACCCCCGCGTCCAGGGCAGCGTTGACGACGGCATCGACATCCTGCTGTGACTGGGGTCCCCAGTACGTTCCGCCGCCAAACGACCAGCACCCCACCCCGAGCACCGATACCAGCGGCCCTCGGCTTCCGAGCTTGCGTGTCTCCATGCCTTCCTTCTTCAGTGGGTTCGGGTTGTCCGGTCACCGGGTGACCTGGCTCGCTGGGGCTACGAAGGTGCGTCGAAGCGGAGCACGTTGACCGGATCGGGGAGTGGTCCAGGCAGGTCGATCTGCAGCGTGTCGTTCCGGTAGCGCCAGTCCAGCACCGACCCGGTGGACAGTAGTCGCACGACCGTCGCGTCCGTGGGACGAAGCGTGCGCAGGGCGAGTTGGTCGCCCGGATCGCGCAGCAGGTGGGCGTAGACCGTGGAGCCGTCCGGTGACTGCGTGAACCGGACGTTCTCGCCCTCCTGCCAGCCGTCTCCCGGTCGCGGAACGGTGTCGTAGACCGCTTCGCCGTTGCGGCGCAGCCACTCGCCGGTGCTCAGCAGCTGCCGGCGTGCCTCGGGGTGGAACCGGCCAGTGGCGTCCGGCCCGATGCCCACCATGAAAGCGCCCCCCTTGGCGGCGCAATCGACGATGGTGGCGATCATCCAGGCTGCGCCCTTGTGATGGTCCGCGGACTGCTCGTAGGAGAAGCTCGAGCCCAGTGGGTAGATGGTCATCCACGGCATGGCCGTGTTGGCCCTGTCGCCGGGAACGTAGCCCTCGGGGGTGTGGTAGTCGCCGTAGTTGGCGATGCCCCGGGCGCGCAGCATCGTATGAGGCGAGGTCCGCCGCAGCAGTTTCACCGTCTCGCGCAGCTGGGGCCACACCTCGTGGCCGAGCCACATGTCAAGGCAGAGCATGTCGATCGGGCCGTAGTTGGTGACCAACTCCAGCAACTGATCGCGGTGTCTGGCCATCATGCGTTGCCGAGCCAGCGCGTCCGCGGCCGGGAAGACGGACGGCGGCGCGCCGTGCCGCTCGGCGGCCTGCTCGAGTTCGATGGGCAGGACGAGGTCGGCGGCGTCCGGGGTGGACATCGGGTGGTACATGAAGGGCCGGAAGTCGGCGTCGTACCAATCCGGGTGGGAGAAGTACAGGTCGATGGCCAGGCCGCGGGCTCGCAGCGCCGTGGTGAGTTCCCGCACGATGTCCCGCTGGAAGGGCGTCTCCGCAACCGAGTAGTGCAGGTCGCAGGCTTCGAGCGCAGGCCCGCCCGGACCCGTCCAACGGGCCCGGTGCCGTACCCGGGTGGCGGTGTGGAAAAGGGAGAAGCCGTCGTGGTGCTTCGCGGTGAAGGCCGCGCACTGGGCACCGGAGGCCGCGAACAGCGCCGACCAGTCGGCCGCGTCGAAGTCGACCGGGTTGAACTGTCTGTAGAGCTCCTGGTAGTGCTGCTTCTCGGCAGGCGTCATCCGAAGGAAGGGCCACGACTCTCCGACCAGACCGGGGATCATGGCGTAGATTCCCCAGTGAATGCGGACCCCGAACCTCAGTTTGCGAAATGCGTCGAACGACGCCGCGGGGGCATGGGCGTAGTCCGCGTCGGGATAGGTCTCGATGTACTCAGCCACCTGGTCCCATTCCGGCCAGCGGCTGTCCGGCCCGGAAGGGAAATACAGTTTCTCGCGCTTGATCTGGCCGATGTTCATGGCTACCCCTTGACCGCCCCCGCTGTCAGGCCGGCTTCGACCTTCTCCTGCAGCGCGATATAGAAGATCAGCGGCGGTGCGATCGACATGACGATCGCGGCCATCACGCCGCCGTAGTCGGCGTTTCGTTCGCCGAAGAAGTTGACCAGGCCCATCGCCAGCGGCATCTTCTCGCGATCGGAGATCATCACCAGGGGGAACAGCAGGTTGTTCCACACGCTGAGGAAGTTGAACGCGCACGAGGTCGCGATGCCCGGCACGGCGAGCGGCAGCACGACGTGCCGGAAGATGCGGAAGTAGCCGCACCCGTCCATCGCCGCGGCCTCCTCGAGTTCGGCCGGAATGCCGATCATGAAGCCGTACACCAGCATGATGGAGATGGGCAGCGAGAAGGCCACGAACATCATGATCAGGGCGAGGGTGTTGTCCCGCAACGGCAGAAAGCTCATGGAGTAGGCGATCGGGACGATGGCGGCGTGCATCGGCACCATCAGCCCCAGCGTGAAGAAGAGGTAGATGGGGGAGCGCAGCCGGAACCGGAAGCGCGCCAACGCGTACGCCGCCATGGTGGAGGCGACCGCCGCGATGGCCACCGACGCCAGCGTCAGGATGACCGAGTTGCGGAAGTAGGTATCGATCCGGGCCAGTTCCCAGGCGCGGGCGTAGTTCTCGAAACTGAAGACCTCCGGCAACGCGAACGGTGTGTCGAAGATGCTGACGTTGTTCTTGAACGACGAGAGGATCGCGAAGTACAACGGGTAGATCATCGTCACCGCGAAGGCGGAGAGGGTGGCGTACTGGGCCGCCTTGCTGAGGCGCTTCCGGAGGCGGGGATTCTGAGTCAGCATGTCAGTTGCTCTCGTCCTTGACGAGCCTGACCGACAGGATCGTGGCTATCAGGGAAAGCACGATGATGGCGACGGCGGCGGCTGACCCGACACCGAAATGATGGTTCTTGAACGCCTCGTCGTACATGTAGGTGGTCGGCAACTGGGTCAGGCCGTTGGGTCCACCCTTGGTCATCACGAAGACCAGGTCGAAGACCTTGATCGAGCCGGTCAGATCGAGGATCAGGCAGGTGCCGATGACCGGCCTCAGCAGCGGCATGGTGATGGTGGCGAATCGCTTGATGGGGCCGGCGCCGTCGAGTATCGCGGACTCGGTGATCGACTGCGGGATCTGCATGATCCCGGCGAAGAGGATGGTGGTGAAGAAGCCGGTGGACACCCAGCCGTTGACCATGGCGAGGCTGATCATCGCGATTCCGGGCTCGATGAGCCAGCCGTGCGCGGCCGCGCCGAGGCCCACCGAGTTCAGGATCGCGTTGAGCAGCCCCTGGTCGTTGGGCAGCAGGATGATGCACCACAGCAGCGACACGGCGGTGAGGGGCATCACGAAGGGCATGAAGAACGAGGTGCGGAAGAACCGGTACCCCCTGGCGATGTTGGAGAGCAGGGTCGCCAGCAGGAGCCCGACCGGGATGTGGATCGCCACCGACACCACCACGAACTGGATCAGGTTGGTCATGGAGCGCCAGAACTCGGCATCGGCGAAGAGCCTTTGGTAGTTGGCCAGGCCGTTGAACTTCAGCGGTGCGCCGGCGAAGCCCGGCCAGTCCGTGAAGGACATCGCAACGGTGCCGGCCAGCGGTGCGATGGTGAACAGCGTGTAGATCAGCAGCGCGGGCAGCAGGAACCAGACGATGATGCTTCGGCCCTTCACGGAGACCATGCCCCAACTCCTCTCCAAGGGTGATGGCCGGGCTGGGCGGCGCTGTCGGGCGCCACCCAGCCCGGGTTGTGTCAGGAGGCGCTGTCGACCTCGTCCTGAATCTGCTGGGCCGCCTGTTGTGCAGTATTGCCGGTGAGAATGCCGACCGCTGCGTTACGGGTGACGTCCTGCATGGACGGCAGCGGATCATAGGCGAAGACGTCCAGACCCGGGTTGGTCACCAGCTTCCCCAGCTCGGCGGTCTCGGTGTAGAGGCGGCCGACCTGTTCGGCGGTGGGGTGGACGTCGGTGCGCGGCACCATGGACTTCGCCTCGGTGGCGTAGCGCAGGCCGGCCTCGGCGCTGGTGACGAAGACGACGAACTTGGCGACCGCGTCCTTCTCGGCATCGGTCAGCTTGTTGGACAGGAAGTAGGCGTTGAGGGTCTCGCGGTAGTCGCCCTTGAGCTCCGGCTTGTCGGCGAAGCCCGGGGTGGCGAAGACCGAGAGGTCCTCGGCTACCGGCGCGGTCTCAATCTCGCCGATCGCATAGGCGGCGTTGTAGTCCATCGCCGCCTTGCCGGTGAAGAACAGCGCCTTCTCCTGCTCGTAGTCGATCCCCTCGGAGTTCTTGCCGAACGCGCCCAGGTCTTTCAGATCGGCAAAGAGCTGGAAGGTGGCGACCACGTCGGGATCGGTCCACTTCGCCGTCCGGGCGCCGAGGTCCTTTGCCTTCTGGACGCCGACCGAGCGGTAGAGCATGGCGTTGTGGAGGTGACCCGCCCGCCAGATGTCCTTGGCACCGAGCGCGATCGGCTGGATTCCGGCGGCCACCAGCTTCTTGCAGGCGTCCTTGAACTCGTCCCAGGTCTCGGGCACCTGGGAGATCCCCGCCTGCTGGAAGAGCTTCTTGTTGTAGAAGAACCCCATCGGGGACATCTCCATCGGGACGCCGTAGCTGCCCTCGATGCCGTCGTACTGCCAGGTGGACAGCGAGCCGTCCTGGAAGCCCTTGGCCCAGTCGGGGTTGGCCTGGAGGATGGGGGTGACGTCCATCAGCAGGCCGGCCTCGATGTACTGACGCAGCGAAGCCACGCCCTGAATGCGGAACAGCGCCGGCAGGTTTCCGGAAGCCATGTCCGCGTTGAGCTTGTCGTTGTAGGCCTGCTCCTCGCTGATCGACTCGTCGATGATGTCGATGGTGGGGTTGGCGGCCTCGAAGTCCTTGATCAACCCGGCCCACACCTTCGCGGACGCGTCCGTGCCCGAGGCCCGCGTCATCACCCGCAGCTGGAGCTGATCGGTGCTGGCCGGGGTGCCGTCGGTGGATCCCGGCTGGCCGTTCGTTGCCGACGGCTGGGGCGCCGCCTGACAGGCGGTGAGAAGCGCGGCGGCGATGGCCAGCGCCACGCTCGGCATCAGGTGTTTCTTCACTGAACTACTCCTTCTTGTGGTGAGGACACATATCGTTGGATTGCCGGTACTTGTTGTCATGGCGGGGTGCGCTCGGGCGGGCATCCCGCGTTTGGCTAGGACTTCTGCTCCGCCCACAGATAGGCCTCGCGGGGGCGCTGGGTCGCCAGCTTCCCGCCGCTGATGTCGATCAGGGTTCCGGTGATGTAGCTCGCCCGGTCGCTGGAGAGGAAGCACACCAGGTCGGCGACGTCGTCGGCCGTCTCCCAGCGACGCAGGGTCAGGGTGTCGAGCAGAGCGGCCTGCTCGGCGGGGCTGCGCTCGGCGAACTTGTTCATCTCGGTGGGGACCATGCCGGGTGCGTAGGCGTTGACGGTGATCCCCCACGGTCCGAGTTCGCCGGCGAGGACGCGGGTGAAGGAGGCCACGCCGGCTTTGGAGGCGGCGTAGGCCGACGAGCCGAACGACGGGACGACGGCGGCGAAGGACGACGCGTTGATGATCCGTCCGGAGTGTTGCTGCTGCATCACCAGCGCCACGGCCTTGCTGACCCGGAACACGCCGTTCAGGTTGACGTCGATCACCCGCAGCCAGGTCTCCTCCGCCAGATCGACCACCGGAGAATCCATCACCAGGCCGGCATTGTTGACCAGGATGTCCACCCGGCCGAGGCTCGCCACGGTCTGGTCGACCGCCGCGCGGACCGAGTCGTCATCGGTGACATCCACGGTGAACCGGTCGGGAGCCGGCTCTCGCCAGGCCCGATCCCACCGACACACCGACACCCCCTCCGACGCCAGGCGATCGGCGATGACCTTCCCGATGCCCCGTGCGGCGCCGGTGACGACGGCCACTTTCCCGTGCAGGTCGATCAGCATGACGTTCTGTACCCCTTCGGCGCCTCGTTGCGTAGTATCATAATAATCAGATTTTTCAGTAACTCGTCAAGAGGGAACCAGCCCTGGCCGGAAATCACTGCGCCGGGTGCCTGGGATCGAGTGAAAGGCAGGCAGAAGTGGGTGCACTGGACGGACGAACGGCGTGGGTCACCGGATCCAGCCGCGGGATAGGGCTGGCGATCGCCCGCACGCTGGGCGCTGCCGGCGCGACGGTCGTCATCCATGGATCGACGATCGACTCGCCCTCCGCGCTGGGCGCGGCCGGCTCACTCGACGATCTGGCGCGTCGTCTGGCGGAGGAGACCGGCTCGCGGGTTCTGGCGGTGGCTGGCGACCTGACCAGGGCAGACGTCACGCGCGAGCTGGCCGCTCGGATCGAAGCCGAGGTGGGCGATCTCGACATTCTCGTTCACGCGGCCGGCGGTGATATCGGCTCGGCCGGCGTGAAGGCGCCGAACGCGGGCAAGATCCAGGTCGGCAACGATGCCCTGTTCCTCGGGGACGACGATCTTCGCGCCATCTGGGAGCGGAACTTCCTCACCTGCGTGAACGCCTGCCGGGCGGTCGTCCCGGGGATGCTGGAGCGTCGTCGGGGCTGGGTCGTCACCATCGGGTCGGTCTCGGGTCTTGCCGGTTTCGACGGCGGCGCGGTGTACTCCTCGGCCAAGGCCGCGGTTCACGAGTACACCAGGTGCCTGGCCGCGCAGGCCCGTCCCCATGGCGTCTACGCCAACGCTGTTGCTCCCGGCGACACCCTGACCGAGCGGTACGAGGCGAGTCGGCCACTCGATCCCGGCCGGTCGGCCGATCCCGGCCTGGCCCGCTACGGCCGTCCCGAGGAGATTGCCGCTGCCGTGGCGTTCCTGGTCTCACCAGCGGCGTCCTACATCACCGGCCAGGTGCTTCGCGTCGACGGGGGCATGCAACTCTGGCCGGCCTGACCCACCGCCGGGTCGGTACCGATCCGGCTCGCGATGGCAGGATTGGCTGAATCATGATCGCCCGGCTGCCGCACACGAACCTCGATGACGTCGAGGTGCCGGCGCTGGCGGTCGCCCTGGCTGATGGACGGTCGGTGGAACCGGTCTGGCGCAATGAGCTCGGCGGCGTCACCTACGCGTTGGGTGGGGGTGTCGAGTACCTCAAGTACGGCCCGCCGCACGCCGAGTTCGACCCGGCCGCCGAGGTGGAGCGGCTTGGCTGGGTTGGCCGGTTTGTCGAGTGCCCGCGTCCGATCGATCACGGCGTGGACGGCGGGAACCGCTGGCTGCGGACGGCCGGCCTGCCGGGAACCTCGGCGGTGCTCGGCGGCTGGCGGGAGCGTCCGGACCGGGTCGTCCCCGAACTGGGCCGGGCGTTGCGCCGCTTCCATGACCGGGTTCCGGTGGCCGGGTGTCCCTGGGACTGGTCGGTGGAACGCCGGGTCGCCGGCCGGACCATCGACCCGGCGCGGCTGGACGAGACGCCGCCGCTCGATCTGGTGGTCTGCCACGGCGACGCCTGCAACCCGAACTTCCTGCTCGACCCGTCCGGCCGCTGCGTCGGCTACGTCGACCTGGGCCGGCTGGGGGTGGCCGACCGCTGGGCGGATCTGGCGCCCGCGCTGCTCAGCCTGGGCTGGAACTTCGGAGCGGGCTGGGAGCCGGCCTTCCTGGCCGGCTATGGCATCGCTCCCGACCCGGCCAGGCAGGCGTTCTACACCCGCCTCTGGGAGCTGGAGTAGCGGAGACGACGAGGGCCCCCGCCGGAGCGGGGGCCCTCGTGCCGGAGTCGGGTCAGGAGGACTTCGGGGCGGTCATCGCCGCGACGTCCAGCGCCTTGGCCAGCTGCTCCTCGGTGACCTCGCCGCGCTCGACGTAGCCCAGATCCCGGACCGCGTCGGTCACGGTCAGGTTCTGCTTCACCGAGTGCTTGGCGATCTTGGCGGCCGCCTCGTAGCCGATCACCCGGTTCAGCGGGGTCACGATGGACGGGCTGGACTCGGCCAGCTGCAGGCAGCGGTCGACATTGGCGGTGATCCCGTCCACGCAGCGCACCGCGAGCACCCGGGAGACATTGCCGATCAGGCTGATCGACTCCAGCAGGTTGCGGGCCATCACCGGCAGCATCACCAGCAGGTCGAAGTTGCCCTGGGCGCCGGCGAAGGCGATCGCCGCATCGTTGCCGATCACCTGGGCGGCCACCATCACGGTCGCCTCCGGCAGCACCGGGTTCACCTTGCCCGGCATGATGGACGAGCCCGGCTGCAGGTCGGGCAGCGCGATCTCGCCGATGCCGGTCCGCGGGCCGGAGCCCATCCAGCGCAGGTCGTTGGCGATCTTCACCAGCGACACCGCGATGGTGCGCAGCGCGCCGGAGGTCTCCACCAGCGAATCCTGCGCGGCCTGGGCCTCGAAGTGGTTGGCGGCCTCGACCAGCGGCAGGCCGGTGTGCTCGGCGATCAGCTGGATCACCCGGGCGGAGAACCCGGGCGGGGTGTTGATCCCGGTGCCGACCGCGGTGCCGCCCAGCGGCAGCTCGTTGAGCCGGGGGAGGGCGGCCTTCACCCGGGCGATGCCGTAGCGGATCTGGGTGGCGTAGCCGCTGAACTCCTGGCCCAGCATGATCGGGGTGGCGTCCATCAGGTGGGTGCGGCCGGACTTCACCACGGTGGCGTACTCGGCGGCCTTCGCCTCCAGCGAGCTGGCCAGCACCTCGAGATCGGGCAGCAGATCGGAGTGGATCGCCTGCACCGCAGCGATGTGGATCGAGGACGGGAACACGTCGTTGGACGACTGCGAGGCGTTCACGTGGTCATTGGGGTGCACCGGGCTGCCCAGCCGGCGGGTGGCCAGGGTGGCGACCACCTCGTTGGTGTTCATATTGGACGAGGTGCCCGAGCCGGTCTGGAAGACGTCGATCGGGAACTGGTCGTCGTGCTGCCCGGCGATCACCTCGTCGGCGGCAGCCACGATCGCCTCGGCGATCTCGTTGCTGACCACGCCCAACTCGGCGTTCGCCAGCGCGGCGGCGCGCTTGATCTGGCCGAGGGCGGCGATGTGGTGGGAGGACAGCCCGCGTCCGGAGATCGGGAAGTTCTCCACGGCTCGCTGGGTCTGGGCGGCATAGAGGGCGTCGGCGGGTACCCGCACCTCGCCCATGGTGTCGTGCTCAATGCGATATTCCATGCTGAACACCCTAGACCGGAGCGCATTCCGGCGTGGCCAGTCAGGACAATTCGGTGCCCGCCCCGCCCCACCTCGCACCGCCCCACCCCGCCCTACCCCGTCCCGCCCACCCCGGCCCGCCCCGGCCCGCGCCGTGTCCCGCGCGCCGCGACCCCCTCCGTGTCCCGACCTCCGCGTCCCGCGTACCCCCCGTCCGCGATCGCCGAGGGCTCCCGTTGTTGGCGAGGGCTCCCGCCTGGGTGGAGGCCCTCGACGCCAAGGGGAGCCCTCGATGCGCGGGAGGGGAGGGGACGAGGGGCGGGGGCAGGAGGAGAGCGGGGAGGGGGAAACCGGCAGGGGGCGGGCTAGGCTGCCGGGATGGGTGTGATCGACGAGGCGGCCGACTCGGTGCTGCTCGCCGCGGCCACCATCCCCGAGGGCAAGGTGACCACCTACGGCGCGATCGGCCGGATGGTCGGCTACGGGCCGCGGGTGGTGGCGCGGGTGATGGCCACCCGAGGGGACGAGGTCTGCTGGTGGCGGGTGATCCGGGCGGACGGCTCGATCGCGCCGCAGTTGGTCGAGCAGGCCACCCCGCTGCTGATCGCCGAAGGCGTCAGGGTCCGGCGCGGGGTGGTGAACCTCCGCGAGTATGGGGTGTAACCGGTCGACGTGGTGACGCAACGAATCGGGCGCGGATCTCGTTGATCAGTCATGACGGGGAGAACAGCGGTGGTCGAGACCGTGAGCGGGTTCGAGGACTTCGTGGTCCGCCGCTCCAGCGCGCTACAACGCTTCGCCTACCTGGTCACCGGTAGTCGCGAGGAGGCCAGGGACGCCGTCCAGGAGGCGCTGATCGGGCTCTACCCACGGTGGGACCGGGTGGCCGCCAAGGCCGAGGCCTATGCCCGGCGCAGCATCGTCAACGGCAATGTCTCCCGCTGGCGCAAGTTCGGCGGTGAGCTGCTGGCCTTCGACCCCGAGGCCTCACCGCCCGACCCGTCCAACCCGTTCGCCGTGGTGGACGACCGCGACCAGGCGGCCCGGCTGTTCGCCACCCTGCCCGCCAGGCAGCGGGCGGCCGTGGTGATGCGGTTCTACGAACAACTGAGCTTCGCCGAGATCGCCGACGCGCTGGGGGTGGCCGAGGCGAGCGCCCGGTCGCTGGTCCACCGCGCGCTCCGTTCGCTGCGCTCGACTCTCCAGGAGGGTGACAATGACTGATCAATTCACCGGCCAGCAGCGCGCCGAGCGCGCCTTCGAGGCCTACCTCGCCGACCAGGCCAAGGACGCCGACTTTCCCCCGCTGGATCCGGCCGCGCTCACCCAGCGCCGACCCGCGCCCCGGCGCTGGCGTCCGGTGCTGGTTGCTGCCGCGGCCGCGCTCGCCGTGGTGGCCGCTGGTATCGGCATCCACCGGGCGGTGACCGGCGGAATGCCCGCGGAACCCGCCAAGCCGGCCGGGAAGGGCGTCTGGCAGCGCACCTCGCCGATCCCGCTCGGCCAGCGCTACGGCTCGGTCAACCTGTGGGCGGACGGGGCGTTCTTCCTGATCGGCGGCAACCCGCATTGCGGCCTGGACGAGCAGGGACGCGAGTTGCCCGGCGCGGCGTGCCGGGCCAGCCTGCCCTCGCTGGGCGCGCCGCTGGCCGACGGCGCCCGCTACGACCCGGCCAAGGACAGCTGGCAGCGGATCGCCGACGCTCCGGTGCCCCTCGGCCGGGGCTCGCAGGGCGTGGTGGTGGGCGACCGGCTCTACCTGGCGTCCGAACCGGGCGAGAGCGACAGCGGATCGCAGCCGCCGACCCTGCTCGAGTACGACCCCGTCGCCGACACCTGGACGAAGCTGGCCCAGCCGGCCGACTCGCTGCAGGTCGTGGCGTTGCTGAGCTGGCAGGACGGCCTGTACGCCACGGTCGCCGAGCCGGGCTGCCTGGAGGTCGGCTGCGCCCAGTCGATCCAGCGCTGGGACCCGACGACCGCGGCCTGGCAGCGGTTCGCTCCCAGCCACCCCGCCATCGGCCACGGCCTGATCGCCGCCACCAAGGACGGCTTCGCCGCGGTCACCGACTCCACCGTGGCGGTGTTCTCCGGCGGAACCTGGACCGAGCTGACCCCCACCCCGGAACTCCCGCTGACCGCGGCCGGTCAGCTGACCTGGGCGGCCGGGGACCCGCGGAGCGATCTGGTGACCGTGCTGACCTGGGACGGGCAGGCCTACCTGCTGCGGCTCGGCGAGGCGACCTGGCAGGCGGTGGCCGCGCCGCCGCAGGGCCAGGGCGGGCTGATCGCCAGCGACGAGCTGGGCACCCCCCGGTTCTCCGACGGCCGCCACGTGGTGGTGGCGGGCCAGTTGTACGACCCGGTGGAGGCGACCTGGACGAACGTCCCACCGCTGCCCAACCCGAGGTGGACGTTCGGGGAGTTCGCCAGCAGCGGCAGCCAACTGCTGGCCTGCTACGACGTCGGTGACAGCTCCTACAACGACTGCTACCTGCTCACCCCCGACCAACCGACCCCGCCCCAGCCACCGGCCCCGACCGGCCAGTGGCGGACGGTCGCCCCGTCACCGCTGGAACCCCGCGGCACCTCGATCGCCAGCTGGGTCGGCCACGAGTACCTGATCGTGGGCGGCGCGGCCTGCACGGGCCAGGCGTCCGCCGACCCGGCGAGCAATGAGCTGGACTGCACCAGGACGCCGGCGCTGGACGCCGCGGCCTACGACCCGGCCACCGATCGGTGGCGGACGATCGCGGCGCCCCCGGTGCCCGGGCTGCTGGACTGGAGTTCCAGCTGGGCGGTGCTGAACGATGTCCTCTACCTGGGGTCCATGGAGCCGGCCGGGATGTGGAGCTACGACCCGGCCGCCGACCGCTGGCAGGAACTGCCGTTGCCGCCGGGTGGGGTGGCGGCCGGCGAGACGGTGAGCAGGCTGGTAGCGCTGAACGACGTGCTGCTCGCCGTGGCTGGCCCGGGCGGCCCGGACGCCTGGTTCGATCCGGCCACCGCGGCCTGGACCGAGCTGCCGGCCGGCACCTACCCCAATGGCGTCTACCCGAACGAGGCCACCCGGCAGGTGGTGTTCACCGGCAAGGAGTTGGTGATCGGCGAGCCGACCATCGCTGACAACGGCGACCTGACGCTGCGGATCAGCGTCTTCGAGCCGGACGACGACGGCCGGTTGTTCACCCGGCCGTCCACCCTGCGGCCCGCGGCGGTGGCCGCCAGCCGGCTGGTGGCCACCGGTTCGGGGACGATCGCCACCCTGCCCGCCGAGGGCCGGCAGTCCTTCTACCGAACCGGTGGGGGAGAGGAATGGCTGCCGGTGCCGGCGTCGGGCCAGCCCGCCGGAGCCCTGCGTCCGGGCCTGGTCGCCGGTGACACGGTGGTGCTGGACGGCAACCTGTTCGGCCCGCAGACCGGAAGCTGGCGGACGGTCGAGCTGCCGGCCGGGCTGACCGCCGGCGGATTCGTCCAGGCCGGTGGGCCGGAAGGGATCCTGTTCTGCTTCGGTCTGGACGAGCAGGACGAACTCACCGGCGGCTGCTACCTGCGCCCGAGCTGAGCCGGACCGGTCCCCGGGTCAGTTCAAGGTGGCGAGCAGCGCTTCCACCTTGGCGTCCTGGCCGGTGGCCCGGAGCAGCTCGATCAACTCCGACGCCACCGTGATCCGCAGCTTGCGCTGCCCGGCCGCGGAGAAGCCCTCCACCGCCGACTCCAGCGCCCAGATCGCGCCCTCGGTGTCGCCGGTCTGCCGCTGCAGTTGGCCGGCCAGCCAGAAGGCGTGGGCGGCGTCGGCGATCCGGCCGACCGCGGCGTACTGCTCGCCGGCCTGCTGCGCGGTCCGGACGGCGTCGGTGAGCTCCCGTCCAGGGCTGCGCTGCTCGGCGGTCAGCGAGGCGACCGAGCGCGCCCAGACATCCGCCAGGTCGGCGGCCAGCCCGGTCTGCTCGCGGTGGCGGCGGGCAGCCAGCTCGTCCGACAGCTGCTCGGGCTGGGGCGCGGCCGGTCGGGCGAGGAGTTCGTCCACTGCCGCGACCACCGCCGCGGCCTGCGCCAACCGGGCCGCGATCGGCGCCCAGGTGGTCAGCACCTGGCTGATCAGCCCGGCCTCGGCGCCCCCGGCCAGCAGGCGGGAGACCGACCGGGCGAAGTGGTCGTGGGCGGCCTCCTCGGCGCCGACCTGGTCGAGGCAGTGGCCGGCCTCGGCGAGCATCAGGCCGGCGTCGGCCAGTTCGCCGGCCTGCTCCGCCCGTCCGGCCAACTCGGCGTAGGCCTGCGCGGCGGCGACGTGGTCGCCGGAGGCAGCCAGCTGCTCGGCGTGCTCCAGTGCCCGGTTGGGCGGTAGCGGGGTGGGGTCGGCGTGGTCCGTCCCGCCGGCCGGGTCGACGCTCGGCAGGCCGAACTCCAGCGCCACCGCCGCCGGCCGCGCGGCCAGCGCGTGTTCCAGCAGCCGGCGGTAGTAGTCGGTGCCGTTGCGGACGTCGAATCGTCCGGCCAGCTCGGCGGCCTGCTGGTGGGCCCAGGCGTGCAGCTCGCCGACGGTGGCGACATCCGGCTGGCGCAGCTCGACGGCCAGTCCGGCCTGGTCGAGATTGGCCGAGAGCCCGGCCAGCACGCTCAGCAGGAACCGCAGCCGGGCCAGCTCGGTGGCGGCGTGGGTGAGCAGCTGGGGATAGTCCTCCCGCAGGTTGCGCAGCGCCCTGGCCAGCTGCCCGCCGCGGGCCAGCAGTTCGAAGGCCTGGCCGCGGGCGGAGGCGAAGTCGCCGGTCGACAGGTCGAGGGTGGCGATCGCGGCCTGGTGGGCGCGGACGGCGTCCGCCGCCCGTCCCTGGTTGAGGTAGGCCAAGGCCAGCGAGTGCAGCGTGCCGGTGGGCTCGCGGTTGCAGCTGCCCTGCCGGGCCTCGCCCAGCCGGATCGCCTCGTCGAATCGGCCGGTCTCGGTCAGGTAGGCGACCTGCAGGCCGGTGAAGCAGGCGGTGCAGTCCTGGAACTCGTCGGCCGGGGTGGCCAGCCAGCGCTGCCGGGCCGCCTCGGCGTCCGGTGTACCGGAGTGCCAGGCCCAGATGAACTCGCGACATCGCCACCGCCGCCCGGCCGTTCCCGGCCAGGTCGTAGCGTCGTCCCATGTCGGCCAGGAAGGCGGCGGCCTGCTCCCGGCTGATCTGCGGGTAGTCGGCCAGGTCGGCCGCCACCCACTTGAACTCCCAGAACAGGTTGTGGGTGTCGGAGTGGTCGAACAGCTCGGGGGCTCTCGTCCCACAGCCGCAGCAGCCGGGCGAAGACTGACGAACGACTTGGTGCCCTGGCCGGTGAAGATGTAGGCCTCCACCAGGTCGAGCAGGGCCTCGGGCAGCTGGCTGCGCGGCCCCTCGGCCTCGATCCGGCGGGTGATCTCCTCGGCGGCGGCGGTCCGGGCGGTACCGTAGGGCACTGCCGGATGCTGTTCAGCTCGCGGGCGATCTGAGTGCTTCGGACATCGTCAGGCTCCTGGGTTGTCGCCGGAGTCGGCTCCGGCCGGGTGAGCGAGGCGTCGAGCAGTACCGACGAGGGCCGAGTAGCGCCGCGACCTCGCCGGAGCGCAGGCCCTCGCCGGCGAGCATCACCGCCGACAGGTAGAGCGAGCGCAGGCCGGCGTCGAAGACTCGCGGGTGCCGGTGGCGGCGAGCAGCTTGCCGCACCACGTCGGCGGCGTCGTTGAGCACCAGCGTCCGGGTGCGCGCCGGGCGGGCTGGTCGGCGAGCGCGTCGAGTAGCCCGTCCCAGAGGTTCGGGTCGGCCTCCCGCTCCCGGTCGAGCTCGCGGCGGTGTTCGCCCTCGGCGTCGCGCAGCAGGATCGCGGGCACCAGATCGGGTCGAAATACCCGCACGAGGACGTCGCAGTCGTCGCCGGTCAGCAGCTCGCGGGCAGCCATCACCGCCGGCGGCGGTGCGACCTCCCGCTCGGCGCTGGGCAGCCTCAGCACGGCCTCCAGGTCGCCGCTGACCAGCTCGCGCACCCGCCAGCCCGGAGCGGCGTTGCCAGCCGGTCCAGCAGGTCGGCGTCGTAGACGTAGCCGGCGTTGACCACCACCAGACCCTGCGCCGCGGGCGACCGCGGCCACCCGGCGGTAGGCCTCGGTCGTGGTGGTGTACGACAGCTCGCCGGTGGCCGAGGCCACCTGGCCAGCGTCATGCGGCCCGTCCGTGGTCTCGAAGGGCAGCACCGCCGCGACCAGATCGAGCATCTCGTTGTCAGTCAGCGGCCAGCGCGCGCAATGCCAGGTGATGGGTGGTGATGAACCGCCGGGCGAGGGTGGAGGGGTGGTCAGCGTGCTGAGCGCCCAGGCTTGCAACTGCTCGGCCAGCGCCTCGCGGGTGGCCGAGCAGCATCTCGTCGGCGTGCACCTGCTCGCGGGAGGCGGTCGGCGACCAGCGTGTCGGAGTCGATCACCGCCCGGACGAAGAACGCCCAGTCGGGCAGTACCTGGTCGACCCGGGGGCCGAGCAGCATCCGCTTGACGTACACCCGGTGCCGGCCGGAGCCGGGGGAGACCGCCTGCGGCAGGATGAACGCCACCCCGCTGACCCCGGCCAGCGGCACCGACAGGTCGATATGGCCCAACGGGGTGAAGCCGAAGAGTCTGCTCGCAGTAGGCGGCCAGCGCGGCCGATCCTGGCCTGCGGCGAGGGGTGGGGTTGCTCCCAGGGCAGCGCGGCCGCGGTGAGCCGACGCCAGCTGGTGCCTCGTCGCCCACCGGCACCTCGATGGCGACGTCGAGCGGCAGCAGCGAGCCGTAGTCGGTGGCGAGCGCCAGCACCGTCTCCGGTTCGAGCCAGTGCACGGCGTCGCGGCGGGCGACCAGCCGCACCCGGCTGCCGACCTCGAGCGGGCCGTCGAACTCCGCCAACTCGAAGGTGCCGTCGGAGCGGCCCACCCAGCGCACTCCGGTGGCGCCCGGCCGGGCCGAACGGGAGACGCACCTCGATCTGGTCGGCCACCATGAACGCCGCCATCATGCCGATCCCGAACTGGCCGATGAACTCGGCCCGGCCCAGCCCGAACTCCCGCTTCGACGAGCGGCCGATGGTGGCGAGCAGCTCGCCCGCCTCCACCGGGTCAGGCCGATCCCGGTGTCGGTCACCTCCAGACCCGCCAGGCCGTCCTCGGCGAAGCAGGAGAGCCGGATCCGCGCCGGGGCGTCCGGTGTCTCCGCCTGCCGGGCGGTGATCGCGTCCACCGCGTTCTGCAGCAGCTCGCGCAGGTAGACCTGCGGTCCGGAGTAGAGATGGTGGGAGAGCAGGTCGACCATGCCGACCAGGTCGACCTGGAACCGGTCGCTGCGTCCCGGCCTCAGTGTGTCCACGCTCGGATCACTCCTCGGCGGCAGCGGCCTCGGGGAAGACGGAGTTCAGGTGCTCGAAGAACTGCACCCCGGTGTTCACCGCGGTGGTGAGGTGCAGCACCAACTGCTCGTCGGTGATGCCGTACTCGTAGTCGACGATGTGCTCGGCGTGCAGCCGCAGCTCGCCCTCGTCGCTGAGCCGCGGGTAGACCTTCGGCCACAGCTTGTCGCGGTTCCACTCCTGGCAGACCTGGCTGGCCAGCGGCAGCTCGGCCGCGGTCAGCTTGGGGTACCAGGTGCCCCGCACCAGCAGGATCTCGTTCTGGTTGCCGTTCAGGAAGAACCAGTAGAAGCCGTGCTCCCAGCCGCCGGGGATGTCGCCGTCGGAATCGACCCGGTACGACCAGCCCTGGGATTCCAGCGCCTGCTTGATGCGCTCCTTGGAGATCGGCGCCAGACCGCTGCCGGCGGTGGCGGGCGACTTGTCGAAGAACCCCATGACCAGGTTCCTTTCGGTGAGGTGGGACGCTGCTGAGACGTGCGCTCAGTGCCCGGCAGCCTAGCTGATTTGAGGCCGGTGCCCAGGTCGTGTAATGTCATCCGAGGTCCGGCCCCTATAGCTCAGTCGGCAGAGCGTCTCCATGGTAAGGAGAAGGTCTGCGGTTCGATTCCGCATGGGGGCTCTGTGTGTGGAGGGACGGAATAACCGCCCGTCTTTCCGGGTCCCCCGGCCTCCAGACACGCCCGGCGGGATAGCTCAGGCGGTAGAGCAAGCGGCTCATAATCGCTGTGTCGCGGGTTCAAGTCCCGCTCCCGCTACAAGGGATTGAACCGCTGTCGCAGCAGGAATACCCTCGGCAGAACCGAACTTGCAGGAAGTGAGAGGCAGATGGCCAAGAAGCAAGCCGATGTCCGGCCCAAGATCACCTTGGCATGCACCCAGTGCAAGGAACGGAACTACATCACCAAGAAGAACCGTCGCAACGACCCGGATCGTCTTGAGCTGAAGAAGTTCTGCCCCAAGTGCCACGTGCACACCGCGCACCGCGAGACCCGCTGACGTTCGTCCGCACCACAGCCGTCCGCCCCGGCGGGCGGCTTTCTGGTGTTTGAGCAGGGGACGCGGGATGGCTCCCACCAGCTGGGAGGTGTCCCACGTCCAGGCTGCGTCCGCTGGCTCAGGGTCGCCGGTAGCCTTGCCCCATGCCGATCAGTGAAGCCCACGTCGGGCGCAGCTACCCCGCGACGCAGCCGTATCAGGTCAGCCGCGCCAAGATCGCCGAGTTCGCCGCCGCGCTCGGCGACGCCGACAACCCGGCCTACTCCGGCGAGCAGCCGATCGCCCCGCCCACCTTCGCGGTGCTGCTCTCGTCCGCGGCCTGGGGGGCGATCTTCGACGATCCCGAACTCGACCTGGCGCTGAGCCGGACGGTGCACGTCGACCAGCGCTTCGCCTGGAACCGGCCGCTGCGGAACGGGGACGAGGTGACCGCCCGGCTGACCATCGAACAGGTGCGGCAGCGCGGCCCGATGGCGATCGTGACCATCGCCGTCCGGCTGGCCACCACCGCCGGCGAGGACGTCTGCACCGCCACCTCAACCCTGATGCACAAGGCGGTGGCGGCATGAGTACCCCACAAAGTTCCTCCGCCGCGCTGCCCCCGACGACGTCGGGACCCGGCGGGAACGTCACCGTGGGCACCGAGCTGCCCGGCTTCACCACCACCTTCAGCCGCGCCGACCTGGTCCGCTACGCCGGCGCGTCCACCGATTTCAACCCGATCCACTGGTCGGATACCAAGGCCGCCGAACTCGGCCTGCCCGGCGTGATCGCGCACGGCATGCTCACCATGGGCACCGCGCTGCGGGTGGTCACCGACTGGATCGGCGACCCGGGCCGGGTGCGCGGCTACTACGTCCGCTTCACCAACCCCGTCGTGGTGGACGAACTGGCCGGTGGTGAGGTGACCTTCGGCGGCGTCGTCACCAAGCTCGAGGACGGGGTCGCCACCGTCGCGCTGACCGCCCTGCACGCCGGCACCAAGGTGCTGGGCTCGGCCACCGCCGAGGTGCTCGTTGACTGACCTGGCCGAACTCACCACGCTGCGGGTCGGCGGTCCGGCCCGGCGGTTGGCAGCACCCACCTCCGAGGACGAGCTGATCGCCCTGGTGCGCGACTGCGACGCCGCCGGCGAGCCCGTCCTGATCATCGGCGGCGGCTCCAACCTGCTGGTCGCCGACGCCGGCTTCGACGGCACCGTGATCCGCACCGACGGGCTGCGGGGCATCGAGCCCGAGGACGTGATGGCCTGCTCCGGCGCCTTCCTGAAGGTGGCCGCCGGCGAGCCCTGGGACGACTTCGTCGGCTACTGCGTCGGGCAGGCCGTCGAACGGCAGGGCTTCGTCGGGGTCGAGGCGCTCTCCGGCATCCCGGGCCTGGTCGGCTCCACCCCGATCCAGAACGTCGGCGCCTACGGCCAGGAGGTCTCCCAGACCATCGCCCGGGTGCGGGTCTGGGATCGGCAACAGGGCCAGGTGAGGACCCTGTTCAACCTCGACTGCCGGTTCGGCTACCGCGACTCGCTGTTCAAGCGGAACCCCGGCCGCTACGTGGTGCTGACGGTCAGCTTCCAGCTGGCCCTCGGCAAGCACTCCACCCCGCTGCGCTACGGCGAGCTCGCCCGCCGGCTCGGCGTCGAGGACGGCGGGACGGCGCCGCTGGCGGAGGTCCGGGCGGCCGTCCTGGAGCTCCGGCGGGGCAAGGGCATGGTGCTGGACGCCGCCGACCACGACACCTGGAGCGCCGGCAGTTTCTTCACCAACCCCTTCCTCACCCCCGAGCAGGCCGCCGCGCTGCCGCCGGAGGCACCGCGGTTCGCCGCCGCCCAGCAGCTCTTCGGCAAGGGCGGCCTCCGCCAGGTGCCGGACGACCGGGTGAAGACCAGCGCCGCCTGGCTGATCGAGCACGCCGGCTTCGGCAAGGGCTACGGCACCCCGCCGGCCACCCTGTCGACCAAGCACGCCCTGGCCCTCACCAACCGCGGGGGAGCCACCGCCGCCGACCTGGTCGCCCTGGCCCGGGAGATCCGGGACGGCGTGGAGCGCGCCTTCGGCGTCCGGCTGGTGCCCGAGCCCGTCCTGGTGGGGGTGTCGCTGTAGGCTGGCTCGCGGTCATCGAAAGGAAGACAGTGAGCATTCTGGCGAGCGTCCCGCTGGCACCCCGCGACCCCATTCTGGGGCTGACTGAGCAGTTCGCGGCCGACCCGCGGCCCGACAAGGTCAACCTCGGCGTCGGGGTCTACCTCGGCGAGAACGGCAAGGTGCCGCTGCTGGACTGCGTCCGGGCCGCCGAGCAGCGGCTGGCTGCCGCACCGGCTCCCCGTGGCTACCTGCCGATCGACGGCATGGCCAGCTACAACGCCGCGGTGCGCGAGCTGATCTTCGGAGCCGACAGCGAACCGGTCAGCTCCGGTCGGGTGGTCACCATCGAGGCGCTCGGCGGCACCGGTGCGCTGAAGATCGGCGCCGAGTTCCTCAAGGTCGCCAGCCAGCAGCGCCGGCTGCTGATCTCCGATCCGTCCTGGGAGAACCACCAGGCGCTGTTCAGCCGGGCCGGCTTCGAGGTCGGAACGTACCGCTACTACGACCCGCAGGCCCGCGGCATCGACCTCGACGGCATGCTGGCCGACCTGGCTGCCGCCGAGCCGGGGACGGTCGTGGTGCTGCACGCCTGCTGCCACAACCCGACCGGCTACGACCTGGCCCCCGCGCAGTGGGAGCAGGTCGCCCAGGTGGTGGTCGACCGCGGCCTGGTCCCGTTCCTCGACCTGGCCTACCAGGGTTTCGCCACCGACGTCGAGGCGGACGCGGCCGTGCCGCGGCGGTTCGCCACCCTCGGCGTGCCGGTGCTGGTCGCCTCGTCCTTCTCCAAGAGCTTCAGCCTCTACGGCGAGCGGGTCGGCGGGCTGAGCATCGTGACCGCGGACGCCGACGAGGCGGCGCGGGTGCTCTCCCAGGTGAAGATCGCCGTCCGCACCACCTACTCCAACCCGCCCACCCACGGCGCCGCGCTGGTCTCCCGGGTGCTGGGCGACCCCGGGCTGCGCGCCCAGTGGGACGCCGAGCTGGCGGCGATGCGCAACCGGATCAAGGCGATGCGGCAGGCGCTGCGCGACGGCCTGGAGGCGCAGGGGATCACCGACATGGGCTTCGTCACCGAGCAGGTGGGGATGTTCAGCTACTGCGGGCTGTCGGCCGAGCAGATGCGCGAACTGCGGGAGGTCCACGGCGTCTACGGCACCGATGCCGGCCGGATCTGCGTGGCCGCGCTCAACCCTGGCAACGTCGATCAGGTGGCGAAGGCGATCGCCGCCGTCCGGTGACGGCGACCAGCCGTCGTCGGTTCCCTGTCTCGCTGTGCTCGACGAACCGGCGTCCTCAGTCCGATCACGAGCAAGCTCGCGTCGTCCCTCGTCCTTGGTTCCCTGTCTCGCTACGCTCGACGAACCGGCGTCCTCGGTCCGATCACGAGCGAGCTCGCGTCGTCCCTCGTCCTTGGTTCCCTGTCTCGCTACGCTCGACGAACCGGCGTCCTCGGTCCGATCACGAGCAAGCTCGCGTCGTCCCTCGTCCTTGGTTCCCTGTCTCGCTACGCTCGACGAACCGGCGTCCTCGGTCCGATCACGAGCAAGCTCGCGTCGTCCCTCGTCCTTGGTTCGACGTGGCAGGCCAAACCACGTACACTCTTCATCTTGTGGACCGTCAGTTCCACCATGCCCATCGGCATGGTGGCAGCGGGCGGATCACCAACCTAGGGCAATAGCTCAATTGGCAGAGCAGCGGTCTCCAAAACCGCAGGTTGGGGGTTCAAGTCCCTCTTGCCCTGCTGGAATGGTGCCCCCTCGGGGCGCTGTTTCGTTGCATCCAGCGACAGTGAAGGACGGGCCGCAGTGGCGGAAGACAAGGACCAGGCAGCAGCCGACGTCCCCGACGAGCCGACCCTGCAACCGGTGGAGCTCAGCGATCTTCCGCTGAGCGAGGAGGAGCAGGTCGCGATCGCGGCGGCCGGTGCCCGTCCGGCGCGCAAGACCGTCGAGGTGGAGAAGAAGGCCGCTCCGACCCGCAAGCGCAGCGAGGCGAAGACCGCCACCCAGGAGAAGCGCACCACGCCGGCCGAGTTCGTCCGCGAGAGCACCGAGGAACTCAAGAAGGTCGTCTGGCCGACGCCGGAACAGTGGCGGCAGTACTTCGCGGTGGTGCTGGTCTTCGTCCTGTTCATGATCGCAGTCGTCAGCCTGCTCGACCTCGGCTTCGGCGCGTTGCTGCTGCAGCTTTTCGGATGAGGACGGAGAATCCCACGTGACTGATACCCCCGAATACGAGGCGGACTTCGAGATCGATCTCGGCCAGCTGGAGACCAGCGCCGACGAGGTCGAGCTGAACCTGGACTTCGCCGAAGGCCTGGATACCCCGGCCGACGACGACATCCTGCTGCCCGGTCTGGCCGACGACACCGAGCCGGAGCCCGAGGAGGAGCCGGAACTCGGCGCCGACGAGGCGGCGGTGCTCGCCGAACTGCACGAGACGCTGCGCAGCCAGGTCGGTGACTGGTACGTCATCCACACCTACTCCGGGATGGAGAACCGGGTCAAGCAGAACCTGGACAACCGGGTGAAGACCCTGGGCATGGAGGACTACATCTACGAGGCCGTGGTCCCCACCGAGGAGGTCAGCGAGACCCGCAACGGGACCAAGAAGACCGTCACCCGCACCGTCCTGCCCGGCTACGTGCTGGTCCGGATGGAGCTGACCGACGCCTCCTGGGCGGCGGTGCGGCACACCCCGTCGGTCACCGGCTTCGTCGCCCACGCCAACGCTCCAGTGCCGCTCAGCCTGGAAGAGGTCGAGAAGATGCTCGCGCCGGCCGCGCTGGCCAAGGCCGCGGCGGCCGCCACCGGCAGCAAGCCGCGGAGCAAGAAGGTCGAGATCGCCGACTTCTCCGCCGGCGACTCCGTCATGGTGGTCCAGGGCCCGTTCGCCGGCGTCCACGCGACCATCACCGAGATCAATCCCAACAGCCAGCGCCTGAAGGCCCTGGTCGAGATCCTCGGCCGGGAGACCCCGGTCGATCTGACCTTCGGCCAGATCCAGAAGGTCTAGTCGCTGCTCGGATGACGGCCGGCCAGCCAGGTCGGCTGCGAACTACCACCACACAAGAAGGACCCAACCATGCCTCCCAAGAAGAAGGTAGCGGCGATCGTCAAGGTCGCCCTGAACGCGGGTGCGGCGACGCCCGCCCCGCCGGTCGGCACCGCGCTCGGCCCGCACGGCGTCAACATCATGGAGTTCTGCAAGCGCTACAACGCCGAGACCGAGGCGATGCGCGGCACGATCATCCCGGTCGAGATCACGATCTACGAGGATCGCACGTTCTCGTTCATCACCAAGACCCCGCCGGCCGCCGAGCTGATCAAGAAGGCCGCCGGCATCAGCAGCGGCTCCGCCCGTCCGCACAAGGACAAGGTGGGCACGATCACCTCCGACCAGGTGCGTGAGATCGCCAACACCAAGCTGCCCGACCTGAACGCCAACGACGTCGAGGCCGCGATGAAGATCGTCGCCGGCACCGCGCGTTCGATGGGCGTCGTGGTCGACGGCTGAACCCCCGGACGATCCCGAGATCCTCTCCAGGCGGAGTTGGGCGGGTCGTCCACCCCCGACGATCCTGAGCTTGACGAAGGGTTGTCCACCGCAAACCCAAGTGGGAGGGCACTGACCCGCACCACGACTGGCCACGGCCCACGCGCGGGCCGCACCAACAGAAAGAGACCAGATCATGAAGCGAAGCAAGGCTTACCGGGCGGCTGCGGAGAGCATCAACGCCGACCAGCTGTACACCCCGGAGGAGGCCCTCGCCCTGGCGAAGAAGGGCGCCTCCGCCAAGTTCGACGAGACCATCGAGGTAGCGATGCGGCTCGGCGTCGATCCCCGTAAGGCCGACCAGATGGTCCGCGGCACGGTCAACCTTCCCAACGGCACTGGCAAGACGGCACGGGTCCTCGTCTTCGCCACCGGTGAGAAGGCCGCCGACGCCCTCGCGGCCGGCGCCGACGAGGTGGGCGCCGACGAGCTGATCGACAAGATCGCCGGCGGCTACCTCGACTTCGACGCCGTCGTGGCCACCCCCGATCTGATGGGCAAGGTCGGCCGGCTGGGCCGGGTGCTCGGCCCCCGTGGCCTGATGCCGAACCCCAAGACCGGCACCGTGACCATGGACGTCGCCAAGGCGGTCACCGACATCAAGGGCGGCAAGATCGAGTTCCGGGTCGACCGGCACGCGAACCTGCACTTCATCGTCGGCAAGGCGTCGTTCAGCGAGCAGCAGCTGACCGAGAACTTCTTCGCCGCCCTGGACGAGGTGATGCGGCTCAAGCCGAGCGCCGCCAAGGGCCGCTACCTGAAGAAGGTCACCGTGGCCTCCACCATGGGCCCCGGCGTGAGCGTCGATCCGACCAAGACCAAGCCCGCCGCGGAGTGAGCTGATCAAGCAACACGCCGGCCTCGTCCATTCGGACGGGGCCCGCTGTGTTTTCCCGGCCCTTCCATCGAGGGCTCCCGCTATCGCCGAGGGCTCGTGTCTGGGGAGGAGCCCTCGACGATAGGGCGAGCCCTCACTGAATCTGGGCTGGGAGCCCCCACACGGAGCGGACGGACGGCACCCGCTCCCGTCAAGCATCGAGGGCTCCCGCTGTCGCCGAGGGCTCGTGTCTGGGGAGGGGCCCTCGGCGATAAGGGGAGCCCTCGGTGAGATCGGACCTGCTGGCGGGGGAGCTCGGCGGCGGTGGGGCGTGGGCGCGGGGGGCGGATCGTGGATTTGGCGGGGGGAGTAGGGGTCCCGTAGACTGAGCGGAGCCGAAGACCGCTGGTTCGGGTCTGCGTGAGCAGAGCCGGTAAACCCCGCGCAGGTGAAACGTGAATCGCTCGTTCTGAGTTGTCCCCGGATCGCCCTGCGCGCCGGGGTTTTTCTTTGCCCAGCGCGACGCGGCTGACACAACAAGAAGTGGGAAGGAGACCCATGGCGAGGTCGGACAAGGCCACCGCCGTTGCGGAGTTGAAGGATGCCTTCAGCAACTCCGCGGCAGCTGTGCTGACCGAGTACCGCGGTCTCACCGTCAAGGACCTGAAGAATCTGCGCAGGTCCCTGGGTGAGGACGCCACCTACGCCATCGCGAAGAACACCCTCACCACGATCGCGGCCCGCGAAGCGGGCCTCGAGGGCCTCGATGAGCAGCTCAGCGGGCCCACCGCGATCGCCTTCATCAGCGGTGACGTAGCCACCGTGGCGAAGGGGCTGAGGGATTTCGCGAAGGCCAATCCGCTTCTGGTCATCAAGGGCGGCGTCATGGACGGGCGCGTGCTCAATGCCGAGTCGGTCAAGAAGCTGGCCGATCTGGAGTCTCGCGAGGTTCTGCTCGCGAAGCTCGCCGGTGCGATGAAGGGCAACCTGGCCAAGGCCGCTGGTCTCTTCAACGCGCCACTTTCCGGGGCGGCCCGCGCAGTGGGCGCTCTCCGGGACCAGAAGCAGTCGAACGAGTAAGAACGAGAAGATAGGACGCCCAACATGGCGAAGCTCAGCACTGACGAGCTCCTTGAGGCTTTCAAGGAGATGACCCTGATCGAGCTCTCTGAGTTCGTGAAGCTGTTCGAAGACACCTTCGGCGTGACCGCCGCTGCTCCGGTGGCCGTGGCCGCCGCTGCTCCGGCCGCCGCCGGTGGCGAGGAGGCCGCAGCCGAGGAGGAGTCCTCCGAGGTCGACGTGATCCTCGACTCCGCCGGTGACAAGAAGATCCAGGTCATCAAGGAGGTGCGCGCCCTCACCAACCTCGGCCTGAAGGAGGCCAAGGACCTGGTGGAGGCCGCTCCGAAGCCGATCCTGGAGAAGGTCGCCCGCGACGTTGCCGCCAAGGCCAAGGAGGCCCTCGAGGCCGCCGGCGCCGCGGTCAGCATCAAGTGAGCCTCAGGTACGCCTGATCGCACCACAGCGAACGGCGGTGGCCCCCGAACGGGGCCACCGCCGTTCGCTTTTGTCTTGACGCTGCGGCAGTTGTGGGCGGCCGGCTACGCACCGGTACGGCCAGCCGGGACGACCTACCGGCCGGACGAGGGGGGATCCTTCCCCGGAAACGCCAGATCGGCGGAGGCTGAACCTCCGCCGATCTGAAGGGGGGTGGGGTGATCTGCTCCTGACGGATCTGGGCAGACGGCTGAATCGTGAGGGGGGGATTCTTCAACTATCGGGACGGGGGGAGTTCCGACAGCTTTTTTCTTGTGGGTGGATTGCCAACAGTTGGATCGGGGGGGATGGGGGGATACCCAGCTGTTGGTCGTTACCGGACTACTTGCCGAGCGGCCAGTTGCCCTGTCCGCCACCGAACACCACGACACTCTTGCCCGGAGCCTTGACCACCGGAGCGGCAGAGGCCTGGCTGATCCCAATGCTCAGCGCGATGGCGCCGGCAGCGATGGAAGTGGCGATGATCTTGCGGAAGACGTTCATGATCTTTCCTTTACTTCAGATGGACACCTCGCGACCGACCGTAGGCGAGACTTGACTGATTTGTCAAGATTTGACAAGCTCGCCTGGGATCAGCGAAGTCAAGAAGGAGTTGCGGTGGCAGCCACGTCGAGCCGAACGGAGTTCGGTGAACTGCTGCGCCGAGAGCGACGCAGCCGCAAGATGTCCCAGGTCGAACTGGGTGGAGACCGTTATACCGGCAGCTACATCTCCCATCTGGAGAGCGGACGCCGGACGCCGACCCCGGAGGTGATCGACTTCCTGGCCCGTCGGCTGGGGGTCTCGCCGCTGGAGTGGGGAGCCCGGGAACACTACGACAAGGTGGCCACGCTGTTGGCCGAGGAGGAGGCCCAGCCCGGGGCGGTCGAGGATCTCCTGGTCGCCGAGCGCGCGTGGTACGACCGGGACTGGTCGTCGGCCGAGGCGCACGGACGCCGGGCCGCCGCCCAGGCCGAGTTGGCCGGCGATCAGGTGCGCCACTGGGAGGCGATGTACGTGGTCGCCCAGGCCCAGTTCGCCAACGCCGAGTTCGCTGAGGCAGCCCGGATCGCCGAGGAGATCTCCAGCTGGCAGGCGGCCCGCGACTACGCGGTCGCCCGGGCCCAGTCACTGAGCCTGGCCTCGATCGCCAACCGGGCCGGTAGCCGGATCGGGTGGGCGATCGCACTGGGTGCTCGAGCTGTTGAAGCCGCCCACGGAGCGCCGCCGCTGATCCTGACCGAGGCATTGATGTCCCTTGTCAGCGCACTGACTGAGGCCGGCCACACCGAAGCGGAGATCGACCCCTACCTGCGCCGGCTGGAAGAGCTGATGCCGCAGCTGGCGTCCAGGCACTCCCGCGGCATGGTCGCCTGGACGCTGGGCACGGCCAGCTACGCGATGGGCGACGCCGTCCAGGGCGCGGCCCGCTACGAGCAGGCCCGCGAGCTGCTGAACCCGCACCGCGACCTGCGGCTGTGGCTGCGCTTCCACCGCGCCGACGCGGACTGCCGGCTCGAGATCGGCTCGACCGAAGGGGTGGCGGAATTGCTGAAGACCAGCTCGACCGGGCTGGAGATCATCGGCAACCCATTCGACGTGGTCTCGCTGCGTCAGTCCTGGGCGCGGCTGGCCCTGCTGGAGGACGATCCGGTCCGGGCGTTGGCGATCATCGACAAGGTGCTGACCGACCCGGTGCTCGGCAACCCTGAGTACAACCAGGGGATGTCGGAGTGGATCCGGGGCGAGGCTCTGCAGGCGTTGGGCCGGCGTCCGATCGCCCGCACCCACTACCGGCATGCCGCCGAACTGTTCGAGGCCGACGGCCGGCTGAAGCTGGCCCTGGCCGCGTACCGCAAGATCTCCGGCGACTGTGATCAAACTTGACAGTCGATGTTGACACGGTCGTCAAACTGTGATGTAGTTCTTGTCATCGACGCCCCCCACATATGCGTCGGATGAGTACACCTCACACGATCGGTGCTTGTCGCTGGCTACCCCTCCCACCGCCGGCCACAAGCACCGATCAACAATTTCGGGGCAGTGCGGGGCATCAGCACCGGACGGTGAGGCGCTGACCAACGTTGGTCGCCAACTCGCCCCGGCCGGCCGGGCCCACCAGCGATGGACATCGATGGACGCCCGCAGTTGCATCTGTGCGGTCGGCCGGGTAGGCTAACGCTTTGCCCATGCCATCGACGACCCGTGACTTTTGACGCGGGCCGTTCTGCGTGCACCGAACCGGCATCGTGCCGGGACTCTGGAAGGACTCCACCTTGGCCGTCTCGCGCACTGCGTCGAAGAACACCAATGTCGTCTCGCCCAGCGGCCGGATCTCGTTCGCGAAGATCCACGAGCCGCTCGAGGTTCCCAACCTGCTGGATCTCCAGGTCGAGTCCTTCGACTGGCTGGTCGGCAATGAAGCCTGGCGGGCCAGGGTAGCCGCCGCCCAGGCCGAAGGTCGAACCGACGTCAACACCAAGTCCGGCCTGGAGGAGATCTTCGAGGAGATCTCGCCGATCGAGGACCTCTCCCAGACCATGTCACTGTCGTTCCGCGACAACCGGTTCGAGGATCCCAAGCATTCGGTGGAGGAGTGCAAGGACCGCGACGTCACCTACGCCGCGCCGCTGTTCGTCACCGCCGAGTTCATGAACAACGACACCGGTGAGATCAAGAGCCAGACGGTGTTCATGGGCGACTTCCCGCTGATGACCGAGAAGGGCACCTTCATCATCAACGGCACCGAGCGGGTGGTCGTCTCCCAGCTGGTGCGTTCGCCGGGCGTCTACTTCGAGCAGACCGCCGACAAGACCTCCGACCGGGACATCTTCACCTGCAAGATCATCCCGAGCCGGGGCGCCTGGCTGGAGTTCGAGATCGACAAGCGCGACATGGTCGGCGTCCGGCTGGACCGCAAGCGCAAGCAGAACGTCACCGTGCTGCTGAAGGCGCTGGGCTGGACCAACGAGCAGATCCTGGCCGAGTTCGGCGAGTTCGAGTCGATGCGGCTGACCCTGGAGAAGGATCACACCGCCAACACCGACGAGGCGCTGCTGGACATCTACCGCAAGCTGCGTCCGGGCGAGCCGCCGACCCGTGAGGCCGCCCAGCAGATGCTGGAGAACTACTACTTCAACCCGAAGCGGTACGACCTGGCCAAGGTCGGTCGGTACAAGATCAACAAGAAGCTGGGCACCGGCCTGCCGTTCGACACCCAGGTGCTGACCCTGGACGACATCGTCGCCGCGATCCGCTACGTGGTGGCGCTGCACGAGGGCCGCGAGACCATTGGCGACCTGGTGGTCGAGACCGACGACATCGACCACTTCGGCAACCGCCGGCTGCGCACCGTGGGCGAGTTGATCCAGAACCAGCTGCGGATCGGCCTGGGCCGGCTGGAGCGCACCGTCCGCGACCGGATGACCACCCAGGACATCGAGGCGATCACGCCGCAGACCCTGATCAACATCCGTCCGGTGTCGGCGGCGCTGAAGGAGTTCTTCGGCACCTCCCAGCTGTCGCAGTTCATGGACCAGACCAACCCGGTGGCCGGCCTGACCCACAAGCGGCGGCTCTCCGCGCTCGGCCCGGGCGGTCTGTCCCGCGACCGCGCCGGCATGGAGGTCCGCGACGTCCACCCGTCCCACTACGGCCGGATGTGCCCGATCGAGACCCCGGAAGGCCCGAACATCGGCCTGATCGGCTCGCTGGCCTCGTTCGCCCGGGTGAACGCCTTCGGCTTCATCGAGACCCCCTACCGCAAGGTGGAGAACGGCTACGTCACCGAGCAGATCGACTACCTGACCGCCGATGAGGAGGACCGGTACGTCATCGCCCAGGCCAACGCCAAGGTGGGTGCCGACGGCAAGTTCATCGAGGACCGCGTCCTGGTCCGGGTCAAGCACGGCGACGCGGACGAGGTTCCGGCCGCCGACGTGCAGTACATGGACGTCTCGGCCCGCCAGATGGTGTCGGTAGCGACCGCGCTGATCCCGTTCCTGGAGCACGACGACGCCTCGCGAGCCCTGATGGGCGCCAACATGCAGCGTCAGGCCGTCCCGCTGATCCGTAACGAGTCGCCGCTGGTCGGCACCGGCATGGAGTACCGCGGTGCGGTGGACGCCGGCGACGTCACGGTGGCGAACAAGCCCGGCGTGGTCACCTCGGTGAGCGCCGACCTGATCGAGATCGCTTGCGACGACGGCACCTACGCCACCCACCGGCTGGCCAAGTTCCGCCGCTCCAACCAGGCCACCTGCATCAACCAGCGTCCGCTGGTGACCGAGGGTGACCGGGTTGAGATCGGGACCCCGCTGGCCGACGGCGCCTGCACCGACCGCGGTGAGATGGCGCTGGGACGCAACCTGCTGGTCGCGTTCATGCCGTGGGAGGGCCACAACTACGAGGACGCGATCATCCTCAGCCAGCGGCTGGTGCAGGACGACGTGCTCACCTCGATCCACATCGAGGAGCACGAGATCGACGCCCGCGACACCAAGCTGGGCCCGGAGGAGATCACCCGCGACATCCCGAACATCGGCGAGGACATGCTGGCCGATCTCGACGAGCGCGGCATCATCCGGATCGGCGCCGAGGTCGGCACCGGCGACATCCTGGTCGGCAAGGTCACCCCGAAGGGCGAGACCGAGCTCACCCCGGAGGAGCGGCTGCTGCGCGCCATCTTCGGCGAGAAGGCCCGTGAGGTCCGCGACACCTCGATGAAGGTGCCGCACGGCGAGACCGGCACGGTGATCGGTGTCAGGGTGTTCGACCGCGAGGAGGGCGACGAGCTTCCCCCCGGTGTGAACCAGCTGGTGCGGGTCTACGTCGCCCAGAAGCGGAAGATCTCCGACGGCGACAAGCTCGCCGGCCGCCACGGCAACAAGGGCGTCATCTCCAAGATCCTGCCGGTCGAGGACATGCCGTTCCTGGAGGACGGCACCCCGGTCGACATCGTGCTGAACCCGCTGGGCGTCCCCTCCCGGATGAACGTCGGCCAGGTGCTGGAGACCCACCTCGGGTGGGTGGCCAAGACCGGCTGGGACATCAACGAGGTGGACGAGCCCTGGGCCAACCGGCTCAAGGAGGTCGGCCTGGGCCACGTGGACGGCGACTCCCGCCTGGCCACGCCGGTCTTCGACGGTGCCAACGAGGAGGAGATCGCCGGTCTGCTGGAGCACGGCCTGCCGCAGCGCGACGGCCTGCAGCTGGTGGACGCCGGCGGCAAGGCCCAGCTGTTCGACGGCCGCTCCGGCGAGCCGTACCCGGAGCGGGTGGGTGTCGGCTACATCTACATGCTGAAGCTGCACCACCTGGTGGACGACAAGATCCACGCCCGGTCGACCGGCCCGTACTCGATGATCACCCAGCAGCCGCTGGGCGGTAAGGCCCAGTTCGGTGGCCAGCGGTTCGGCGAGATGGAGGTGTGGGCGCTGGAGGCCTACGGCGCCGCCTGGGCGCTGCAGGAGCTGCTCACCATCAAGTCCGACGACGTCCCCGGCCGGGTCAAGGTCTACGAGGCGATCGTCAAGGGGGAGAACATCCCCGAGCCCGGCATCCCCGAGTCCTTCAAGGTGCTGGTGAAGGAAATGAAGTCGCTGTGCCTGAACGTGGAGGTCCTCTCCTCCGACGGCACGGTCGTCGAATTGCGTGATTCCGAGGACGACTTCCGCGCCAGTGAGGAGTTCGGGATCGATCTTTCCCGGCGTCCCGGTGCGGATTCCTTCCAGTCCATCGACGAAGTCTGAGCAGCAGCTCTACAGAAAGGGCACACAACGTGCTGGACGTGAACTTCTACGACGAGCTTCGCATCGGGCTGGCCACGGCCGACCAGATCCGGGAGTGGTCGCACGGTGAAGTGAAGAAGCCGGAGACCATCAACTACCGGACGCTCAAGCCTGAGCGCGACGGCCTCTTCTGCGAGAAGATCTTCGGTCCCACCCGGGACTGGGAGTGCTACTGCGGCAAGTACAAGCGGGTCCGCTTCAAGGGCATCATCTGCGAGCGCTGCGGCGTCGAGGTGACCCGCAGCAACGTGCGTCGCGAGCGGATGGGCCACATCGAGCTGGCCGCTCCGGTGACCCACATCTGGTACTTCAAGGGCGTGCCGAGCCGGCTGGGCTACCTGCTGGACGTCGCCCCGAAGGACCTGGAGAAGGTCATCTACTTCGCCGCCTACATGATCACCGCCGTGGACGAGGAGGCCCGTCACCGCGACCTGCCCTCCCTGGAGGCCAAGGTCGAGGTCGAGCGCAAGCAGATGGAGCAGCGTCGGGACAACGACGTGGAGACCCGCCTGCAGAAGCTGGAGGAGGACCTCAAGCAGCTGGAGGACGAGGGCGCCAAGGCCGACATCAAGAAGCGGGTGCGCGAGTCCGGCGAGCGCGAGGTCAAGCAGGTGCGGGATCGCGCGCAGCGCGAACTCGACCGGCTGGACGCGGTCTGGAGCCGGTTCAAGGGCCTCAAGGTGCAGGATCTGGAAGGCGACGAGATCCTCTACCGCGAGATGAAGAACCGCTTCGGCAAGTACTTCGAGGGCTACATGGGCGCCGAGGCGATCAAGCGCCGGCTGGCCACCTTCGATCTGGCCGCCGAGGCCGAGTCGCTGCGCGACATCATCCAGACCGGCAAGGGGCAGCGCAAGACCCGCGCCCTGAAGCGGCTGAAGGTGGTGGCGGCCTTCCTGAACACCACCAACTCCCCGCTGGGCATGGTGCTGGACGCCGTCCCGGTGATCCCGCCGGACCTGCGTCCGATGGTGCAGTTGGACGGTGGCCGGTTCGCGACCTCCGACCTCAACGACCTGTACCGCCGGGTGATCAACCGGAACAACCGGTTGAAGCGACTGCTCGACCTGGGTGCGCCCGAGATCATCGTGAACAACGAGAAGCGGATGCTGCAGGAGGCCGTCGACTCGCTGTTCGACAACGGCCGCCGCGGCCGTCCGGTCACCGGGCCGGGCAACCGTCCGCTGAAGTCGATCTCGGACATGCTGAAGGGCAAGCAGGGCCGGTTCCGGCAGAACCTGCTGGGCAAGCGCGTCGACTACTCCGGCCGTTCGGTCATCGTGGTCGGCCCGCAGCTCAAGCTGCACCAGTGCGGCCTGCCCAAGGCGATGGCGTTGGAGCTGTTCAAGCCGTTCGTGATGAAGCGGCTGGACGACCTGAACCTGGCGCAGAACATCAAGAGCGCCAAGCGGATGGTCGACCGGCAGCGTCCGGTGGTGTGGGACGTGCTCGAAGAGGTCATCTCCGAGCACCCGGTGCTGCTCAACCGCGCACCCACCCTGCACCGCCTCGGCATCCAGGCCTTCGAGCCGCAGCTGATCGAGGGCAAGGCGATCCAGATCCACCCGCTGGTCTGCACCGCCTTCAACGCCGACTTCGACGGCGACCAGATGGCCGTGCACCTGCCGCTCTCCGCGGAGGCGCAGGCCGAGGCCCGCATCCTGATGCTGTCGACCAACAACATCCTGAAGCCCGCCGACGGTCGCCCGGTGACCATGCCCACCCAGGACATGGTGATCGGCCACTACTTCCTGACCCTGGAGCGTTCCGGCCTGCCGGGCGAGGGACGGGCCTTCTCGTCGGTGTCCGAGGCCTTCATGGCCTTCGACGCCGGTGAGCTGGGGATCGGCGCCAAGTGCCGGATCCGGTTCACCGACATCGTGCCGCCGGCCGGCTCCGAACCGCGTCCGGACGGCAGCATCCTGCTGGAGACCACGCTGGGCCGCGCCCTGTTCAACGAGGCGCTGCCGGCGGACTACCCGTACGTCAACACCGAGGTGGGCAAGAAGAAGCTGGGCCAGATCGTCAACGATCTCGCCGAGCAGTACCCGAAGGTGGCGGTCGCCACCACGCTGGACAAGCTGAAGGATCTCGGCTTCAAGTGGGCCACCCGCTCCGGCGTCACGGTGTCGATCTCGGACGTCCAGACCCCGCCGAACAAGCCGGAGATCCTGGCTTCGTACGACGCCCGGGCGGCGAAGATCACCAAGCAGTACGAGCGTGGCAAGGTGACCGAGGAAGAGCGGCACCAGGAGCTGGTCCAGCTGTGGACCGACGCCACCGCCGAGCTGACCGCCGCGATGGAGGCCAACTTCACCAAGGAGAACCCCATCTTCATGATGGTGCACTCCGGCGCCCGAGGGAACATGACCCAGATGCGCCAGATCGCCGCCATGCGAGGCCTGGTGGCCAACCCGAAGGGTGAGATCATCGCCCGGCCGATCAAGTCCAACTTCCGTGAGGGCCTGAGCGTGCTGGAGTACTTCATCTCCACCCACGGTGGTCGGAAGGGCCAGGCCGACACCGCGCTGCGGACCGCCGACTCCGGGTACCTCACCCGGCGGCTGGTGGACGTCTCGCAGGACGTGATCATCCGCGAGGAGGATTGCGGCACCGAGCGTGGCCTGACCAAGCAGATCTCCGAGATCGGCAAGAACGGCAAGCTGGTCGCGGCCCGCAACATCGAGACCGCGGTCTACGCCCGGACGATCGCCGCCGACGTGGTGACCGCCGAGGGCAAGGTGCTGGCCAAGGCCGGCTCCGACCTGGGCGACATCAACATCAAGAAGCTGCTGAAGAACGACATCAACGAGGTCAAGGTCCGCTCGGTCCTGACCTGTGAGTCGGCCTTCGGCACCTGCGCGATGTGCTACGGCCGGTCCCTGGCCACCGGCAAGCTGGTGGACGTCGGCGAGGCGGTCGGTATCGTCGCGGCGCAGTCCATCGGCGAGCCCGGCACCCAGCTGACGATGCGTACCTTCCACACCGGTGGTGTGGCCGGGGACGACATCACCCAGGGTCTGCCGCGTGTGGTCGAGCTCTTCGAGGCCCGCCAGCCCAAGGGCAAGGCGCCGATCGCCGAGGCGGCCGGCCGCGTCCAGATCGTCGAGGGGGAGCGCTCGCGCAAGCTGGTGATCGTCCGCGACGACGGCGAGCCCGACCTGGAGTACCCGCTGCCGCGGCGCGTCCGGCTGGAGTGGGAGGACGCCACCGGCGTCCGGCACTCGATCGGCGACGGCGACCAGGTCGCCGCCGGCCAGCAGCTCTACGCCGGCACGCCCGATCCTCAGGACGTGCTGCGGGTCTCCGGCCTGCGCAAGGTGCAGGAGCACCTGGTGGAAGAGGTGCAGGCGGTGTACCGGACGCAGGGCGCTCCGATCCACGACAAGCACATCGAGATCATCATCCGGCAGATGCTCCGCCGGATCACGGTGATCGAGTCGGGGGACACCTCGATGCTGCCCGGTGAGCTGGTCGATCGGAACACCTTCGAATCCGAGAACCGGCAGATGGTGACCGAGGGCCGTACCCCCGCGCAGGGGCGTCCGGTGCTGATGGGCATCACCAAGGCCTCGCTGGCGACCGAGTCGTGGCTCTCGGCGGCCTCCTTCCAGGAGACCACCAAGGTGCTCACCGACGCGGCGATCCACGCCAAGTCCGACTCCCTGGTCGGTCTGAAGGAGAATGTCATCCTGGGCAAGCTGATCCCGGCCGGCACCGGCCTGGACCGGTACCGCAATATCCGGGTGGAGCCCACCGCGGAAGCGCGGGCGGCTGCCTACGACCTCTCCTACGATCCCTACGACTACGACCTGAATGTCGGCGGCGGCTCCCTGCCGCTGGACGAGTTCGACACCGGCGAACTGCGC
>JASGLB010000017.1:0-323924 GCA_049840415.1 Propionicimonas sp. | reverse complement strand
ATGGTGTTTAACGAATTATGATACGATTGTCAATTTTCCTTCCATTTATTTGACTTTCGCTAATGCAACAAAATATAAGCGAATTATCTTCTCTCCAAATACTTTCCATTAGCAAGATAATTCTATTAATCTTGCTAATGGAAAGTCTTTGGAGAGAAGATAATTCGCTTATATTTTGTTGCATTAGCGAAAGTCAATGAATGGAAGGAAAATTGACAATCGCTATTGCATGATTCATTACTATATGTGCTGGGTCTAGTGGAATAGCATTGCGTAAGTGCTCATGAAATAATTACCAACCCCATGTCGCAGGCGCTTTCTCGTAATACTACTGCTTGTTCTAGGAATATTTCATGCTCCTATTTTCTACTGGCTTTTTCGATATACCTAATGTAGGATATATGCAAGACTCGCTCATGTTCATAAGCAGCGAAGAACATGAAATAAGAGATCGCGAAAGTGAAGAAAAAGCTCGGAGTATAACCATCGTATGATAATGATACTACCTTCTTTTGTTCAAGGTAAAATTTCCAGGACTAATTAAAGCTGCAGGATCCACTTTCGTTTCGCACTATTATCTTTCGCAAATATCTATCCTATTTCATCACAATACAACGAAAAGTAATGCAGTTTGCCTTACTCTAACCTCCCCGGGTTCTCGACTCTTTGCGTCTCCTCTTACACCCTTGGCTGCTCCTAAAACTCTCATTAGAGCACAATAATATCCTCCACGGCTGTTCGGCTCTACTTTCGCGCTCGCTTTCACATTCCTTTATCTTCTGCACCGCTCGATGGATTGATAAGCACAATATTATTGGACATTTTTAGCGACAAAATGATGAGTGATAAGTATAAATGTCGAAATGACAAACATTTCAACTGCGGCAAAACATGAAAATCGACTCCCCCGTTATCTAACGGTTGGCTTAAAGAGAGAAATTTGGGATAAGAGACGTAGAGAATATGAAAAATGAAGATATAAATGTGAGTGAGGAGGGTATTTATGGTCGATTGAGAAGTCGTCATGAAAATAGGAGAATGTTGAATCAAGAACGTTCATCAACGCGGTCTGGGACGTCCTTCTCCACGAACGACGACGCCGCCCGGGTGCTGATGCGCTTCCTGTGGGCGGCTGCCGGTGGACAAGGCGGGCCTTCATTCGCGCCCTGGACGCCCACCTCTCCGACCGCTACCCGATGTTCGCCGGCCTGTCGCAGAACTGGCCGGCCGGGTCGGCCATCCCGCCGTACATTCGGGAACCCGAGGACCGCTGCGAGGATTTCGAGCTGGTCAACAAGGGCTACCTGGGGTACATGGACCTGGGGTACACCCGGCGTGACGTGGAGATGTTCGTCTGGCTCGAGGCGCTGCGCGACAAGCAGTGCGCAAGGAGGCACCCTGCGAGTCGGATGTGCTGCTGGCCGGGCACCACCAACCCGCAGGGTGGTCTGCCGGTGCGGATCCACATTCCGCAGATGTTCGAACTGCTCGGCAACGGCAAGTTCACCGAGGCTCTACAGCTGTTGGAAGAAGTGAACCCGCTGCCGAACGTCACCGGTCGGGTCTGCCGCAGGAGCTGCAGTGCCAGGGGATGTGCATCGACAAGCAGGCGATGACCATCGGCCAGGTGGATGGTTCCTGCCGGAGTGGGAGAAGCTGGCCGACCCGGACGCCACCACCCGCCGGCGCGCACGTCCGCGACCCCTGGCTGCTGGCCACCAAGCCGCCGGTGGCGATCGTCGGCTCCGGTCCGTCCGGGCTGATCACCGCCTACCTCTGCGCCGAGGAGGGTTTCCCGGCCACCGTTTTCGAGGCCTTCCACGAGCTCGGTGGCGTGCTGCGCTACGGCATCCCGGAGTTCCGGCTGCCGAACCAGCTGATCGACGACGTGGTGGCCAAGATCCGGTTGCTCGGCGGTCGATTCGTGACCAACTTCGTGGTCGGCAAGACCGCCACCCTGGAACAGCTCAAGGAGGCCGGCTTCGCCCGGGTCTTCGTCGGCTCTGGGGCGGGTCTCCCCCGCTTCCTGAACGTGCCCGGCGAGCACCTGCTGAACGTGATGAGCGCCAACGAGTTCCTCACCCGGGTGAACCTGATGCAGGCTCACAAGACCGAGCGCGAGACCCCGCTGCCGTTCGTCAAGGGCAAGCACGTCCTGGTGATCGGTGGCGGCAACACCGCGATGGACGCCGCCCGCACCGCCCGTCGGCTGGGCGGCCACGTCACCATCGTCTACCGCCGCACCCGCGCCGAGATGCCGGCCCGGGTCGAGGAGCTGGAACACGCCCTGGAGGAGGGCATCGAGCTGGCCGTGCTGCGCTCCCCGGTGGAGTTCGCCGGCGACGAGAAGGGCTTCGTCACCAGCGCGATCTGCGAAACCATGGGTTTGGGCGAGCCGGACGCCTCCGGCCGTCGCCGTCCGCTGCCCACCGGGCTGACCGAGAAGCTGGACGCTGACCTGGTGATCATGGCGCTGGGCAACTCCGCCAACCCGATCATCAAGGATTCCGAGCCGCGGCTGGAGGTGTCGAAGTACGGCACCATCGAGCAGCCGGACGACGCCTCCAAGCAGACCTCGCTGACCGGGGTCTTCACCGGCGGCGACGCGGCCCGCGGCGGGTCCACCGCGATCCGCGCGGCCGGCGATGGCCAGTCCGCGGCGCGGGAGATCATCGGCACCCTGGGCGAGTGCGACCCGGCCGAGGTGATCGACAAGGTCACCAAGGCGTCGGCCTACACCGACATGGCCGCCGAACTGCCGGTGATCGTGGCCAAGCAGCACCTCAGCTTCGGCATCGAGGAGTTCACCGTCCGGGCGCCGGTGATCGCCCGCACCGCCCAGGCCGGCCAGTTCGTCCGGGTGCTGATCGAGCCCAAGGGCGAGCTGATCCCGCTCACCCTGGCCGACTGGGACGCCGAGGCTGGCACCGTCACCCTGGTCGTCCAGGGGATGGGGACCACCACCCTGTCCATGAACGAGATGACGGTCGGCCAGGCGCTGGCCGGCATCGCCGGCCCGCTCGGCCGGCCCAGCGAACTGGAACGGTACGGCGACGACCAGACGGTGGTGTTCACCGCCGGCGGGCTCGGCCTGCCGCCGGTCTACCCGATCATGCGCGAGCACCTGCGGCTGGGCAACCACGTCACCCTGATCTCCGGCTTCCGGACCGCCGACCTGATGTTCTGGATACTCCGGACGAGCGGGTGGGCAGGCTGCAGGCCGAGTACGGCAAGCAGCTCGAGGTGATCTACGCCACCAACGACGGCTCCTTCGGCGTCCAGGGCTTCGTCACCGCCCCGCTGGAGGACATGCTGCAGGCCGAGCGCAATGGCCGCGGCAAGCGCCGCCGGATCGCCGAGGTGGTGACCATCGGTCCGCCGCTGATGATGCGGTCGGTCTCCGATCTCACCAAGCCCTACGGGGTGCCGACGGTGGCCAGCCTGAACTCGATCATGGTGGACGCCACCGGCATGTGCGGCGCCTGCATGGTGCCGGTGACCGAAGGTGACCGGCTGGTCCGCAAGCACGCCTGCATCGACGGCCCGGAGATCGACGGCCACGCCATCGACTGGGAGAAGTTCCTCCCGCGGTTCAACCTGTTCCGCGCCCAGGAGCAGGAGAGCCGACTGCGCCACGGCTTCTGACCAACGATCCCAGAGGTCGCGCGAAGCGCGAGTCCCGAAGGGTCGTTGGCCCGACGCGAGCTTCTGGTTGGCCGTTGGCTGTCCGGCTTGCACTCGGAGACATGGCACCAGAGACTTGAAAGTCTCCATGACGCGGCGGACACGAGCGAAGTCGACGCAGTGTGGCGGGCTGAAGCCGCCCGGCAACTAGGATCCTGTCATGAGGAGGCTGACCATCAGCGTCCCCGACGAGGTTGCCGACAAGGCGCAGCGTGCGGTGGCTGCTGGGAGGGCCGACAGCGTCTCGGCCTACTTTGCAGGGCTCGCCCAGAACGAGCCCGATTGGGTGATGTTCCGTGAAGTCGTGGCTGATCTTGCCGCCGAAGCAGGTGGGCTGGGTGACGAGGATCAAGCGCGGGCGCACGCTGCTCTCGGGCTGGCTGAAGCTGAACGAGAGGTATTTTGAGCATCGTGCTGGACGCCCGGGCGCTGCTCGCCCTGGATCCTCGCCAGCCGTGCATCCACTCATCGCCGGCAGGGCGCTGACGGATCCGATCAGCGGCTGAGCAGCCCACTCAGCCGGCGGACGAAGGTGTGATGGTCCTGGCAGCCGTCCAGTAGTTCGATGATGTTGGCCGGTTCGTTCAGCACGCTGATCAGTTCGTCGAGGACGTCCCGGAAGACCGGACGCCCCTCCGGGCTGACCGCGAACATCAGGACCAGCCGCACCGCGGACGGCCCCCACGGGATCGGGGTGTCGCTGATCAGCACCGCGATGCCGGTGTTGGCGGCGTCCATGTACATCGAGTGTGGGATGGCGAACTGGCCACCGAAGGCGGTCGGCGAGCGCCGCTCGCGGTCCAGCACGTCGGCCAGGAAGCCGCGTCCGACGTAGCCCTCCCGTTCCAGGGTGTCGCTCAGCAGGGTGAGCGCCTCCAGCTTGCCGGTGACCTGGTCGCGGTGGTGGAACAGGTTCGGGTCGAGCAGTGAGATCAGGTCGGCCCGCAGCTTGGCCCGGGCCGCCCGCACCCGCTCCGCCCGGACGGCCGACACCACCTTGTCGATGTCGGCGTCGGTCAGGAAGGGGCTGATCCGCAGCACCGGGACGGTGTCCAGCTCGAGATCCACCACCGAGACCACCAGGTCGCTGGTCACCGTCGACCAGTCGTGGCTGAGGCTGGTGACCAGGCTCTCCACCACGGCGTGCTCCTGCACCGCCCGCCCCAGCCGGGCGGCGAGCTGCTCGTGCAGATCGCTGTACCGGGGCGCGACGCAGGTGATGGTGACCGGCGGACCCTGGGTCATCTGGCGCTGCACCTGGTTGCCCAGGTGGAAGGCGAGGAAGTCGACCTCGCCGGCCCCCACCTCGATCTGCGCCCTGGTCTCGATCCGGTGCGCGAACTGCAGCGCGAGCTCGTGGATCAGCGGGTGCATATTGCGGAAGTCGGGGCCCAGCGGGGTGTCGAGGCTCTCGCCGCTGCGCGCCCGGGCGATCAGCGCCTGGACGTGCAGGGCCAGGGCCAGCACCGTCGACTCGTCGTAGAGATCGAGCAGGAAGTGGCTGGAGAGATCGCGCAGCGCCTCCCGGGTGATCTCCAGCGCCGGTTCGGAGACCGCGGTGCGCACCGCCCGCTCGGAGACCCGGGTGGCCAGGATGTCGTGCAGGTTGGTCAGGTCAGCCTCGGACAGCTCCACGTCGAAGACCTGCCGGACGGCGTCGGCCAGACCCTGGGCGGCCTCCCAGACCGCGGCGTGGCGGCCGGTGGGCAACGGGTTCTGGGTGCTGGTCAGGACGTGGCCGGCGCTGATCCGGTCGGCGGCGATGGTGAGGTGCATCACCAGGTCGTTGAGGACGTACTCGTTGACCTCCAGCCCGGCCTCGGCTAGCTGCCCGATGGCGGCGTCGTGGAGCCGCCGGGCGCGACCGTGGCGCTGCGGGCTGTCCAGGCTGGGCAGGCCGGCCTGGCCGGAACTCAGCAGCAGGTGCCGGACCAGCTTGCGCTGCTGCCGTTCGGGTCCCTCGATCCGGACGGTCTCCCGCTCCCGCCGGATCACCAGCTGATGCTCGCGGAGCAGTTCCCTGGCCCGGCCGAGATCGGATTCGATGGTCGCCGGGCTGACGCTGAGCTGCTCGCCCAGCTCGAAGACGTCCGCCCCCTCGGCGTGCCCGACCAGGTAGCGGACGATGTAGTAGAGCCGCTGCTCCGGGCTGTCGTAGCCGCCCGGACGCCGGCTCTGCCGGCCGCGGTACCGCCGGTAGGCGCGCTCGTCCAGCCGGTAGCCGTCCTGATCGGAGAGCACCAGCGTGGCGCCGGCCTGCTGGTTGATGGCGCGCACGTAGTCACGGACGCTGCGGCTGCTGACGCCGAGCCGCAACGCCAGCTCGCGGCCGGTCAGCCGGCCGTCCGCGGCCCGCAGCTCGTTGAGCAGCAGCTCCATCCGCTCTTCGCGTGTCTCCATGGTTCGTCGTCGACCCTCCCCTGCTTGGCTGATCATTGACCCTCGGCACCGGAAACGCCACCACGCTTCCTTCCGCACCCCAGGAAGGGGCGCCGCGGTCTTCCTGGGGTGCGGAAGAAACTCTGGTGGCGGCCGCTGCCGGGATCGGCGACGGTAGGGGGCGGAGCGCCCGATGGCGGCGCCAGAGCAAGGAGGCGCAATGAAGCAGATTCGGATCCTACTGGTGTGTGGTTCCGGTGCCAGCAGCGGGTTCATGGCGGCGAACATCCGCAAGGCGGCGGCGGCCCGTGGCCTGGACACCAAGGTGGTGGCCCGCGGCGAGGCCGAGATCGAGAACTACATCGACGAGATCGACGTGCTGATGGTCGGGCCGCACCTGGCCTACATCCTCGACGAGGTCGACGAGTACGTCGGGGACGCCCCGGTGACCGTCATCCAGATGCTGCCCGACTACTACTCGACCCTCGACGGCGACAAGGCCGTCGACCACCTGCTGGCCGTGCTGGCGGAGAAGGGCGTCAACTGATGAAGAAGTTCATCGACTGGCTGGAGAACTCGTTCTCGCCCCGCATGATGAAGATCAACAACAACGTCTGGATCGTGACCCTCAAGGACTCGATCATGCAGACGCTGCCGTTCATCTTCCTCGGCTCGCTGTTCGTGATGCTCGCCATCCTGAACGACTACATCCCGTGGCTGCCCAGCTTCTGGACGCCGTTCGGCTGGACGATGGGCCTGATCTCGCTGTTCATCTCGTTCCTGATCCCGTTCAACCTGATGGAGAAGAAGCGGCTGCGCAAGCAGCGGATCATCGCCGGCCTGGCGGGTGTCTCGCTCTTCCTGATCATCATCAGCCCTCAGGTCATCAAGGACGGCGCCCCCGGCTTCGGGCACAGCGCGCTGGGCGCCGGCGGCATGTTCGTGGCGATCGTGGCCGGCCTGTTCTCCGGCTGGGTGATGAGCCTGTTCGGCAAGTTCTCCTTCTTCTCCGAGGAGTCGGTGATCCCCGACTTCGTCCGCGCCTGGTTCGACTCGATGCTGCCGATCGCCGTCGTGGTGATCACCGGCTGGCTGCTGGTGGACGTGGCGGGCTTCGACCTCTACAACGCCGTGATGGCGATCTTCATGCCGTTGGCCGGGATCATCGAGACCCCCTGGGGCTTCTCGCTGATGCTGTTCATCTTCTGCTTCCTGTACTCGATGGGCATCTCGTCCTGGGTGCTCACCCCGGTCTTCACCCCGGTGATGCTGGCGGCGATGCAGGCGAACATGGACGGCACCGCCACCAACCTGGTCACCCAGGCCACGGTGTACTCCGCCTACCTGTGGATCGGCGGCATCGGCGCGACCTTCCCGCTGGTGTTCATGCTGATGCTCTCCAAGGCGCCGAAGCTGAAGGCGCTGGGCCGGGCCTGCCTGCCGCCGGCGATCTTCAACATCAACGAGCCGGTGGTGTTCGGCGCGATCGCCTGGAACCCGACGCTGATGATCCCGATGTGGCTGCAGGGCATCGTCCTGCCGCTGGTGGTGTGGCTGTTCACCAAGGTGATCCCGTTCGCCCCGATCCCGATGATGCAGTTCGACATGTGGTACGCGCCGTTCCCGATCTCCACCTGGCTGGCGACCGGTTCGGTGACCGCCATCCTGCTGATGCTGGTGATCTTCGTGCTGTCGGCGGCGATCTGGTACCCGTTCTTCAAGTCCTACGAGAAGCAGACCCTGCAATCGGAGTCCGCGGCTGCCGCCGAGACTGTTTCCGCCTGACACCCCACCGAGAGAGACAACAGACATGGACATCAACGAAGACAGCCTGGTCAGCGCGGCCATGCAGATCATCATCCTGGCCGGGGACGCCCGTCGGCTCACCTTCGAGGCCGGCGACGCGCTGGCCGCCGCCGACTTCGCCAAGGCCGGCGAGCAGCTGGACGTCGCGCAGGACAAGGTGCGCGACGCCCACCGGATCCACACCGACTGCATCCAGGCGGCCGCTGCCGGTGAGTACCTGCCGTACTCGATGCTCTTCACCCACGCTCAGGACACCCTGATGACGGTGAACAGCGAGTTCCGGCTGGTGAAGAAGCTGGCCGGCGTGTTCGAGAGCATCGACACCCGGCTGAGTGCCCTGGAGGGTGCCACGGAGGCCGCCCGATGAGCGTCCCCACCGGTTTCCCGGAAGGCTTCCTGTGGGGCGGCGCGATCGCCGCCAACCAGGCCGAGGGCGCCTGGCAGGCCGACGGCAAGGGCTGGTGTCTGGCCGACATCAACCTGTTCCGCGGCGACCTGCCGCTGGACAAGCGCTCCAACGCCGAGCTCACCACCGCCGATGTCGAGGCGGCGGTCGTCGACCAGGTCGGCCGCTACCCCAAGCGGGACGCGATCGACTTCTACCACACCTACCCGGAGGATCTCCGGCTGCTGGCCGGTACCGGCATGAACGCCTTCCGAACCTCGGTGAACTGGGCGCGGATCTTCCCCAACGGGGACGAGACCGAGCCCAACGAGGCCGGCCTGGCGTACTACGACCGGTTGGTGGACGAGATGATCGCCAACGGGATGGAGCCGGTGCTGACGGTGTCCCACTACGAGATGCCGTTGCACCTCACCACCGCCTACAGCGGCTGGTACTCCCGGGAGCTGATCGACTTCTTCGTCCGCTACTGCGAGGTGCTGTTCGACAGGTTCGCCGGCCGGGTGAAGTACTGGATCCTGGTCAACCAGATCAACCTGATCACCCATGAGTCGTTCAACCACCTCGGGGTGGCCGCCGACAAGGTGGCCAACCTGGACGAGGCGAAGTACCAGGCGGTGCACAACGAGCTGGTGGCCTGCGCGCGGGCGACCAGGCTGGCCCACGACCGGCATCCCGAGCTCGAGATCGGCGTCATGCTCTGCCACGGCAACGCCGACCCGGCCTCCTGCAAGCCGGAGGACGTGCTGGCGGCGCTGCAGCAGAACCAGATGGAGTACTACTTCTCCGACGTCGCGCTGCGCGGGCGCTACCCGGGGTTCGCGTTGCGGTACTTCGCCGACCACGGCATCGAACTGCAACTGGGGGCGGACGACGAGGCCGACCTGGCAGCCGGCACCGCCGACTTCCTGGCGTTCTCGTACTACTACACCCGGATCATCGACCAGGCCAGCTGGGCGGCCGGGAAGAGCAACGGCATCGACAACCCCCATCTGGAGGCCAGCCCGTGGGGCTGGTCGATCAACCCCACCGGCCTGCGGGTGGCGTTGAACCAGTATTGGGATCGCTACCAGGTGCCGCTGATGATCGCCGAGAACGGCCTGGGCGCGTTCGACGAGCCGGACGAGAACGGCCGGGTGCACGACGACTACCGGATCGCCTACTACCGCGAGCACGTCCGGGCGATGCGGGAGGCGATCAAGGACGGGGTCGAGATGATCGGCTACTTCCCGTGGGGGCCGATCGACATCGTCAGCTGTTCCTCGTCGGAAATGAGCAAGCGCTACGGCTTCATCCACGTCGACCTGGACGACTACGGCCAGGGCAGCGGGAAGCGCACGCCGAAGGACAGCTACGACTGGTACCGCGCGGTGGTCGCCTCCAACGGCGAGGTTCTCTAGCACCGCCTGCTGCTTCCCGTCGGCCGCCAGCCGGTGACCGGCGGGAAGCAGCGCGGTGACGATCGCATCGAACCGGCCATGTCACAGTTCCGCAGCCTGGTGGGCACCGCCAGCGTCTTCCTCGCCATCGTGGTGGGGACGTCGGTGGCCACCGTTCCGACGCCGGTCTACCCGCTGATCGCCGCGCAGCTCGGGCTGGATCCGCTCGGGATCACCGTCACCTTCGCGGTCTTCGCGCTGGGGGCGGTGCTGGGCCTGGCGATCGGTGCCACCGCCGCGGCTCGACTGCCGCGCCGGCGGGTGTACCTCATCTCCGCGGCCGTCCAGGCCCTCGCCGCACTGATTCTGGCGTTGGATCTCGGCGTGGCCGGCTTCGTGGCGGGGCGGGCCGCTACCGGCATCGGAGCCGGCCTGCTGGCCGCCTCCGGAACGGCTCTGCTGCTCGAACTGGCCGGCGGCCTGCCCTCCCGGGCGCAGGCGGCGCTACGTCTGGTCGCCCCCGCCGCCGCCTACCTCGGCCTCGCCCTGGGGTCCGGCCTACCGGCCGCGGCGCAGGTCGCCACCCCAACGGACCTGCAGTGGCTGTTCGCCGGGCTGGCGGTGGCCATCCTCGCCCTGCTGACCGTCTCGGTCAGCTACCGCGCCCCGGCCGCGGTGGAAGTCCCGCTGGGCGGCAGTGTGCCCAGGAGCCGCCTGCCGTGGGCGGCCGTGCTCGGGCCGTTCGCCGCCTTCATGACCACGGGGCTGTTCGGCTCGATCACCGCCATCCTGCTCGAGTTGCTGGGCCTCGGCTCCGCCGGGCTGTCCGGCGTGCTGGCGGGAGCGGTGTTCCTCGCCGGCGCCGGTGGTGTCGTCCTGATCGCACCACGGCTCTCCCTGCCCGCGATCGGGGTGCTGCTGGCGACCTTCCTGACCGCCGTGGCGCTGGGGGTGGAACTCGGCAGCCTGCCGCTGCTGCTGGTCGCCTCGACGGCAGCGGGGGCGACGAGCGGGGCGCTTTTCGCCAGCAGCCTGCGACTGGCGCTGTCGGCGGCCCCGGCGGCCGCCGGCTTCCGGCAGACCTCGCTGGTCTTCGCGGCGGCCTACTCCGGTTTGGCCCTGCCCGTCATCGGCCTCGGGCTGGCGCTCCGGCTGCTGCCCACCGGGATCGCCCTCTGGTGGTTCGCCGGGCTGGCGGCGGTCGCCTCGCTCGGCGCCGCCTGGGGAGCGTATCGCGTCACCCGGCACGGCTAGCTGTTGCTGGCCAGGAGATTGTTGACGGCGTTCGCGACCAGCTAGGCGTTACCGCTACCCTCAGTTTCGTAAGGTGCAGCGGTCCTTCGGCCGTGTCGGGACTTCCGGCCAGCATGGCGCCCCGTCGGGGTGTCTCAATCTCTCATGAAGAGAGTTGTTTGCTGTGCCTGAAAACACCTATCCGGGCTTCTCTGCTCGTTGGCTGATCTTCGCGGCGGTTCTTGTCGCGGATGTCATGGATCTGCTGAGCACCACCGTCACGAACGTGGCGGCTCCATCCATCCTTCGAGACCTCCACGCTCCGACGTGGGTGGCGCCGTGGTTGGGCGCTTCGTATGCGCTCGCGCTCGGTTCTGCGCTCATCCTGGGCGCTCGTCTGGGCGACCGTTTCGGTGCGCACCGCGTGTTTCTGACCGGCCTGTGCGGATTCGCGACCGCATCAGCCCTGTGTGCGCTTGCGCCCACGGCTGGCGTCATCGTGTTCTTCCGTATTGTCCAAGGCTGCTTCGGAGCCTTGTTGATTCCGCAGGGCTTCACCCTGCTGTTGCGTTCGTTCCCGCGTTCCGAACTCGGCAGGGTCTTCGGCCTGTTCGGACCTCTCATGGCCGTCAGCTCGATCAGTGGGCCCGTGATCGCCGGCCTCGTGATGACGGTGAACCCACTCGGCGCCGGATGGCGGGCCGTGTTCCTCCTGAACGTCCTGGTCGCCATCGTGTTGTTCCCGCTCGCGGCCCGATTGTTGCCTCGTCTCGAAGCCGACCCGACGGTGAAGCTTGATCCGATCGCGGTGCTACTGCTCAGCGCGGGCCTGCTCGGGGTTCTTGCCGCGCTGACCTTGCTGCAGGCCCCTGCCTCACCCTGGCTGTCCGCTGGCCTCGGCGTGTTCGGTGTCGGGTCACTGATCGGGTTCGCAGCCCAGCAGCGAGGTGCTCGTCAGCCGCTGTTGACGCGCTCCCTGTTCCGCAATCGCTCCTTCATCGCCGGCGTGGTCGTGGGAATGGGCTTCTTCGCGATCACCGCGGGTCTGCTGTTCGCCACGACCCTGTACCTGCAGATCGGTCGCGGGCTGGCCGTCCTCCCCGCTGCGGCGATCGCCGCAGCCGCATCGGTGGGGATCATCACGGCGTCCTTCTCGACCCGTGCGCTGATCCCGCGACTCGGCAGGCGCCTCCTGCTGACCGGGTTGCTCACCCTGGCCGCGGGCGTGTGCTGCTACCTCGCGGTGATCCTCATCGGCAGCGGGCCGTTGTGGCTGCTGGCCATCCCGCTCTTCATATGCGGCCTGGGGATGGGGTGCGGGTTCGGCACCGTCTTCGCCGTCGCCCTCGGCGACATCGGCGAAGCCGAAGCCGGCAGCGCGAGCGGAACGCTGAACGGTGCACAGCAGATCGCCAACGCGATCGGAGCCGCACTGATCTCCGCCAGCTACCTCACGATCGCGGCTCGCACCTCAGCCGAACACGGCCTCCTCGTATGCCTCTTCGTCGTCCTGGGCTGCATCGCGCTCTCCCTGGTCACGCTGCCGCTGCTGCCGCGCCGTGCCGCCGACACGCACTGAGATCCCGCTGGCCGGCCGCCGATCACCACCCCGCTCGGCCGCTGGAACCAGCACTACAACTATCACCGGCCCCACGGTGCGCACGACGGACGGCCACCAGCATCTGCGACGCCGTCACCCGTCAACAACGTCGTGGCCTCCTACAGCTAGCCAACCCGACGAAAACAGGTTCGGCGGCGGCTTCCCGCCATCAGCCGTCGCTCCCCCGCGGGATCCCCAGGCTGGCCAGTAGATCCTCGTGGAACTGGATCCAGACCAGCTGGCAGGAGGCCCGGTCCGGCGCGTCCAGCCAGGCGAGCTGACCCGCGCGCGCCCGAGCGACGGCGGCGGAGTGACGCTGGGCGTAGCCGTAGAACCGCTGCAGCGCGGCGGCCAACTCGTCCGCCAGGACGGCGAACTCGGCGTCGATCGCCTCGAACTCGCTGAGCACCTCGTGATCCCACACCGGGTCGGAGTGGTCGTTGAAGGCCCGCGGATCCCACCGGGTCGGCTTGAGCTGCCACCGGGTCGAGGCGATGCCGTGGCGGACGTTCAGCGGCAGGAAGTCACGGTGGACCTGGCTGACCAGCTCGAGCGTGCCGGTGGCGGCCAACTCCTCGGCGAGCAGCCGTTCGCCGACCTCCCGGCCGCGCTCGGTCAGCGACCAGGTCTCGCCGAAGTAGTCGTAGCGGCTCACCCAGCCGTAGGCCTGGGCGTCCAGCAGGTGCTCGCGGACGTCGGCCTCGGCCAGACCGAACCGGGTCGCGATCGCCGCCGCGGACGGCCCGCCCAGCACCCGGGCGCCGTGCAGCACCAGCAGTTCCGGGGTGGAGCGGTACGTCATCCCGCTAACCGTCCAGCAACTCGGTGAAGTCGATCACCTCGAGCTGGTCGTCGGGCCGGGACGGCCGGGCGCCGGCCACCAGCGGGGCGAAGGCCCCGGCCGCCCGGCTGATCCGCTTCTCCAGCTTGCCGCCGGCGGCGCCCCAGTCCTTGGTGGCGGCGAACACCGGGTGCGGCGCGATGATGGCCTTGAGGTAGTAGAACAGCGGCAACAGGGCGTGGTCGACCGCCAGCGAGTGCCGGGGGGTGCCGCCGGTGGCGGCCAGCAGCACCGGCCGGCCGGCCAGCACCCCCTCGTCCAGGGCGTCGAAGAACAGCTTGAACAGGCCGGTGAACGAGCCGTTGTAGATCGGGCTGATCGCGATCACCCCGTCGGCCCGGCCGATGCTGTCCAGCGCCTGCTGCAGCCGCTGGCCGGCGAACCGGGTGAGCGCCTGGTTAGCCAGGTCGGCGGCCAGCTCGCGCAGCTCGATGAACACCGGCTCGGCCGGCACGCCCAACTCGGCCAGCGCGGACACCGTCCCCTCGGCCAACCGGTCGCCGAGCAGCCGGGTGGCCGAGGGGGTGCTCTGGCCGGCGGTGACGACGGCGATGGTCACCACAGCAGATCCGATTCGTCCTCGGCGGCGCGGCCGGTGACCTCGTCCAACACCACCGGACGCTCCGCCGGCTGCTGGTCGCGGGCCGCCACCAGCGAGGCGTGGGTGGGCGCCTCGGGGATGTGGGCCGGGCGTCCCTCGGCGAAGCCGGCGCGCAGCGCGGGCAGGATCTCGCCCAGCAGGTCGAGCTGCTCCAGCACGGTCTTCAGTGGCAGCCCGGCGTGGTCGATCAGGAACAGCTGCCGCTGGTAGTGGCCGAAGGTGTCGCGGAAGGAGAGGGTGCGTTCCAGCACCTGCTGCGGCGAGCCGACGGTGAGCGGGGTCTCGGCGGTGAACTCCTCCAGGCTGGGGCCGTGGCCGTAGACCGGAGCGACGTCGTAGTAGGGCCGGAACTCGTCGATCGCGTCCTGGGAGTTGCGGCGCATGAAGAACTGGCCGCCCAGCCCGACGATCGCGGTGTCGGCCGGGCCGTGTCCGTGGTGCTCGAACCGGCGCCGGTACAACTCCACCATCCGCAGGGTGTGGCTGAGCTTCCAGAAGATGTTGTTGTGGAAGAAGCCGTCGCCGTAGTAGGCGGCCTGTTCGGCGACCTCCGGGGTGCGGATCGAGCCGTGCCAGACGAACGGCGGCACGTCGTCCAGCGGACGGGGCGCGAGGGTGAAGCCGTGCAGCGGGGTGCGGAACCTGCCCTCCCAGCTGACCACCTCCTCGCGCCACAACCGGCGCAGCAGGGCGTAGTTCTCGATCGCCAGCGGGACGCCGTCGCGGATGTCCTTGCCGAACCAGGGGTAGACCGGGCCGGTGTTGCCGCGGCCCAGCATCAGGTCGACCCGGCCCTCGGCGAGGTGCTGCAGCACGGCGTAGTCCTCGGCCAGCTTCACCGGATCGTTGGTGGTGATCAGGGTGGTCGCGGTGGAGAGGATGATCCGCTCGGTCTGGGCGGCGATGAAGCCCAGCAGGGTGGTCGGCGAGCTGGGGTGGAAGGGCGGGTTGTGGTGCTCGCCGGTGGCGAAGACGTCCAGGCCGATCTCCTCGGCCTTCTTCGCCAGTGCGACCGCGGCCAGGATCCGCTGGTGTTCGGTGGGCGTCCGCCCGGTGGTGGGATCGGGGGTGATGTCCCCCACGGTGAAGATCCCGAGCTGCATGGCTCACCTCTTTTTCTCTGCGCCACCGGCCAGCATACGAAACGGGGACGCCCGGCGCGCGGACGTCCCCGTTCCGGGGGTGGATTACAGGGTCTGCTCGGTGCGGGCGATGATGTCGTCCTGGGTCGCCTTGGAGAGCACGTTGAAGAAGGCGCTGTACCCGGCCACCCGGACGATCAGGTCGCGGTGCCGCTCGGGATGGGCCTGGGCGTCCAGCAGGGTGGCGCGGTCGACCACGTTGTACTGCACGTGAAAGCCGTCCAGCCGGTTGAAGAAGGTACGCAGCAGCAGGATCAGCTTCTGCCGGTCGGCCTGCTTGCGCAGCACCTGCGGGGTGACCTTCTGGTTGAGCAGCACGCCGCCGGTGATCCGTCCGGTGTCCAGCTTGGAGACCGACTTGAACACCGCTGTCGGCCCGTGGGTGTCGGCACCGTGGCTGGGCGAGCAGCCCTCGGCCAGCGGCTGGCCGGCGTTGCGGCCGTCCGGGGTGGCCATGGTGGAGGCACCCTGGGGGACGTTCGCCGAGATGGACGAGGTGCCGGCGTAGTAGCCGCCACCGATCGGGCCGCGGCCGTGGCGGGTGTTGTGGTGGGCGAAGATCTCGTCGATGCAGGTGTCGTAGGCGCGGACCAGCAGCTGGTCGACGTAGTCGTCGTCGTTGCCGTACTTCGGCGCGTTCGCCAGCGCGGCCTGGATCTCCTGGCCGCGGACCCCCTCGAAGTCGTGCAGCAGGGCGTCCCAGAGTTCTCCGGTGGTGATGGTGCGGTCCTCGAAGACGCACTTCTTGATCGCGGCCAGCGAGTCGCCCAGGTTGGCGATCCCGACCTGCAGCCCGGAGACAAAGTCGTAGACCGCGCCGCCCTCCTTGATCGGCTTGCCGCGGCCCAGGCAGTCCTCCACCAGGGCCGAGCACAGGATGTCGGCGACGTTCTCCTCCAGCGCCAGGTCGGCGGCGGAGTCGAGGATCACCGCGTGCCGCTGGAACTCCCGGACGGTGATGTCCCAGGCCTCCATCAGCTGGTCGAAGTCGGTCATCTCGGTGAAGTGCCTCACCGGGGTGGCGATCCGCTCCCCCGACTTCGGATCCACGCCGTTGTTCATCGCGGTGAGCAGCGCCTTGGGGAAGTTCAGGAAGCTCATCCCGGTGCAGCGGTAGCCCCACTTGCCCGGCACCGCCACCTCGACGCAGCCGATCGCGGAGTAGTTGTAGGCGTCCTCGCGGGCCACACCCTTCTCGATCATGGACGGGATGATGATCTCGTCGCTGTTGAAGGCCGGCATGCCGAAGCCGAGCCGCATCACCTCGATGCACTCCATCATGAACTCGTCGGAGAGCCCGCGGTGGTAGCGCACGGTCAGGTTGGGCTGCGGCAGCCTGGTCTGCGCCACCGAGCGCAGCACCAGGTAGGACAACGGGTTGACCGCGTCCTGGCCATCGGGGGTTTGGCCACCCACCGTGACGTTCTGGTAGAGCGGACCGCCGGCGCTGAACCGGGTGTGTGACCAGCTGCGGATCTTGGCCAGCGTGATGGTCTTCAGCCACAGGTTGGTCAGCAGCTCGGTGGCCGACTCCTCGGTGATCCGGCCGGCGGCCAGGTCGGCGGCGTAGTACGGGTGGACGAACTGGTCGAACCGGCCGTAGGACAGCGAGTGACCGTTCGACTCGATCTGCAGGCTCAACTGCACCAGCCAGACCGCCTGGACGGCTTCGTGGAAGGTCTCCGCCGGTTGTTCGGGCACCTTGGTCAGGACGCGGCTCATCTCCAGCAGTTCGGCGCGGCGGGCGTCGTCCGGTTCGGTGGAGGCCAGGTCGGCGGCCAGCGCGGCGTACCGGTGCGCGAAGGTGACCACGGCATCCAGGGTGATCAGCACCGCGCGGTAGAAGAAGGACTTCCTCAGCTGCTCGGCGTCGGTCAGATCCAGCCCGGCCAACAGCTTCTCGGTGCGGGCGCGGTAGCCGGCCAGCCCCTCCTTCAGGACCCGCTCGTAGTAGACCGCGATGTGCGCGTCGCCAGAGGTGATGTTGCCCTCGGGGTGGATGATCCCCAGGTCGTAGAACTGCCGGCTGGCCGGCGGCATCAGCGCCAGCCCGCGGTCCTTCAGGGTGTTGTGTTCCCAGAAGGGGGCGATCTCCCGCAACTGCTGCTTGGCCCGCTCGGTGATGGCGAACCGGTCGCCCGGCCGGGAGTCGAACTCGTCCAGCTCGGCGATCACCCAGTCCATCGCGTACTCCGGCATGATCGGCGCGGCGCGGTTGGCCGAGGCCTGGTTGCCGGCGATCAGGGTGGCCGGCTCGATGAAGATCGACATGTTCTCCAACACGTTCTTCACCATCAGCGCCCGGCGCAGCACCATCGGCTCGTCCTGATGCTGCCGGTAGGTCTGCGTGGTCAGCACCGCCCGCTCGACGCACACCGACTGCGGAGTCTCCATCAACTCCTCCCGCCACGCGGCCATCCGCGGGGTGAGACGGCCGAAGTGGGGCTCCTCGACGACCACCGGCGATTCCATCAGCGAGCTCATTGCCAATCCTCCTTGACGTTCCGTATGAATACTACCGTAGTTGCGAACGAAAGTGATCGATTGAGTGCGAAGTTGCCGGGAAGCCTCGGGCGCGGTGTCAGCCCGCCTGCACCTTGCTGATCGTGACCCCGGCGCCGCTGAGCTGGTCCTGCAGCGGGGCGGGCAGGTTGGTGTCGGTGATCAGGCGGTTGACCGCTTTCGCCGGCAGCAGCGGAACGGCGCCCTGCCGCGGGAACTTCAGCGACTCGGTCAGCACGATCACCTCGTCGGCCCGCTTGGCCATCGCCTTCACCACCGCGGCCCGCAGGTGGTTCCGGGCGGTGAAGCCCGCCTCGATGGTGTAGCCGTCGATCCCGACGAACAGCTGCTCGACGTGGAAGCTCTGCAGGCACTCCTCCACCAGCGGGCCGACCGTCACCTGCGACTCGGGCTGGTAGTCGCCGCCCAGCAGGACGACCGAGAGTCCGGCCGCGGGCCGGACGTAGTCGGCGATGAAGGCCGAGTTGGTCACGATGGTCACGCCGCGCTTGGTGCGTCCCAGGGCGTCGGCCAACAGCGCGCAGCAGGAGCCGGACTCGATCATCACGGTGGCGCCGTTGGGCACCAGTTCGGCCGCGGCGGCCGCGATCCGGCGCTTCAGGTCGTGATGGAAGGCCAGCCGGCTGTGCAGATTGTCCGGCGCGATCGCCACCGCGTAGCCGTGCTCGCGGCGGATCAGGCCGCGCTTCTCCAGCTGGTCGAGATCCTTGCGCACCGTCACCTGCGAGACCGCGAACATGCCGGCCAGCTCGCTGACGTCGACCCGCTCGTTGTCGATCACGTACTCCAACATCCTCGACCGCCGGTCGGCCATGGCAGGCACCCTTCTCGATCCACATTGACTCGATAACGAATCATAGTATTCTTACGTATGAAACCACAACGATTGTGGATCGAAAGTCATGGAGGGCCGGGATGAGCGAGGATGTCGGGCGGGTCTTCGATATCCAGAAGTTCTCCCTGCACGATGGCCCCGGGATCCGCACGGTGGTCTTCCTGAAGGGCTGCCCGATGGGCTGCGCCTGGTGCTCGAACCCCAACTCGCGGAAACTTCAGGTCCTGCAACTGCGGGACGCCAACGACCCGAACGTCTTCGTCGACGACAGCCGGGACTACGCCCTGGACGAGGTGCTCCGGATCTGCCTGCAGGATCTGCCGTTCTACGAGGAGTCCGGCGGCGGGGTCACGCTGTCGGGCGGGGAGGCGATGGTGCAGCACCGGTTCACCACCCGGCTGCTCCGCAAGCTGAAGGCGAAGGGCGTCCACACCGCGATCGAGACCACCGGCTACGCCGCGCCGGCGATCTTCCAGAAGGTGCTCGACCAGGTCGACCTGCTGATCATCGACGTGAAGCACCACGACCGCAAACTCCACAAGAAGTGGACGACGGTGAGCAACGAGTTGCCGCTGCAGAATCTCGCCACCGCGGTGGCGGCCGGCGGCCCGGTGCTGGTCCGCATCCCGGTGATCCCCGGCGTCAACAACTCCCTGGACGACGCCGCCGCCTTCGCCGAGCTGCTCCGGCCGATCGGGGTGAGCGAGGTTCAATTGCTCCCCTTCCACCAGTTCGGCGAACGCAAGTACGAGTTGCTGGGCTGGGAGTACCGGATGGACGGCGTGCCGGCGCTGCACGAGGAGGACCTGGTCGACTTCCGCCAGGTGATGACCGAGCGGGGCGTGCGTGCCTACGTCTAGCCCGGCGGCGGACTGTGGCGCTCGCCGTCCCGCCGGGGTGAGGGAGATCTTCGGCCAACTCCCGACGGGCACGGCTGCGCTGTACCTATACTTTCGGCTGAATCCACCTGGTCGCGCAGTCACCCGCTGACAAGGCCCGATGCACTTCAATGAGGAAGGACTCCCGCATGTCGCTACCGCCCTTCGCGGACCCGACCCCGTCCCCCGGCGCGCTGCTGGCGGCTGGCTCCGACCGGATCGGGATCGGGATCGACATCGGCGGCACCGGTATCAAGGGTGCCCCGGTCAACCTGCGCACCGGTCAGCTGGCGGCCGAGCGCCACTACATCCCGACGCCGCAGCCGGCCACCCCCGAGGCGATCGCCGAGGCGGTGCGGCAGATGCGCGACTACTTCACCGAGGTGCCGGACGGGGCCCCGATCGGCGTGGCCATCCCGGCGGTGGTGCGCGGCGGCATCGTCCGTACCGCGGCCAATATCGACCTGTCGTGGATCGGCACCAACGGCGATGAACTGTTCCGCGAGGTGCTGGGCACGCCGGTCGCTCTGTTGAACGACGCGGACGCCGCCGGGCTGGCCGAGATGCGGCTCGGCGCCGGACGCGGGCAGAACGGGGTGGTGCTGGTGGTCACCCTCGGCACCGGGATCGGTTCCGGACTGTTCTCCGGCGGCAACCTGGTACCCAACACCGAACTCGGCCACCTCACCATCGACGGCTTCGACTGCTGCCCGTGGGCGTCCGCGGCGGCTCGGGTGCGGGAGAACCTCTCCTGGGCGCAGTGGGTCTCCCGGTTGCAGGAGTACCTGGCCTACGCCGAGAGCCTGCTGTGGCCCGACCTGATCATCATCGGCGGCGGGATCAGCCAGGACGCGGACCGCTTCCTGCCGCTGCTGCAGGTGGAGGCGCCGGTGGTCCGCGCCGAACTGGGCAACGACAGCGGTCTGGTGGGCGCGGCCTTCGAGGCTGACGCGGCCGCGCTGGCGAGGTAGCGCCCGGTAGCACTAATTCGACCGGCCGACGGGCTGTCCGCGGCCGGACCGGCCACGTACCCTGCCGTCATGGCCGAGAACAAGACCCAGCCCACCGACGCCAGCGTGGCGGACTTCCTGGCCGGCCTCACCCCGGCCCGCCGCACCGAGGCGGAGACCCTGATCGAGTTGATGCGCGACGTCTCCGGGGTCGAGCCGGTGCTGTGGGGGCCCAGCATCATCGGCTTCGGGTCGCAGCACTACCGCTACGACAGCGGCCGGGAAGGTGACATGCCGGTGCTGGGATTCAGTCCGCGCAAGGCCCGGCTGACCGTCTACTTCTCCGAGGGCTTCGACCGCTACGGCGAGCAGTTGGCGGCGTTGGGCAAGTGCAGCACGAGCGTCTCCTGCCTGTACGCGAACAAGCTGACCGACCTCGACCTCGGCGTGCTGCGCGACATGCTGGAGACCTCCCACCGGCTGGGAACGGACTCCTAGGCCGCGCCGGCCCCGCGGCGCGGACCCGCGGGAGCCGACGGCCAGGTCAGTCGGGTCAGGGCGTGCGGCGCTCCGAGATGTACACCGACTCGAAGACGATCTTTCCCTCCCGTACCACGAACGTCTCCACGTAGGTCCGGCCGCCGTCCTCCAGCACCTGCATGAGGTAGTCGCCCTCGGCCTCGCGCAGCACGACCGTGGCGTGGGGTGCGTCCGCGGACTTCAACTCCGTGGCCTCGACCAGCCGTCGGACTTCGGCATGTCCCACGATGGGCTGGTCGACGAGGTTGGTGATGAGGACCGCGTCCGGCGCGTAGTCGGCGAGGATCTCGTCCACGCTGATCCGCATCGCCTTGGCGTGGTGCAACACCACCGCCAGGGTCTCTTCTGTTGACATCTGCTTTCCCTCCTGGTTTCAGCTTGCTGGATCGATGGTGGGCAGGGTGGCTTCCACTCAACCGACCTTCGCGGTGTCCGGCTGCGCCGCGGCTGGCTTCCGCAGCAGCGGATCGTCCTTCTTGAAGCCGAAGAAGTAGGTGATGGCGGCCGCGGCGAGCATGGTGGCGATCACCACGATCACGCCGAGCACCAGGTTCGAGGTCGGGCCGCCGGCGTAGTTGGCGAACAGGAAGAAGTTGGCGATCGGGACGAAGGTGTACACCTTCACGCCGAGGATGGCGTGCAGCAGGCCGCCGACCAGGCCGCCCAGGATCATGCCGATCATCGGCCGCCGGTACTTGATGCCGACGCCGTACATCGAAGGCTCGGTCACCCCGCCCAGCAGGCCCGCCGTGAGGTACCCGACGCACAGGCTGCGCTCCTCGGGGTCCTTCACCCGCAGCAGGAACCCGAAGACCATGCCGTAGACCGACACCCCGGCGGCGAGCAGGCCGGGCATGATGACGCCCTCCTGCCCGTTGGAGGCGAAGAACGCGACCAACGCGGCGATCAGGGCGTGGTGCATGCCGGTGAGCACCAGCAACTGCCACAGCGCACCGATGATGGCCGTGGCCAGGACGGCCCCCAGGCCGCCGCTGCCGGCCAGCCCCAGCAGGCCGTCGTTGAGCAGCGTGCCGAGGAACCCGCCCAACGGCCCGAGCGCGCACAACGCGACCGGCAGGGTGATCAGTACGGTGATGAGCCCGCCCAGCACGGTACGCAACAGCGCCGGAAGATAGCGGTTGACCAGCTTCTCGACGTAGGACATGAACCACACGCTGAGCAGGATCGGGAAGATCGTGGTGGAGTAGTTCTGCGGCGCGGCAGGGATGCCGAAGACGGTGAACGGGGTGCCGTCAGCGGCCATCTGCATCATGGTCGGGTGCATGAACACGCCCGCCATGAAGATGCCGAGCACCGGGGTCAGGCCGGCGTACTTGGCGGCGGTGTAGCCGACGATGAAGGGCAGGAAGTAGAACCCAGCGTCCGCCACGAAGGTGCACAGCACGATGAAGTCGTGGGTCTCGGGCAGCAGGCCGAGCATCTGCGGGCCGAGCAGCATGCCGATCAGCCGGACGAGCGAGGCCGCCATGATCACCGGGATCAGCGGAGTGAGGCTTCCGGAGAGTGCGTTCAGCAGCGCTGAGCCGAGACCGGCCGGGGTGATCCTCGTCCGGGTGGTGGTGGCCTTCGGATCCAGGTTCTCGCTGATCGTCGTACTCTTCTGGAAGCCGCCGATGTCGCAGAGTTCGGCGTAGACCTCGCCGACCTCGAGCCCGATGATGACCTGGTACTCCGAGCCGGAGGCCATCACGCCGGCGACGCCGGGGATCCGCTTGATCGCCTCGGTGTCGGAGATACTCTCGTCCTTGAGGTTGAACCGTAGCCGGGTCATGCAGTGCTGCACGCTGGCGACGTTCTCCTTCCCGCCGACCTCGGCCAGGATTCTCTCCGCGGTCGCGTGGAACCGCTCCTTCTTTGGATTCGCCATCGTCGTTCCTTTCTTTCGTTGCTTGGCGTGGCCGGTGGTTTCGGCCCGATAGACGCGAAAACCCGAAGTGGCCAGGGTCGATGCCTGGTCCGCTTCGGGTGATGCCTCCGGGTGGGAGTGACAATCCGTCAGCTGGATGTGCCTTCTCGGTGGTTGGTCGGCTGCCTCCTCAGCTGTCGATCACGGAGTCGTTGAGCATGCGGTTGATGTGCAGGGCGAGGTAGAGGATCTCGCTCTCGGTGGTGGTGGTGCCGTAGTCGCGGCTGATCAGGTCGCCGACTTCCAGCGCGCACTGGTACAGCTGCGGATGGTCGGCCTTGACCGGATCGATCAGCCGGGCGGTGTCGTCGGTCACCTGCTGGTGCTCGCCGATCCGGGTGATGTAGTACCGCAGGTGGGTGACGAACCGGTTGTAGCTGACGCCCGCCCGGTCGACAGCGGTGTCCATCAGAACCTCGATGCGCTTCATCGCCTTCTCGATCAGCACCTCCGCCCGCGCCATCGCCTCGCCGGGCTCGTTGGTCTCCTCGGCGTTGATCACGTGCATGGCGATCGCGGTGACCTCGCTTTCCGGCAGGGTGACCTGAAGCTGCCGCTGGACGAGCTTCACCGCGTAGCGTCCGATCGCCGTCTCCCGCGGGTAGAAGTGCTGGATGTCGTGCGAGAACGGAAGTTTGACGTCGCGGAACTTCTTCATCCGGAGGATCGCGAAGTTGATGTGATCGGCCAGGCTGACCACCAGGTTCGCGTTGAAGCTGACCGGCAGCAGCCGCCGCGCCTCCTGAACCACGTCGGCTGACACCAGAAGCACGTCGCCGGGCAGCTGCTGCACCAGGGACAGCAGAGGCTCGTCAAGCCGGTAGAAGGTCATGGTGACCCTGGCCAGATCGACTTCGTAGGGCATCGCCGGGAAGCCGATCCCCCGGCCGACCGCGACGAGTTCGTTGCCGTTGCCGTCGAGGCAGTGCGCGACGTTGTTGTTGATCTTCTTGATTGCTCTCATATCCACCCCCTCGTGCAAGCCCGGTACTGGAGCGCTTCGATGGAGTGGCGGATCGGATTGAACGGCACCCCACTGTGCAGGTGATGCCTCCCGGAAGGGAGTAGCAATCCGATGATTCGACGTAACCGTATACCCCGCCCGGGAGGCCGTCAAGGATGCCGGACGGGCATCGCGTCCCCGCCTGGGCGACCGGCAACCGACGAAGCCCGGATCGCCGGACGACGGTTCCGCCTAGGATAGTGACATGGCGCTCGCAACCAACCCCTCGCCCCAGCTACGCGAGTTGGGTGCCTTCCTGCGCACCCGCCGGGCCGAGCTCGCGCCCAGCGAGGTCGGTGTGCACCGGGGTACCCAGCGGCGCCGGGTGCCTGGGCTGCGCCGCGACGAGGTGGCGGAACTGGCGCGGATCAGCATGGACTACTACGCCCGGATCGAGCAGGGACGGCTGGCTCCCTCCGAGTCGGTGTTGGCCTCGCTCATTCACGCTCTTCGGCTGGACGCCGACCAGGCCGAGTACCTGGGCAGCCTCGCCGCCCACGCCGCCAAGCCTTCGCGCAGCCGCGGAACCGCGGCGGCCGCCGGCGGCTGGCAGGGGGTCGGCGTCCGTCCCCAGGTGCGGCGGTTGCTGGACCAACTCACCGAGACGCCGGCCATCGTGCTGGGGCCGCGGACCGACATTCTCGCCTGGAATCCGCTGGCCGCGAAGGTGTACCTGGACTTCGACGAGCTGACCGCCCGCGAGCTGAACTACGTCCGCCTGGTCTTCACCGACCCCCGGATGCGGACGCTGTTCCGCGACTGGGCCTCGGTCGCCCGCTCCTGCGTGGCGATCCTGCGCCGTGAGGCGGTGGCCAACCCCTCCGATCCCCAGCTCTCCACATTGGTGGGCGAGCTCTCGATCGCCGATCGTCAGTTCGGTCAGTGGTGGGCGGCCCGCAATGTCGCCCGACAGGATTTCGGCACCAAGGTGCTGGACCATCCCGTGGTGGGCGAACTCACCCTGGACTGGGAGATCTTCCGCTACGCCGGCGACCATCAGCAGCAGTTGGTGCTGAACTCCGCCGAGCCCGGCTCGGCCACCCAGCGTCGCCTGGCGCGGCTGAGCCACCTCGGGTCCGATCTTTCCTAGGCAGGTTCTTTCCTAGGAAAGAACCGGGTCTGGCTGCGGCTGCCGCGCTCGGGCAGGCTGGAGGCATCTCCCTCGAACCCCCTAGCGACCAGGAGCCATCATGCCGACCATTCAGCACGTCACCTTCCGCAACCCCGACATGTACTGGGACATCGCGGCGGACCTCTACCTGCCGGCGGACTTCGACGAGTCCGCGAGCTACCCGACCATCGTCTGTGCGCACCCGATCGGCAGCTGCAAGGAGCAGTGCGCCGGCAATATCTATGCCACCGCGCTGGCCGATGCCGGCAACGTGGTGATCGCCTTCGACGCCAGCTTCCAGGGCGCCAGCGGCGGCACTCCCCGCTTCCTGGAGGATCCCGCTCAGCGGGTGGAGGACTTCCGCCGGGTGGTCGACTACCTCGTGACCCTGCCCTACGTCGATGCCGACCGGATCGGCGTGCTGGGGGTCTGCGGTGGCGGCGGCTACTCGCTGGCGGTCGCCAAGACCGAGAAGCGGTTCAAGGCGGTGGTCTCGGTCACCGGCGTGAACTTCGGCCGGATGCAGCGCGACAATGCCGCCTACGGCGGTGGCCTGATCGCCGCCCTGCAGGGCATCGGCGCGCAGCGTACCGCCGAGGTGCGCGGGGCCGAGAGCCAGATCAACGGCGTGCTGCCGCCCACTGCGGAGGGCGCCCAGGCGGTGGGCGACATCGACGTGATCGAAGCCTTCGACTACTACCGCACCCCCCGCGGCGAGCAGGCCAACGGCTGCGTGCTGTTCGAGGCCGCCCACGGTGCCTCCGCGCTCGGCTGGGATGCCTTCCACCTGGCGGAGGAGTTGCTCGACCAGCCGCTGCTGGTGGTGATCGGCGACAAGCAGGGTGCGTTCGGCGCCTACCGCGACGGCCAGGAGATCTACCGGCGCGCGGCGTCCAAGGACAAGGAGTTGCTGGTGCTTCCGGGTGTCTCGCACTACGACCTGTACGACCAGCCGGTGGGCGCGGGCGAGGCGCTGAAGCGGATCGTCCCGTTCTTCGCGGAGAAGCTGTAGCGGCGGGCTAGGGCTGGACTCGGCAGAGGATCTCGCCGTGCAGGACGGAGAACCAGCCGTCCGGCTCGGCCGCCCAGTCCAGCCAGCCCTGCGCGATCCCGGCCAACTCGCCCTCCGACGTCAGGTCGGCGGCCACCAACTGACGCGCGATCGCCGAGTTGGTCATCCGCTCCGCCCACAGCCCACCCCACCACCGCCGGTCCTCGGCGGTGGCGTAACACCAGGTGCTCGATGACGGCGTGACCTCGGTCAGGCCTGCCCGGTGGGCCCAGCTGAGCAGCCGGCGCCCGGCGTCCGGTTCGCCGCCGTTGATCCGGGCGATCGTCCGGTAGAGCTCCAGCCACCGGTCCAGCGCCGGCAGCAGCGGGTACCAGGCGAAGGCGGCGTAGTCGCTGTCCCGGACCGCCACCAGGCCGCCCGGCCGGGTCACCCGGGCCAACTCGGTCAGGGCCAGCACGGGGTCTGCGACGTGCTGCAGCACCTGGTGGGCGTGCACCACGTCGAAGGAGTCGTCGGGGTAGCTGAGCCGGTGGACGTCCTGGACGTCGAAGCTGACGTTGGTCAACCCCTGGGCGGCGATCTCGTCGCGGGCGAGCTGCAGCACCTCGTCGCTGACCTCGGCGGCGGTGACCGAGCCGACCAGGCCGGCCAGGTCGGCGGTGATCGTCCCCGGTCCCGCGCCGATGTCGAGCAGGGTCTGCTCCGGGCCCAGGTGTGGCAGCAGGTAGGCCGCCGAGTTCGCGGCGGTCCGCCAGCGGTGCGAGCGCAGCACCGACTCGTGATGGCCATGGGTGTAGGTGGACATGGGGACTCCTCTGGAGGTGGCTAGTCGGAGGCCAGGCCGCGGAACAGCAGATCGAGGGTGAAGTCGAAACGTTCGTGCCCGGCTCCCGAGGTCAGTTCGGCGGCGTGCGCGACCGTGTTCGGGAAGCGGTCGGCCGGTAGCATCCGCAGTCGTTCGGCAGCGGCCAGCGGCTCGCGTCCGCCCCGGCCAGCGGCGTCACGATCGCGCAGCGAGGCCTCCAGGCTGTACCCCGCGACGTACAGGTAGGCAGCGTCGATCGCCCAGGCGGCGGACCGCGCGGCGACTCCCCCGGCCAGCAGGATGGCCAGCATCCCCTCGTTGATCCGAAGGGTGTCGATGCTGGTGGGCATGGCCGCCAGGGCGGCTTGCGAGACCCCCGGATAGCGCAGGAACTGATCCCGTAGTTGCCGGCAGACGTCAAGCAGCTGCTCCGGCCAGCGAGTGGGGTCGGGGGTCGGCAGGTTGACGCGGGAGCACAGCCGGCCGATCAGCAGATCGTCCAGGTCGGCCTTGTTGCGGACGTGCGCGTAGAGGGAGGCCGGACCGGTCTGCAGGACGGTCGCCACCCGTCGCATGGTCAATGCCTCGAAGCCATCGGCCTCGATCAACTCCAGCGCGACATCGACGATCCGCTCCACGGAGAGGGGTGGCTTCGGTGGTCGTGCCCGCTCCGGTCGGGTCAGCGCAGCCAACCGCTCGGCCCAGCGGTCGTCGGCTATCGCCCTGCCCGTTTCGCCCTGCATGAGCGGAAGCCTAGCAGTTGACACGAACGCCGTTCCGTTATAGAACGCTGTTCGTGTCACGAACAGCGTTCGTGCCGGGCCGCTACGGCGGCCAGCCCCCTTCCGCCCTTGAGAGGACCACATGACCACCGCACGCCACACCCTGCGCAGCGAGGCCGGCGTGGCCGGCCCACCCCGGACGTTGCGGGCGGCCTGGGTGGCTCTCACCGGGCTTTCGGCGGTGTTCCTGTTCGAGATGCTGGACAACTCCATCCTCACCGTCGCGCTGCCGACCATCGGACGGGAGCTGCACGCCTCGGCAACCGCGCTGCAATGGGTGACCAGCGCCTACGCGGTGGTGTTCGGCGGGCTGATGCTCGTCTTCGGCGCGCTGGCCGACCGGTTCGGCCGCCGGCGGCTGATGCTCGCCGGCCTGGCGCTGCTCGGTTTGGCCAGTCTGGCCACCGCCGTGGTCGGCACGGCCGGCCAACTGGTCGCCGTCCGGACCGTCATGGGAGTGGCCGCCGCGATGACCACGCCCGGGTCGGCAGCACTCGCCTTCCGGTTGTTCGCCGATGACCAACTGCGGGTCCGCGCGCTGACCCTGATCTCGACCGTCGGACTGGTCGGCCTGGCTATCGGCCCCACCCTCGGCGGCCTGATCCTGGCGATTGCGCCCTGGCAGTCGCTGCTGCTGATGAACGTGCCGATCGCGGGACTGGCGATCATCGGGATTCGGGTCGGGATCGAGGCCGACCGGCCTTCCGAGCTGCACCCGGCGCCGATCGATCTGCCGGGAGCGGCGCTGGGGGCCACGACAGTCGGGTTCGCGCTGATCGCACCCACCTTGTTCGTCGACCAGGGCACCGGGTCCTGGGCGGCGTGGGCCAGCGCCGGCGCCGCGGCGCTGGCGGGGCTGGGCTTCGTGATTCGAGAGCGCGCCACAGCTCATCCATTGATCGACCTCGAGTTGGTCGCCCGTCCGCTGGTGGCCAGCGGCCTGGCTTTCAAGGCCGCCGCCGGACTGGCCACCGCCGGGCTGGGTTACCTCGTCACGCTGCAACTGCAGCTGGCTTGGGGCTGGACGCCCGCGGCGGCGGCCCTCGGTCTGCTCCCCCAGGTGGTGGTGCTGATCGCCGGCGGCGGCCTCGTCCCCCGTTTCGTTGAACGGGTCGGGATGAACCGGGCGGCCTGGCTCAGCGCGGTCACCGTGGTCGCCGGCCTGGCGGTCTATGGCGTGCTGAACCGATTCGGCTATCTCTGGGTGGCGATCGCGCTGGTGCTGGTGGCGGCGGGGTTGCGGGTGGTCGGGGTGGTTGCCGCGACCAACGTTCTGCGGGGGCTGCCGGAGAACCGCACCACGATCGGCGCCGCCCTCACCGACACCGCCACCGAAGTCGCCAACGGCGTCGGGCTGGCGATCGCCGGCACCGTCCTGGCGGCGCTGGTCACCGATGGCCTGACCACCGGCAGCTGGACACCTTCGCAGGCGGCCGGTTTCCAGACCGGCGCCACGCTGGCCGGTCTGATCCTCGCCGGGGTGGCAGCGGCGCTGGTGGGCTGGGGTGGTTGGCGCGCCCGGAGCGTCGCGAGCCGGCGTCCGGCGTCGGGCTGACCGGGTTCCATTCCGATTGTCAGTGCCGCGGCGTACGGTTCGGAACATGTCCACGATCACGATCGAACCGGCCACCGCGGAACGCTTCGAGGATGTCCAGCACGCGCTCGCCGGCGGCGGCGACGGCCGTGGCTGCCAGTGCCAGTGGTGGATGATCAGCAACGCCGAGTGGAACCGCACCCGGCGACCCGACCGACAGGAACTGCTCCGGGCGGAGTTGGCCGCCGAACCCGCTCCGGCGCTGCTCGCCTACGCCCACGGTGAGGCGGTGGGCTTCGTCCGGGTGGGTCCGCGCCCCGGCCACGTCCGGCTGGCCCGCAGCCGCGCGATCGCGCCGCACTCCCCCGAACCCTGGGACGATCCGGGGGTCTGGACGGTGAGCTGCTTCGTCACCCGGCGGGAACACCGCAACCAGGGGTTGAACGCCCGGCTGCTGGCGGCCGCCATCGACCACGCCCGGGCCCACGGCGCCCGCGCGATCGAGGCCTATCCGATCGACACCGCGGTGACCGAGCGGCGCGCCAACGACCTCTTCCACGGCGTGCTGTCCACCTTCCTGGCGGCCGGTTTCCACGAGGTGGCCCGCCCGAAGCCCGACCTGGCGATCGTCGAGCTCGACCTCGCCGGCTGACCGCCGGGGACGTCTCCCGCGGCTCAGCTCGGGCCGAGCAGCTCCAGTAGCCAGCCCGCGCCACGCACCCGTGCGCCGGCCCCGGTCACCCGGTCGGCCAGGCCGCGGTCGCTGGTGACCACCGTCACGGTCCGTCCCAGCCCGACCAGCCGCCCGGCCTGCGCGGCGATCGCGTCGTCGCCGGAACCCTCGGCGCGCACCACCTCCACCGCGGACTGGTCCGCCACCGAGCGGGCCCTGCCCTCGACCACCGCCGTCCACTCCGGGAACCAGCTGTCCTCGTCCAGGTCCAGCGCGGAAGCCGGCACTCCCTGCCCGGCCAGCCGCCCGAGCCGGTGCAGCAGCCGCCGGGTGGCGCCGGCCCGGTCCTTCCACCAGCCGTCCGGCACCGAGCCGACCACGTTCGCGGCGTCCACCACGATCACCGGACGCACCGCGAGCGCCGGACGCAGATGCCGCCAGGCGGCAGCGAAGCCGGGGTGCAGGTCACGATCGGCCACCTGTTCGACCGGCACCCACTCCAGGGCGTGGCTCTCCTGATCGCTGATCGTCGGCTCGAAGGGCACGGTCACCTCCCCGACCAGGGTGGTGTAGGACCAGTAGCCGAGATCGAGCACGCTGACCAGTCGCGGACGGAGCGCATCGTCCGGCACGCCGGCCTCCTCGGTGGCCTCCCGCAGCGCGCCCACCACGGCCGGCTCCCCCTGATGCAGCGCGCCACCCGGCAGCCCCCAGGTGTCGCCGAAATGGCTCCAGCTGACCCGGTGCTGCAGCAGGACGCCGCGCGCCGGATCGAGGGCGAGCAGGCCGGCGGCGCCGAACCGTCCCCAGTACCGGGTGCCGTCGGGGGCCTCCACCCAGGCATCGCCGGGATCCCGCGGGCCGTGCGGACGCCGGGGCTCACCGGGGGCGGGTGGGATCACTGTCACCCCGCCACCCTGCCACACCCGGTGGCGGGTTCGGTGTCCATGGACGTCCGGCGGTGGTCGTCGGTGGGAGGCGTCCCTGGAATGATGGGCGACCACGCACCAGGTGGGACGCCGGAACCGTCCCCGTGTCCCGGGACGAAGGAGTTGCCGCATGGCCAAGCATCGCTGGATCCGCCGGGTGGCGCTGGGCGCGGTGGTCGTCCTGGTGGCCGGCGGCGCCGGATTCTTCGCGCTCGCCCCGGCGATCGTGGAGTCGAGCATGAACCAGGTGCAGCAGGTCGAGCTGCCGCCGGTCAGCGAGCAGGCTCGCGCGCTCCACCGCACCCTGTTCGTGGCCGACCTGCACTCCGACACCCTGATGTGGCAGCGGGATCCGCTGCAGCGCGCCGACCGCGGCCACATGGATCTGCCGCGACTGCAGCAGGGCAATGTCGGACTGCAGGTGTTCTCGTCCGTCTCCAAGACGCCGCGGGGCCAGAACTACGACGCCAACTCCGCCGACACCGACAACATCACGCTGCTCACCTTCGCCCAGCTGCAGCCGCCGCGCACCTGGTTCAGCATCTTCGAGCGCTCCCGCTACCACGCCGAGAAGCTGCGGGACGCCGCCGACCGCTCCGCTGGCGCGCTCCGGCTGATCACCACCCGCGGCGACCTGGAGCAGCTGGTGGCCGACCGGGAGGCCGGTCAGGACGTGGTCGGTGCGCTGTTCTCGCTGGAGGGGCTGCAGAACCTGGAGGGCGACTTCGCCAAGCTGCAGCCGCTGTTCGACGCCGGTGCCCGGATGGCCGGCTACACCCACTTCTTCGACAACGAGGTCTCCGGCTCGATGCACGGCGAGCAGAAGGGCGGGCTCACCCCGCTGGGCCGGCAGGTGTTCGCCGAGATGGAGCGCCTCGGCATGGTGGTGGACGTCGCCCACGCCAGCCACCCGGCGATCGCCGAGATGCTGGAGCTGGCCACCCGGCCGGTGGTGGCCAGCCACGGTGGCGTCCAGGCGATCTGCGAGGTGAACCGCAACCTCACCGACGATGAGATCCGGGGCATCGCCAGAACCGGTGGCGTGGTCGGGATCGGCTACTGGGACGCCGCGGTGTGCGAGCTCTCCCCCAAGGCGGTGGTGGACTCGATCGAGCACGTGGTGAAGGTGGGGGGCATCCAGACCGCCGCGCTGGGCAGTGACTTCGACGGTGCCACCACCGTGGCCTGGGACACCTCGCAGCTGGCGCTGATCACCCAGGAACTGATGAACCGGGGGTTCAGCGACGACGACATCGCCGCCATCATGGGCGGCAACACGCTGCGGGTGCTGCTGGAGGTGCTGCCCGAGTAGCCGGCCCGGTCACCGCCGGCCGTGCCGTCGTAGCTGGCGGTCGACGATGCCGCCGAACAGGCCGTCGATCACGTGGTCCCTGCCGTCGATCCACTCGTGGCTGGTCGGGTAGCCGAGGTCGGCGTAGAACGCCTCGCCCGCCTTGGCGTACCCGAGCGCTTCGTAGCCTTCCTCGGAGTGCTCGGCATCGTCCAGCTCCCCGGTTGCCCAGTGCATGAAGAAGGACTTCGGCAGGTCCGGGTTCCAGGGCTGCTGTGCCGGCGTGACCGGAGCTCCACCGCCACCGAAGACGATCGACCCGCCACCGGCGAGCCGGCCGGAGTACTCCGGCAGGAAGTACTGGGTGATGAACTGCGCACCGCCGGAGAACCCGGCCAGGACGATGTCGGAGTTGTCGAGGGCGTAGTGGTCGCTGAGCTGGTCGAGCAGATCGGCCAGGTAGTCGGCGTTGGCCACTCCGTTCTCCCACCAGGTGACGGTCCCGCGGTCGTCCGGAGCCAGTGCCGAGACCACCACGTAGCCGTGCGCCCTGCCCACCGCCAGGACGCCGTCCGGGCCGCCCATCACATACGGATCGTCGGGATGCTCGAACTCCCACGCGCCATCGCCGTGCAGCCAGAGCAGCAGCCCGGCGGGCTCGGGCGCGTCGGCTGGGTAGGCGTGATAGCGGGAGCTGAGGCCGTCCCGGGAGGTGAAGCTGATGTTCAGCCGGTCCTGCCGGATCGGCTCGGCCGAGGTGGCGGACGGTATCGGCCGGGCGGTGGGCGCCGCGGAGCCCGAAGGCGACGGCGTCGCCGTGGCGCAGCCACCGAGCAGCATCGCCGCGCCCAGCCAGGACAGCAATCCACGAAGGCTGCTCGTCATGGCCACTCCGGTTCGGACGTCGGGACGGCCGCCCGCTGCCGCCGTCCGTTTCAGGATAGGACGGCGCCCACCGCCTCGCCTCAGAGAACGTGGTTGGCCAGCAAGCGCCGCTCGGGGTCGACCGCGGCCCGCACGGCCTGCAGCCGCTGCCAGGCCTGCGACGAGTAGCCCGCCGCCACCTCCACCGCGTTGTCATCGAAGTTCAGGTAGCGCCCGCCACTGGCCCAGCCGGCCAGCCCCGCGGCGGCCCGCGCGGCGTCCGCCCGGCCCAGCGCGCCCAGCTCGGGGGTGGCGGCGATCGCCACGAAGAAGGCCAGGTAGTCGCCGTCCAGGCAGGCCAGCGCGGCGTCCGCCGGTTGCTTCAGCCGGCCACCGAGGTGCCGGATCTCGGCGGCCAACAGGCTGGTGCCGGAGTCGGGGCCGGCGACCGCCAGCAGCGCGTCCACCGCTTCGTTGGGCAGTTCGGCGAGCAGCACCGAATCGGTGACCGAGGGGGTCGGGCCCTCGGGATCCAGGTGAATCCGGGAGACCGCCGGCGCCGGCACCCGGCCGAAGGTGTCCAGTTCCGGCCCGAGTTCGCGCAGCGGGGCCAGGATCCGCTCGGCCTCCTGGTCGGAACCGAGTACCGCCCCATCGACCACCACCGCCCGGCGGCCGCGCAGGAAGGGCGGCAACTCCGGCAGCGGCGGGAAGCTCATCAGCCGCAGCGAGGTGGTGATGGTGGTGGGCGCGGACCGGGTCCATTCCGCCCAGGCGTGGGCCACCTCCCGCGCCCGCTCGGCCGGCCAGAGCAGCATGCCGGCGTAGACGTCCGGGATCGGCAGCAGGTCGAACTCCAGCGCGGTGACGATGCCGAAGCTGCCGCCGCCGCCCTTGACCGCCCAGAACAGCTCGCTCTCCTGCTCGGCGTCGGCCCGCATCAGCCGGCCGTCGGCGAGCACGATCTCCACCGCCCGCAGGTGATGTGCGGCCAGGCCGTACTGCCGGCCGTACCAGGAGAGTCCGCCGCCCAGGGTGTAGCCGGCCACCGCCACGTCCGGCGAGGACCCGTGCAGTGCGGCCAGCCCGTGGCCGGCCGCGGCCTCGATCACCTGCTGCCACAGCGTGCCGCCCAGCACCCGGGCGAGCCGCCGGCCCGGATCGATGCTCACCCCGGTGAGCTCGTGCAGCCGGACCAGCACCGCGTCCGACAGATCCCGGCCGAGGAACGGGCCGGCGCCGTGACCGCTGCTCTGCGGGGCGAACCGCAGCCCGACCGCAGCCGCCGCCCGGACCAGGTCGGCCACCTCCTGCGCGGTGCGGGGCACGGCCACGGCCGCCGGTCGCTGGTCGATGTGGACGGCCCACGGCGTCCGGGCCCGGTCGTAGCCCGGCTCGCCGGGCAAATGGACGTGGCCCTGGCACAGGCTGCGGAGCTCGGCGCCGGCGGTGAATTCGGTGGTGGTCAAGGGTTCCTCCCTGGGAAACGTGGTTCGAGCGGTGCGGACGGTCGCCGCCACCGCGACGGTCATGCCTGCCTGGCCGAGCCACGGCACCTGCGAGACGACGATCTCGGGGTGGGCGCCGTGTTCGGCGAGGTGCTCGGCCAGCACCTCCGCGGCCTCAGCGAAGAGGGAGCGCGCGGTGGTGCTGACCGAGACGGTGACCAGCTCGGCCGGCAGGTGGCCGGACGCCGCCAGTACCCGCTCCAGGTTCTCGACCGCCAGTGCCAGCTGGGCGAGGGGATCCCCCTCGTGCAGCAGCAGGCCGTCATCCCCCACTGGTCGCTGGGCGGGAATGGTGAGGTCCGTCATGGTCTCAACCGTGGCCGCTGGCCGTCCCGGTCACCATCCCCGGCGACCGGGCGATCCCGGCTCCGGCCTCGGGGGGAGTACTACTCCCCCAGGGTTCTGGGATTCCGGAACCGGCCCCGGACGCGCACAATGGCTGGCATGCCCAGTGGACTGTTGGCCGAACGTGTGCGCCGCGACGTCGAGGTGGTGGCTCACGGCGGCCTCGACCTGGACGCCTTTCTCGCCGAAGCCCTGACCTCGCTGCAGCGCGCCGTGCCCTTCGTCGGCGCCTGCTTCAGTTCCGTCGATCCGGCCACCCGACTGCTCACCGGCACCCGTAAGTACGGCGACCTCGCCGGCCGCAACGAACGCGACCACGACTGGGGCCTGCTGGAATACGGCGGGGACGAGGCGACCGCCTTCGCCAAGATGGCGGACGAGGGGGTCGCCGCGACCGGCGTCCATGACCTGACCGCCGGGCATCCGGAGGACTCCCGCCGGGTCTCCGAGCTGATCCGGCCGAGCTTCGGCTACGGCGACGAACTGCGCGCCCTCTGCCTGGATCGCGGCCACCTGTGGGGCGCGGCCGCTCTCTTCCGGGCGGTGGACGACCGGCCCTTCGACCCCGGCGAGATCGCCTTCCTGGCTTCGCTCTCGGCCACCATGGGCGCCGGGGTGCGAGGCGGGCTGCTGGTCTCGCTGGCCGCCGTGGCGCCGGCCGACTCGCCGGTCGGGCCGGCGGTGATGATCATCGGCCGCGACGACGCCGTCGTCCAGGTCAACTCCGGCGCCGACCGGTGGCTGGACGAACTGGCGCTGGGCCGCACCCACACCCCGCCGACCGGGGTGATCGGCTCGCTGGTGGGCGCCGCCCGGCGGTACGCCCGTGGCGAGTGGCCGAGTCCGCCACGGGCCCGGATCCGCACCGCCAGCGGCCTGTGGCTGGTGCTGCACGCCACCCCGCTGAGCGCCCGCGACGGCGTCCACGGCGAGGTGGTGGTGACCATCGAGGAGGCCCGGCCGCCGGAGGTCGTCCCGCTGGTGGTGGCTGCCTTCGGGCTCACCGTCCGGGAACGCGACGTGGTGGCGCTGGTGCTGCAGGGGTTGGACACCAAGGAGATCGGCAGCCAGCTGCACCTGTCGGTGTGGACCGTGCAGGATCACCTCAAGGCGATCTTCGACAAGGCATCGGTGCGCAGCCGGCGGGAACTGATCGCCCGGGTCTACTTCGACCAGTACGTGCCCCGGCTGGGGACCTCGGTGGGCCCCGGCGGCTGGTTCGCCGCCTGACCCCGGCCGGCCATCGGGCCTTGAGTCCGCGGTGGCGCGTGGAAGACTGGCGGGGTGCGCGACGAAGACCCGACGGAGGCCGAGGAGATCTTCTTCGATGCCCTCGAGGAGTTGGTGCCCGGCGTCCGGGACTGGTACCACAAGGACGCCGACGGTTCGCTGTGGATGATCGCCAGCTACGACATCCCGGACGTCGGGGTGATCCACACCACGCTGCGCTGCGACTACGACGGCGCCCGGCTACTGGGTGGCCGCAGCCCCAGTTTCCTGAACTGGGACGACGGCGTCCGGGCCGAGCAGGCCGGGGTGGGCAGCCACGAGCCGGACGGCCTCGACGCGGAGGTCGATGACCCGTTGGCGGCCGCGCAGCTCGCCGCGGAGTGGTTCCGGGAGCGGATCGCCGCCCATCGGCAGCACTGAGGCCGCAGGCCGCGCAACGCGCCCTCCGCGACCGAGAGCCACCCCTGGGGAGCGGGCGCTACTGGCTGGCCACCCGGGCGACCACGATGCCGGCGGCAGCGGCGACCGGCTCGTCCAGCGCCATCAGCTCCGCGCCGGCCTGCGCCAGGTCGACCACCCGGCCGACCAGCGGCGCCGGATCCAGCCGGCCGGTGACGATCAGGTCCAGCAGGCTCGGGTAGTCCGCCGCGGCCATGCCGTGGCTGCCGACCACCTCCAGTTCCCGGGCCACCACCTCCGACCAGGGCAGGGCAGCCTGGGCGTTGTCGCCCAGCATCAGCCCGACCTGGACGTGCCGGCCGCGCCGCCGCAGCGAGCGCACCGCCGCGGCTGCGGTGGCCGCCGAGCCGACCGCGTCCAGGCTGACCTGAACCCCGCCGTCGGTGAGGTCGTGAACGAGGTCCGGATCGGCCGTGGCCAGCGGCTCGGCGCCCAGCTCGGCAGCGCGCGTCCGGGCCGCCTGCGAGGGGTCAACGGCCAGCACCCGGGCGCCCAGCGCCCGTCCCACCAGCACAGCGGAGAGCCCCACCCCGCCGCAGCCGACCACCAGCAGCGACTCCCCCGCCGCCAGCCGGCTCTGGGCGGTCAGGGCGTGGTAGGAGGTGGCGAACCGGCAGCCGAGCGCGGCCGCCGTGACGAAGTCGACCTGCGATGGCAGCCGCACCAGGTTGAAGTCGGCCGCCCGCACCACCACCTGCTCGGCGAACGAGCCGGGATGGGTGAAGCCGGGCTGGGTCTGCTCCGGGCAGACCTGCGCCTGACCGGTGCGGCACCAGGTGCAGTGGCCGCAGCCGTTCACGAACGGCGCGGTGACCCGGTCACCGGGACGGAAGCCGGTCACCCGCTCGCCGACCTGGTGGACGACCCCGGCGAACTCGTGGCCCGGCACCATCGGCAGCGGCACCGGGTCGTGCCCACGCCAGGCGTGCCAGTCCGAGCGGCACACCCCGGTGGCCCGGACCGCCACGATCGCGCCGTCGGACGGACACTCCGGCTCGGGCAGGTCGATCAGCCGCGGCGGGGCGCCGTAGGCGGGGTAGCTGACAGCTCTCATCATCAAGTCCTCGGATCTCGGCCGGACGGACGCGACGCGGCTCCGGCCCGGCCCGATCCTACGGCCCGGCGCCCGGGTGCCCGCGTCGCCCCAAGTGAATGACCAAATTGCCAACTCCCTCAGCCTTGACGCACCCGCCGGGCGGGACCCCCAACTGAGGTATCTCCCTGGAGACTGGCTGCCCGCGCACCGCGATGAGCAGCGAGCACCGCCAGGCACCCGAACCCACCCCGGAGCGGTCCGCCCGCCTCCGGGCGATGCTGCTCCCCGACCGGCTGGGGGGGTCGGGATTGGGATGGAGCCCAGTCGGAACCACTCCGAGGCGGTGGTGCGGGCGGCCGAGGCCGGCCTGGCGGTGGTGGCCCCTCGCCGAGTAGTGAGAAGGAGTCAGGAGCGTGCCCCGGTGTCCTCCCGGGTCTGCGATGCGGCCCGGGGTGGCCGCGCCGGTGGCCTGGCCTCGGCGGCTGGGCTGACCTCCCCGTGCTGGCCGATGCTCGGGTTGAAGCCCTTGCCAAGCAACCAGCAGCCGGCCAGGAACTCCCAGGCCGCGATGGGTGCTGCGGCCAGGCCAGCGACCACCGAGACCTGATCGACCATGCCGAGCAGCGTGCCGAGACCGGACGCGATCAGCAGCGGCGCGCCGATCAGCCCGACCACCGGGATCACCCGGGGGATCAGCCGGTGCCGGTAGAGCAGCGAACCGAGCAGCAGCGCATTGACCGCCGGGAGGAGTCCGGGACCGATCAGGAACGCCCAGTCGTGTACCGCGACGAGGACGGTGGCAGCCGATTCGCCGCCTGGCGCGGTGCGCACGGTCGTCAGCGAGAGCAGGGCGATCACGCCGAGCAGGATCAGCGAGGCTTCCAGCACGCGGGAGGCCACGAACCCGAGAGCGAGGGCGGGAGCGAGCTTCCTGCCCACCGGGTAGAGCGCGACCGCCGTCCCGACGCAGGCGAAGGCGAGCAGGATCTCCAGCAGCGCCGCGGCCTGGGCGGCGAGCACCGTCCCTTCGCCCTGGAGGAAGGGCTGCTTCAAGCCGAGCGCGGGGATCGAGGTGACGAAAGTCAGCAGGTACAGCGCGCCGGCTATGGCGGCGAGCTTGCGGTGGTTGGGCATCGGATCCCCTCGTCGGCAGGTGGTGTACGGCGTACACGTCTCTTTCGGAAGGGTAGGTGTACGCTGTACGCCAAGTCAAGGAGGTTGCCGTGCCCAGCACGACGGAGCGAGGCCGTGAACGGTTGGATCACACGAAGGTGGTCAAGGCTGCGATCGGGTTCGCCGATGCCGAAGGACTGGACGCCCTGAGCATGCGAGCGCTCGCCGCCCGCCTGGGCGTGGTGCCAATGGCGCTGTACAAGCACGTCGCCGACAAGGAGGACCTGATCGGCGCGATGATCGACGCGATCGTCACCGGCTACCCCACGCCGTCCGAACCCGACTGGCGAGGCCGCGTCCGCTCCCGCGTGCTGGCCGCCCGCTCCGCGTGGGTCGTCCACCCGTGGCTCGGTGGGGCGATCGCCGCCAGCACCCGGCGCACCGAAACCGTGCTGGCCCACATGAACGCGGTCGCCGGCGACTTCATTGACGGCGGCGTGTCGGCTGACCTCACCCACTACGCCATGCACGCCCTCGGCACCCGGATCTGGGGGTTCAGCACCGAAGCCTTCGACGACCCCGACGCGCCCTCCCCACAGGACGCCGACCACCCCGAGATCGCCGCGTACCTGGCGGCCCGCTTCCCCCACGTGGTCGCGATCGCGATGGACGCCGCCCGTCGGAACCCGGAGGCATCCTGTGACCGACAGGCCGAGTTCGAGTTCACGCTGGAGTTGCTGCTCGACTCCTTCGAACGGCTGCATGAAGCAGGCTGGGTTTCCCGACCAGACTCCGCCGTTTCGCAACAAACGTAGAGGTTGACCGTTACGTTGCCGAGTGGTGTGTCAACGGCATCCCGCGCATTGTCCGCATCTCACTCGTCTGATCCGGGCGGCCGTGAAGGACGCCCGGTTCTCGCAGATCATGGATTCCCCGCTGCGCGTGCCCGCCCGAAGACATGAGTTCTCGGTACATTCGCCGCGTGGAGACAGTCGTGGAGGAATCGTTCGGGTCGACCTGGGATCCGAACGATCTGCAAGCACCGCAGATGAGCATCGGGGACGGAGTCTGCGAACTCCGACTCGGACCCCATCCGGACGACAGCGACCGCAGAGAAGTGATCCTTCGTTTCAGCGGTGTCCGGTACGCGAGCCTGGGGTCGCCCAACGACGAGGGCGAGTGACGCATCGCCTCTGGAGCCGGGGCTTGAGCACAGTGACCTGGGTGGGCGTCGTCAGGCAGAGCGAGCTGGTAGCCGCGCTCGATCACGGGTCGGCAGCGCCGGCCCGCCTCACCCACTGGATCATCCTGCTCAAGGAGGAGACCGCGGAGGTGGTGGGCAGCGCTTGTGAGGTTCTGCGCTCCTGACTCCGCAGCACGGACCACGGCGTCAGCATCACCGGCAGGCAGCCAGCGACGCGGGCTCTGACGGTGCAGGTGGTGGCGGAACTGTATTCCGCCCGTGGGCCGCAGACCGGGCAGGTCTTCCGACCCACGATTTTCTTGCTCTCCGAATATGCCTCTGGCAAAGAAATTCAACGGTCGGGCTGACAGGATTTGAACCTGCGACCCCTTGGAGGATCCGGTCTATTTCCGGTCTCCGCCGATCGTCTCGGAAACTCGCGGATTCCCTTGTGTTTACAGGGAACCGGGCGGTTCGCTTGGTTCGAGTGTAGCCAGTCGGTGGCGGACATTGGCGGGTGATTTAGGTGGGTTCCTGATGGATCGAAGCTTCGCACTCTCGCCAAGAACAACTGACGGGTTCGGCTACGCAAGCAGCACCGGGAGCTGGCTCTCCACGCCTCCAGTCAGGAAGATCATCCGGTTTTCTCCGAAGGTGGCAGCCACTGATGGGGCATCAGCGTCCGGCGTCCGGTACTCCGCATCCATCGCCCAAAGCAATCCGCCAAGTGTGTCCTCGTCTTGGCCGATGTGGCGACGCGGGTAAGGGTCGATCACGACGATGCGACGAGACGGTGACAACGAAGCCCAGCGGCGTATCGCCGCATCCACATGTTGATCGCGGAAAGAGTAGCCGACGACGACAAGCAGCTCTGATTCCTCAAGCCAGTCATGGAACTGACGAGTCAACGCTGGGAAGGCCGAGAAGGGAGTGGTTTTCGAACCCGACCCGAAGATCACGGTCGGGGTCAGGAGTCGATTCGGCGCCGCCTCGTTGAGACCCTTCGTTTCATAGAAGCCCACAGCCGGGACGAGGTTCCCGCTCTCATGGTTGGTGGATCGAGAGCCGCGCCAGGTCATGGAGCCATGCATCTTCAGGAGAGGCACGGCTGCTGTCTCGAAGTGCCACTGGAACCCTCCATCCCACAGCTCGGCTCCTGTGGAGACTTTGACACCGAACTTCTCACCAGCCCGTTCAATGAGCTGGTCGTAGTTGAGCGTGACGATGCCCGTCTTGTCGGCACGAAGCAGCGGCACGAAGTGGTCGAGAGGAGCGTTCGCCTGAGCAGCATCAAGCGCACCGAGCGTATGCCCCTGGATCATCTCGAGAATCCACTGCGCGTCTCGAGCCAGCGCTACGGTGTCACCGCCATAGGTAGGGAACTCCATGAAGCCGTTCACCCAGAACCGCGTCGGGTCAGAGTCCCGATAGGCCAACGTCTCGACAGCTTGGTAGAGATCCTCGATGTTTGAGCCCATCGATACGACCACCGGACGAATATCTCGCCAGAGCTCCGGGACTCGCGATTCAGCGGCGAAGTTGGTTGTCGCCTCATCGATGCTCGTGAGCACGATATCAGTGAGCTCAGCGGAGACCGGAAGCGCAGGTTTGGAAGCACCCGCGCCCAAGAGAAAGAGGACTCGCCCTCCCGCCTGGGCCACCCACTCACGGGCCGTACTGAGATTCGTCTGCACGACTCCAGCATGGCAGCGGCGACCCATCTTTCCCCAGTGACGCCGGGCAGGCACGAAAAGCGCCCGCGCCTTCGGGCGGATGGCATCGGCCTTGGAGGCCGGCTGTTTCCGCCGCATGAGATGCGGGCCAGTGACGGGGTGCCCCCGCGATTGGCGTCGGGTCTTGGTGCAGGAGTGCGCTTTAGCGCCCCTCGTAGGATGGAGTCGACGGGTTCGTCCCTAGTTCAGGGTGCGATCGGGGCTGGGTGAGGCGGGAGTTTTTATGGCTGACTGGAAAGCTCTGTCGCTGGCTTCATCGCTGTACGCACCGGCGTCGGTCACCACCCCGGCTCCGGTGATCGGCAAGCTCGAGGAGCTTCCGTTCACCTCCCTTTCTTGGGAGAACTTCGAGCGCCTTCAACTGCGGATGATGCGAGACGTCGAAGGACTTCGCGACGCACAGCTCTACGGAGACCGCGGGCAGGCCCAACTCGGACTCGACATCGTTGCACTGGCGCCGGACGGTGCGGGCGTCGCTCTCCAGAGCAAGAACTACAAGCAGTTCGGGAAATCCCAACTCACCGCCGCGATCAAGAAGTTCCGCACCACGGAGCGGCCGTTCACGGTTCAGCGCCTGATCCTAGGCGTGGCATGCGCCGTCAAGAGCACCGGCGCAGTCGAGGAACTCGCTGTTCAGCGCAAAGAGCTTCACCCAATCGTTCTCGACCTTTGGGATGCGCAGGAACTCTCGGCGCTCCTGCGTAAGCGGCCAGAGATCGTGATCGAGTACTTCGGTATGTCCACCGCCGAGGCCTTCTGTCACGAGTTCAAGATCGACGTCACCCAAGTCCCCACCGCCGATGCTGCCGCAGTGCGCGAGGCAATCGCACGCACCCCAGAGGTCTCCACGGGCGCCCAGGAGTTCTTCGACAAGGCGACTGAAATGACCGATCCCGAACAGGCGCTTGCGCTCATCGAGAAGGGGCAGGCTGCTCTGCAAAATGCAGGGTTCAAGCCTCATGCGGCGTCTCACGACAAGGAGCGCGTGCGCCTCTTGGCTCTCAACGGACGAGCCGAGGAGGCGGCGCGTCACACTCTCGATGAGTTCTGGTCGGCACTCGAGCTAGGCCTCGCGACAACCGCGCAGATAACGCAGTCACGTCTCGCAGAGTTAGCGGCCCAGGCCGGCAGTGGCCCAACGGTAGATGCCTGCCGCAAGGTCACCGAGAGCGCGATCGACCTGTATATGAATCCGCTCGGTTACCTTCCGGACATCAAGGAGCTGCGGCTTGGCGAGCCCAAGGATCAGGTACGCCTCGCGGTCCTCGCGGGCGAGACTGCTATCGCTAACGACCGCTCCCACTGGCTGAGCAGCGCCGTCCCCACCCTGGCCGAGCTATCCCGTCTTCCGGGTCTCGATCAGATACTGTACACACGCCTTCGCTTGATCATCGCCGAGTCGACGCAGGACTGGGTAGAGCTTCTTGCCGATGCTCGAAAAATCGCCCACGGATATAGCGTCTCCGGACTCATCGCCGCTCGTCATGCACGCAGCCTCGCGCGACACGAGAAGTTCAAGGAAGCCGACCTGGCCTGGGATGAGGCCTCCGGCTTTGCGTCGCTTGCCTCGCAGTGGGGCGAAGCATCGACGTGGATCTTCAGCAGGCGTGCCTTCCGCTCACGCTGGAACCCGTTCACAAGTAACGAACTACTCCCTTTGCAAACCGCCGTCCGAGAAATGGGCAGTTCCAAGCCAATCGTGCCGATGGCCCATGATGCCTACGTCGACGCACTGTCAGGACTGAACGAGGGCACCCTGCGATCTGCGGCGATCTCCGCGCAGCGCGCACTGCGCGATGCGGTCGCGATCGGCGACTTGGTAGAAGAAGAACGTGCACGGCGCGTGCTTGCCTCGATCCTGATCGAGTCCGACGAACCTGCCCTCGCCGCTCATCACCTCGCGCAGGTCGGTGCGACAAAACAGATCGGCTCACTGGGCAAGTCATTGCCACTTCAGTTCCTTGACATCACGGAGAATCTGGACGCGCCGAACTACTGGACGGTGGGTGCCGCCTACCACCTCATCGCTTCCCAGGCGGATTCTCGTTCCCGACCCCCTCGTGGACTTCATCGCCGAGCACATCGTCGCGGAGCTCGCGGCAGCCGAGGAAGGCACCCGACCCGATCTGCGCTCCTTTGCGACCTCGCGCTACAACAATGCGATCAAGGCGTTGGCGGGTATTGCCGGCCGCATTGCTCTCACACCGGCGACGGCCGCGTTGGCACACTTTGAGCAGCAACCGGAGGTGCAGGAAAACCACTACCGGTTCCACGATGACGATGAGGCGCTTGCTGTGGCGAAGATCGCGCTCAGCCATCCGAACCTCGCTCCACGTGCCATCGCCCACCTTGTGCCGCTCCTGGGCCGAGCACAGGGCGCACGAAGTGAGACCGCCCACGACGCGATCACCAAGTACAAGACGCTCGCACGCGAGGGACTCACCACACTCGCCGCAGCAGGCAACCACTGGGCACAGGAAACGCTGGCCCTCGCCGACCCGACCGACATCGATCCGGCCGTTGCGGCCGATGCTTTGGCTCGGCTCACCACACCGCTCACGCACGTCACCGGTGTCTACAGCGTGGGCACGAATGCGATCGGCGACTCGCTCCTCATCCGCCATCTGCCCTCAGACTCAATCAACACTGCCGTTACCGAGCTACTGATTCGTGCAGATGATCCGCATCTTGGTTCCAGCGATCGCGCGGACTATCTAAACGCGGCAGGCAATCTCACACGCCATCTCAATGAAGCCCACCATGCAAGTCATTTCGAGACTGCCATGCGACTCGCAACCTCGCCCACTCCGTCGAAGTACGACGAGCTCAATGGCCAACACACCCACAAGCTCGGCAGCTTCCGCATGAACGGGATGCCCCACGGAAGTCGCGGGCAGGCGCTAGCGCTTGCTGCCAGCCTCGCAGGCACCGATGACCAGCGAAACGAAGTTCGACGCGTCGTCTACGCCCTACTCGGCGAAAACGCCGATTACTGGCCGACCATCGCGCTGCAGCGTCTCGGTGACACGGTGAAGGACGACCTTGCGTTTCTCTCGATGCAAGGATGGGCCATCCGAAATCTGGTCGCGCTGAAGTGGGTCGAGCACGGCGAACCTGAGCACCTCGGCATCCGCTTGGCGAGGGACCCCGACGCGCGCGTCCGTCGAGCACTCGCCCGTGCACTCGCGGACCAAGCCGATGGGACTCATGCAGATGTGCGCGCTGTATTGGCCGACGACCCTGCATACAGCGTCCGCACAGCCCTCAGCGGGGCAGAGGTCCCCTAGCCGACATTTCGCCGCAACCGGGCTCTCAGGAACGCCTCGCCGCCATGTCGGCGACCCCTGCCACTATGGGCAGATGAGCGACGAACAGACTGACTGGACCGACGAAGACGACGCCATGGTGACTTACGAGTCGCTCCCCAATTGGCACCCATCACTCTTCGTCGATGTCTTTCGTACCGGCCTCGAGATGGAACAAGCGAATGCGAACGAACTGTTGGGCGGCGCATTCGTCACCCCCGAATCGCTTGGCGCCTGGGAAGACTTCTCCCGAGCTCGATTCGTCTTCTCATCAGGTCTCAAGATCAGCACCACAGCGTTGTTCGGCATTGGCGCACCGGACGTCGCCTACGTGCGCCTCGTCGAGACCGATGCGTATCTCAACGATGGCATCGATGCCGTCCCCGCAACAATGCACGTGACGCTCGTGTGGCGCCCAGAGATCTCGGTCGTGCCAATCAGCAGCTGGCGCATCCACCACCTCGGTGAGGCGATCGAGCCCACCCTCGTGCCGCGCACAGCGGCTGGCTTCGATCCGCGAACGCAGGCCTAGCTTGCAGGAGGCTGCGATCGGAAATGCGCAGAGTGGCGCCCAGCGTTTTAGATCACCGATGAGCTTAGAGACGCCCTCGATGGTCCCGAGGGAAACGGCGCTGATTCGGTTGTCATCTGTGCTTTACGCCCATCTCGCGCGAGCTCGCTGCATCACTTTGCGCGCGCCGCTATGGTTCATTCGCCACCGGGCAACCGCGAGGCTGACGTCGTAGGCGTAGGCGGCTTGTTGGTCGGTGGCGTTTGTTCGGGCGAGTCGGAAGGCTCCGTCGTTGGGGACCAGCATCTCCCCCGAGAGCCAGTCGGCTTCTGCTTCTTGGTCGCCGCCGAGCCCGCACTTCCGCTCGTCGGAGAAAGAAACGCCGAACTTGTGCTCCAGGACGACGTGGGCGAGTTCGTGACACATGGTGGTACGCCGACGGGTCAGGGGCTGAGCGTCGTTCTCAAGGATGACCACACCACTTCCGTTCGGGATCAACGCCCCGGACAGTGCGCTTCCGTCCGCTCGCAGGAAGTGATCGCGCGCGGCGCCATCGAGGTCGCTGAGCTGTACGACAGGGATGCCGTACTCAGCGGCGAAGGCATAGGGGTCGAACGGTGCGTGCGCGTCAAGACCGATTTCGGCCCGTAGCTCCACCGCGAGGCCCTTCGCCTCGGTCTTGAATCCTCGACGCACGGGTCATCCCTGGGCCCGTGCACGTTCGATGGTCGCGCCGATGACCTGTTGCAGGTACTTGACGTCGGTTTCGCTGAGGTCCTTCCGGGCGCGTAGGAGCGGCGCGAGCTGCGCCATGAGGTCGGGTTCGCGGTCGTCGTTGGTCTCACGTTCACCTTCGTGCTCAAAGAAGTCCTCGGCCGGCAGACGGAGCCAGGCGATGATCGTGGCGAAGCCGTCGGTGTCTGGCTTGAGGCCGTTGCCGAGTCGGGAGAGCAAAGAAGGACTCACGCCGATCTCGCCGGCAAGTGCTCGCCACGAGAGCTGGCGCTCTTGACGCGCTGCGTCTAGGGCAGAGTACAGCGCGGCCGTGTTGATCGTGGTCTTAGCCATGCTTCCAGTGTGTCACATCTGCGACAACTCGCCGCATCCGACGCGGAGTGTGTTAGAATTGAAACGCAGCATCGAATCTAGAACATGCCGGAGGTGAGGAACATGGCAGGCAAGCGAGGGCGCAGCGCGGTCACCGGTCGGTTCGTGAAGCAGTCCACGGTGAAGCGTCACCCGAAGACCACAACCAACGAGACCACCGGCAAGCACGGCAAGAAGAAGTAGGCAACAGCCGCACTTTGCCCGACGTAGCAATGTCGGTGGCAGCAACTACGGTGATTGAACAGACGAACCAACCAGGAGAACGACTATGAGCGTGACGGACGCCTTCAAGACTTTTCAGGACGTCGTGAACGCTGACATCACACACGTCCGCGAAGCGCGCGCCCGGCGCGATCTCTTCAAGAGTGCCTTCGGCACCGAGGAGGATGTAGAGGAAGTCATCGCGTCCGGATCGCTCGCGCGAGGTACGCACAAGGACCCGATCCATGATGTCGATGTGATCATCGTCTTCGACCAGGACGAGCATCCTGAGTGGGGAGCGCCGGGAGGTTCCGCCGCGGACGCTCTTGACTACACGCGCGAGCGTGTCAACGCGCTGCTGGGGGCGACGAACGGCACTTACGACCACGCCGTCCGACTGGCCCGGTGGCGCAACCATGCCGTCAAATGCTTCCTGGATGCCCCCGACGATCCTGACGCGTTCACCGTTGATGCTATGCCGGCACTTCGCCGCGATGGACGGCTCCTCATTCCTGAGGCGCTCTCAGAAGACTGGGTCGCTTGCGACCCCGAGTTCCTTATCGCCGAGGTTGCGGATCGACACGCACAGTGGAACAAGTTCGCCGGCACTGTTCGGATGCTCAAGTGGTGGGCTGCCGGGCAAGACACCAAGATCAAGTCTCTCGTCATGGAGGTCCTCGCGCTCGACTTCCTGCCGACGGACGTCAACCAGCCCGCTGCAATCAAGCAATTCTTCGTGAGCGCCTGTTACCACATCGAGGGCGGGAACGACGTCGCCGATCCCGCTGGACTCTGCGGCCCGATTCAGCCCGACATCGACTACGACGCGTTCGCCGATGCCCTGCGGTCCGCACGAGACAACGCCATCAAGGCGTTCCAGGCACAGGCGAACAACGACGCTGCGGCTGCAATCAGACACTGGGGTGAGGTCTTTGGGGACGATTTCCCGAAGCCTCCCGCCTCCACTGGCAATCCGGCGCCCGCGGTCGTGCCCGCTGCTCCCCGTCCCGTGAAGGACACTCCGCAAGGATGACCCCCGCAACAGATCCAGATCAAGACACGGGCACTACGCCGCTCAGCCCCATCCTCTGGACTGAGCGCGAACCTGTGCGACTGGCGCGCGACCAGAATGAGGTCCAGGCGTTCGCGCCATTGCTCGAATACCAGAGCCCCGCAGACGACGGCTTGCGGCACGGCGGATGGATCGGCGTTCTCCCCCGCTGGCCTTTCGAGCGGCCACAGCCAGAAGCGCTCGATGAGCTGCTCGGGGACCAGGAACTGCGGGTACTCGTCATCTACTCCGCGGCGCACCCGATGGTGCCGCCGACCATCTATTCCCTCGATCCGGAGCCGTCGATCTGGGAGCAGACACAGTCCGCATGGCACGTAGCCCCAGGAGGATCGCTCTGTCTGCTCCAGAACGATGGCGGCTGGCAGCCCGAAGCCAGCCTCACCGAGCTTCTGGCTAAAGCATCGGGGTGGCGGATCGAGTACGCCCTCATGAAGGCTGGAGTCATCGAGGAGATGTCGGTCAATGGCATCGTCTCTGACGCCTCGCACGACCACCTGATCGACCGAGCGATTCAGCGAGCAGCTCCAACACCGGACCCGACCGAGGCGGGAGACACAGATGTCTCCCCGTAACCCCTACATCGTGATGCCCAGAGACGCGGTCACCAAGATCGCAGGCTCCGATCTGTCGGACGGATCGCTGGTGCTCCGCCGCGTTCCCGCAGACGATATGTACGTCGTCCAGACCGTGGAAACCAGCAAAGACATCCGTCTTCCAGTCGAAGTCCCGCGCGAGTACGCAGCGCTTCGTTCAGGCGACCCCCACCATGCAGCTCAGTGGATCAGAGTGGCGCCTAACGATGCCCATCTGCACCATCTCTTCTTGTCCAGGCGCCCCAATACATCCATAGGGTTGAAGGATTTCAGGGAGCTGGTGCCGGGCGTTGCCGACCCCGGCAACAACCTTGGCGTGGTCGTCACTCACGACCCCGATCTTCCACCGGAGCTGGTGGAGGCCGGTGCCTCGGAGTTTGCGGGCTGGGCTGTCCGGCGCAATGGTGTGGAACCGCTCGCTATCGAGATCGAGCCAGAAGTTGTTGGCCTGGCACAGTTGGCTGGCAAGTGGCCGATCGAGCAGCTCGCCGCCAACAGCATCATGGTCGTGGGCTGCGGCAGCATCGGGAGCGCCGCAGCAGAGGCGCTCGCAGGATACGGAGTCGGGCGTGTGGAACTTGTCGACCCGGACCGATTCCTCTGGCACAACATGCTCCGCCACACTCTCGGAGCCGAAAGCGTCGGGCGATACAAGGTGACGGCCATGAAAGATCACCTCGCCCAGCACTGGCCGCAACAGACAGTGGTCGCCCACCGACGCGACGTGGTTGCCGAGGCCCACTACATCCGGCCCATCATCGACCGCGTCGATCTGGTGTTGTGTGCCGCAGACGGTATCGCTCCCAGGCGTGTCGTCAGCCACCTCTCCAGGCGCGCACGGAAGGCGGCGATCTTGGCGTGCGTGCTCGACAATGGCTCGATCGGAGAAGTCATCAGGCTGCGACCAACGTCCCGATTCGGATGTCTCCTCTGTCTACGTCAGCAGCTTGCAGATCAGGGAGCGATGGACGCTGAGGCGGATCAGGAGTTGGATTACGGCACCGGGCGCGTCCATCAGCCTATGACGGCTGTGCCGCCTGATCTCCGATACGTCGGCACGTTCGCCGCAAAAGTAGCCGTCGCGACACTGCTGGAATCGCTTCACGGTGACCACACCCAACAGGTTCCCGGCGAACACGCCATCATCGGTCTTCGACCAGCGGGTGACCTCGCAGCCCCTTTCGACCTCGGACAAGCCGGCGACGTTCGGTGGTCATCCATCCCCAGACCTCGCGCATCGTGTCCGACCTGCTCGCCATGATGACAGCGCGGAGAGAGGTGCCTTCGGTGACGATCACTGACGTCGCACTCAGCGCGATCGCGCGCGAGGCGTTGCGGTCCGTTGATGGACTTGAAACTGGCGGCATCTTGCTCGGGAACGACGTGACTGATGGGATCGACATCCGACACGCCGGCGGACCTGGACCCAACGCCACCCGCGGCGAACGCACCTTTATGCGCGACCTCGACCATGCCCGGCGTCTCGCGGACTCCGCCTGGTCGGAGGACCGTAGCCAGTGGATAGGCGAATGGCACACCCACCCGACCGGAGGGCTCTCCCCGAGCGAGGTTGATCTCCACTCTTACATTCGCCATCTGCACGACCCCGAACTGGGGTTCGACAAGTTCGTCGCGATCATCGCTGGATTCGATTCATCGGCACGCGTGGTCGTTGCAGCTTGGCTCGTAGAACGGGACCGCATCTTGGCAGTGGTACCCGAGAGGCTTCCTACGGCGCCTGCTGTAACCAACCCGTACGCCAGTGATGCGGTGAAGCACGCCGCCTTCGTAGCTGAAGAACACAAGGAGACGTCATGACATCCGATTCCGCCGCCCCTGACCCAGCAGACCCTGTCTTCATCTCCTACCGCCAGAAGGACGGTACTGGTGTTGCTGCGGAGCTCGCCTGGCTCCTCCGGGCAGCCGGCATCCCTGTCTGGCGGGACCGAGACGATCTGCCGCCAGGCGATACCGAGGCCCGACTCAAGCAAGCGATAGCGGCCGGCATCTCTGGCGGCGTTCTTGTGACGACGCCGGACGTGGTGAACAGCAGAGTCGTGAAGACGCTGGAAGCACCTCAACTCCTTGAACTACACCACGACCACGAAGTGTTTGCACTCGGCATCATCAACTCGGTGAAGACCGAAGATGGCGGAACAGATTACGATGCTCCCGACCGACTCCTGGAGATTCGTCCCGGCACCTTGAGCGGTGTAGATCAGCAATCCGCCGAGCGCGATGGTCTGCTGGCATTGATCCGCGGTTTGGTCTGGCACCGGGTCGCGTCTCTTCGTGAACGAATCAAGGCAACCGACCAGACGTTCCGCCTGAGCCTTCAGACCAGGAACACGCCACAGGTCTACGACCGAACCGGTGACGAACTGGACATCCGACTCAAGCCCTCCGATCACGAACGGCTTCCGAGCGCCGACGGGCTTCGAGATCTCAAGGACACCATCGGTCTCCTTCCAGATGCCGTGACCCGTTCCGGGGCACATCGCCTACGTGTCGATGGAGGGGCTCATCTCTCCGTGGCCTTCGCGGTCGGGGCGGCTCTACCATCGTCTCGAATCGGACATATGGACGTCGTCGACCAACAGGGCGCTACCTGGGCGAGCGATGGAGAAGCGCGATTCACCGAACAACCCCAGGTACGAATCGCGTATGAAGGTGGCAATCCGTCCGCGATCACAGCCAGCCGCCCGTCCGTAGCGGCATACGTCGATCTCTTGCCCCAACGCAGCGACACCGCCTTCACCCGGTACATCGAAGAGCATGAACCGTTTCTCGTTGCTTGGCGACATATCACGAGTGCGAGCGACTCGCTGCTCGCCCCCTCTGATGCAGGCCTGATCGCCGCCGACGTCGCCGCGCACATCCGTGCCCTGTCGAACGACAACTCGAACGCCGAGGTGCATCTCCTATTGCGGTGTCCGTTCCCACTGGCGCTCCTCATCGGACGGCTGACCAACACCCTGCGTGTCGTGGTCCACGAATGGGATGACTCCGATCCCATCGACGGCGAAGATTACCGCGCAAGATACGTGCCCGTCCTTCGTATACGTGCGTCTGCAAGCGCAGGGGCAATCGAGGAAGTACTTCTCCCGGGCCCTCTTCACGCCGGATAGATCGATCGCGGGCATCGTTTCCGGTCCAGTATCGAACGATGAGCATCGAGAAACGACATACAACCAATGGCAAGACCAGATACCTAGCGCGTGTCAAGCATGGCGATCGCCATGTGACGAGCAAGACCTTCGGCCGTAAGGCCGATGCGATCGCCTGGGAACGTGAGCAGTATCGGCGACTCGCGTTCAACGACTTCATCCCGCCGATTCGAACCATCACGGCCTTCGCTGATGTTGCCGCGCAGTTTCTCGAGTCCAGGAGAGGCCAGATCAGCCCGCACAGCTGGCGCACCGACTATGACAACCTGATCGGTGTTCCTAGGTGGCTATCGGTTCTTCCGCTATCCGCCATCGGCGAGTCTGAGATCCTCACCTATCTCACCGAGCAGCTCGCTACCAAGGCGCCCTCTACCGTCCGACGAGCCAAGGGGACTCTCGCTGCCCTGTTCGCCTATGCGACGCGAGAGCGGATGATGACCCGCAACCCGATGCGTCAAGTTCGGATGCCATCCGGCGCAGCACGGCCCAGCGAAGGCCACAGGACCTTCACCGAGCAAGAGCTTGCGCACACTCTCGAGCAGCAGCACCAGATGCATCCAGGTCTTGCGAGGGTCACGGAGTTCCTCAGTCTGACTGGACTGCGCTGGTCGGAGATTCGGGCGCTCCGCGTCGGTGACGTTCAACAAGACCCGTTGCCCGCGATTCGCGTCTCCCGTGCGCACTCCGAAGGCTATGACGAGAAGGGCACCAAGACTGGCCGCATTCGCATCGTCCCACTGACCCATCGCGCAGAAGAGATCATTTCGGCGTGCGCAATCGGCCGAGACTCCGAGGACTATCTCTTCACCAGCACGACCGGCCGCCAGCTGCGCAGCAGCCCCTTCCGACGCGCAGTTGCCTGGTCTGCCACCACTCCGCGCGGACGTACCATCCACGACCTCCGCCACTACGCAGCCTCGGTGTGGCTTCGGGCAGGGATCCCTGTCAACCAGGTGGCGAAGTGGCTCGGCCATGCCAGCCCGGGATACACCTTGGGGACGTACGCCCATGTTCTCGGAGAAGCCCAGGACATTGCTGCAATCGAGCGTCTGAACATCCGTGAGAGATAGGAACCGGTCGGGTGGCGGGGATCTGCCCCCTCCTGGCTCGTTGGGCCTGCGTACATTACGCTGCCGTGCACGCTCCCGCGCCGGCAGCCGTAATGCAAGAAAATAGTTATTTGATCAGGTATTTAGATCAATCGAGGGGTAGAAATCTGCGGCAGAAAATGCGTCACATTAGCAGAGTGACGCACGCGACCTGGTTGGCGGTACATCCGATCATTCATCGTCCTTCGCGAAAGCCCGCTCGAGCACTTCGGCCGTGACTGGGTTCACCATCTGCTTGCGCCGGATGTAGTGCTGAATGGTGATCTTCGGATCGGTGTGTCCGAGGAGCTCTGCCGCGAGTTCGACGCCGGCGTGCTCGTTGATCGCCGTCGCGACACTGCGTCGGAACATATGCGGAGTCACGCCTTCGATCCCGGCGAGATCCAGGACGTGCCGCAGTTGCCGGCGGACGTTGTTCGTGGTCAGCGGTGTCCCATCCCGGCTGCGGAAGAGCAAGGCATCCAGCGACGAGTCCTCCAGGCGGGCGAGGCGGCGTCGTACGGCCTCGGCGGTGAAGGAGGGGATCGCGACGGTCCGCCGGGATCTGGCAGTCTTCGGATGATCCTGCCGATGTGTGGGTTCGCCGCGGTTACTGACGATCGTGCCGCTGATCCGGATGGACGGCACCGATCCGGTGATGTCGATGTCGCGTCGGCGGATGGCGAGGACTTCCCCGATCCGGGCGGACGTGCCCAGCATGACCTCGACGATCGCGCCGAGCTGTCCGTCCGGCTTCGGCCCGGACGACGACCGCCCTGCTTCCCAGCAGACGATCGCGGCGCGGATCGCGTTGACCTCCGCCGCAGTGAGCGCGTCGGGCGGGCTGGCCGGGCGCCGCAGCCGAGAGACGTGGTCCATCGGGTTTCGTGGCAGCACCTCGTGCCGGACGGCGAGGCCGAGCGCGAGGCGTAGGACGACGCGGGCCTGCTTGGCGCGGTTGTAGCTCTGCTTCGCCAGCTGCTTGAGGAAGTGGTCGCAGCGGGCGACGCCGATCTCCCGCAAGGTGAGGTTGCCGAACGCGGGCATGACGAGGGTCTGCATGTTTCGCTCGTAGAGCTGCCGGGTCCGTGTGGTCAGCCGATCCTCGAGGTCGAGGTCTTCGAGCCAGTACGCGACGAGATCCGGGAACGGGCTGTCCGGGGTGAGCGACGACATCGAGGGCTGAAACAGGGCGCGTTCGGCCAGCTTCACCTTTCAACGCCCGCTCGGCCGCGTTCCGGGTCGCGCCGGTGGCCTGCACCAGCCGGGCCTTGCCGTCCCAGTCCCGCCACCCGGGCACGGGCGATGACCCGTCCCCGGGTGGCGGGGATGTAGCCGATCTCCCCGAAGGTGCCGATCGTCGAGACGAGGGCGTCCCATGAGGTCACCTCCCCTCGCGGACGGGCGGTTCGGGGTCCCGCTGCTGCTCGATCCAGATCCGCACGTCGGAGAGCGCGAACTTAAGGTGCTTGCCGAATCGATGGGCGCGCGGGCCGACACCGCGGGTGCGCCAGTCGTAGACCGTCGAGACAGGCACGCCCAGATACGCGGCCAGCTCGTTCACGTCGATCAAGGGCTCCAGGCCCCAGTCTCTCGAGGAGTCGTCGATATCCATACGACACAGGCACCGCGCCGCTGTCAGAGCGTTCGGTGACGACCGCTAACGACGATCCGCCGTCGGAGTCGATGCTCAGAAGAGCCGGGCGGAACGGGGTTTTTGATGACCTTCTCGATGACCAGGTCATGTCTCACCAACCTAAAAAGTCCCGGAAACCCTTGAGTTTCCGGGACCTCTCGGTCGGGCTGACAGGATTTGAACCTGCGACCCCTTGACCCCCAGTCAAGTGCGCTACCAAGCTGCGCCACAGCCCGTTCTTCAGTTGTCGGAGCCAAAGTGGCCCGGCTGGACACTGTACTACGGATCGGCGGGTGCTCGCGCCACCCGGGGTGCCACCCTGGTCGCACCCTGAGTCGAGGCGGTTTTGGAGCCGGGTCGCGCCGCCGGTTCTAGCCTCGCGGTAGGAGGTATCCCATGGTTGCCATTGCCACTGCGGCCCACGATTTCCTGTCCTGCCGGAGGATCGCCGTCACCGGAGTTTCCCGGACGCCCGCGAACCACGGCAGCAACGTCGTCCTCGACCGCCTACTGGAGCGCGGCTACGACGCGATCCCGGTCAACCCGAACGCCGCGGAGATCGGCGGACGACCCTGCTACCCGAGCCTCACCGCCATTCCGGAGGGCGTCGAGGCGGTGGTGATCGGGACGGCCCCCGGCCGCGCTCTGGACACCATGAAGGAGGCGGTGGAACTCGGGATCGGACGGGTCTGGATGCACCGCTCGATGGACGCGGGCAGCGTCTCGGCGGAGGCCACCGTCTATGGTCGCGAACATGGCGTCCAGGTGATCGACGGCGGCTGCCCACTGATGTTCGATCCGGTCTCCGACGGCGGCCACAAGGTGATGTGTCGGCTGTTCACCTGGTTCGGGAAGGTACCTCGTCAGGTCGAGTGACGAGAGCCCGGCAGATTTTCTGTCAGTGGCACTCGTCACAATGGGGACATGCTCGAGCTGGTGGAACGCGACGCACCGGCGGTCGTCCGACTGCGACAGGTGGAGGCGTTGCGCGCCGCGCTCGACGCCGCCGAGGCGCAGGCCATTCTTGACCTGGCCAGCGAGGCAGAGTGGGACGAGCATGCCGAGTTCGACGTGGTGGGCACACGGCCGATCCGGATCGGGGCGGACGGCAGCCGGCTGGTCGACGAGCACCTGCCCTTGGAGGTCGCGGCCGCCCAGGCGACCAGCGTGGATGCGGCGCTCTGGCTGATCCGGGACGTGGTGAACCTGCACGCCCGGCACCCTCGGGTCTGGCACGCCCTGCAGAGCGGGCAACTGCCGCTGTGGCGCGCCCGCCGGTTCGCCCAGTACGCCGCCGGCCTGGATCTCTCCGCCGAGGAAGCCCGCACCGCGGACGAACAGGTCGGGCCCGCCATCGCCCGGGTGGGGTGGAGACGACTCTGGTGGCTCTACCGGGCAGCGATCATGAAGACTGCCCCCGACCGGGTTCGCCAGCTCGCCGAGCGAGCCGCCGAGAGCCGGTACGTCCGGGTCGGGGCGATCGATGACGACCCCGCCTGTAGCTTCCTCGCCGGACGCCTCGACACCGGGGACGCGGTCGCCTTCAGTTCCCTGTTGGACGATCTTGCGGACGCGCTTTCGCAGACTGGTGAAGCCGGTGACCGGGACGCCCTGCGGGCGCGTGCGGTGGGTGTCCTCGCCGACCCGCAGGAGGCTGTCAGCCTGCTGGAGCGGTCTCTGAGCGGCGCACCGGTGGCGGACGGCCCGGAAGAGCAGACCGTCCTGCCCGCTGCTCGCCGGCGGAACCGCCGTCCCGCCACCCAGGTCTACGTTCACGTGTCGGAGAGTGACCTTCGTCCCGGCGGCGTCGCCCGGGTGGAGGGCCGCGGACCTGTGCTGGTCGACCAGTTGCGCCAACTGACCGGCGAAGGGGCGATCTGCCTCACCCCGGTGGTGCAGGTGAACGGCGCGGAGACAGTGGCCGACGGCTATGAGATCCCGGCGCGGATCCGGGCCGAGGTGGTGGTGCGAGACCGGTTCGAGGTCTTCCCCTACAGCAGCCGCTCGGCGCGTTGCGGCGACCTCGACCACACCATCCCCTATCGCCGAGGCTGGAAGGGGCAGACCCGCGCGTCCAACCTCGATCCGCTCAGCCGGCGAACCCACCGCGGCAAGACCCACGGCGGTTGGCAGCTCTGGCAGCCCCGGCCGGGAGTGTTCTGGTGGCGGTCACCCCGCGATCAGCTCTACCGGGTCGGGCCGGACGGCACCTTGAACCTGACGGCCAACGATCCCGGCGGTGGCACCAGCAGCACCGAACAACTCATGCTGTGGCAACTCGATCGTCGTGGCGGGGAGAGCGACTGCGAAGGCGACTCTCCGGACTGACCGGCCGCCTCACAGCGGTCCCAGCACCTCGCGAGGGTCGGCCGACAGTCTCAGTGCGTCCAGCACGGTCAGCAGTTGACGCTCCTCGTAGCGGAAGTGCGATTCCATGATGGCGGCGATCCCCTCCAGGTGGCTGGCGAGCTCGGCCGGCGGCACCGCGCGTTCGACCGCGGCCTGCAGCCCCCGGATCAGATGGCCGATCATCGAATGGTCCTGTTGTAGCTTCTGCAGGGTCTGGCGCAGTTCTGGGTGCTCGGCGGCGATCGCCGGGAACAGCTCCCGGTCCTCGCCCTCGTGGTGGCCGGTCAGTGCTGTGCAGAAGCCGTGGCAGAACAGCAACAGCTCGCGCGGCAATGGCTGCCCCGGCGCGCCGGTCTCCAGCGCTTCGCGGGTCACCCGCAGTGCTTCGCGCAGCCGGGCATGGACGGCTCGCAACTCAACTCCCCAGGCGATCAGCCTGGCGTTCTCGCCCTCAGTCACGAGAGGGCGAAGGGGACGACGCGATCATCGTCGTACTCCTTCGGCTTCGGCGCCTCCATGCCTGACACGGACTGCCACCGGCACGCGACGCTGGTGGCAAGGGTAGCGGAGATCCCCGCCCGCGCAAGGATGCCCGTAGAGCTAGCTGGCCCTCCATCCCTCGATGGCCGAGATCCCCGCCTGCGTGGGGATGACGAGAAGAGTCGGGGATGGAAAGACGCCCGGAAGCTCCGAGCCTCCCTACGCCCGCGCCTTGGCCCGCTTCCGCCAGTGGGTGAGCACCCGCTCGGTATACCCGTTCGGCTCCCGGCGTCCGGTGAACACCAGCTCCAGCGCCGCCTGGAAGGCCTCGCTGCCATCCAGCTCGGCCGCCATCGGACGGTAGCCCGGTTCGGCGGCGTTCTGGGTGTCCACGAAAGCGGCCATCTCGGCGAACACCGCCCGCACCTGGGCCTCGTCCACGATCCCGTGGTGCAGCCAGTTGGCGATGTGCTGGCTGGAGATCCGCAGCGTGGCGCGGTCCTCCATCAGGCCGACGCCCGCCAGATCGGGCACCGTCGAGCAGCCGATCCCCAGGCCGACCCAGCGCACCACGTAGCCCAGGATCGACTGCGCGTTGGTGCGCAGTTCGTGGTCGATCTCGGCCGGGCTCGGTGCCTCCCGCAGGACCGGCACCACCAGCAGGCCGCGACGGTCGGTGACCCGGCCCACGAGCTCCCGCTGCCGGGCCGCGACGTCCACCCGCAGGTAGTGCAGGGCATGCAGCGTCGCGGCGGTCGGTGAGGGCACCCAGGCGCAGTTCGCGCCGGCCAGCGGGTGCGCCTGCTTCTGGGCGAGCATGTCAGCCATCGCCGCCGGCTTGGCCCACATCCCCTTGCCAACCTGCGCCTGGCCGGTGAAGCCGGCCGCCAGCGCAACGTCGACATTGCGATCCTCGTAGGTGGTCATCCAGGTGGCCGAGCGCATCGCGTCCTTGCGGATCATCGGTCCGGCCTCGAAGTCGGTGTGGATCTCGTCGCCGGTGCGATCCAGGAAGCCGGTATTGATGAAGATCACCCGATCCCGGGCGGCCGCGATGCAGGCCTCGAGGTTCAGCGAGGTGCGCTTCTCCTCGTCCATGATCCCGAGCTTGAGCGTCCGGTCCGGCAACCCGAGCGCCACCTCGATGGCCGCGAACAGTTCCACGGTCAGCGCCACCTCGTCCGGCCCGTGTTGCTTGGGCTTCACCAGATAGACGCTGCCGCTGCGTGAGTTGCGGTGGCGGCCCAGCCCGCGCAGGTCGTACAGCGCAGCGGTGGCGGCGACCAGGGCGTCCAGCACACCCTCGGCGACCGGCTCCCCCGCCGCGGTCCGGACGCAGTCGGTGGTCATGTGGTGCCCGACGGTTCGCACCAGCAGCAAGGCCCGGCCGGGCAGCACCAGCTCCGAGCCGTCCGGCGCGATGAACCGGCGGTCGTCGGCCACCACCCGGTGCACGATGCGTCCGCCCTTGTCGAAGTCGGCGGTCAGGGTCCCGTTCATCAGGCCGAGCCAGGTCCGGTAGGCGGCCGCCTTGTCCTCGCCGTCCACGGTGGACACCGAGTCCTCCAGGTCGACGATGGTGGTCACCGCCGACTCCAGCCGGACGTCCGCCAGCCCGGCGTGGTGACTACGTCCCACCGGGTGCTCGCGATCGGTCACCAACTCGACGTGCAGGCCATGGCGCACCAGCAGCACCGAAGAACCGGCGTGACCGGCGAACTGGGTGGCATCGGCCAACCCCACCACCCCGGACGCAGTGACCGCGGCCAGCTGGCCGTCCGCCACCTGATAGGACGTCACCTCGGCGTGACCGGCGAACTGGGTGGCATCGGCCAACCCCACCACCCCGGACGCAGTGGCCGCGGCCAGCTGGCCGTCCGCCACCTGATAGGACGTCACCTCGGCGTGCCCGGCGCCGGTCAGCGGGAAGAACTCGTCCAGCAGCCGGTCTGCCTCGGCGATCACCTGCGCCCCGCGCAGCGGGTCGTAGCCCGGCGCCGGCTCGTGGTCCCAGGCCAGCGCGTCGGTGCCGTACAGCGCGTCGTACAGCGATCCCCAGCGCGCGTTGGCGGCGTTCAGCGCGTACCGCGGCACGGTCGAGGGCACCACCAACTGCGGTCCGGCGATCGCGCTGATCTCCGGATCGACCCCCTCGACCGCCACCGTGACGGTGGGCGTCGGCACCAGGTAGCCGAGGTCGATCAGGAAGGCTTCGAGTTCTGCCGGGTCGCCGGCACCGTGCTCGCGGTGCCAGGCGTCCAACTGTTCCTGCAGGCGGTCGCGGCGGACCAGCAGCTTTCGGATCGGCGGGCCGAACCGGGCCTGCAGCTCGGCCAGGATCTGCCAGAACCGGGATTCCGGAAGCTCAAGCCCGGGGAGCAGTTCGGTGGCTACGAAATCGCGCAAGGCGGGGTCGACGGCAAGGCCGTTGAGAAGTGACATCGGCGTCCTCTCCAGTGGTCATACCTTTTCTACCAGAGGATGCCGCCCGCGTCACCGGTTCTTGCGCTTCTCCCTCGCCCGGACTTCCACCTTCACCGGGGTGCCGCGGAAGCCGAAGTCCTCCCGCAGCCGGCGCTGGACGAACCGGATGTACTGCGGATCGAACGGTCCGGAGGTGAACAGCGCGAAGGTCGGCGGGCAGGCGTGGGCCTGGGTGCCGAACAGGATCCGGGACTGCTTGCCGCCCCGCACCGGATGCGGATGCGCGGCTGCCAGCCGGCCCAGGAAGGCGTTCAGCTTGCCGGTCGAGATCCGGGTCTCCCAGCCCTCCAGCGCCTCCTCGATCGCCCGCGAGAGCCGGTCGACATTGCGTCCGGTCAGCGCCGAGATGTTCACGCTGGGCGCCCAGCCGAAGGTGGCGATGTCCTGCTCGATCTCGCGGGTCAGGTAGCGGCGACGCTCCTCGTCGGTGAGATCCCACTTGTTGTAGGCGATCACCAGCGCCTTGCCGGCCTCCTCGACCATGCTCAGCACCTTCAGATCCTGGTCGCTGATCGTCTCTGACGCGTCCAGCACCACCACGCACACCTCGGCGCGCTCGATCGCCCCCTGGGTGCGCAGCGAGGCGTAGTACTCGTGGCCGGAAGCCTCCTTCACCCGCCGCCGCAGCCCGGCGGTGTCGATAAAGCGGTAGACCACTCCCCCGACCTCGACCAGTTCGTCGACCGGATCCACCGTGGTGCCGGCGACATTGTCGACCACCGCCCGCTGGGCGCCGGCCAGTTTGTTCAGTAGCGATGACTTGCCGACATTGGGACGTCCGATCAGCGCGACCCGGCGCGGGCCGCCGATCTCGGGTTCGCCGGCTCGCGGCGCTTCGGGCAGGACGGCCAGCACCGCGTCCAGCAGGTCGCCGGTCCCCCGGCCGTGCAGCGCGGAGACCGGCCAGGGCTCGCCCAGCCCGAGGTTCCACATCGCCATCGCGTCGGCCTCGCTGCGGGCGTCGTCCACCTTGTTGGCGGCCAGCACCACCGGCTTCCTCGACCGTCGCAGCACCTGTACGACGGCCTCGTCGACGTCCTGGATGCCGACCGTGGCGTCCACCACGAACAGCACCGCGTCGGCCGCGGCGATCGCCAGCTCGGCCTGCTCGGCGATCTGCGCGGCCATCCCGACCGCGTCCGGCGCCCAGCCGCCGGTGTCCACCACCACGAAGTCGCGCCCGTTCCACTCCGCGTCGTAGGAGACCCGGTCGCGGGTCACCCCGGGCAGATCCTGGACGACCGCCTCGCGGCGTCCGATGATCCGGTTGACCAGCATGGACTTGCCGACATTGGGACGCCCGACGACGGCGACCACCGGCTTGTCGAGGGTCTCCTCCATCGACCCCTCGCGCGCGACCTCGGGGATCGTCTCGTCGGGTGCGTCGGTCATAGCTGCTCCGTCAGGGCGACCACGGTGTCGATGGTCTGCTCGAGGGTGAGGTAGGTGCCGTCGAGGTGGACGACACCGTCCGCGGCGGTGGTGAAGTTCACCAGCTTGGAATCGTCCTGATCCCGGCGCAGCACCTGGTCGACCAGCGCGGCGGCGTCCACGTCACCGCCCAGGTCGAGCTTGCGGCGGGCCATCCGCACCTCCGGGTCGGCGGTCAGCAGGACGCGCAGGTCGGCGTCCGGGGCGACCACCGTGGTGATGTCGCGGCCCTCGGCGACGATCCCGGCAGGCGCGGCGTCGATGATCGCCCGCTGCCGGGCCACCAGGTCGGCCCGGCACTCCGCCAGGGTGGCCACCGCGCTCACCACCGACGAGATCGCCTGTTCCCGGATCCGCTGGGTGACGTCGGTGCCGTTCACCCGCACCCACTGGTCGGCCGGATCGGTGCTGATCTCCAGGTTCGCGTCGAGGGTGGCGGCGATCACCCCCGCGGTGTCGGACGGCGCCACGCCCGCGTCCAGGAAGGCGCAGGTCACCGCGCGGTACATCGCCCCGGTGTCCAGGTAGCCCAGGCCGAGCCGTTGCGCCACCCCCCGGGCGGTCGACGACTTGCCCGAACCGCTCGGGCCGTCGATGGCGATCACCAGTCGTTTGGTCATCAGGTTTCCTTCTCTACAAAGTGGCGTCGGGCTCGCGCAGCGTCCAGCCGGCGGCGAGCATGGCGTCTCGCAGGTCGTCGGTGTGCTCGGGGCTGACCTGCACCGAGAGGTAACCGACCTCGCGCTCGGCGTCGTGGTGGATCGAGAGATCCTCGACATTCACCCCGGCCTTCTCGATGTCGGCGAACAGCCTGGCCAGCGCGCCGGGTTCGTCCGGGATCTCGACCACCACGTGGGCGTAGTCGACCGCCGCCAGACCGTGCTTGCCGGGCAGCGCGCGGGTGCCCTCGCGGCCGCGTTCCAGCAGCGCGGTCACCTGGTCGGGGTCGTCCAGCGCTGTCATCCAGGCGGCGAGATCCTGCTGCAGCCCGGCCAGTTCGCTGCGGACCGCCTCCCGGTTGGCGATGATGATCTGCCGCCACAGCTGCGGATCCGAACCCGCTACCCGGGTGACGTCGCGCACCCCCTGGCCGGCCAGCTTGAGGTGCTCGGCGGGCAGTTCGGTGAGCCGCCCGGCCATCAGCACCGACACCAGGTGCGGCAGGTGGGAGACCTGGGCGACCGCCTCGTCGTGGTGCGCGGCCCCCATGGTCACCCGGCGCGCGCCGCTCAGCCGGGCCAGCTCCTGCACGTCCAGCACGGCGTGGGCCGCCGAGGTGTCGTGCGGGGTGACCACCCAGGTGCGGTCGATGAACAGGTCGGGGCTGGCGGTCAGCGGACCGACCCGCTGGGAGCCGGCCATCGGGTGGGAGCCGACGTAGCGGGAGAGATCCAGCCCGGTGGCGCGCAGCGATGCCAGGATGGTCCCCTTCACCGAGCCGACATCGGTGACGGTGGCATTCGGGTAGGTGCGCAGCGCCTTGGCGATCACGTCCGCCAGCGCACCAGGTGGCACCGCAACGACGACCAGCCGGACGGCCTCGGGATCCGGCTTGCGGATCGTGCCCGCGCCGCGCGAGGCGGCGACCCGGGCATGGCTGGAGACCTTGTCGGCGACGTGGACGGTCACCCCGGCCCGAGTGAGCGCGCAACCCACCGACGCTCCGACCAGACCGGCTCCGATCACCAGGGTCGGTGACAGGTCGATCGCGATCATGTTCAGGTGTCCTTCTTGCTCGGGCGGGCGCTGTGCCAACAGCACAGCCTACGCGAGAGGCTCAGTTCTCGGCGAAAGCAGGCTGTGGCGGGGGCTTCGAGACCCGGCCTGCGGCCGACCTCAGCCATCGGTTGCGGCGCGCAGACCTCAGTCAGCGGCTGCTGTGCCGGCCGGCCGGGGTCCGGTGTAGTCGGGACCGTACGCGCCCGGGGCGGGACGACGACGGCGCGGAGGTGCCACCGTGCCGTGCGCCATCCGGCGGGCGAAGATCAGGAAGCCGGTGTGACCCGACGTGCCGTGCCCGGGCCGGATCGCCAGGCCCTCGGCGTGCCACTCCCGGGCGGAGTACTCCCGTCCGACCGGCTCGGTGAAGCCGCCGTGCACCCGCAGGGTGTCCATCGTCCGGCCCAGCTGGGTGGTGGTGGCGACGTAGCAGCACAGGATGCCGCCCGGCTCCAGCACCGCGCCGACCGCGTCGAGGCACTCCCAGGGGGCCAGCATGTCCAGCACCGCCCGGTCGATCGGCTCGGGTCCGATCGACTCCACCAGGTCGCCCTCGCGCAGCTCCCAGGCCGGGTGCGGGCCGCCGAAGAAGGTCTCGACATTGCGCCGGGCGATGGTGGCGAAGTCGGCCCGTCGTTCGTAGGAGTACAGCTTGCCGCCGGTGCCGATGGCGCGCAGCAGGTGCATGCTGAGCGCCCCCGAGCCAGCGCCGGCCTCGAGCACCCGGGCGCCGGGGAAGATGTCGGTCTGCATCAGGATGTGCGCGGCGTCCTTGGGGTAGACCACCGTCGCGCCGCGCGGCATGGTGACGGTGAACTCCTCCAGCAGCGGACGGAAGGCGGTGTACGACACCCCGCCGTGGGAGGTCACCACCGCACCCTCCGGGCCGCCGATCAGGTCGTCGTGGCTGATCCCGCCCTTGCTGGTGTGGAAGGTGCCGCCCTCGGCCAGCTTGATCGAGTGTCGCCGTCCCTTCGGGTCGGTCAGCACCACCCGCTCCCCGACCTTCAGCGGCCCGGTCTTCACCCCGCTCGGCTCAGCCATATCGCAATCCCCACAATCCCAGTTGTCCCGCGCTGCCGAACGGCAGCCCGGCCAGGGTCACTCCCCGGCTCAGCATCAGGATCCCATCGGACTGCGTCACCGGCAGCACCGTCAAATCGGCCGCGGCCTGCTTCTGCAACTCCGCCAGCGCGACCGTCCGGGCGTCCCCGGTGGTGGTCCGGGCCCGCTGGCTCAGCTCGGCCAGCTTGTCCGCGCTGCCCGGCAGCGGATCGGCCAGGTACAGCTGCAGCCAGCCGTTCGCGGTCGGCACCCAGGCCGGGAAGTCGGTCAACACCAGGTCGGCCTCGCCGGAGGTCACCAGCCGGACGCTCACCCGGTCCAGCTCCTCGATCCGGCTGCGCAGCACGCTGGCCAGATCGGCGTGGCCGGGGGCCGACGGCTGGTAGGCGAGCTTCAGCGTCACCCGCTTGCCCTTGATCTCGGGCAGCTTGGGACGTCCGCCGACGTCGAAGCTGGCCAGCTGGTCGGCGATCCCGACCGGCACCAGTGAGGCCAGGGTGCGGTCCGGCTGCAGCGCCAGCGCGACGCCGGAGCGCAGCACCGGGTTCGCCCGGTACCGCGAGTCCGCCGACCAGGCCAGCCGGGTCACCCGGGCGCCGTCCAGCGGCCAGCGGGTGAAGCCCTGCGCCGTGGTGTGCTCCGGGCTGGCGGAGATCTCCGCCCCCAGCCGCTCGGTGGCCGACGGGTCCAGGGTGCGCCAGACCACGTCGGTGGTCCCCTCGGCGATGGCGGCCTCACCCGCCACCGAGTCGGCCACCCGTTCCAGCCGGATCCGGTCCAGCGCGCCGCCCAGCGGGCCGGTGTAGTCGGTGTAGCGGGTGAAGATCACCTGATCCTCGTCCAGCTCGGTCACCTGGTACGGCCCCGAGCCGATCGGCAGCTCCTCCAGCGGCAGCCCGGTGTCGGGGTCGAAGGTGCTCTCGTCCACGATCGAGGTCGCCAGCGAGGCCAGCGCGTAGCCGAACCTGTTGTCGGCGTAGGCCAGGTAGAACTGGACGGTGGCCGGATCCGGCGCCGCCACCCGCACCAGGGCGTCCAGCAGCTTCACCCCGGTGCCGGCGGTGTCGAGCCGCAGCGCCCGCTGAATGCTGAACCGGACGTCGGAGGAGGTCAGCTGGTCCCCGTTGTGGAAGGCCAGCCCCTCCGGCAGGGTGCACTCGTAGACCGTCTCGGAGCTGAAGTAGCAGTCGGTGGCGGCATCGGGCTTGAGTTCCCCGGTATCGGTCTGGATCTGCATCAGCCGCTGGTAGACGTTGGTGACGATCAGCGCGTCGGTATCCGCCCTCGCCAGCGCGGGGTCGGCGGTGGTGATCGGACCGGAGGTCGAGACCGTGAACACCCGCGGCGTGGGCGTCGGGCTGGGCGTGGGGGTCGGCGTCGGCTCGACCGGCGCGGTGCAGCCGGCCAGCAGCAGGACGGTCGCGGCGCCCGCCAGCCACCGGCTACCGGGCATTGAAGTACTTCGCTTCCGGGTGATGGACGATCAGCGCGTCGGTCGACTGCTCGGGATGCAGCTGCAGCTCCTCGGAGAGCTCCACCCCGATCCGTCCGGGCTCCACCAGGTCGACCAGCTTGCGGCGGTCGGCCAGATCGGGGCAGGCCGGGTAGCCGAAGGAGTACCGCGAGCCGCGGTAGGCCTGATCGCGGATCATCGCCTCCTTCGAGCCATCGCCGCCCAGCCCGAGTTCGGCGCGCACCCGGGCATGCCAGTGCTCGGCCAGCGCCTCGGTCAGCTGCACCGACAGGCCGTGCAGTTCCAGGTAGTCGCGGTAGGCGTCGGCGGCGAACAGCTTGGCGGTGGCTTCGGCCACCGCCGACCCCATGGTGACCAGCTGGAACACGATCACGTCCGGGCCGAGCTCGGCGGCCTCCTCGGCGTCCCGGAAGAAGTCGGCCAGGCAGAGCCGCCGGTCGCGGGATTGCCGCGGGAAGGTGAACCGATGCAGTTCCCGGGCGGGATCCTTCGGGTCCCCGACGATCAGCGTGTTGCCCTCGGAATGGCACGGCCAGTAGCCGTAGGCGACGGCGAACTCGGCGACCTGCTCGGTGGCGATCCGGTCCAGCCAGCGGCGCAGCCGGGGCAGACCCTCGGATTCGACCAGCTCGTCGTAGCTCACCCCGCCGGGGGTGCCGCGCAACCCCCACTGGCCCATGAAGGTGGCGCGGTGATCCAGCCACTCCGCGACGTCGGCGAGCTTGACCCCCTTCACCACCCGGCTGCCCCAGAACGGCGGGACCGGGACGTCCACCCGGCGGGCGACGTCCGACCGCTCCTCGGAGTCGGCCGCTTCCGGCTCGTCGGTCGGACGGGCGACCGCCCGCACCCGGCGGCGGCGCGGCTCCGGCAGGGCGGCGCCGGGCTCGCCCCGCTTCACCGCCATCACCGACTCCATCAGCGACAGGCCCTCGAAGGCGTCCCGGGCGTAGCGCACCTCGCCCTCGTAGAGCTCGTTGAGGTCCTCCTCGACGAACGCTCGGGTCAGCGCGGCACCGCCGAGCAGCACCGGGTAGCGGGTCAGCCCGCGGGAGTTGAGTTCCAGCAGGTTGTCCTTCATCACCACGGTGGACTTCACCAGCAGGCCGGACATGCCGATCGCGTCGGCATTGTGCGCCAGCGCGGCCTCGATGATCGTGCTGACCGGCTGCTTGATGCCCAGGTTCACCACGGTGTAGCCGTTGTTGGTCAGAATGATGTCGACCAGGTTCTTACCGATGTCGTGCACGTCCCCCTTCACCGTGGCCAGCACGATGGTGCCCTTGCCGGCGGTGTCGGTGGCGTCGATGTGCGGTTCCAGGTGGCGCACCGCCGACTTCATCACCTCGGCCGAGGCCAGCACGAACGGCAGCTGCATCTGGCCGGAGCCGAACAGCTCGCCGACCGTCTTCATGCCGGCCAGCAGGTACTCGTCGATGATCTGCAGCGCCGGACGTTCGGTGAGCGCCTGGTCCAGGTCCGCCTCCAGGCCGTTCGCATCGCCGTCCACCACCCGGCGGGCGAGCCGTTCGCCGACCGGCAGGTTGGCCAGCTCAGCCTTCCGGGCGGCCTTGGTGTCGGCGGTGGTGACGCCTTCGAAGAGCTCCAGGAAGCGGGTCAGCGGGTCATAGTCCGGGCGGCGCCGGTCGTAGATCAGGTCGAGCGCGACCTCGCGCTGCTCGTCCGGGATTCGCGCCATCGGGACGATCCGGGCGGCGTGGACGATCGCCGAATCCAGCCCGGCCTGCACGCACTCGTGCAGGAAGACCGAGTTCAGCACCACCCGGGCGGCCGGATTGAGGCCGAACGACACGTTCGAGACGCCCAGCGTGGTGTGGATGCCGGGGTGCCGGGTGGTCACCTCGCGGATCGCCTCGATGGTCTCCAGCGCGTCCCGCCGGGTCTCCTCCTGACCGGTGGCGATCGGGAAGGTGAGGCAGTCGACGATGATGTCCTCCACGCTCATCCCCCACTCCTGGGTGAGCGCGGTGATCAGCCGTTCGGCGACCCTGACCTTCCACTCCGCGGTGCGGGCCTGGCCCTCCTCGTCGATGGTCAGCGCGACCACCGCCGCGCCGTGCTCCTTCACCAACGGCATCACCTTGGCGAACCGGGAGTCGGGGCCGTCGCCATCCTCGTAGTTCACCGAGTTGACCGCGCAGCGGCCGGCCAGGTGTTCCAGCCCGGCCCGCAGCACCTCGGGCTCGGTCGAATCCAGCACGATCGGCAGCGAGACGGCGGTGGCCAGCCGGGAGGCCAGCTCGGCCATGTCGCCGGCGCCGTCGCGTCCGACGTAGTCGACGCACAGGTCGAGGACGTGGGCACCGTCCCGGCTCTGCTCCTTGGCGATGTCCACGCAGTCGGCCCAATTGCCCGCCAGCATGGCGTCGCGGAAGGCCTTGGAGCCGTTGGCATTGGTGCGTTCGCCGATCGCCAGGTAGCTGAGATCCTGCTTCAGCGGCACCTCGGTGTAGAGCGAGGAGACGCTGGCGGTGACGGACGGGTGGCGCTCGGCGGGCCGGGTCTGCGCCACCGCGTCGGCCAGCGCGCGGATGTGCGCCGGGGTGGTGCCGCAGCAGCCACCGACCAGGCCGAGGCCGAACTCATTGGTGAACTGCTGGACGTACGCCACGAAGGACTCCGGGCCCATCGGGTAGACCGCGCCGTTCGGGCCCAGTTCGGGCAGGCCGGCGTTCGGCATGCAGGCGACCGGGATGCTGGCGTGCCGCGACAGGTGCCGCAGGTGCTCGCTCATCTCGGTCGGGCCGGTGCCGCAGTTCAGGCCGATCACGTCGATCCCCAGCGGCGCCAGCGAGGTCAGCGCGGCGCCGATCTCGCTGCCCAGCAGCATGGTGCCGGTGGTCTCGATGGTGACATTGACCAGCACCGGAAGGTCGACGCCGAGGGCGGCGCAGGCCCGCCGGGCGCCGACCACGGCGGCCTTGGTCTGCAGCAGGTCCTGGCAGGTCTCGATCTGGAAACCGTCCACTCCGCCGGCGATCATCGCCTCGGCCTGCACCTGGTAGGCGTCCCGCAGCGCGGCGTAGCCGACGTGGCCGAGGCTGGGCAGCTTGGTGCCCGGGCCCACCGAGCCGAGCACGAAGCGCGGCCGGCCATCGGCCGCCGCGGCGTCCGCCGCCTGCCGGGCCAGGCCGGCGCCGGCCTGGGCGAGCTCGGCGATCCGGTGTGGGATGTCGTACTCCCCCAGCGCGGCCAGGTTGGCGCCGAAGGTGTTGGTCTCGATGCAGTCGGCGCCGGCCGCCAGGTACTCGGCGTGGATCGCGGTGACCACGTCGGGCCGGGTGACGTTCAGCACCTCATTGCAGCCCTCGTAGCCCTGGAAGTCGTCCAGCGAGAGGTCGAAGCCCTGCAGCATCGTTCCCATCGCGCCGTCGGCCACCAGGACGCGGTCAGCCAGGGCAGCGCGAAGGTCGGTCATAGGCCGAAGTCTACGAGGGGTTGTCGGGGGGCAGCACTACAGTGGCCCTATGGCAAGACTGGGGCTGAAGGACCTGCGCAAACCGGCGGTGATCGCCGCCTTCGGTGGCTGGAGCGACGCAGGTGAGGCCGCCAGCGGGGTGATCGACCACCTGGCCGGCGTCTATTCCGCTGAACTGGAGTTCTCCTTCGACCCCGAGGAGTTCTACGACTTCCAGGTGAACCGGCCCACCCAGCGGCTGTTGTCGCCCACCGAGCGGATCGTGGAATGGCCGACCACCGAGGTGCTGGTGGCCGCGCTGCCCGACCGGGATCTGGTGCTGATCGGCGGTCCGGAGCCGAACTACCACTGGCGGGAGTACTGCAACCGGCTGATGTCGATGCTGCGCACCGTCCGTCCCGAGCTGGTGGTGCTGCTGGGCTCGATGCTGACCGACGCGCCACACTCCCGGCCGGTGCCGATCTCGGCCTCGGCCGGCGATCCGGAACTCGCCGCCGAGCTCGGCTTCGAGTTGCCCAGCTACGAGGGCCCGACCGGGATCGTCGGCGTCCTCGGCGGGGAGTGCGAGGACGCCGGGATGTCGGTGGTGTCGCTGTGGGCGTCCGTGCCGCACTACGTCGCCGAGCCGCCCAACCCGAAGGCCACCCTGGCGCTGCTGACCAAGCTGGAGGACGTGCTCAACACCCCGCTGGATTCCGGCTCCCTGCTGGAGTCGGCGGTCAGTTGGGAGGCCCAGGTCAGCGAGTTGGTGGCCGACGACCCGGACATCTCGGGCTACATCGCCGCGCTGGAATCCCGCCGCGACGAGGAGATGCCGCAGCCCTCCGGGGAGTCGATCGCCGCCGAGTTCGAGCGCTACCTGCGCCGCCGGGATCGCCGCGACCGTCGCGGCTGAGTCAGCCCCGGACGGCCCGCGCCTGTTCGGCCAGGGCGCGCACCACGGCGTCCGGGTCGTCGGCGGAGTACACCGCCGAGCCTGCCACGAAGGTATCGGCCCCGGCCGCGGCGCAGCGCTCGATGGTCTGGGCGGAGATGCCGCCGTCCACCTGCAGCCACAGCTCCTTGCCCAGCTTGTCGAGCAGGGCCCGGGTGCGGGCGATCTTCGGCAGCACCATATCCAGGAAGGCCTGGCCGCCGAAGCCCGGCTCCACGGTCATCAGCAGCACCATGTCGAGTTCGCCGAGCAGGTCGGCGTAGGGCTCGATCGGGGTGGCCGGACGCAGCGCCATGGACGCCCGGGCACCCAGGCTGCGCAGCTCGCGGGCGAGCTTGACCGGTGCGTCGGAGGCCTCGATGTGGAAGGTCACCGACTCGCAGCCGGCGGCCGCGTACGACGGCGCCCAGCGGTCCACCTCGGCGATCATCAGGTGGATGTCCATCGGCATGCTGGTGTGCCGCCGTAGACCCTCCACCACCGGCAGCCCGAAGGTGAGGTTGGGCACGAACCGGTTGTCCATCACGTCCAGGTGCACCAGCTCTGCGCTCGGGATCCGTGCCACCTCGTCGGCGAGGCGGGAGAGATCGGAGTTCAGGACGCTAGGAGTGATGCGGATACCCATGGTTCGAACCCTATCGATTCCCGGCCAGCGAAGAACGCAGCTCCTCGAATCGGGCACGTCGCTCGGCGAGATCCAGTTCGGGTTCGGCGACCACCGGACGGCTGTGGTCCGCGGCCGCGAACTCGTCGGCCCAGCCGACGGCCTCGGCAGCCAGCTGGGCCGCGCCGAAGGACGAGTCCCGATCGGCGAAGCACACCGGTCGGCCGAAGGCGGACGCGATCAGGCTCCGCCAGCGCTCGCTCCGCCCGCCACCGCCACCGAGGTACAACGGCTCGCCGGCGGCGTCACCGGCCCGGGGACCCGCCACGCCCATGGTCTCGGCCAGCCGCACCAGTTCGAAGGCCACCCCCTCCATCGCCGCGTAGGCCAGCTGAGCCCTGCTGTGGTGCGCCTGCAGGCCGACGAAGGCGCCCGGCACCTGCTCGGCCGACAACGAGTCCCGCTGCCCCTGCAGGTAGGGCAGGAACAGCGGCGAGTCCTCCGGCCCGGCGGTACTCGAGGTGAGCTCCGGTACGCCGCAGCCGGTGAGCTGCGCCAGCCAGGCCAACGACAACCCGGCGGCGTGCGTCGAGTCCAGCGCCAGCCAGAGGCCTTCGTAGGAGTGCCGAAAGCAGCCCCGTCTCGGCTCCGCCAGCGCCGCGAAGACCACCCCGGAGGTCCCCAGCGACAGGCCGACCCGGCCGTCCTTGGTGACTCCCAGCGCGACTGCCTGCGCGGCCTGGTCGCCGCCGCCGCCGACCACCGGTACCCCGGCCAGCAGACCGGTAAGCGCGGTGGCGTGCGGCGCTGCACCGGAGACGGTGCCGCTGACCGCGTGCGAGTCGATCACCGGCGCCAGCCAGGCCGGCTCCAGGTCGAGTGCCTGCAGGATCGTCTCCGACCACTGGCCGCGCCTGGTGTCGAACATCCCGGTTCCCGAGGCGTCGGCCGGCTCGGTGGCGTGACCGGCTCCCAACCGGCGGCGGATCTCGTCCTTCGGGTTCAGCACCGATGCCACCTTCCGGGCGGCCTCCGGCCGGTGGCGCCGCAGCCAGAGCAGGTGGGCCACGGTGAAGGCCGGCATCGGCACGTTGCCGGTGATCTCGGCGAAGCCGGGTAGCTGTTCGCGGATCTCCCGGCACTCGGCGGTCGCCCGCTTGTCCGACCAGAGCATGGCGGGATGCACCAGGCCCTGGTCCGGCCCGAGCAGCACGCTGGTGTGCATCTGACCGGTCAACCCGATGGTGGTGGTCGCGGGGCTGATCCCAGCTCCTTCGGTGAGCAGCGTCCGCAGCACGTCGCCGGCCGCGGTCTGCAAAGCCGACCACCAGTCGTCCGGGTCCTGTTCGGCGGCACCGTCGAACGGGATCGCCGTCGGATACGCCGCCGACGAGGCGGTCAGTACCCGACCGGACTCGGTGATCGCGGTGGCCTTCACCGAGCTGGTACCGATGTCGATGCCCAGCGCGATCCGGCCGATTCCGTTCACCACAGGGTGTACCCGCCGTCGATCACGATCACCGAACCGGTCATGAACGACGAGGCTTCCGAAGCCAGGTAGAGCGCGGTGGGCGCGATCTCCTCGACCGAGCCGTAGCGCTGCATCGGCACCTCGTCGCGCCAGTAGTGGGCGTAGTCCTCGTATTCGGTCGAGGCGATCTCGGTCTTGACGTAGCCGGGCGCGATGGCGTTGACCCGCACCCCCCTGGTCGCCCACTCCGCCGCCAACGAGCGGGTCAGGTGGTGGACGGCCGCCTTCGAGACGGCGTACGGCGAGTGCCACTGCGGCCGGTTGACGATCAGGCCCGACATGGAGCCGATGTTGATGATCGAGCCGCGCTGGTTCGCGGTCATGGTGCGGCCGAAGATCTGGCAGGCCCGCCAGACGCCGTCCAGGTTGACCTCCAGCAACTGGCGCCAGCGGGCGTCGTCCAGTTCCAGGGCGTCGGCGTGGAAGCCGATCCCGGCGTTGTTGACCAGGACGTCGACGGTTCCGAACCGCGCGATCACCTCGTCGTGCAGCGCCTGCAGGCTCTCCCGGCTGGCCACGTCGGCGGCGATCGCGACCGCCTTCCCGCCTTCCGCGGTGATCTCCGCCACCGCCTGGGCGGAACGCTCGGTGTCCCGGGCCGCGATCACCACCTGGGCGCCGGCCTGGGCGAAACCGTCCGCGATCCCGCGGCCGATCCCCCGGTTGCCGCCGGTGACCACCGTCACCTTCCCGGCGAGCGAGAACTTGTCCAGAATCGTCATGGCTTTCCTTCCAGGTTGGCGGCCGGGCGGCTTCAGTTGCCGGGCGCTGACTTGAGGGCAGAGGGCAGTTCGGCGCCCGGCAGGGCGCCGGTCATCACCGCGACCACGTCGCGCATCGAGGTCGCGGACGGGTCGACCACGGCCTCCCGGCGGCCGAGTCGATGGATATGGATCCGATCGGCCACCTGGAACACCTCGGGCATGCTGTGGCTGATCAGCACCACCGGCAGACCGCGCTCCTTGACCCGCAGGATCAGATCGAGCACCTGGCCGGTCTCACGCACCCCGAGCGCCGCGGTCGGCTCGTCCATGATCACCACGTTCGTCGCCCAGGCGGCGGCCCGGGCCACCGCGACGGCCTGCCGCTGGCCGCCGGAGAGGGTCTCGACCCGCTGCGTGATGGACTGCACCCGGATGCCCAGGTCGTCCATGTGTCTGGCGGCTTCGGCGCGCATCGCGGACTTGTCCAGCCCGCGGAGCACGGTGCCGCGCCAACCAGCCAGCCTGCGCTCGCGGCCCAGGAAGAGGTTGGCCGCGATGTCCAGCTCCGGCGACACGGCGAGCTCCTGGTAGACGGTCTCGATGCCGGCCAGCCGGGCGTCCAGCGGGTTCTTGAAGTGCACCCGCTCGCCGTTGAGGAAGACCTCCCCCTCGTCCGGCGTCAGGGCACCGGTGAGCGCCTTGATCAGGCTCGACTTGCCGGCGCCGTTGTCGCCGATCACCGCCAGCACCTCGTTGGCGCACAACTGGAAGTCAGCGCCGGCGATGGCGGTCACGTGCCCGTACTTCTTCTTCAGTCCCCTGGCGTGCAGGACGACCTGATCGGCGGTGCCGGGGTGGACCGCGACCGGGCCGGGTTCGGCGGGTGCGTCGCTCACTATCGGTCCTTTCGCCGGATGATCTGGTCGACCAGAACGGCCACCACGACCAGGGCGCCGGTGGCGATCTGCTGGTAGAGCGAGTTGATCCCGGCCTGGGTCAGACCGTTCTGCAGCACCACCACGATCAGCGTGCCGACCAGGGTGCCGACCACCCCTCCCCGGCCGCCGAACAGGCTGGTCCCGCCGATCACCACAGCGGTGATGCTGTCCAGGTTGGCGGTCTGGTAGGCGCTCGGATCGGCGATCGGGGTTCGTCCCATGGCGAGCCAGGCGCCGATCGCGTAGACCACGCCGGCCACCACGTAGACCGAGAGCAGGACGCGGTCGACCTTGATGCCATTGAGCTTGGCCGCGTTGGGCGAGTCGCCGACCGCGTACACGTGGGTTCCCCAGGCCGTCCGGCTCAGCGACGTAGCCGAAGCCGACGGTCAGTCCCAGCCAGGTCAGCACGCCCCAGCTGACGGTGAAGCCGGCGACGGTGAACCCCTGACCCATCAGGGTCAGCACTCCCCGGGCCACCGGGATGCTCTGCGAGTCGGTCATCAGCCGGGCGGTGGCGGTGAGCACGGTCAGCGTGCCCAGTGTCACGATGAACGGCGGCAGCTTCCACCGGGCGACGATCGCACCGTTCAGTGCCCCGGCCACGGCGCAGGTGAACAGGCCGAGCAGCAGGCCCAGCCCGACGTTCCCGTCCAGTGCCGTGCGGGCCACCACGACCGTGCCCAGCACCATGATCGCCCCGTTGGCCAGGTCGATGCCCGAGGTGAGGATGATCAGTGTCTGGCCGATGGCCAGCGTCCCGATCACCACCGACTGCTGCAGCATCAGCGAGAAGTTCGGGGCGCTGAGGAAGGTGTCGGTGGTCACCGAGAAGACCACGATGGCGACCAGCAGGGCGGCGAGCGGGCCCGCCACCTGGGTGCCGAGGAATCCCCGCGCGCGGGCCAGCACGGGAGTGCTCACCATGACCGCAGGTTCCGCGTCCGGCCGGCCGCGGGTACCGGCCGACAGTGGGTTCGGTTGCTGATCTCAGTCACGTGGCTCCCCATTTCGTTGCATGCCGGTGCGATCGCCGTCGGGCGGCCTGGGGCCGGGCACTGCCCGACCCCAGGAGGCTGGCTACTCGCCCCAGCAGTTCTGCAGGCCCCACGCGGTGTCGTGGGATTCGATGCCTTCCACCGGCTTGTCGGTGATGAGAGCCGTACCGGAGTCGTTCACGCCGGAGGGCTTGGTCCCGGTCTTGACGTAGTCGACGATCGCCTGCACCGCCAGTTCGCCCATTCGGCTGGGGAACTGCATCACGGTAGCGCCGATCTCACCGTTGACGACGCTGCGCACGCCGGAGCAGCTGCCGTCGATCGAGGTGATGACGATCTGATCCTGCTTGCCGGCATTGCCGATCGCGATGTAGGCGCCCTGCGCGGCGGGCTCGTTGATCGTGTACAACGCGTTGATGTCGGGGTGGGCCGACAGCAGGTTCTCCATCGCCGTCTGGCCGGTCTCCACGTTGGACTTGGTCAGCGCGGTGCCGACGATCTCAGGGGAGTCGTCGGTGAGGCCGAACCCTTCCAGGAAGCCGTTGTGCCGGGCGCCGGCGGTCTTGTCGGACAGGTCGTAGTCGAGCATGGCCACCTGGGGCGCGCGATCGCCCAGGGTGGCCTTGGCCCACTGGCCCATCAGCCGGCCACCGGCCAGATTGTCGGTCTCGAACGAAGCGTCCGCGGCGTCCGCCGGCTCCAGCGAGGTGTTGACCGTCACCACCAGGATCCCCGCGTCCCGGGCCCGCTGGACGACGTCGACCAGCGCGGTGGCATTGGCCGGATCCAGCACGATGCCCTTGACGCCCCGGGCGATCATGTTCTCGATCGCGTCCACCTGGGTGGCGGAGTCGCCGGCGGTCTTCGACTCGGCGGTCATGACCTCCAGCCCGGCCGCCTTCGCCGCGTCCACCGCCGCCTGCTGGAGCTTGGCGAAGAAGGGATTGGCGAGCTGCTGTTCCACGATCCCGATCGTGTAGCTCTCCGGTGCGGCGGGTGACCCGCTGCCGGCAGGGGTGGAGGTGGCGGGCGTGCCACCCGAGCAGCCGGCCAGCGCCAGGCTGCCGGCCAACAGTGCAGAACCCGCGATCACGCCCCAACGGTGTGCCGCCCTGGTCTGGCGAAGCTTCATTGCGTTCTCCTAACGACGTTGTGAGGTCCTCTGTCGGGAGGCCCATCGCACCTCACCCGAGCCGGCGAGCTACGACTGTGGCATCAGATTGACACCCTTAAGCAAGGCTGTCAAACAAATTCAATCACTCTTTAGTAACAATGATTTACGAAAGCTACACTTCTATCGTCGTGTCCGTCTGCAAAGGAGTGCCGTGACCACCGTTCGCCAGCCATCCATCGCCGGACCGGGGCCGGGTGGCGTGCTGGCGGTGGTGATGAACAACGACGACTGCACCCGCTCGGCCATCGAGTCTCTCACCGGCCTGTCCCGGCCGACGGTCACCGAACGGCTCCGCACCCTCTCCGAGGCGGGCTTCATCGGGAAGACCAACCGGCGGGTGGCCTCGGGCGGTCGTCCGGCCACCGTCTACGAGTTCAACCCACGCGCCTACGTCTCGCTCTGCATCGACATCGGCGAGGTCCACACCCGGGTCGCGGTCGCCGACCTGCGCAGCGCGATCATCCAGGAGCAGGTGCTGGACCTGCGGGTGGGTGACGGACCACGGTCCGTCCTGGCCGCTATCACCGAGGCCGGACGCCAACTCCTCGGCTCCCCCGCGGTCGCGCGAGCCCGGCTGGGTGGGGTCGGCGTCGGCCTGCCCGCGCCGGTCGACTTCGCCACCGGACGGACGGTCGGCTGGTCGATCATGTCGGGCTGGGACGGCTACGGGGTGCGGGAGCATCTCGCCGCGGAGTTCGGGGTGCCGGTGTTCGTCGACAACGACGTCAATCTGCTGACCCTGGCCGAGCACCGGTTGACCTGGCCCCAGGAGTCGCACCTGATGTTCCTCAAGGCGGGTACCGGCATCGGCAGCGGGTTCATCGTCGACGGCCGGATCAACCGGGGCTCGCTCGGGGCGGCCGGCGACATCGGCCACGCCCGGGTTGCCGGCTACGGCGATCCGGTCTGCCGCTGCGGCAACCGCGGCTGCCTGGAGGCGTTGGCCGGCGGCTGGGCGATGGCGCGTGAGCTCCGTCGGCAGAGCGCGGACTACCGCGACGTGGCCACGGCCAGGGACGTGGTGGCCACCGTGCGGCAGGGGGCGCCCGAGGCGATGGCGTTGATCCGCGATGCCGGCCGCATTCTGGGCGAGGCTGTCGCCTTCGCCACCAGCCTGCTCAATCCGGCCGTGATCGTGATCGGCGGGGAGCTCGCCCGGGCCGGCGACCAGCTCATGGCGGGGGTGCGAGAGCTGGTCTACAGCCGGTCGCTGCCGCTGGCCACCAAGGACCTCAACATCTCGCTCAGCCAGCTCGGTGAGTCCGCCGGGGTGGTCGGCGCGGCCTTCCTGGTGTCGGACGCATTGCTGGATCCGGACCGGCTGGACCGGGTGCTTCGGGCCTCCTGAACCGGCTCAGCTGGACGGTTTGCGCAGTAGGGCCAGGAACATCGCGTCCGTGCCGTGCCGGTGCGGCCACAGCTGGACGAAGTCGCCCACCGCGGCGTCCGGCACCTCGGGCAGGTAGTCGGCAGCCCGCAGAAGCTCGGCATCGGTCGCGGTCGCCACCACCTCGCGGGTCTCGGCCAGGTGCGGTGAGCAGGTGACGTAGGCCACCACGCCCCCGGGACGGGCCGACGCCAGCGCCGACCGCAGCAGGTCGGCCTGCAGCCCGGTCAGGGCCGCGACATCGGACGGTTGCCGGCGCCAGCGGGCCTCGGGACGGCGGCGCAGCGCGCCCAGACCGGTGCACGGTACATCGGCCATCACCCGGGCGAAACTGCCCGGCGACCAGGCCGGACGGGTGCCGTCCGCGATCAGGGTGACCGGACGTCCGGCCGGCTCCGCGGAGGCGTACCCGGCCAGGTTCTGCGCCACCAGCCGGGCCCGGTGGGGTTGGAGTTCACTGGCGACCAGCCGCGTGCCCGCCTGGATCGCCAAGCCGGCGAGCAGACCGGCTTTGCCGCCGGGCCCGGCGCACAGGTCCAGCCACGGCCCGTCCGGTGCCTCGACCCGGCTGAGCGCCAGCGCCACCAGCTGCGAGCCCTCGTCCTGCACCCCGGCGCGTCCCTCGGCCACCGCCGGCACCGCGCCCGGCGCACCGCTGAGATAGGCGCCGTAGGGCGAGTAGCGGGCCGGCTGACCGCCCAACTCGGCGACCTCGGCCAGCCCGGGCCGCACCACCAGGTGGTTGACCGGCGCCTGGTTGTCCGCGGCCAGCGCTTCCCGGAGTTCGGCCTGGTCCGGCTCGCCCAGCGCGGCTGCCCAGGCGTCCACGATCCAGCGCGGGTGGTGGGTGGCCAGGGCCAGCGCGTCGCGGGGATCGGCGCCGGCCGACAACAGCTCCAGCCAGCCGGCCAGGGTGTCACCGGCCACCTTGCGCAGTACCGCGTTGACGAAGCCGGTCACCCGCGGGCCCAGTTCGGCCCGGGCGAGCGCCACGGTGGAGTTCACCGCGGCGTGTTGCGGCACCCGCATCGCCAGCAGTTGGTGGCAGCCCAGCCGCAGCAGATCCAGCACGGGCGGATCCAGCTCGCCGATCGGACGCTTGGACACCGCCTGCAGGATGGCGTCGTAGCTGCCCAGCGCACGGCAGGTGCCGAAGGTGAGCTCGGTGGCGAAGCCGGCGTCCCGGGGCGACAGCCCGGCCGCCTCGTGGGACAGCGCCAGGTTGGCGTAGGCCCCCTCGCCACTGACCCGCCGGAGCACCCGGTAGGCCGCCTGCCGGGCCGGATCGGCCCGCGGCGGCGTCGGTCGGCTCACGCCAGCGTCCCGGGGTCGCCGCGCAGCCCGTTCGCCCAGGCGGTGGCCGGCATCGGCCGCTTGCCCTGCGGCTGCACCTGCAACAGCCGCAGCACGCCGGTGCCGGCGCCCACCACGACCTCGCGACGGTCGGCCCGCAGCCGGCCGGGCGGGAGCTCCCCGGCGGTGGCGACCGCCGGCTCGGCCCGGAGCACCCGGAAACGCTCGCCGGCGTAGGTCGTCCACGCCATCGGCGAGGGATTGCAGGCCCGCACCACCCGGGCCAGGTCGTCGGCGCTGGCCGACCAGTCCAGCCGGGCGTCGGCGACGCTGAGCTTCGGCGCGACGGTGACCCCCTGCTCAGGCTGGTCGACGGCCTGAGCAAGCCCCGTCGCCACCTGGTCGAGGGTGGTCACCAGCAGCGCGGCGCCGAGCGGGGTGAGCCGGTCCAGCAGCTCGCCGGAGGTCTCCCCCGGTTCGATCGCCAGCTGGTCGGTGGCGAGGACCGGTCCGGCGTCCATCGCCGGCACCAGCCGGAAGACCGTCACCCCGGTGACCTGGTCGCCGGCCAGGATCGCCCGCTGCACCGGGGCGGCCCCCCGCCAGCGCGGCAGCAGCGAGTAGTGCACGTTCAGCCAGCCGTGCCGAGGGATCTCCAGCACCCGCTGCGGCAGCAGCGCGCCGTAGGCGATCACCGGGCAGGCCTCCGGAGCCAGCTGGGTCAGCCGGTCGACCACCTCGGGCTCGCCCGGTCGCTGGGGACGTAGCAGTTCCAGCCCGCGCTCCAGCGCCAGTTCGGCGACCGGGCTCGGCACCGGACGCTTGGAGCGTCCGACCGGGGCGTCCGGCCGGCTGATCACCGCGACCACCTCGTGGTCGCTGCGATCCAGCAGGTGCTCCAGGGTGCGCGCGGCGACGATCGGGGTACCGGCGAAGACGAGACGCATGACGGTCAGCCTACGACCTGCGGATCGACCCGGACGCGCAGGGCCCCGGGCGTCTTGGCCGCGGCCCGTTGGGAAAGCATCGTGCGCACCGCGCCGATCAGTTCCGGCGCCGAGGCCAGCTCGCAGCGCAATGTCACCCGGGGCTCGGCGGCGGTCTCGAACGGACCGTTGATCTGCACCCGCTCGGGCAACTTCAGCTTGCCGAGCAACTCGTGCAGCACGCCGAACTCCCCCTCCAGGGCGACCAGCTTGACCGCCGGCGGGAAGCCGGCGACGGTCCGTTCGGCCAGTTCGCGCTCGGCGTAGCCGACCGGATCCAGCCGCAGCAGCGCCTGGACCTGCCGGTCGGCCGCCTCCCCCACCACCAGGACGGTGCCGCCCTCCTCACCGGGCCGGACCAGCGCGGTGACCGCCAGCCAACGGCGCAGCGCCTCCTCGCCCGCCCGCAACTCCGGCCGGCTCAAGGTCGCGGCGGTGTCCAGCAGCACCGCCGCGGCGTAGCCGAACCGGGATGGGGGCTCCACCCCGGGGGTGGAGAGCACCAGCACCGGTTCATCGTCCTCCAGCGGCGCCAGCGGATGATCACCGGAGGACGACAGCACCCGAACGCCGGGAAACGCCTTGCCGAATTCCTCCGCCGTCCGCAACACCCCGGCGACCGGGGCGCGCACCCGCCGGTCACCGCACTCCGGGCAGCGCCAGTGTGGCAGCGGCGGCCCGCACCACGGGCAGGCCAGACCGCCCTTGGCGTTGTGCAACGACTGCTGGCACGAGGGGCACCGGGCCAGCTCGTGGCAGCCCGCGCACACCACCCGGGGCTGGTAGCCGGCCCGCGGCACGCTGACCAGCACCGGGCCGTGCGCCAGGCCGGTCCGGATGGTGGCGAACACCTCCGGCGGCAGCCGTTGGTCGTCGCTGCGGGTCACCCGGACGGCCGCCGCCGCGGCCCGGGTGGCGTTCGGCGCGAACTGGAGCGGATGCAGCCAGCCGGTGGCCACCAGCCGCTGCGCCTCGGCGGTCCGGGACCTGGCCGCCAGCAGTAGCCCGCTACCGGCCAGGTGGGCGCGCAGCGCCGCCACCTCACGGGCGTGCGGATAGGGCGCCCGCGGCTCGGCGTAGGAGTCGTCGCCGTCGTCCCACAGCCCGATCAACCCCAGATCGTGCACCGGTGCGAAGACCGCCGCCCGGTTGCCCAGCACCAGCCGCACCTGGCCGCGGGCGCCCGCCAGGAAGGCCCGGTACCGTGCCGCCGGCCCCAGTTCGGCGGTGAGCGTGACGAAGCTGCCGGCGCCGAACCGTTCGGTGGCGCGCCGGCTCAGCTCGGTCAGGTCACGGGCGTCCGGCACCACCAGCACCACGCCCCGTCCGGACTTCAGCGTGGCCGCCGTCGCGTCCAGCAGCCCGCCGGCCCAGTCCCCCGCACCGTCGGGCCGTGGCACCACCGTCCAGGCCGCCCGCGGACGTCCTCCGGAGGCCAGGTGGGCCAGGTAGCCCTCCCCGTCCGGGTAGCCGGCCAGCACCGGCGCGGCCGCCGGCTCCAGCCGGGGCTGGGGATAGTCAGGTGGGGTGGCCCGTTCGGTGAGGGCGTGCCGCGGCGGCACCGCCAGCCGAACCACGTCGGCGAAGCTGCTGGCGTAGTGATCGGCCACCGCCCGCACCAGCCGGGTGACTTCGGCAGTCAGCACCGGTTCCGGCGACAGCACCCCCTGCAGCGGCAACAGCCTGTCGCGGGGATCGTCGGTCCGCAGGTCGACGATGAAGCCGTTCCGCAGCCGCCCGGCGAACCGCACCCGCACCCGGGCACCGACCACCGCGCCATCGGCCAACGCCGCCGGCACCAGATAGTCGAACGGCCGGTCGAGATTGGCCAGCGGCACGTCCACCGCCACGCTCGCCAATCGCACCTGCTCCATGGAAGTGCATCGTAGAGCGCCCCGCCGACAGCCCGCCTACCTGGCATCCCGCGGCCACCGGGAACCTTCGCGGCGGGTCAGCCTTTCACCGCTGCCGCCAGGGCCTGCGCCCGATCCGTCCGCTCCCAGGTCATCACGTCGAGTTCGCGGCCGAAGTGGCCGTAGTTGGTCACCCGGGAGTAGATCGGACGCAGCAGGTCGAGATCGCGGATGATCGCCGCCGGACGCAGGTCGAACACCTGCAGGACGGCATCGCTGATCTGCTCCAGCGGCACCTGCTCGGTGCCGAAGCAGTCGGTGTAGAAGCCCACCGGGTGGGCCCGTCCGATGGCGTAGGCGGCCTGCACCTCGCAGCGCTCGGCCAGTCCGGCGGCCACCACGTTCTTCGCCACCCAGCGCAGCGCGTAGGCGGCCGAGCGGTCGACCTTGGACGGATCCTTGCCCGAGAAGGCGCCGCCGCCGTGCCGGGCCATGCCGCCGTAGCTGTCCACGATGATCTTCCGGCCGGTCACCCCGGCGTCGCCCATCGGGCCGCCGACCACGAACTTGCCGGTCGGGTTGACGTAGACCGTCATCCCCTCGTGCGAGATCGGGTACCGGGCCAGCACCGGATCGATCACCCGCTTCGTCACCTCGGCGGCGATGGTGGCCTGGCTGACCTCCTCGATGTGCTGGGTGGAGACCACCACGGTGTCGATCCGCACCGGCCGGTCGCCGTCGTACTCCACGGTCACCTGGGTCTTGCCGTCGGGCAGCAGGAAGTCGAGGTCGGCCCGCTGCCGCACCTCGGCCAGCCGTTCGGCCAGCCGGTGCGCCAGGTCGATCGGCAACGGCATCAGGCTGGCGGTCTCCCGGCAGGCGTAGCCGAACATCAGGCCCTGGTCGCCGGCCCCCTGCAGGTCCAGCCGGTCCCGGGAGCCGCCCGACCGGGCTTCCAGCGCGGTGTCCACGCCCAGCGCGATGTCCGGCGACTGGGTGCCCAGCGAGACCAGCACGCCGCAGGAGCGGCCGTCGAAGCTCTTCTCCGAGGAGTCGTAGCCGATCTCGAGGATCCGGTCCCGGGCCAGCTTGGCGATGTCGGCGTAGGCGGTGGTGGTGACCTCGCCCGCCACCACCACGGTGCCGGTGGTGACCAGGGTCTCGACCGCCACCCGGCTGCGGTGATCGTCGCGCAGCAGGGCGTCCAGGACGTGGTCGGAGACCGAGTCCGCGACCTTGTCCGGATGGCCCTCGGTGACCGATTCGGAGGTGAACAGACGGGTCACGCAGGCTTCCTTTCGCTGACCGCGAGCGCGGCGTCGATGATCGCGTGGGCCACCGCGGACTTGCTGCCCGCCGCGCTGGCCACCACGCCGGTGGACGAGATGATCACGGTGTCGGTGGCGTCCGAGCCGAACACCCGGCCGCCGCTGACGTCGTTGAGCACCAGCAGTTGGCAGCCCTTGCGGGCCAGCTTCGCCTGGCCGAGCCGCAGCAGTTCGTCGGCCGGGCCGGCGGTCTCGGCGGCGAAGCCGACCACCACCTGACCCTCCGGTCGCTCGGCGGCGAGCCGGGCGAGGATGTCGGTGGTCTGCCGCAACTCGACGGTCAGCCCGGCGTCGCCGGACTTCTTCAGCTTGGTGTCGCTGGGGGCCACCGGGGTGTAGTCGGCCGGTGCGGCGGCCATCACCACCAGGTCGGCCGCCGCGGCCCGGGCGAACAGCTCGGTGGCCAACTCGCCGGTGGACACCACCGGGACGCTCCGGACGCCGGCCGGAACCGGCAACCCCAGGTTGGCGGCCACCACAGTGACCTCGGCGCCCCGGGCGGCGGCGGCACGGGCCAGCGCCAGGCCCATCCGTCCGGAGGAGGAGTTGCCGACGAACCGGACCGGGTCGATCGCCTCCCGGGTGCCGCCCGCGGAGATCAGCACCCTCCGGCCGGCCAGATCCTGCCCGGCCAGCCGGCCGGCGAGCGCGGGATCGGCCAGCAGGGAGAGCGCGACGGCTTCGATGTCCTCGGGCTCCGGCAGCCTGCCCGGGCCGGAATCGGCTCCGGTCAGCCGGCCGTCGGCCGGATCGAGCACCACCACCCCGCGGGAGCGCAGCGTGGCGACATTGGCCCGGGTGGCGGGGTGCTGCCACATCTCGGTGTGCATCGCCGGCGCCAGCAGCACCGGGCAGCCGGCGGTCAGCAGCACATTGGTCAGCAGGTCGTCCGCCCGTCCGGTGGCCGCCCGGGAGAGCAGATCGGCGGTGGCCGGCGCGACCACCACCAACTCGGCCTCCCGGCCCAGCCGGACGTGCCGCACCTGCTCGGCCGCGTCGAACACCTCGGCGGAGACCGGCTTGCCCGAGAGCGCCGACCAGGTGGTGGAGCCGACGAACTCCAGCGCGTTCCGGGTGGGGACGACGGTGACGTCGTGGCCGGCCTCGGTGAACCGGCGTAGCAGCAGGCACGCCTTGTAGGCGGCGATGCCCCCGGCCACGCCGAGCACGATCCGGCTCATGGCGCCGTGCTCAGGCCAGGTCGTCGGTGCCGAACGACTCCAGCGAGAAGTCGGGATCGGCCTCGGCCTCGGCCCGCGCGGCGGCTTCGGCCTCCGGGTCGATGTCGGTGCACTCCAGCACGTCGGCGTTGATCTCGCGCAGCGCGATCGACAGCGGCTTCTCCTGGATGCCGATGTCCACCAGCGGGCCGACGTTCTCCAGCAGGCCTTCGCCGAGCTGGGAGTAGTAGGCGTTGATCTGGCGGGCGCGCTTGGCGGCGTACAGCACGAGCCGGTACTTCGAATCCACCTTGGTCAGGAGTTCGTCGATCGGCGGATTGGTGATTCCCTCGGGAGTCTGAGTGCTCAAGGTATGCCTTCTGGTGTGGGAGAACGATGCCCGGGCAGCCTCCCGGCTGCTCACAGACCGAGCAAGTCTACCAACTCACCCACCGCGGTCCCCAAATCATCGTTGACCACGACGTGGTCGAACTCGTCGGCGGCGGCCAGTTCGTCGTGCGCGGTCTGCAGCCGACGCTGCATTTCGGCCTCGTCCTCGGTGCCCCGCTGCAGTAGCCGCTCGCGCAGCGTCTCCCACTGCGGCGGCGCGATGAACACCGACCTGATGCCGGGCAGCTTGGCCTTCACCTGCCGGGCGCCCTGCAGGTCGATCTCCAGGATCACCCGGCGGCCGGCCGCGACGGCGTCCTCCACCGGGGCCGCGGGCGTGCCGTAGCGATGGACGCGGTGCACCAGCGCCCATTCCAGCAGGCCGTCGTTGGCGATCAGCTCGTCGAAGGCGGCATCGTCGATGAAGTGGTAGTGAACCCCGTCCACCTCGCCCGGACGGGCGGGACGGGTGGTCACCGAGACCGACACCCAGATCTGCGGGAACCGGTCGCGCAACGCTGCGACGACCGATCCCTTGCCTACCGCGGTAGGGCCGCAGACGATGGTGACGTCACCGATCACCGAACTCCGCCCTGAGCCCGGCCAGCTGGTGCCGGCCGAGGCCACGGATCCGCCGGTTCGCGGCGATGTCGAGCTTCTCCATCACCACGGCGGCCCGCTTCTCCCCCACGCGCGGCAGCGCCTTGAGCAGGTCGACCACCTTCACGTGAGCCAGGATGTCGTCGCTCGAGGCAGCGTCCAGCGCCTCGGTGAGGCTGAGCTTCCCGGCCCGCAGGTCGTTCTTCAGTTCGGCGCGGGCACGGCGTGCCGCAGTCGCGGCGGCGCGGGCGGCTTGGAGTTGCTCACTGGTGAGCTGTGGAATGGTCACAGGATTCTCCGGCAGACGAATTGGGTGGATGACGTTCGCCAATCTAGCGCGCAACTAGGAGCTTCGCAGGGATTCCGAAAGATTCAGCCCAGTAGCGCGTCGACCTTGGCCCGTAGCGCCTGGGGATCCGAACCGGCCGCGATCACACCCCGTCCGACAACGGCCAACACCTGATCGACGGCGTCGCCGAACAGCGTCGGCAGGTCTTCCATCCGGCCGCCCTGGAAGCCGATCCCCGGCACCAGGATGGAACCGTTGAAGTCGGCGAGGTCGCAGCCCAGCGAGTGGTGGGTGCCGCCCACCACCAGCCCGACCGCCTTCTGCCGGGACTCCCGGTTCACCTCGGTGGCGGCGTCGATGATCGACTGCACCACCGAGCCCTCGCCGTCCTGGGTCAGCGCCAACTGGACGGCGCCGCCCTCCGGGTTCGAGGTGCGGGCCAGCACGTAGAGGCCGCGCTCGTAGCGGTGCGCCAGGTCGATCGCCGGCTGCAGCGAGCCGAACCCCAGGTAGGGCGAGACGGTGATCGCGTCGGCCGACAGCGGCGCCCCGTCGGTGAGGTAGGCGTCGGCGTAGGCGGCCATGGTGGAGCCGATGTCGCCGCGCTTCACGTCCAGGATGCTGAGCGCCTGGCTCTGACCGATGTCGGCCAGCACCCGCTCCAGCACCGCCATCCCGGCCGAGCCGTAGACCTCGAAGAAGGCCGACTGCGGTTTGAAGGCGGCCACCCGGTCGGACAGCGTGGCGACCAGGTGCCGGCTGAACTTCTCCACCCCGGCGGCGTCGGCCGACAGCCCCCAGGCGGTCAGGATGGAGGGGTGTGGGTCGATCCCGACGCAGAGCGGGCCGCGATCGGAGATGATCTCGCGCAACCGCCGCCAGTAGGTGGTCACCTGGGGTACCTCCTCGTCTCCGCGGGATGGCTCCTGCTCCACCCCGGCCAATGCTGGTTGGGGCCAGTCTAAGACCCGGTCAGCCGGCAGGGCCGCCCGAACTGCCGGGGACGGCGAGCCAGCGACCGCCCGGCCGGCTGCCGTCCGGTCCGGCTCAGGAGGCGGGCGGGTCGTTCACCGACCGCGCGATGAACTGCTTGGTGCGCTCGTGCTGCGGGTTCTCGAAGAAGTCACGGGCGGTGGCGTCCTCGGCGATCACGCCCTCGTGCATGAAGACCACCCGGTCGGCGACATTGCGGGCGAAGGACATCTCGTGGGTGACCACCACCATGGTCATGCCCCGGGCGGCCAGGTCGGTCATCACCTTCAGCACCTCGCCGACCAGCTCCGGATCCAGCGCGGAGGTCGGCTCGTCGAACAGCATCACCTTCGGATCCATCGCCAGTGCCCGGGCGATCGCCACCCGCTGCTGTTGGCCGCCGGAGAGCTGGGCCGGATACTGCGACACCTTGTCGGCCAGGCCGACGTCGTCCAGCAACTGCAGCGCGCGTTCGGTCGCCTCCTGCCTGGGCATCCGGAGCACCTGCTGCGGCGCCTCCCGGACGTTGTCCAGCGCGGTCATGTGGCCGAACAGGTTGAATCGCTGGAAGACCATCCCGATGTGGGTGCGTTGCCGTGCCAGGCCGACGCTGTTGAGTTCCCGGTAGCCGTCCCGGTAGGGCTCGTAGCCCATCCGGTCGCCGTCCACCCAGATCGCGCCGCGATCGATCCGCTCCAACTGGTTCATCGCTCGCAGCAGGGTGCTCTTGCCGGCGCCGGAGGAGCCGACCAGGCAGACCACGCTGCCCTTGTCGATCTCCAGGTCGATGCCGCGCAGCACCTCGTTGTGGCCGAACCGCTTGTGAACGTCGACGACCTCGACGAAGCTGCGTTCGGGTGCCTGGCTGCTCATGGTTGCTTCCTGACCGTCGGCGGGGTGGTGAGTTGGCGGCGCACGCTCGCCCGCAGTCCGCGTTTGCTCTCCCGGACGGTGGAAGCGTCGAACCGCCGCTCGACGTAGTACTGCAGCACGCTGGCCAGGCTGACGATCACCATGTACCAGATGGACGTGGTGAACAGGCTCTCCATGATGGCCAGGTTGCGGCTGGCGATGTTGTTGGCCGCCTTCAGCAGCTCGAGGTAGGTCACCGTCGAGGCCAGCGAGGTGGTCTTGAGCATGTTGATGAAGTTGTTGCCGGTGGGCGGGATGATGATCCGCATCGCCTGCGGCAGGACGATCCGGTACAGGGTGCGCATCGGGGTCATCCCCAGCGCGCCGGCGGCCTCGGCCTGGCCCGGGTCGATCCCCTTGATCCCCGCCCGGATGATCTCGGCCATGTAGGCGCTCTCGTTCAGCGCCAGCCCCAGCAGGGAGGCGACGAAGGCCGACATCACCACGTTGGTGGCCTCGTCGAACAGCACCAGCCGGGTGAACGGGATGCTGATGGTGATCCGGTCGGTTACCAGCGCGAGGTTGTACCACAGCAGGATCTGGACCAGCACCGGCACGCCCCGGAAGATCCAGATGTAGGCCACCGCCACCCAGTTCGCCACCGGGTTGTGGGAGATCCGCATCACCGCGACGATCACCCCGATGACGATCGCGCTCACCTGGGCGGCTACCGCCAGCAGGATGGTGTTGATCGCGCCCTGGATCATCACGTCGTAGGTCATGAACTGCAGGACCTGCGGCCAGGCGATCCGGGCCTGGGACATCGTCCAGGCAATCGAGCAGACCAGGGCTAGCACGACGGCGCCGCCCAGCCAGCGTCCCAGGTGGGAGCGGCGATACAGGCGGGCCCGCGCGTCCTGGCGAGCGTCCACGATGGAAGTCATCCGATCTCCTCGTCCATCAGAAGTGGTGGGCCGTTTCCGGCCCACCACCCTGCTCCTAGGTTCCCGCGTTGATGGTGGCCGACTCGACGGCGCCGCCGGCGACTCCCCAGGCATCCAGGATCTTGCCGTAGCTGCCGTCCTTGATCAGCGACTCCAGCGCCTTGGCGATCGCGTCCCGCAGGCCGGTGTTCTCCTTGTTGACGCCGATCCCGTAGAGCGCCGCCTCCAGCGGGGGCAGGTCGACCACCTCGAAGTCGTTGCCGCCACCGGAGGTGTGGGCGATCCAGACCAGGTTCGCCAGGTCGTTCAGCTCGGCGGTCTGCCGGCCGGTCTTGACGCTGTTCAGCCGCTGCTGATCGTTGTTGCTCGGCACCACGGTGATCGCCTCCTTGCCGGACGAGACGCACTGCTCGCTCAGCCGGTTGGCCCAGTCCTCCTGGGAGGAGCCGACGCCGGTGCCGACGGTCCTGCCGCACAGATCCTCCGGCTGCTTGATGCCGTCGGGGTTGCCCTTGGCCACCAGGATCGCGATGCCGGTCTTGAAGTAGTTGACGAAGTCGACCTTCTCCTGCCGGTCCGGCCGGTCGTTCATCGCCGCGATGGTCATGTCGACCCGCTTGGCCTGCAGGCTGGTGATCAGGTTCTCGAACGGCGAGTCCTGGTAGCTCACCTCCAGGCCCAGCTTCTTGGCGATCGCCGCCGCGAGATCGACCTCGAAGCCGATCGGGGTCTTGCCGTCGGTGGCGTAGAAGTTGTGCGGCGGGAACTGCAGGTTCGTGCCGACCGCCAGCTTGCCCGCCTTGGCGAAGTCGGCTGGCAGCAGCGCGGCCGCGGCGTCGTCCTTGGTGACCGCGTCCACCACGGCGGCCGCCGGGCGCTCACTGTCGGCGGAGCCGCCATTGCTCGGTGCGCCACCGGTGGCAGCGGGTTCGCCGCCGCCGCAACCGGTGACCGCGAACAGCGCGATCACCGCCAGTGCGCCAAGTGCCTTCAATCGCATGGTTCTTCCTCTCCTAGAAGTTCACGCCGCCTGGGGTGCGGCGATCTCGCGAAGTGCGTTCAGAAATCGGGTGACGTCGGCTTCGTCGGTGTAGGCGGCGATCCCCGCCCGTACCGCGCCGGCCGCGGTCAGTCCGGCCCATTCCTGGGCCTCGTAGGCGTAGAAGGTGCCGCTCATCACCGTGATGTCGCGGGCACCCAACCGCTCGGCCACCTGCTGCGGGTGCTGGCCCGCCACCCGGAACAGCAGGGACGGGATGCGGTGGGCCGGCGCGCCCACCAGCTCGACGCCGGGGGTCTGGGCCACCCCGTCGAGCAGCCGGGCGAAGAGCTGATCCTCGTGGTCGGCCAGCACCTGGTAGGAGCGGGTAAGCCGCTCCCGCCGATCGCCCTCGCCACCGACCAGCTCGGCCAGGAAGTCGACGGTCTCGGTGACCCCGGCCAGCACCTCGTAGGGCAGCGTGCCCAGCTCGAAGCGTTCCGGAACCTGTTCGGTGCCGGGCAGCACCTTGTCCGGGTGCAGCCGGTCGAGCCGCTCCGGCGCCGCGCCGAGCACGCCCAGGTGGGGGCCGCAGAACTTGTACGGCGAGCAGACCAGGTAGTCGGCCCCCAGCCCGGCGGCGGACGGCAGGTGGTGGGCGGCGTACGCCACGGCGTCCACGTAGACCTCGGCGCCCACCCGATGGGCCAGCGCGGCGATCTCGGCCACCGGTGGCATCGTCCCGTACAGGTTGGACGCGGCGGTGACCGCCACCACCCGGGTGCGGTCGTTGATCGCCGCCGCGGCGTGGGAGACGTCCAGCTGGCCGGTGACCGGATCGAAGTCGATCCACCGCAGGGTCGCGCCGGACAGCTCGGCGGCGCGCACCCAGGGCCGCGCGTTGGCGTCGTGTTCGAGCCGGCTCACCGCGAGCTCGTCGCCCGGCTGCAGCTGCTCGGCCATGGCGCGGGCCACCATGAAGGTGAGTTCGTCGCGCTGCGCCGAAGACGACCCGTCGCCGGCCCGCCAGGAACGGCCACCGCCGGGCCTGACGATCCGATCGGCGCGGGAGGCGCCGGCGTTGGTGAAGCTGCGCTGGCAGACCGCGGCGGTCGCGCCCCGCGCCAGCGCCTGGCCGACCCGCTGTGGCATTTGGGTGCCGCCGGCGCCGTCGAAGAAGGCCAGCCCGGAACGTAGGGCCGGGAATTGCTCACGAATAGTCGAAATTGGGTAGGGGGTATTCATGAATATGGTGGGACTTTCTTGAAGCCAACTGGAATTGCCAGGGCAGGCTGAAAATGGGGTACGAAATCAGGGCCGAGCGGGAGAGTCAGCGGGCGCGACCCAACCCCAGGAACTGAGGCAAGTGGGAATCGCGATCCTCACCCGGCACCGGCGCCGTACGGCTCACTGTCCGCCGTGGCGTCCATTCCGCCGAGCTGGCCAAGCGATAATGCCCAGCAACATCGTCGTTACCCCTCGTGATTCCAACAATGGATTTCCCGCACACTACACGGCCCGGTGTTGATGCGTCAATAGCGAGGTTCGGCGGGGTGGGCGGCATTAATCGCCGAGATCAGGCCGGGGCCGTGATAGATGAATCCGGTGTAGAGCTGAATCAATGCCGCGCCGGCATCGAACATGCGCGCCGCGTCCGGCGGGGTCATGATGCCGCCCACCCCGATCACCGGCAGTCCGGTGTGCCCCACGACGTACTCGATCACCTGCAGCGCGCGGCCGGTCAGCGGCGCCCCGGAGAGGCCACCGGCCTGATCGGCCAGGCTCCGGTCGGGCGCTGCCAGGCCGGACCGGCTCAGCGTGGTGTTGGTGGCGATCACGCCCGCGATCCCGGAACCCTGGCAGACCGTCAGCACCTCGTCGATCTGCTGCCAGCTCAGGTCGGGCGCGATCTTGACGAAGATCGGGACGGGGGTGGCAGGACCCTTCGGGACTCGAGCCTCGCCGGCCGCAGGAAGCGTCCCGGCCAGTTCTGCCGCCCGCTTCACCAGCGCGTCGGTGAGATCGGCGAGCGCGCCGCCGTCCTGCAGGGTGCGCAGGTTGGGGGTGTTCGGGCTGGAGACATTGATCGCGACGTAGTCGGCGTACGGCGCGACTGCCTCCAGGCTGGTCAGGTAGTCGCCCACCGCCTGCTCCACCGCCACCAGCTTGGTCTTGCCGATCGAGATGCCCAGCGGAATGCCGGCCGCCGCGTTGCCCCGCCGGATGCCGGCCTCGGCCAGGGTCTGGGCCAGGGCCGCAGCGCCGTGGTTGTTGAACCCCATCCGGTTGATCAGGGCGTGGCTGGCCCGCAGCCGGAACACCCGGGGACGATCGTTGCCCGGCTGGGCCTGCGCGGTCACCGTCCCCAATTCGGCGAAGCCGAAGCCCAGACTCGCCCAGGCCCGTGCGGCCAGGCCGTCCTTGTCCATCCCGGCGGCCAGCCCCACCCGGTTCGGGAAGCTCACCCCGGCCACCTCGGTGGGCCGGCCCGAGCTGGCCGCCACCAGGCCCAGCAGGCCGCGTAGCGCGGGGTTGTCGCCGACCGCCGCCAGCATGCCGATCAGCTGCTCGTGGATCGCCTCCGGGTCGCCACCGTGGCTGGCGAAGAGCAGCGGACGCAGCAACCCGGCGTAGCCGCCGTGCAGCAGTTCGGCCGGCAGACCCATCAGCCGGCGGTCAGTTCGGCGGTTACCGCCGCGCTCCAGGACTGCAGCGATCGCACCCCGATCTCGCGGCGCTGCAAGGCCTCGATCCCCTGCACGCAGGCCGAGAGCCCCTGCACGGTGGTGACGCAGGGCACGTCAGCCAGGATCGCCGCGGAGCGGATCTGCCAGCCGTCCCGGCGCGGCGAGCCGTCCCGGGACTGGCCGTGCGGGGTGTTGAAGATCAGGTCGATGTCGCCGGCCAGGATGGCGTCGACGATGGTCGGCTCGCCGTTCGGCCCGGCCCCCTGGGAGTGCTTGCGGATTACCGTCACCTCGACGTCGTGCCGCCGCAGCACCTGCGCGGTGCCTTCGGTGGCCAGCACCTTGAACCCCAGGTCGGCCAGCCGCTTGATCGGGAAGATGGCGTGCCGCTTGTCCGGGTTGGCGACCGAGACGAACACCGTGCCACCGGTCGGCACCTCGCCGTAGGAGGCGGCCTGGCTCTTGGCGAAGGCGGCGCCGAAGTTGGTGTCCAGGCCCATCACCTCGCCGGTCGACTTCATCTCCGGGCCGAGCAGGGTGTCCACCCAGCTGCCGTCGCTGGTGCGGAACCGGTTGAACGGCATCACCGCCTCCTTGACGGCGATCGGCGCGGCGTCGATGATCGCGGTGCCGTCGGTGTCCCGGCGGAGCAGTCCGGCCGCCCGCAGGTCGGCGATCGTCTCCCCCAGCGAGATCCGCGCCGCCGCCTTGGCCAGCGGCGTGGCGGTGGCCTTGGACACGAACGGGACGGTCCGGGAAGCCCGCGGGTTCGCCTCCAGGACGTAGAGGATGTCGCCCAGCAGGGCGAACTGGATGTTCAGCAGCCCCCGCACCCCGACCCCGATGGCGATCTTCTCGGTGGCTTCGCGGATCAGGTCCATCACCTCGCTGCCCAGGGTGAGTGGCGGCAGCGAACAGGCCGAGTCGCCGGAGTGGATCCCGGCCTCCTCGATGTGCTCCATCACGCCGCCGAGGTACAGCTCGGTGCCGTCGTAGAGGGCGTCCACGTCGATCTCGATGGCGTCGTCCAGGAAGCGGTCCACCAGCACCGGCTGCGCCGGGGTGATGTGGGTGGCGCGCTCGATGTAGCCGGCCAGCGAGATATCGTCGTAGACGATCTCCATCCCCCGTCCGCCCAGCACGTAGGAGGGCCGCACCAGCACCGGATAGCCGATGGTGTGCGCGATCTCCAGCGCCTGTTCGGCCGATTCCGCCATACCGTAGGCCGGGGCGGTCAGCTTGGCCTCCTCCAGCACCCTGCCGAAGGCGCCCCGCTCCTCGGCCAGGTTGATCGCCTCCGGCGGGGTGCCCAGGATGGTCACCCCGGCGTCCTTCAGCGCCTGGGCGAGCTTCAGCGGGGTCTGCCCGCCGAGCTGCACCAGCACCCCGGCCACCGGGCCGGCCTGCCGCTCGGCGTGCACCACCTCCAGGACGTCCTCCAGGGTGAGCGGCTCGAAGTAGAGCCGGTCGGCGGTGTCGTAGTCGGTCGAGACCGTCTCGGGGTTGCAGTTGACCATCACGGTCTCGTAGCCGATCTCGCGCAGCGCGAGGGTGGCGTGGACGCAGGAGTAGTCGAACTCGATCCCCTGCCCGATCCGGTTGGGGCCGCTGCCCAGGATGATCACCGCGGGCTTGGTCCGCGGCTCCACCTCGGTCTCGGAGTCGTAGCTGGAGTAGTGGTAGGGCGTCCGGGCGGCGAACTCGGCGGCGCAGGTGTCCACCGTCTTGTAGACCGGACGGATGCCCAGCGCCCAGCGCACCCCGCGGACCACGTCCGGCGAGAGGTTCCGCAGCCGGCCGATCTGCCCGTCCGAGATGCCGTGCCGTTTGGCCAGCCGGAGCAGCGGCTCGGTCAGCGCGTCGGCCTCCCGCACCTGCACCGCGATGTCGTGGATCAGCAGGATCTGGTCCAGGAACCAGGGATCGATCCCGGTGGCCTGGTGCAGCTGGTCGACGGTGGCGCCCAGCCGGAAGGCGTTCATCACCAGCTTGAGCCGGCCGTCGTGCGGCCGGGACGCGGCCGCCAGCAGTTCGTCCAGGGTCTGGGCGATCTCGCCGCTGAGGTCGAAGCCGGCGCGGGCGTCCTCCAGCGAACGCAGCGCCTTGCCCAGCGCCTCGGTGAAGTTGCGGCCGATCGCCATTGCCTCGCCCACGCTCTTCATGTGGGTCGAGAGGGTGGAGTCGGCGGTCGGGAACTTCTCGAAGGCGAACCGCGGCACCTTCACCACCACGTAGTCGAGGGTGGGCTCGAAGCTGGCCGGGGTCTGCTCGGTGATGTCGTTCGGGATCTCGTCCAGGGTGTAGCCGACCGCCACCTTGGCGGCGATCTTGGCGATCGGGAAGCCGGTCGCCTTCGAGGCCAGGGCGGACGAGCGGGAGACCCGCGGGTTCATCTCGATCACGATCATCCGGCCGTCCACCGGGTTGATCGCGAACTGGATGTTGCAGCCGCCGGTGTCGACCCCGACCGCGCGGATCACCGCGATCCCGACGTCGCGCAGGTTCTGGTACTCCCGGTCGGTGAGGGTCATGGCGGGCGCGACGGTGATCGAGTCGCCGGTGTGCACCCCCATCGGGTCGAGGTTCTCGATCGAGCAGACGATCACCACGTTGTCGGCCCGGTCGCGCATCACCTCCAGCTCGTACTCCTTCCAGCCGAGCACGGACTCCTCGATCAGCACCTCGGTGACCGGGGACGCGGCCAGGCCGGTGCCGGCGATCCGGCGCAGCTCCGCCTCGTCGTGGGCGAACCCCGAGCCGACCCCACCCATGGTGAAGGACGGCCGCACCACCACCGGGTAGCCCAGCTCGTCGGCGGCGGTCACCACTTCATCAAGGGTGTGGCAGATCGCCGAGCGGGCCACCCCGACCTCGACCCCCGGGATATCGAGGGCCTGGACGATCTCCTTGAACTTCTCCCGGTCCTCGCCGGCCTGGATGGCGTCCACCGAGGCGCCGATCAACTCCACCCCGTAGCGCTCCAGCACGCCGGACTCGTGCAGCGCCACGGCAGCGTTCAGCGCGGTCTGCCCACCCAGCGTGGCCAGCAGCGCGTCCGGCCGCTCGATGGCGATCACCTTCTCGAGGTAGTCGGGTTGGATCGGCTCGACGTAGGTGGCGTCGGCGAACTCCGGATCGGTCATGATCGTGGCCGGGTTGGAGTTCACCAGGATGACCCGGAAGCCCTCCTCGCGCAGCACCCGGCAGGCCTGGGTTCCGGAGTAGTCGAACTCGCAGGCCTGGCCGATCACGATCGGCCCGGAGCCGATCACCAGGATGGACGAGATGTCGGTACGGCGCGGCATCAGGCGTCCTTCCCTTCCAGGCGGGCGGTCATCACAGCAATGAATCTGTCGAACAGGTGGGCCGAGTCGTGCGGGCCGGCGGCCGCCTCCGGGTGGTACTGGACGGAGAAGCTGAGCAGTTGACCCTCGGGCGACCGCAACTCCAGGCCCTCGACCACGTCGTCGTTCAGGCAGACGTGCGAGACCGCTGCCTCGCCCCACTTCGTCGGCGTGCTGCCGGTCAGCGGCGCGTCCACCGCGAAGCCGTGGTTCTGCGCGGTGATCTCCACCTGCCGGGTGGCCAGATCCATCACCGGCAGGTTGATCCCGCGGTGGCCGTACTTCAGCTTGAAGGTGCCGAAGCCCAGTGCCCGGCCGAAGATCTGATTGCCGAAGCAGATCCCGAAGTAGGGCAGGCCGGCGTCCAGCACCTGCCGCAGCAGCGCCACCTCGGTCTCGGCCGCGGCCGGATCGCCGGGACCGTTGGAGAAGAACACCCCGTCCGGCGACAGCGCCAGGATCTGCTCGATCGTGGTGTCGGCCGGCAGCAGGTGCACCTCGATGCCGCGCTCGGCCATCCGCTGCGGCGACATGTCCTTGATCCCCAGGTCGACCGCCGCCACGGTGAACCGCTTCTCCCCCACCGCCGGAATCAGCTTGGGTTCGGTGGTGGTGACGTCGGCCACCAGGTTCGAGCCGACCATCGGCGGGGTGGCCAGCACCCTGGTCAGCAGCCGCTCCGGGTCGAGTTCGGTGGTCGAGATGCCGACCCGCATCGCGCCGCGCTCGCGCAGGTGGCGGGTCAGCGCCCGGGTGTCCAACTCGGCGATCCCGACCACCCCCTGGGTGCGCAGCTCGTCGTCCAGCGACCGGTTGGAGCGCCAGTTGGAGCGCACCCGGGAGAGGTCGCGGACCACGTAGCCGGCCACCCAGATCCGGCTGGACTCGTCGTCCTCGTCGTTCCAGCCGGTGTTGCCGATGTGCGGCGCGGTGGCGATCACCACCTGGCGGTGGTAGCTCGGGTCGGTCAGGGTCTCCTGGTAGCCGGACATGGCGGTGGAGAAGACAGCTTCGCCGAAGGCCTCGCCCTCGGCGCCGAAGGAGATGCCCCGGAAGGATCGTCCGTCTTCCAGAACCAGGAGGGCATCGGTGAGTGGGCGCGCATACAAACTGCTTGGCATGGACTTCCTTCGAACCGGCCGAGTGGTCCGTCAGGACCTAGGTGACCCTACCAAACCCGGTCGATCACGAAGCGCAGCGACCAGCCCCCGGTAGGCTCCGGTTCGTGCCCCTGCCCCGCTTCACCGATCACCGCCGCGGTTGGCTCACCGCCGCGATCGGAGCCGTCGTGCTGGCCCTGGCCGGCTGGCTGGCACTCGGATCGGGTGCCCTCGCGCCGCGGACGGACAGCGTCCTGCTGCGCCAACCGGGTCAGGAGTTGGACGCCGGCAACCTGGTCTTCACCCTCGATCACGCCACCCTCCAGCAGGTGCTCGCCAGCTACGCCGACCCGGAGTGGGAACTGCTGGTCACCGGCACGGTGCGCAACCCCCACGATCGGACGCTCGAACCGCTCCGGGGCGACACCGGCAATCTCTTCGCCACCTTCGACCGCGCCACCCTGATCCCGGTCCACCGGATCTGGCCGTTCGCGATCGGCGGGTCGACGTCCCGTCCCTACGTGCTGCCGGACAACCGGCCGGTCGAGTTCACCGTCCGCCTCGAGGTGGCCGACGACTTCACCCCGCCGGACGACCGCAGTCTGATCGTCGCCGTGCTGCCGATGGAGTTCACCGACAACCGGGTGTACGGCCTGGGCCACGGCACGCCGGTCTGGAACCGCGACTCGGCGGCCTCGTTCTTCGCCGTCGACCTGGACGTCGAACTGCTGCCCCCGGTGAAGCGGTGAGTCACCCGACCGGCGACAGCAGCAACCGATCCGGCTCCAGCGGGCCGCCCGGCACGCCGTCATAGACCGACAGGTTCACCCCGCGAACCTGGTCCACCATGGCCGCCGGAATCTCGAAGCTGGCCTCCAGCGCGCCCACTCGGCCCGCCTCGCAGAAGGTCTCCTTCGCCGGGTCCGCCGGGGTGACACTCTCCGGATACCACCAGATCCCCGCCGGCCCGCTCAGCACCACGGTGCACAGCAACCCGGACGGTACGTCAGCGCCGGTGGCGTCGTAGCCGACTGTCGCCCGGACCAGCACCGCCTTCGGCAGCGGCAACCGAACCTCGCCCCAGCGGTCGTTCACCTGGTCGACCCGCTGCAGCGACTCCAGCTGGAACTCGGTCGCCAGAATGGTCACCGGCCCGCCCTCCGGCACCTCCTGGAAGCGGAGCCTGCGGTCGTCCTGGGCAGCGGCCAGCCACAGCCAGCCGAACAGCACGGCCACCGCGAGAACAGTGAGGGTGTACCGGCGACTCATGGCACCCGCTCCACAGCGGAACCCTGCAACCGGACCGTCTCGCCGGTCGCGGCCATCCCAGGCGAGACCCTCAGGGTCACACCGGTGCCCCGCAGCATCCCCTCGTCCGGAGTGACCAGCAGGGTCAGCCGTGGCAGGTCATCGGCGACCACCTCGAACAGGAACTCCCCCGTGGTCTCGAAGCCCGGCGCCGCGCTCACCGACAGGCTGCCCCCCGGCCAGGGGTCGTACCGTCGGTCACCGGCCACCAGGGCGACCGTGACCGACGCCAGCCCATCACCGCCGCGATACAGCGAGACCGGCACCACCACGAAGGCACCCGCCGACCGCACCGGATCGGAGCCCTCCCGCACCAACACCTCACCCACCCGGGGCTGGCGCACCGTCACCGACGCTCCCATGAAAGCCGTGGGGACGTCGACCTGTCCGTCACGCTGGACGTCGGGGATCGCCCGGTCGTTCAGCACCGACGCACCGGCCAGGGCGAGGCAGAGCAATGACACCACCACAGCCCGTTGCGCCCGTCCGCTCCGGTCAGTCGGCCGGGCTTCGGCCGCACCGGCCAGGATCCGGCTGAACGCGGCACCGAGCAGCGCCAACTGCAGGCTCATGGTCAGCACGGTCGGAATCAGCTCCTCGAAGGGCAGCAGCTTGATCCACATGGTGACCTGTTGCGGGCCGATCAGGTCGTGCAGCAGGTTGCTCAGGGCGTCCGAGGTGAGCCGCAGCACGGTGAAGACCAGGATGAACGCTCCGAGGAAGGGCGCCCCCGCCCGCAGCACCAGACGCAGCGAGTGCCAGGTCGGCAGGTACTTGCCATCCAGGTCGCCCAGCACCACCTGCTGGACTTCCAGCACCACCGTCCGGAGCCGCCCGGAGGCGGGCGCCGGGGCTTCCGGCACCACTGTCGGCGGGCCGCCGCGCCACAGGTCTGCCAGGCTGACCACCTTCGAGCCGTAGGCCAGCGCGGCCAGGGTCAGCCAGGCCAGTGGTTGGGTGACCACCTCCCAGACCAGCGGCCACAGCGTGGCGGCCAGGAAGTCGCCGACCACCACGACAGGCTCCGGCATCGCCGTCCACCAGCCGGCCAGCCAGGCCCGTGGCGCCTCCAGCCAGGAGGCGGCCATCGTGCCGTGCCACCACAGCTGTACCGACTCGGCCACCCGGAAACCGCTCAACAACACCAGGAACAGCGCGGACGCCTCGATGAACACCCCGGCCAGGCCCGGCCAGCTGCGTCCGGTGCGTTCCTGCACCGCTTCCAGCCACCGCCGGACCCCGAAGAGCACCACGACCACGCCAACCACGACGGCGATCCCCCACCACTGTTTGGTCGGGTTCAGGTCGCCGACCACGGCCCCCTCGCCATGCCGGATCACCACCACCGTCATCAGATCGGTGACGTACCGATCCACCATGCCGAAGGCTGAGTAGATGCCGAGGAAGGGCAGCAGGGTGGCGCCCAGCACCGCGAACTCGGACGCCGGCACCGCGGCTTCGGACTCTCGCGCCAACAGCTCCGCCACCCGCAACTCGCCGGCCACCCGCCGCATCCCGGCCACGATGGTCGCCAACTGCACCACCGCGCCGGCCGCCAGGGTCGGGACGACCAGGTACGGCTGCAGCGGGGCGATCGTCACCCCCAGCAGCACCGAGCCGTAGTAGGCCACCCACCCCACCAGGGCCAGGCTGATCAACGGCCACCACAATCGCGCCCACACCCCGCCGGTCCGGGCGAGCAGGGCCGACGTCTCGCGCACCACACTGCGCAGCGCATCGGTCAAGGGTGACTCCAGGGTTTAGGCCGCCGGTCACGGCTCTTCGTGACTGTACCAATCCGACGCTGGACGGGTGGGCCGGCCCAGCTTGGCTAGAATGCGCGGCATGTCCGCCTCACCCTCACCGCGCCGCACCCTCCCGCGGGGTTGGCTGATCGCCAGCCTGGCGGTGGTCGTGGCGATCGGTCTGGTGGCGGCGTTCGGTGGCTTCGAACGGCGGCAGGTGCGGGCGATCAGCGTCCAGCCCGGCGCCGAGATCGACGCCCGCAACCTGCTCTTCCGGCTGGATTCGGCCACGGTTCAGTACTTGACCAAGAGCGGTAGTGAGCGCTGGAAGGTGGTGGTCTCCGGCAGCGTCCGCAATCCGCACCAGGAGACCCTCGCCCCGATCACCGGATCGTACGGCAACCTGGTCGGCTTCCAGGACGGCGCGGAGCCGGGCGTGACCGGTGACTACTACGCCCGCTTCGGACCGGAGAACCCGGAGATCACCGTCGCCGGGCGCCGTGTGGTGCCGCCGACCGATCAGTGGCTGACCCTGACCGCGACCTTCCGCTTCGACAAGTTCCCGGAGTCCGACACCTTCGAGGTTCGGGTGGTGCCGATGGAGTTCACTCCCAACACCATCCTCGGCCTGAACGACACCCCGAACTGGAATGTGGATTCGTACTCGCTGCCCACCTCGGTGGTGCTGCCGCTCACCCGGATCGCGGACGGCGACTACTGAACCTTCACCTCGCCGCCGAGGACCAGCGTCTCCCCGCCACCGCGAACCCGGATCCCCCGGATCTCGTCCACCGCGGTGGTCGGGATCTCGAAGAACTTCAGCACGCTGCCGTCCCGGCCGCTGCAGGTCGACTGGTAGCCCCAGTCCCGCACCGAGGCGTAGCGTTCGGTCGTCCAGTACCGGTTGTCGCCCAGCAACTCCAGCAGGCAGACCACATCGTCGGTGGAGGTGCCGGAATAGTCGAGCACCACCGCGACGTAGCTGGCGTTCGGCAGCGGCGGCACCGAGTTCGAACCGTCGGGGATCACGTCGACCACGGTCATCCCGCGCAGCGTGTAGGTCGCCTGTTCGCCGACCGCGGGCTGCCCCGGCGGCACCGGCTCGGGGTCGGGCTGATACTGCGCGGTCGCGCGGACCAGCCACAGCGCGCTGAACACCGCGGCGACCACCACCGCCACCCCCAGCGCCAGCCAGGGTCGCTCCGCGAGCCGGAGCCGGCCTCTCAGGGCACCCATTGGGTCCGGCTTTCGCTGTAGGAGACCTGCGCCGCCGCCGTCACCGGGGGTAGCGTCACCCGACCGACCAGTTCGCCGATCTGCAGAATCGAACCGGGGCGCAACTCCACCGTCAGTTCCCCCTCCAAGTCGGCCGGATCGATCTCGAAGACCAGGTCACGGCTGGTGGCGAAGCCGGGGTCGGTGCCCAGCGAACTGCTGCCGTCCCAAGCCTCATAGGTACGTTCACCCGCCGTCAGCCGGGGGGTGACCGAGGCTGAGCCACGATCCTTGATCACTGTGACAGGAACCACCAGGAAGACCAGATCAGTCGGACGGGTCCTGCCCCTCGCGTCCACCAACTCCCGGCCGGCGTAGGGGTCTCCCACGATCACCTTGGAGTCGAACAGCTGCAGCTCGGTGTTCAGCTGGCCGTCCTGCTGGTAGGTGCCGGTGCTGGGTTGGATCGCCAGGCTGGAGAGCGCCAGCGCCAGGCAGACCAGCGCGACGGTGACCGCCTCGGTGAACCGGTGACGCTCGGCGCTCCGGCCGGAGGCCATCACCTCGCCCACCCGCTTCACCGTGACGCTCAACAGCGCCAGGCGCAGGCTCATCACCAGCACCAACTCGATCAGGTCGTAGAACGGCATCACCTGCAGCGCGGCCTTGCCGTACTGCGGACCGATCAACTGGTCCACCCCCGAGGCGACCAGCTCGCCAACCAGGTCGACAGCGGTGAACGCCAGCACGTAGCCGCCGAGCAGCGGCAGGCCCGCGCCGGCCAGGAACCGGACCGCCTGCCACAGCGGGGCGATCTTGTCGTCCAGGTCGCCGGTGAAGAAGCCGTTGGCCACCTTCGCCAGGCTGGCGCCACGGCCGGCCCGGGTCTGCGCCAGCAGCTCGGCCGAGGTGGCCACCCGAATCCCGGCCACGATCGCCGCCAGCGCCAGCCAGGCCAGCGGCTGGGTGATCACGTCCCACAACGCCGGCCAGGCGTGCGCGGAAACGAACTCCCAGGCGGCCAGCCAGATGCCGGTCAGCTCGATCCAGCCGAAGAGCGCCTCCATCAGACCCTGCCACCAGGCCGCGAGCTGCCGGCTGTTCAGCCACAACTGCGCGGTCTCGACGATCCGGAAGACGCTCAGCAGCAACACCAGCAACCAGCTGGCCTCGATCACCGCGCCCACCAGGCCGATCCAGATCTGTTCGCTGCGCCGGGCGATCCAGTCCAGTCCGCGGCGGGCCAGGTACAACGCCACCACCACCCCGACCACCAGCGCGAACACCTCGGGCGACCGGGTCGGGTCGAGTTCGATCAGGAACTCGGCACCGCCCAGGCCGTAGCGGCCGGCCATGGCCAGCAGCACGTTGCGGGCGTATTCCTCCACGAAGCCGAAGGCGGCGTAGATCGCCAGGAAGGGCAGGATGGTCTGCGCCACCAGGTGGACCGCGCTGGACGGCCGCTCGGCCACCTCCTGCACGGTGCCGACGCCGACCTGGATTCGCTCCATCACCAGCCGCAGCGCGATCACGATGGCTGCCAGTTGCAGGACGGTCCCGACCGACAGGCCGAGGATCACCAGCCAGGGCGAGTAGAAGGTCAGCTCGGTGCCCAGCAGCACCGCGCCGTAGTGGCCGACCCAGCCGAGCAGGCACAGCCCCAGCAACCACGCGGCCAGCCGCCACCAGGTGGCTCCGGCGCGCCACAGCAGACCGACGAACTCGTCGGCGATGCCGCGCAGGGTGCCCACCATCGCGATCAGCCTCGGTTGGCCCCGACCGCGCGCAACACGCCGTTCAGGAAGGTGGCCGACTCGTCGGTGGAGAGCTCCTGGGCCAGCGCGACGCTTTCCGCGACCGCGACCTCGGGGGCGACCTCGGTGTGGACGATCTCGTAGGTGGCCAGCCGGGCCAGGTTCCGATCCACCCGGGGCATGCGGTCCAGCGTCCAGCCGCTGGCCAGCGAGCCGGCGATCAGCTGATCGATGCCCGCCAGGTTCGCCACCACGCCCTCCACCAGCTCGCTGGTGAACGGCCGCACCGGCGGTTCGCCGAGTTCCACGTGGGCGGCCAGCACGGCCAGCGGATCGGTCTGCCGCAGGTCGGCCTCGAACAGGATGTCCAGGGCGCGCTTACGCGCCTTGCTGCGTGCCGAGGGCCGCTTGGCGGAGGTCGCCGCCATCTAGACCCGGCCCAGGTAGCTGCCCTCGCGGGTGTCGACCTTGACCCGGTCGCCGGTGTTGATGAACAGCGGCACCTGGATCTGGACGCCGGTCTCCACCGTGGCGGGCTTGGTGCCGCCGGTGGAGCGGTCGCCCTGCAGCCCGGGCTCGGTGTAGGTGATCTCCAACTCGACCGAGGCCGGCAGGTCGATGTACAGCGGGTTGCCCTCGTGCAGCGCCACGGTCGCCAGCGAGTTCTCCAGCAGGTAGTTCTTGGCGTCGCCCACCACCTCTTCGGAGAGGGTGAGCTGGTCGTAGGTGCTGGTGTCCATGAACACGTAGCCGTCGCCGTCGTGGTACAGGTACTGCATCTCGCGGCGGTCGACGTTGGCGGTGTCGACCTTGGTGTCGGAGTTGAACGTCCGATCGACCACCTTGCCGCTCAGCACGTGCTTGAGCTTGGTGCGCACCACCGTGTTGCCCTTGCCGGGCTTGTGGTGCTGGAACCAGATCACGCTCCACAGCTGACCGTCCAGGTCGAGCACCATGCCATTCTTCAGATCGTTGGTGGAGACCACGTGCTTCCGCCCCTCATTCGTCTACATTTCGCGCGGACAGTTTAGGCGGTGCCACGGTCAGCACGCACATCGCGGCGCCGATCGTCCCGCGCGGCGGGCTGCCGTCCAGCCCAGAAGAGCCCGGCCGGCTAACCGGTGGCGGTCGCCTGATAGGCCGCCGCCATCACGTCCTCGGCGGGATCGGCCAGGATCGCCGGCACCGCCAGGCCGTGCAGCACGACGAACCGGACGCTGCGACCGCGGGCCTTCTTGTCCAGGCTGATCGACGCCCGCAGCGCCAGCCAGGCATCGGACTCGTAGCCCAGCGGCAGCCCGGCGGCACCCAGCACCTGGCGATGCCGGTCGGCCAGCTCGGCGTCAATCAGGTCGAGCCGGCGGGCCAGCTCGGCGGCGAACACCATGCCGATGCTGACCGCCTCGCCGTGACGACGGCCGAAGTGCTGGTGCCGTTCGATGGCGTGGCCCAGGGTGTGGCCGTAGTTCAGCGCCTCCCGCCCGATGTCGGTGCCGTCGCCGGTGCGTTCCCGCAGGTCGGCCGAGACCACCTGCGCCTTCACCGCCACCGCGCGCCGGATCAGGCTCGCCTGCAGGTCGGACGGAGTCAGCGCCTCGGCGGGCGCCGCCTCGAAGTCAGTCAGGATCTGTGGATCGGCGATGAAGCCGCACTTCAGCACCTCGGCGAACCCGGAGCGCAGTTCGGCGTCCGGCAGGCTGCCCAGGAAGTTCAGATCGGCCAGCACGGTGAAGGGCTCATAGAAGGCGCCGACCAGGTTCTTCCCGGCGCTCAGGTTGATCCCGGTCTTGCCGCCCACCGCGGCGTCCACCATGGCCAGCACGGTGGTCGGCATGGCGATGTAGCGCACCCCGCGCAGCCAGGTGCCGGCCACGAAACCGGCCAGATCGGTGGTGGAGCCGCCGCCCAGGCCGACGATCGCGTCCGAGCGGGTGAACCCGGCGTCGGCCAGCACGTCCCAGCACTGCGCCAGCACGCCGGGGGTCTTGGCCCGCTCGCCGTCGGGGACGACGATCGGCGTGATCTGCTGTTCCAGGTCGCGGGTGATCCCGGCGGCGAGCTTTCCCAGCCGCGGCGGGTGGATGACCGCCACCCGCTCGACGCCGTCCAGGAATTGCGGCAGCAGGGCCGCCACGCCGTGCTCGACCAGCACCTGGTAGGGCTGCTCGGTGAACACGTCAACCGGATCCCACGCGGTCATGCCTTTCCTTCCCATGCCTGCTCGACCAGGTCGGCCACCGCGGCCGGCTCCATTCGGTCGGTGTCCAGCCGAAAGGTCGCGACCTCTTCATACCAGGGCGAGCGTTCGGCCAGCAGCGCGTCCAACTGTGCGCGGATGGCGGCCAGCGTCTCCATTCCCAGGCTGGCCATGCCGAGCCGGCGGGTGAGCTGGGTGGACGAGACCCGCAGCCAGCCGACCGGCCGGCCGGCCAGGGCGGCCCGCACCGCCGGCTCGGCGACCGCCCGGCTGCCCAGCGCGATCACCCCGGGGCGTTGTACCGCGGCGACGCAGAGTTCGGCCTCGGCGGCGGTGAGCTGCTGCTCGGGCAGGTTGGCCCAGGCTTCGGGCAGGCTCAGGCCCAGCTGGGCGGCGAGCAACGCGTCGGTGTCGGTGAACGGCAGCCCGCGCCGCTGGGCGACCAGCTCGCCGACCGTGGTCTTGCCGGCCGCCGGCGCCCCAACCAGGATCAACTGATCCGCGGTCACCACAGCCGCTTCTCGGCCAGCCCGGCCAGGTAGCCCTCCAGGTTGCGCCGGGTCTCGGCCAGCGAGTCGCCGCCGAACTTCTCCAGCACCACCTCGGCCAGCACCAGGGTCACCATCGCCTCGGCGACCACCCCGGCGGCCGGCACCGCGCAGACGTCCGAGCGCTGATGGTGGGCGGCGGCCGCCTCGCCGGTGCTGACGTCCACGGTGCGCAGCGCCCGCGGCACGGTGGCGATCGGCTTCATCGCCGCCTTGACCCGCAGCACCTCGCCGTTGCTCATCCCGCCCTCGGTGCCACCGGAACGGTTCGACACCCGGGCGATCCGACCCTCGCCCGGCACCATCTCGTCGTGCGCCAGCGAGCCGCGGGTGGCGGCCAACGCGAAGCCGTCGCCCACCTCGACCCCCTTGATCGCCTGGATGCCCATCAACGCACCGGCCAGCCGGGCGTCCAGCCGCCGGTCGCCCTGGGTGTGGGAGCCAAGGCCGGGTGGCAGTCCGTAGGCGAGCACCTCCACCACCCCGCCGAGGGTGTCGCCCTCCTTGCGGGCGGCCTCCACCTCGGCCTGCATGGCTTCGCTGCTCGCCGGGTCGAAGCAGCGCACCGGGTCGGCGTCGATCGCGGGCAGGTCGTCCGGGCCGGGCAGGTCGCTGCCGGAGGCGGTCACGCCGCCCAGCGAGACGACGTGGCTCAGCACCCGGATGCCCGCCACCTGTTCCAGGAAGTTGGCGGCCACCCGACCCAGCGCCACCCGGGCGGCGGTCTCCCGAGCCGAGGCCCGCTCCAGGATCGGCCGGGCCTCGTCCCAGTCGTACTTCTGCATCCCGGCCAGATCGGCGTGGCCCGGCCGGGGCCGGGTGAGGGCGGCGTTGCGGGCCAGCGCCTCGAGCTCCTCGGTGGGCACCGGGTCGGGGGACATCACCGTCTCCCACTTCGGCCATTCGGTGTTGCCGATCAGGATCGCCACCGGCGAACCCAGCGTCTCACCGTGCCGGACGCCGGTCAGCAGGGTGACCTCGTCGGCCTCGAACTTCATCCGCGCGCCCCGCCCCAGCCCGAGCCGGCGGCGAGCCAGCGCGGCACCGACATCGTCGGTGGTGACGGCGACGTGGGCGGGGATGCCCTCGATGGTGGCGACCAGGGCGCGACCGTGGGACTCGCCGGCGGTGAGGTAACGCAACATGGCCGTCAGTGTGTCACGCCGCTCAGGTTGCCACCCACCTGGCGGCAGCGGATGGACGTCCTGATCAGCGGTCCTTGCCGTAGCACTTCTTGTAGTTGGCGTCGCTCTCCTGGCACCAGGCGTACCACTTGTTCGCGCTCTTCTGGTGGCCCGCCGGATCCTCATTGAACTCGGTCTCACCGGTGTCCAGGTTGACCGTCACGAAGAATCGCCACTTGCCCTTGGCCGGTTTCACCGCGGCCTCCAGGGACTTCAACGACGGCGCCGCGATCGGACCCTTGGGCAGCCCCTTCACCACGTAGGTGTTGTAGGGGGAATCCAGCTTCCGTTCCTCCTCGGTCGTGCTCACCCGGCCGGTGGTGGCGGCGGCATAGGCGACAGTGGAGTCAAGCTGCAACTTCTCGCCCCGCGCCAGCCGGTTGTAGATCACCCGGGCGATCTTGGGGCGGTCCTCATCGATCGGGCCGGCCTCCTTCTCGATGATGCTGGCGATGATCAGCGCCTGATAGGGCGTCACCCCGAGCTTCTTGGCCCGCTTCTCGAAGTCGATCTTCTTGATCGCCTTCTTGAAGGCATCGGTGGTCAGCTTGATGACCTTCTCCGGCTTCGGACCCTGTGGCAGTTCGTAGGTGTCGGGGAAGAGGAAGCCCTCGGCGGAATTCTTGGCCCACTTCGGCAGACCGAGCTTCTTCCAGTCCTTCAACGCCGCCTCGAAGTCCTTGGCCGGCAGCTTGGTCGCCTTGGCCAACTGGTCGATCTGGACGGTCAGCCGAGCGCCTTCGGTCAGGGTCATCAAGTCGCGATCGATGTTCCCCTTGTCCAGCAGCATGGCCAGGGCGACCTTGGCTGGCAACTGCGTCTTCAGCTTGTATCGGCCCGCCTGGATCTTCTTGGAATCGGCGTTCCCCGCCGCCTCGCGATCGAAGGCCTTCGCAGTCTTGATCACGTCGTGCTGCACCAGGATGTCCGCCATCTGCGACAGGGTGGTGCCCGCCGGGATCTCGACCATCACCGGATCCACGCCCTCGCCTTCGTAGTCCTCGGCGGTGCGGAACTCCGTCCACGCGTTCTGGATCTGGGTGACGGCGAAACTGCCGCCGCCCACCAGCACGCCGACACTCAGCAGTACAGCGAAGGCGCTGCGGGCACGCAGCCAGAGCTCCCTGCCGCTGATCCTGCCGGTCTCGGAATCTCGCAGGTTCCGGGTGAACCAGGCCATCGACTACCCTCCGTCGGTCTCGCTGGAGTCAACCCTAGCTGACTGCCACAATTCGGCTCAGCCGCACTTGGCGCGATTCGCCTCGCTGGCCTCGCACCAGGTGTGCAATTCCTCGACGGCCTTCTTGTGCTCGTCGTAGGTGCGGGAGAACCGGGTCTCACCGGTGTCCAGGTTCACCGCCACGAAGTACAGCCAGTCGCCCTTCGCCGGTTCGATGGCCGCCTGCAGCGCGGCCCGGCCGGGTGAGGCGATCGGGCCGGGCGGCAGTCCGTCGTGCTCGTAGGTGTTGTACGGCGAGTCGGTGGAGCGGTCCTCGTCCGAGGTCCAGACGCTCCCCCGCCGGTCGGCGGCGTAGTGGACCGTCGAGTCCATCTGCAGCCGCATCCCCTCGGCCAGCCGGTTGTAGATCACCCGGGCCACCTTGGGACGGTCCTCCGCCCGGCTGACCTCCCGCTCGATGATGCTGGCTACGGTGAGCGCCTCCAGCGGGGTGAGGCCCTGCGCCTCGGCGCCGGCTTCGAAGTCCAAGTCCTCCACCACCTCGGTGAACCGCCGGGTGGCCAGGTTGATCATCTTCACCGCGTCCACCGGTTCGGGCAGGTCGTAGGTGTCGGGGAACAGGAAGCCCTCGGCCGAGTCCTGCGACCAGGCGGGCAGATCCAGCTCGTCGGCGTCGGCCAGCAACTCCTCGAAGTCGGACGCCGGCAGGCCGCTGGCCTGGGCCATCACCGCGACGTGGTCGGCCAGCCAGTTGCCCTCCCGCAGGGTGAACGTGCTGCGGACCACATTGGCCGGATCCAGCAGCATGGCGACCGCCTCGCGAGCGGGTAGTTCGGCCCGCAGCCGGAACCGTCCGGCCTTGATCGTGGTCGCCTCGGGCACCTCGGCGGCCGCGCGGACGAAGGCCGAGGTGGAAGCGACCACGCCCTCCTCGACCAGGATGGCGCCCACCCCGGTGACGCTGGTGCCCTTCGGAATCGTCACCACGACCGCCTCGCCGCCGGGGCCGGGGAAATCGGACGGCGAGAACACGCCCTGCAGCGAATCGCGGGCGAACACGAACGCCAGACCGCCACCACCGATCAGCACGACCAGCGACACCACCAGCGCGATCCACCCCTTGGCGCGCGACGGCGGGCGTTCCTGCTCGTCGTCGGTTTCGAGGGCCCGTCTGGCGGTCATACTGCTTCCCCTGCCGGCTCGCCGGTCGCCCGCTCCTGGGCGAGTGCACTCTCCAAGATACCGACCGCGGCCGCCTGATCGATCACCCCACGCTGCTTTCGGGTGGATCGTCCGGCCTGGCCGAGCTGCCGGGAGGCCGCCGCGGTGGAGAGTCGCTCGTCCACCAGCCGGACCGGCAGGTCGGGCAGGGCAGCCACCAGCTCCGCGGCCGCCGCGCGGATGTTCGCCGCGGCGTAGGACTCGGTGCCGGCCAGCGTGCGTGGCAGGCCGAGCACCAGTTCGATCGGCTGGTACTCGTCCACCAGCGCGCGGATCCTGGCCAGCGCGGCGGGGTTGTTGGCCACCGTCTCCACCGGGTAGGCCAGAGTGCCGCCCGGATCGCAAGCCGCCACCCCGATCCGGGCCGCACCCCAGTCCAGGGCGAGCCGGACTCCGGGACGCATCCTCAGCCCCGCAACGCCGCTCGGATCGCCGCCAGCGCCGCCGGAGCACCACCGGCGTCGGTACCGCCGCCCTGGGCCAGGTCGTCGCGGCCACCGCCGCGTCCACCCAGCGCCGGCGCGGCCACGCCCACCAGGGCGCCCGCCTTCGCGCCCAGCCCGCGGGCCGCCTCGCTGACGGCCACGATCAGAGCGGGCTTCGCCTCGCCGCCGATCAGCGCCACCACGCCGGGGTCCCGGCCAAAGCCGTCTCGCACTCGGGTGGCCAGCGCGCGCAGGTCGTCCGCCGCGGTACCGGGCAGCTGCTGGGCCACCAGCCGGTAGCCACCGACCGTCTCGGCGCCGGCTACCAGGGCCGGCACCTGGTCGAGCAGTTGCCGGCTGCGGATCGCGGCCAGTTCCTTCTCGGTCGCCTTCAACTGCGCGACCAGCTTGCTCACCCGGTCGGTCAGCTGATCGGGCTGCACCTTCAGAATGTCGGCCAACTCGGCCACCAGGGCGCGCTCGGCGGCCAGGTGGCCGAAGGCGTCGGCGTTCACGAACGCCTCGACCCGGCGGATGCCGGAGCCGACCGAGGATTCGCCCAGCAGGCTGAGCAGGCCGATCTGCGAGGTACGTTCCACGTGCGTGCCGCCGCAGAGTTCCCGCGACCACGGCCCGGCCAGTTCGACCATCCGGACGATCTCACCGTACTTCTCGCCGAACATCGCCTGGGCGCCCAGCTCGCGGGCCTGGGCCAGCGGCATCTCGGTGGCGGTCACCTCGTAGTCGGCCCGGATCGCCTCGTTGGCGACCCCCTCCAACTCCTGCTGCAGCTGGGCCGACAGCGCCTGGGGGGCGTTGAAGTCGAACCGCAGGTAGCCAGGCTTGTTGTACGAGCCCGCCTGGTGGGTGGCATCGCCGAGCAGCTGGCGCAGCGCGGCGTTGACGATGTGGGTGGCGGTGTGCGCCTGGCAGGCCCGGGCCCGCGCCGCGGCGTCCACCGCCGCGACCACCGCGGCACCGGTGGCCAGCTCGCCGTCCTCGACCCGCACCTTGTGCACCAGCAGGCCGGGGATCGGCCGCTGCACGTCCAGCACGTCCAGGCTGAGGCCGTCCCCGCTGATCAGGCCGGCATCGGCGTCCTGGCCGCCGGCCTCGGCGTAGAACGGGGTCTGATCCAGCACGACCTCGACCACGTCGCCGGGGCGCGCCACGTCCACCAGCCGTCCGTCCGCCACGATGCCGCGGACCTTGGCGTCGCTGGTCAGGTCGGTGAAGCCCAGGAAGGGCACCTCGCCGGCCGAGCGCAGTTCCCGGTAGGCCTCGACGGCGGCCGTGCCGCCCTTCTTCGCCTTGGCGTCGGCCTTCGCCCGGTCCTTCTGCTGCTGCATGAGCCGGCGGAACTCGTCGGCGTCCACGGTCAGACCCTGCTCCGAAGCCATCTCCAGGGTGAGGTCGATCGGGAAGCCGTAGGTGTCGTGCAGCTTGAACGCGCTGTCGCCGCTCAGCGTGGTGGCGCCGGATGCCTTCGCCTCGGACGCCGCCAGGTCGAAGATCTGGGTGCCGGCCGCCAGGGTGCGGCGGAACGCCTCCTCCTCGCCGTAGGCGACCTGGCTGACCCGGGCCCACTCGGTCTCGATCTCGGGGTACGAGGCGACCATTTTCTGCTTGCTGACCGGCAACAGCTCAGGCAGCACCGGATCCTGCACGCCGAGCAGCCGCATCGCCCGGATCGAGCGGCGGAGCAGCCGGCGCAGCACGTAGCCGCGGGCCTCGTTGCCGGGGGTGACACCGTCGGTCATCAGCATCAGCGAGGAGCGGACGTGGTCGGCCACCACCCGCATCCGGATGTCGTCGACGGTGTTCGCGCCGTAGGTCCTGCCGGCCAGTTCGCCGGCCTTGGCCAGCACCGGGAAGACCTCGTCGATCTCGTACATGTTGTCGACGCCCTGCAGCAGGTAGGAGATCCGCTCCAGGCCGGCGCCGGTGTCGATGTTCTTGCTCGGCAGCGGACGGGCGATGTCGAAGTCGACCTTGGAGCGCACCGCGGAGAGCTCCTCGGTCTGGAAGACCAGGTTCCAGATCTCCAGGAAGCGATCCTCGTCCGCCTCGGGGCCGCCGTCCGCGCCGAACTCGGCGCCGCGGTCGACGTAGATCTCCGAGCACGGGCCGCCCGGGCCGGGGATGCCCATGTGCCAGTAGTTGTCCTTCAGGCCGCGGCGCTGGATCCGCTCGGCGGGGACGCCGACCTGCTGCCACAGCGCGATCGCCTCGTCGTCGTCCAGGTAGACGGTCACCCAGATCTTCTCCGGGTCGAAGCCGTAGCCGCCGTCGGCCACCGAGCCGGTGACCAACTGCCAGGCGAACGAGATGGCGCCTTCCTTGAAGTAGTCGCCGAAGGAGAAGTTGCCCGGCATCTGGAAGAAGGTGCCGTGCCGGGTGGTCTTGCCGACCTCCTCGATGTCGAGGGTGCGGACGCACTTCTGCACGCTCACCGCACGCTTGAACGGCGGCTCCTCGGCGCCGGTGAAGTAGGGCTTGAACGGCACCATGCCGGCGTTGACGAAGAGCAGGGTCGGGTCGTTGTAGACCAGCGGTGCCGAAGGCACCACGGTGTGGTCGTGGCCGGCGAAGAAGTCGAGGAAGCGCCGGCGCACCTCAGCGGTTTTCATCTGGGTAGATCCTTAGTCGAAATGGGGGTCGATGGTCGGGGGTTCTCCTGGAGCAGCGATGGTCACTGCTCCAGGCCGAGAGCCTCCCGCAACTCGCTCTCGCGGGCGTCCATCGCCTCGCCCATGGTGGAGACGAAGTCGCCGAGCCAGGAGCCGGCGTCGGTCCGGGCCTTGTCAAGTTGCTCGACCACGCCCTTGGGGGTGTAGCGGTGGTAGAGCTCCTTGCCCTTGACCACCACGAAGGCGGCCACGCCAACGCCGACGGTGAACCAGAACAGCCGTTTCATCGCTTGGCCTTCTTCTTGCCGGAGACCGCGGCCCGGACGCCGTAGGTGAAGGCGGCGGTCTTGATCAGTGGTCCGCCCAGGGTGGAGCGGAAGATGGTCGAGAGCTGCGCGGCGTTCTCGCTGACCACGGTGGCGTGGGAGCTCACCTTGGCGACATCCTCGGTCACCAGGCTGAGCTTGGAGAGCTCCTCGTTGGTGGCGCTCACCGTCCCCTTCAGTTCCTGCAGGATCGGCACCGAGTTGTGGCCCAGGTCGCGCACCGCCAGGCGCACCTCCTCCAGCACCCGTCCCAGCTTCAGCAGCGGGACGGCCAGGAACACCACCAGGGCCACCGCCGCCACCGCGGCGATCAGTCCGGCAACCTCTCCAACGGACATGGTTCCCTCACTCACTGGGTCGGAAGATACGACCTGCAGCCTACGCGAATCGCGCCGGGCCCGGCGACCTGCCACCCGCAGCACCCACCTCCGCAAGCTGTGACCAAACCGGTGTGACGACCACGCTGCTCACAGGATGATTGCCGTCGAGGCCGCCAACTCCCCCGCCACCACCAAGCTGTGACCAAAACGGCGTGACGACCATTCTGCTCACAGCATGAGCCCGGACGAGGCCGCCACCCCATTCACCCGGGCCAAGCTGTGAGCAAAGTGGCGTCCACACCCGCTTGGCCACAGCCTCGCGGACAGGTGGGGGCTGGACGGGCGCGGCCGACCCCAACGGGCCCCTTTCCGGGGGTGTGGATAGGGTTCGGCAACCCGAAGTTATCCACAGGGACGCGAAGTCGGCGGCACATTCGCCCACCGGCTGGCCAGGGTGCAGGCGTGCGCTACCGAGAAGTGATCAGTCCACGGGTCCGGAGCCTGCTGCTGCGGCAGGCCGGGATCATCACGCTCGATCAGGCCGGCCGGCTCGGCCTGACCACGGCGGTGGTGAGACGTCTGGTCGGCCAGGGCCACTGGCGCAGGGTGGCCGAAGGGCTGTATGACACCAGCCCACTGCAGGCCGGCTTCGTCAAGTCCGCCTGGCTGGCCATGTTGCACGCCGGACCGGACGCTGCCATCGGAGGGGACGCCGCGTTGCGGCTCAGTGGACTCCGGCGAGAGCCCACTGAGATCGAGGTCTGGGTGCCGCCCACCCAGCAGAGGGTCACCAGCCCGACGGGAGTGAGAGTCCGCCGGGATTTCCTCGGACGAGCCGGCCGGGCGGGCGGCGTCCTTCGCCGGATCCGTCCGGTGGACGCCGTGCTCGACGTCGGGCAGCAGCTGGAGACGACCGAACTCGTTGCCCTGCTGTCGGACACCCTGCGGTTGCGGCTGGCCACCGTCGAGTCACTGCTGAGCGAACTCGACGGACGCCAGCGGGTGCGGCAACGCAGCCTCTTTGTCACGCTGCTCGGCGACTTGGAGGGCATCGAGAGCGTCCTGGAATACGAGTACCGACGGGATGTGGAGCGAGCGCACGGCCTGCCGACCGGGGCACGGCAGGTATCGGTGAGCAGCGGCACCCACACCGACGTGCTGTACGAGGAGTACGGCGTCCTGGTCGAACTGGACGGCACCCTGGGCCACCTCGACGCCGCGGACAGATTCCGCGACCTGGGACGGGACAACCGCCATGCCGTCAGGGGCAAGACCACCCTGCGGTACGGCAGCCGCGATGTCCGTGGACAGCCCTGCGCGGTCGGCGTCCAGGTCACCGAAGCGCTCCAGGAGAACGGTTGGCCGGGGCCGCAGCTGAACTGCCCCCGCTGTCCGCCCGGGTGAGCCACCGCCCGCCCGCCGTCAAGCTGTGTCGAAATGGGTGTGGACACTACTTTGCTCACAGCTTGGCGTTGGGGATGGGGGCTGGCCGCCAAGCCGCCATCAACTGTGACGAAACGGGTGTGGACACCACCTTGCTCACAGCTTGGCGTTGGGGAGGGGGCTGGCCGTCCGCCCGCCAGCAAGCTGTGGCGAAACGGGTGTGGCGGCAACTTTGATCACAGCTTGGCCTTGGGCGACCGCGGTGGAGCCACCGTCACTGCCCCAGCAGGTCCTCCAGGGCGGCCAGCCGCTCGACCATGGCCGCTTCGTTGCCGTGGTCGGTGGGCTCGTAGTACCTGGCGCCCTTGAGTTCGTCGGGCAGGTACTGCTGGGCCGCGACGCCGTGCGGATGGTCGTGGGCGTACTGGTAGCCGGCGCCGTGACCCAGGCCCTTGGCCCCGGCGTAGTGCGAGTCGCGTAGGTGGGCCGGGACGGTGCCGATCCTGCCGGCCTGGACGTCGGCCTGGGCGGCGCCGATCGCCTTCACCACGGCATTTGACTTGGGGGCCATGGCGGCGGCGATGGTGGCGTGGGCGAGGGTGATCCGGCCCTCGGGCATGCCGATCATGGCGACCGCCTCGGCGGCCGCCACGGCGGTCTGCAGCACGCTGGGGGCGGCCATCCCGATGTCCTCGCTGGCCAGGATGATCAGCCGGCGCGCGATGAACCGCGGGTCCTCCCCCGCCTCGATCATCCGGGCGAGATAGTGCAGCGCGGCCTGCACGTCGGAACCGCGGACGCTCTTGATGAAGGCGCTGATCACGTCGTAGTGCTGGTCGCCGTCCCGGTCGTAGCGGACGGCGGCCCGGTCCACCGCGGCGGAAATGATCCCGGTGTCGATCACCGCCACCTGGTGGGCGCGGGCGCCGGCCGCGGCCTCCTCCAGATAGGTCAGCGCCCGGCGGGCGTCTCCCCCGGCCAGCCGCAGCAGGGTGTCGCGCGCCTCGTCCTGCAGGGTGAACTCGCCGCGCAGCCCGCGCTCATCGGCCAGCGCCCGATCGATCAGGGTCCGGACATCGTCCTCGGTCAGCGGCTTCAGGGTGAGCAGCAGGGAGCGCGACAGCAGCGGCGAGATCACCGAGAAGGACGGGTTCTCCGTGGTGGCGGCGATCAGCGTGACCAGCCGGTTCTCCACCGCCGGTAGCAGGACGTCCTGCTGGGTCTTGGAGAAGCGGTGCACCTCGTCCACGAACAGCACGGTGCTGCGGCCCCGGGCCAGTTCGCGGCGCGCGGTGTCGAGTTCGGCCCGCACCTCCCGGACGCCCGCGGTCACCGCCGATATCTCGACGAAGCGGCGGTCGGTGCGGTGCGAGACCACCGCTGCGATGGTGGTCTTGCCCACCCCCGGCGGCCCCCAGAGAAAGACCGACATGGTGTCGCCGTCGGCCAGCCGGCGCAGCGGCGAGCCCGGCGCCAGTAGGTGCTGTTGGCCGACGATCTCGTCCAGCGTCCGCGGTCGCATCCGGACGGCCAGCGGCAGTTGCGCGTGATCGGCCGCGCCGAGGGAGCCGTGCCGACTGGGTTCGGCGGCTGGTGTGACGGTGCCGAAGAGATCCTCTTCCACGACTGGAACGCTACACGACTTGTGTGCGATGTGTTTTCGATATATCGTTGATGCAACGACAGAGTTCTTTAGGAGGAATCATGGAGTTTCCGATGAATCAGGAATGGGGCCCCGAGCGCCCCGGACACGACGGCCATCGTCGCGGTCATCACGGCCCGCGGGGCTTCGGCGGTTTCGGCCCCGGTCCCGGTTTCGGTCCGGGCTTCGGTCCCGGCCCGATCCCCGGCGGCCCGGGCGGCCCCGGACGGCGCGGCGGACGCAACCGCCGCGGCCAGGTGCGGGAGTCGATCCTCGCCCTGCTGGTCGACCAGCCGCTGAACGGCTACCAGATGATGCAGGAGCTGGACGAGCGCACCCACGGGATGTGGCGGCCCAGTCCCGGCGCGGTCTACCCCGCGCTGGCCCAGCTCGAGGACGAGGGGCTGATCGAGTCCTTCGACAACGACGGCCAGAAGGCCTTCCGGCTGACCGATGCCGGACGCGAGGCGGCCGAGCGGGTCGAGGCGCCCTGGGAGGCGGTCAACGCTCGCTTCGCCGGCCACTCGCCGCAGGCGATGAAGGCGCTTTGGGAGGAGTTCGGCGGCCTCGGCGGGGCGGCCAAGGAGCTGACCCGTTCCGGCACCGCCGAGCAGGTGGAGTCCGCCGCGGCGATCCTCGCCGACGCCCGGCGCCGGATCTACGGCCTGCTGGCCACCGAGCCCGGCACCCCCAACGCCGACGACCTGCGCTGAGCCGCCGTTCGACACCTGGCCGATCGACAAAGTGTGGCTTTTGGTGCGACATCGCACCATTCACCACACCGTAACGGCAGGCTGAGGCGGTAGGGCGATGGCCCCGGAGTTGTCCGGGGCCATCGCTGTGTTCCGGGTCAGGCGGTGGGCGTCGCGGCCTTCTCGACCGGCTTGGCGTCCACGCCGGCCTCCTTGCGCTGCTGGGCAGTGATCGCCGCCGGGGCCTTGGTCAGCGGGTCGAACCCGCCGCCGGACTTCGGGAACGCGATCACGTCCCGGATGGTGTCGAAGCCGCCGAGCAGCATCACCAGCCGGTCCAGGCCGAAGGCGATGCCGCCGTGCGGCGGGGCGCCGTAGCTGAAGGCGTCCAGCAGGAAGCCGAACTTCTCCTGGGCCTCCTCGGGGGTCAGCCCCATCACCGCGAACACCCGCTCCTGCACCTCGCGGCGATGGATACGGATCGAGCCGCCACCCACCTCGTTGCCGTTGCAGATGAAGTCGTAGCCGTAGGAGAGCGCCGAGCCCGGGTCGGTGTCGAAGCTCTCCAGCGACTCCGGCTTGGGTGAGGTGAAGGCGTGATGGACGGCGGTCCAGCGTCCCTCACCCACGGCGACGTCACCCGCGGCCACGGCGTCGGCGGAGGACTTGAACATGGGGGCGTCCACCACCCACAGGAACGACCAGGCGCTCTCGTCGATCAGACCGGTCCGGCGGGCGATCTCCACCCGGGCGGCACCGAGCAGCTCTTGCGAAGTCTCCCGGGCGCCGGCGGCGAAGAAGATCGCGTCGCCCGGAGCGGCGTCCATCGCGGCGGCGATCCCCGCCCGTTCGGCGTCGGAGATGTTCTTGGCGACCGGGCCGCCCAGCTCGCCGTCCTCGCCGACCGTGATGTAGGCCAGCCCGCGGGCACCGCGCTGCTTGGCCCACTCCTGCCAGGCGTCGAACTGCCGGCGCGGCAGCGACGCCCCACCGGGCATCACCACGCCGCCGACGTAGGGCGCCTGGAAGACCCGGAACGGGGTGTCGGCGAAGAAGGAGGTCAGCTCGCGGATCTTCAGGTCGAACCGCAGATCCGGCTTGTCCGAGCCGTAGTTGTCCATCGCGTCGTGCCAGGTCATCCGGGGCAGCGGCAGCGGCATCTCGACGCCGATCAGCTTCCAGCAGGCGGCCATCACCTGCTCGGCCAGCGCGATCACGTCGTCCTGGTCGACGAAGCTCATTTCGATGTCCAGCTGGGTGAACTCCGGCTGCCGGTCGGCGCGGAAGTCCTCGTCCCGGTAGCAGCGGGCGATCTGGTAGTAGCGCTCCATCCCGGCCACCATCAGCAGCTGCTTGAACAACTGCGGGCTCTGCGGCAGGGCGTACCACTTGCCGGGGTGCAGCCGGGCGGGCACCAGGAAGTCGCGCGCACCCTCGGGGGTCGAGCGGGTCAGCGTCGGGGTCTCGATGTCGTAGAAGTCGTTGGCGGCCATCACCTGATGGATCACCTGGGTGACCTTCGAGCGCAGCACCATGGCGTCGTGCTGCCGGGGACGGCGCAGGTCGAGGTAGCGGTACTTCAGCCGGGCGTCCTCGCCCACCGTGGTGCGCTCGTCGATCTGGAAGGGCAGCGGGGCCGCCGGGTTGAGCACCTCGAGGGTGCGGATCGCGACCTCGACCTCGCCGGTCGGGATGTTCGGGTTGACGTTCTCCGGGGTCCGGGCGTCCACCACGCCGGTCACCTGGATGCAGAACTCGTTGCGCAGGTCGTGGATGCCGGCCGAGGCCAGGTACTCGTCGCGGACCACCACCTGGCAGATGCCGGAGGCGTCCCGCAGATCGATGAAGGCGACCCCGCCGTGGTCGCGGCGCTTGGCCACCCAACCGGCCAGGGTGACGGTTTCTCCCACGTGAGCCGCGGTCAAGGTGCCGGCGGCGTGCGTGCGCAGCATGTTCTTCCCTTCTCAGCCCCGCATAGACGGTGCGGGCGCGTCGTCCGATTCTAGCCCCGCCGCGCCGGGCTCAGCGCCAGCGGGAGGCCGTCACTTGAGCAGGATCGGCATCGCGATCGACCACAGCGCGATCAGGATGCCGAAGTACTGGAAGGGGATGAAGAAGAAGGTGTGCCGATTGCGGCCCGCCTCCAGCGAGCTGCGCACCATGCTCAGGTAGGTCTCGGCCTGCCCGGTGGCCTGGGCGAGGCTGGTCGGCGGCGGCTGATTGGGCAGCCGGAAGGTGCCGGCCTGCACCGAGGCCAGTACCTGCTCCTGGTAGGCGGGGAACTCGGCCAGCTCCCGCTGCGGCTTGATCTGGTTGAGGTAGCGGCCGTGGAACCAGCAGCCCGCCCCGCAGAGCAACCCGATCGGCAGCATCGCCCACTTCGCCGAGCTGTCGCCGAAGATGCCGTAGGGCACCCCGACGCCCAGAATGCCGGTAGCGAGGAAGTACACCAGGGCCATGATGCCCCAGCCGCGCCAGAAGATGATCATGCCGTTACCCTAGTCAGACACCGGCTCAGGGCCCGCAGGGGTCACTCCGCCCGGACGGACGGGTGCAGATCCCCCACCGGCGGCAGCCAGGCGTCCGGGTCGGCCGGGACTTGCTCGCCGGAGCGGATGTCCTTCACCTCGTTGGAGGAGAACCAGACGAACGGGATCCCCCGCCGGTCGGCGTAGCGGATCTGCTTGCCGAACCGGTCGGCCTTGGGCGCCACCTCGGTGGGGATACCGCGGGCGCGGAGCCGGGCGGCGACCGCGTCCGCCTCGCCGCGGGTCTCCTCGGCGTCCACCGCCACCAGGACGCAACTGGGCACGGTGCGGGAGGCAGTGAGCGTTCCCTTGGCCAGCAGCGGCACCAGAATCCGGGTGACGCCGATCGACAGCCCGACCCCCGGGTAGGTGGTCCGCCCGTCGCTGGCCAGCGAGTCGTAGCGTCCGCCGGAGCAGATCGAACCGAGGTGCTCGTAGCCGCTCAGCTCGGTCTCGTAGACCGTGCCGGTGTAGTAGTCCAGGCCGCGGGCGATCTTCAGGTCGGCCACGATCCGTCCCGGGACGGCCGCCTGCCCGGCCCGGACCACCTCGGCCAGTTGTGCCAGGCCCTCGTCCAGCAGTTCGTGCTGGACGCCGAGCGCCCGCACCCGCTCGACGAAGGAGTCGTCCGCGGAGGAGATGGTGGCCAGCCCCAGGCAGGCCTCGGCCACCGCCTCGCTCAGCCCGAGTTCACCGGTCAGCAACTCGGCCACCGCGGCCGGCCCGATCTTGTCCAGCTTGTCCACCCGCTGTAGCACCGCCAGGTGGTCCTCGATCCCCAGGCCGCGGTAGAAGCCCTCGGCCAGCCGGCGGTTGTTCACCCGCATCAGCACCGGCGGCAGCCCGAACTCGGTGTGCAGCCGCTCCAGCGCCTCCAGGATCACCCGGGCCACCTCGACATCGTGGTGCGCGGCCAGGGCGTCCTGCCCGACCACGTCGATATCGGCCTGCAGGAACTCGCGGTAGCGGCCCTCCTGCGGCCGCTCGCCGCGCCACACCTTCTGGATCTGGTAGCGGCGGAACGGGAAGGTCAGGTGGCCGGAGTTCTCCAGCACGTACCGCGCGAACGGCACGGTCAGGTCGAAGTGCAGCCCCAGTTCGTCAGCGTCGCTGCCACCGCCGTGCCGCTCGGCCTGCAGCCGGCGGACGACGTAGATCTCCTTGTCGATCTCGCCCTTGCGGGCCAGCTGGGCCATCGGCTCCAGGGCCCGGGTCTCGATCGAGCCGAAGCCGTGCAGCTCGAAGGTGCCGGCCAGGCTGGCCAGCACCCGCTGTTCGACGATCCGGGCGGCGGGCAGGAATTCGGGGAAGCCCGACAGGGGCTTGGGTCGGCTCATCAGTTCCTCAGAAAGGCGGGTTGCAGGTAGGGGTTGGTGGCCCGTTCCCGGGCCATGGTGGACTGCGGGCCGTGCCCGGGCAGCAGCGCGGTGGCGTCCGGGATCTCCAGCACCGGGCCGGCCAGGCTCTGCCGCATCGCCTCGGGGTCGCCGCCGGGCAGGTCGGTGCGTCCGATCGAGCCGGCGAACAGCACGTCGCCGCTGAACACGATCCGGTCGATCTGGTCGTGCCCGGGGTAGTCGACGCCCAGCAGCACGCAGCCGGCGGTGTGGCCCGGCGCCTGCCGGACGCTGAACTCCAGGCCGGCCACCGCCACGCCCTCCTCGGTGAAGAACCGCAGCCGTTCGGGCTCGTGGAGGGGCCCGGGCAGGTACTGGGTCAGCAGCGCCCGGCTGTCCTCGCCCAACCCGGCGGCCGGGTCGGTCAGCAGGTGCCGGTCGGCCGGGTGGACCCACAGCTCAACGCCGTACTCATCGGCCAGCCCGGCGGCGGAGGCGATGTGGTCGATGTGGCCGTGGCTGGCCAGCACCGCTGCCGGGGTGAGCGAATGCTCGGTCAGCAAGGTCCGGACGCCGTCGGCCGCCTCGACACCGGCGTCGATGATCACGCACTCGCGTCCGGCGGCCGGAGCGATCAGGTAACAGTTCGCCTGCCAGGGACCGGCGGCGAAGGAGGCGAGGAACACCCCGACAGCCTATCGAATGGGTCACCGTCGGCCGCTGCGCCGCCACCCGCGTGCGCCAGCCGGTCGCATCGGGCAAGATAGCCCCCATGAACTCCACCGCAAGTCCGGCTGACTTCGGTCGCGTCGATCCCGACGGCACGGTCTACGTCCGTACCGCCGATGGCGAACGCAGCGTCGGTCAGATCCCCGATTCCGATCCCGCCGAGGCGCTGGCCTTCTACGTCCGGCGCTACGAAGCCCTGGAGGTCGAGGTCGGCCTGCTGGAGAAGCGGGTCAACGCCGGCACGCTCTCCCCCGAGGAGGCTCGCAACAGCGTGAAGGGGGTGCGGAGCTCGGTCGAGACCGCCAACGCGGTCGGCGACCTGGCTGCCCTGCTCGCCCGGCTGGGCGGCCTGTCGCCCGTCCTCGAGGCCCAGTCCGAGGCCCGGCGGGCCGAGCGGGCCAAGGCCCAGGAGGAGGCCAAGGAAGCCAAGGAGCGGATGGCCGTCGAGGCTGAGACCCTCGCCGAGGGCAATGACTGGCGGGGCGGGGTCAACCGGTTCCGCGCCCTGCTGGACGAGTGGAAGGCGCTCCCCCGGCTGGACCGCGCCACCGACGACGCGCTGTGGCACCGGTTCTCCGCCGCCCGGACGACCTACACCCGGCGCCGCAAGGCGCAGTTCGCCGAGCAGGCAGCCAAGCGGGAGGAATCCCGCCGGTTGAAGGAGCGGATCCTGGCCGAGGCCCGCGAGCTGGCCACCTCCACCCAGTGGGGTCCGACCGCCGGCGCGTTCCGCGACCTGATGAGCCGGTGGAAGGCCGCCGGACCGGCCCCCCGCGAGGTGGACGACGCCCTGTGGGCGGAGTTCCGGGCGATCCAGGACGGCTTCTTCAGCGCCCGGCAGAGCGTGCTGAACGAGCAGGACGAGGAGTTCCGCGCCAACCAGACCGCCAAGGAGGAGCTGCTCGCCGAGGCCGAGGCCGCCATCCTGCCGATCAGCGACATCGCCGCCGCCAAGTCGGCGTTCCGCACCTTCCTCGACAAGTTCAACGCGATCGGCAAGGTGCCCCGCGATCAGATCCGGTCGCTGGATTCCCGGGTGAAGGCGCTGGAGACCGCCGTCCGAAGCGCCGAAGAGGACGAGTGGCGCCGCACCGACCCCGAGGCCAAGGCCCGGGCCGAGGAGACGGTCGCCATGCTGAGCGCCGAGATCGAGAAGCTGACCGAGAAGATCACCAAGGCCGAGGCCCGCGGCGATCAGGCGGCGGCCGACAAGGCCCGCGATTCGATCGCCACCTACCAGACCTGGCTCGACCAGGCCCGGGAGACGCTGGCGGACTTCAACCGGTAGTCGCCCTCAACGACCCCTTCGTCAAAGCTCAGGGGTCGTCACGCTCAGGGATCGTCGGCTACAGCCGGTAGACGTCGTAGACGCCAGAGACCCGGCGGATCGCCGCGATCAGGTGGTCCAGGTGCTTGGGGTCGGTGGTCTCGAAGGTCAGCCGGAACCGGAAGGTGCGGTCCTTGGCGGTGGTCATGTTGGCCGAGAGGATCGAGATGTGATGCTCGCTGATCGCCTTGGTGACCTCGGCCAGCACGCCGGTGCGGTCCAGCCCCTCGACGTGCAACGCCACCCGGAAGGATGAATCGGCGGTGGGCGCCCAGGAGACCTCCACCAGCCGGTCCGGCTTGGCCAGCAGGTCCTGGGCGTTGGTGCAGTCCACCCGGTGCACCGAGACGCCGTTCTCCCGGGTGACGAACCCCAGGATCTTGTCGCCGGGCACCGGCATACAGCACTTGGCCAGTTTCACCCAGACGCTGGAATCGCCCTGCACCACCACGCCGGCCTCGCCGCCGCTGTGCCTGGCCCGCCGCCGGGTGCCGACCACCGGGATGTCCTCGACCCCCAGCTCGGCGATCTCCTCGGCTCCCCCGCCGACCGCCACCAGCCGCTGGACGACGGACTGGGCGCTGATCGCGCCCTCGCCGATCGCGGCGTAGAGCGCGCTGGCGTCCGGCACCCGGAAGTGCTCGATCAGCCCGGTCATCTGCTCGATGGTGAGCATCCGCTGCAGCGGCAGCCCGGCCCGGCGCATCTGCTTGGTCAGCAGATCCTTGCCGGTCTCGATCGACTCCTCGCGGCGTTCCCGCTGGAAGTACTGCCGGATCTTGCCGCGCGCCCGCGGGCTGGCCACGAAACCCAGCCAGTCGCGGCTGGGGCCGGCATTGGTGGCCTTCGAGGTGAGCACCTCGACCACATCGCCACTGGCCAGCTCGGACTCCAGCGGCACCAGCCGTCCGTTCACCCGGGCGCCGATGCAGCGGTGACCCACCTCGGTGTGCACCGAGTAGGCGAAGTCGACCGGGGTGGCGCCCTTCGGCAGGTTCATCACGTCACCCTTGGGGGTGAAGACGAAGACCTCGTCGGTGGCGATCTCGAACCGCAGCGTGTCGAGGAACTCGGTGGGATCCTCGGTCTCCTTCTGCCACTGGCTGATCTGGTGCACCCAGTTCAGCTCGGCGCCGTCGGCCTTGCCCTCCTTGTACTTCCAGTGGGCGGCCACGCCGTACTCGGCCTGGCGGTGCATGGCGTGGGTGCGGATCTGCAGTTCGACCGCCTTGCCGCCCGGCCCGAGCACCGTGGTGTGCAGCGACTGGTAGAGGTTGAACTTGGGCATCGCGATGTAGTCCTTGAACCGCCCGGGCAGCGGCGACCAGCGGGCGTGCATCACGCCCAACGCCTCGTAGCACTCCCGCTGGCTGTCCACCAGGATCCGCAGGCCGACCAGGTCGTAGATGTCGGCGAAGTCGCGGCCGCGGACCACCATCTTCTGGTAGATCGAGTAGTAGTGCTTCGGCCGGCCGTACACCGTCGCCTTGATCCCGGCTTCGCTGAGATCGGCCCGCACCTGGTCGGTGACCACCCGCAGGTACTCCTCGCGCAGCGGCGCCCGGGCGGCCACCAGCTTGACGATCTCGTCGTAGATCTTCGGCTCCAGGGTGGCGAAGGAGAGATCCTCCAGTTCCCACTTGATCGCGTTCATGCCCAGCCGGTGGGCCAGCGGGGCGAAGATCTCCAGGGTGTCGTGGGCGATCCGGGCCTGCTTGTCCTGCCGCAGGTGCCCCAGGGTGCGCATATTGTGCAGCCGGTCGGCCAGCTTGATCACCAGCACCCGGATGTCCTTGCTCATCGCCAGCACCATCTTGCGGATGGTCTCGGCCTTGGCCGACTCGCCGTACTGGATCTTGTCCAGCTTGGTGACGCCGTCGACCATGGCGGCGATCTCCGGGCCGAAGTCGGCGGTCAACTGCTCGACGGTGTACGAGGTGTCCTCGACGGTGTCGTGCAGCAGCGCCGCGCAGATGGTGGACTCGTTCATCCCCAGCTCGGCCAGGATGGTGGCCACCGCCAGCGGGTGGGTGATGTACTCGTCGCCGCTCTTGCGCTTCTGGCCGGTGTGATAGTGCTCGGCGGTGCGGTAGGCCCGCTCGATCAGCGCGACGTCCGCCTTGGGGTGATGCGCCCGCAGAATCCGCAGCAGCGGGTCGAGCACCAGGGCCTGTTGCGGCTTCGGCGCACCCAGCCGGGAGAGCAGCTGGCGCATCCGCAGCCGGGGCTGGTCGGTGCTGCCGGCGGTGCGGGAGACGTCGTGCGGCTCGCCGGGCAGCCCGTCGGAAGCCCCGTAGGGCCCGTGCACACCCTGAGCCGTCACCGCACCTCCTGCTTGGTAGTGGCGCCCAGCATATGCCCTACCAACCCGGTGTCAGACGCCTTCGGGACGAGGCGGCGTTGCTTTCGCCGAGCGGCGCACCACCACGATCTCGTCGCCGGTGTGCAGGGTATCGGCCGCGCCCTCGTAGAACCGGCGCATGGTCTTGTTCCGGATCACCGCCAGCACCCGCTCGCCGGGCAGCTCGGCGGAGTTCTTGCCCTCCTCCTCGCGGGTCACCATCCGCTGGATGATCTCCAGGCCGTCCCCGCTGGTCAGCAGGTCCTCGATCACCGTCCCCAGGTGCGGGCTGATCGACGACAGGCCCATCAGCCGGCCGACCGAATCGGCCGAGGTGACCACCGAGTCCGCGCCGGACTGGCGGACCAGCGGCAGGTTCTGGGAATCCCGGACGGCCGCCACCAGGTGCGCGGTCCGGTTCAGTTGGCGGACGGTGAGGGTGGCCAGAATGGTGGTGTCATCGGAGTTCACCGTGATGATCACCTCGCGGGCCTTCGGCAGCTCGGCCCGGTGCAGCAGCTCGCGCGAGGTGGCGTCGCCCTCGAAGGCGGCCAGGCCGTGGCGGTTCGCCGCCGCCACCGCCTGCGGATCGCGGTCGATCACCACGATCCGCTCCAGCGGCACGCCGTTGCGTAGCAGGGTGGCGACCGCGCTGGCACCCATGGTGCCGTAGCCGATCACGACGGTGTGGTTGCGCAGGGTCTTGCGCCACTGGGAATCCATCAGGGCCCTTCTTCCTTCGTTGGCGAGCACCTCGACGGTGGTGCTGACCAGCAGCACCAGGAAGGCGATCCGGATCGGGGTGACCACGATGGCGTTCAGCAGCCGGGCATGCTCGGCCACCGGGGTGATGTCGCCGTAGCCGGTGGTGGTCATGGTCACCGTGGCGTAGTAGAGCGCGTCGAGCAGGCGTGATGCCGCCGCCTGGTGACGTTGTCGGAGTAGGAGTCGCGGTCGAGCCAGACCACCAGGGTGATGATCAGCAGCATGCACCAGCCCGATCACCAGCCGGCGCAGCAGTTCGCCAGCCGGGCGTGGACGCCCGCGAGGGCAGGTGCACCTGCGCCCGGCCGATCGGCAGGCTTCCGCGGGCCCCAGGCGCAGCTTCCTGGCCATCAGATGGTCAGCACCGCCGAGCAGTCAGTCACCCCGAGACTCGGCGAGATGCTCACGGCCGCCCAGGAAACCGAGTTCCATCACCACCGAGACGTGCACCAGCTCGGCGCCGAGCCGCTCGATCAGCTTCGCGGTCGCGCCCGACCGTCCCGCCGGTGGCCAGCACGTCGTCGATCACCAGCACCCGCGCCCCGGGCCAGCACCGCGTCGGCGTGGACCGCCAGCGTCTCGGTGCCGTACTCCAGCGCGAAGGTCTCGGTGTACACCTGTCCGGGCAGCTTGCCCGGGCTTGCGGACCGGGACGAAGCCCGCGCCCAGCTCCAGCGCGACCGGCCCGGCGAAGATGAACCCGCGGGCCTCCATCCCGACCACCACGTCGATCCCCGGCGGGGCGCTGGCGGCCAGTTCCGTCGACCGCCGCCCGGTAACCGGCAGCGCGACGCGATCAGCGGCGTGATGTCCTTGAAGACCACCCCCGGCTTGGGGAAGTCCAGGACATCGCGGATCAGGCTCGCGACCAGCTGCTGGTTGGCGTTCACTTGCGTCGTTCGCTCCGTGAATGCCGCACCGGCTGGACGCGCTTGCGCGTCCAGCTTGCTCGGCGCTCACCAGGCCGAGGTTCTCCGGCTCGACCGCGGGCTCGGCGTCGGCCACCAGCAGCGGCACGCTGGCGACCGCGTCGTCGGCGGGCGTCGCGACGGCGCCGTGTCGCGTCCCCGGGAGCGGGCCGGCACGACGCTCCAGCCGGGCCCGGTGCTCCTTCATCTCCGGCTCCGCCTCGCGCATGTCGGTCAGCAGCGGCGTGGCGATGAACAGCGAGGAGTAGGCGCCGGCGCAGCATGCCGACGAACAGCGCCAGGCCGAGATCCTTCAGCGGGCCGGTCTGCAGGATGAACGCGCCGGTGAACAGCAGCGCGGCGACCGGCAGCACGCCGATCACGGTGGTGTTGATCGACCGGATCAGCACCTGGTTGACCGCCAGGTTCGCCTGCTCGGCGTAGGTGTGGTTGGTCTTGGTCAGGTCGACGACGTTCTCCCGGATCTTGTCGAACACCACCACGGTGTCGTAGAGCGAGTAGCCCAGGATGGTCAGCACGCCGATCATCGTGGTGGGCGTGACCGAGAAGCCGACCAGGGCGTAGACGCCCGACCGTGATCAGCAGGTCGTGGAACAGCGCCAGGATCGCCGCCACCGACATCTTGAAGTCACGGAAGTAGAACCCGATCAGCAGCATCACCAGGCCGACGAAGACCAGCAGCGCGATCATCGCCTGCTGGGTGATCTGCTGCGCCCCAGGAGGCGCCGATCAGCGAATAGGCGACGTCGTCGACGGTGATCCCGAGCTGGTCGGCGATCGCCTGCTTCACCTGGGCGACCTCGTCGACCTCCAGGGAGCGGGTCTGCACCCGGACGTTGCCGTCGCCGATGGTGGTGACGGTGAGTTCGTCGTTGTCCGGCAGGCCGAGCTTCTCGACCGCGCTCGCGGACGTCGTCCACGGTGGTCGCGGTCACCGTGGTCGGGGCCTGGAAGTCGGCGCCACCGCTGAACTCGATGCCGAGGTTCAGCCCGCGGATCGCGATCGCCGAGGATGCAGACGGCCAGCAGGCACGGCGGTGAAGGTGTACCAGATCTTTCGCCTGCCGACGATGTCGAAGGAGAGCTCACCGGTGTAGAGCCGGTGGGCGAAACCGTTGCCGCGTGCCATCAGGCTGCCCCCCCTGCGGTCGCCGGACGCCGTTTACCGCTGTGCAGCGGTGGGTTGGTGGCGCCCAGGTGTTCGGCCTCGAAGCCGGAGAACTTGCGTCCCTCGCCGAAGAACTTCGTCCGGCCCAGCAGCGTCATCAGCGGCTTGGTGAACCAGAACACGATCGCGATGTCGATCAGCGTGGTCAGGCCCAGGGTGAAGGCGAAGCCCTTCACCGCGCCGATCGCCAGCACGAACAGCACCACCGCGCTGAGCAGCGACACCGAGTCGGCCACCAGGATGGTCTTGCGGGAACGGATCCAGCCGGTCTCGATCGCGGTCCGCAGGCCACGTCCCTCGCGGACCTCGTCCCGGATCCGCTCGAAGTAGATGATGAACGAGTCCGCCGTGACGCCGATCGCCAGGATCGCGCCGGCGATGCCCGGCAGGTTCAGCGCGAAGCCCATCCCCTGGCCGAGCAGCACCATCATCACGTAGGTGATCAACGGCGGCGATCACCAGCGAGGCGACCACCACGATCGCCAGGCCGCGGTAGTACAGCAGGCTGTAGCCGACCACCAGGATCAGGCCGATCAGGCCGGCGATCAGGCCGGCCTGCAGCTGCTCACCGCCGAGCTTCGCCGAGACGTTGTCGACGCTGGAGATCTCGAAGGAGAGCGGCAGCGCACCGTAGGTCAGCACGTTGGCCAGAGCCTGCGCGGACTTCTGGGTGAACGAACCCGAAATCTCCGCCCGGCCGCCCGGGATCGGCGTTGGAGACCGACGGTGCCGAAATCACCTTGTCGTCCAGCACGATCGCGAACTGGTCCATCGGCTCGGTCTGGGTGGAAAGGTGGGTGGTCACGGTGAGGAAGTCGGCGGCGCCGACGTCGTCGAACTCCAGGTCGACCACCCAGGAGACGCTGATGGCGGGACGTCGGCGTAGGCGCGGGTGACCTTGTCGCCGCTGATCAGCGCGGGGCCGAGCAGGTACTTGTAGGTCTGCGCCTCGTCACAGACGATCAGCGCCTGATCGGTGACCGACGGGGTCGGCGAGGGCTCACCGCAGGTGTAGGCCTCGAACTCGGAGGCGTCACGCTCCGACGGCTGCCAGGCGAGCAACTCGTCCAGGGTCGGCGCCGGATCGGCCGGCACCGTCGGACGCGGGCTGGGCACCGGAGTGGGCAACTCCGGCAGCGGCCGGCGGTTGGTGGTCGGGCGAAGCGCTCGGGCTTGCCGCCGGAGACTCCCGTGGCGCTCTCACTGGGCTCGCGGCTCCGGAAGCTGGCGGCCGGCGCAGCGGCCACGTTGAAGACCTTGCGGAAGTACAGCTGGGCGGTCTGGCCGACCATCTCCACCAGTTCGTCGGCCTGCACATTGGGTACCGAAACCACGATCTGTCGATCGCCGCTGGTGGTCACCTCGGTCTCGCCCACGCCCATGCGAGTCGACCCGCTGCTGGATGATGCTGCGGGCCAATTCCAGGCTGTTCGGATCGACCGAACCCTGTCCGGTGACGTTGGCCGCAGTCAGGGTGATCGTGGTGCCACCCCGCAGATCGAGGCCCAGCTTGGGAGTGAACACCCCCGAGATTCCCATCACCGCGTAGAGCGCCGCCACCACGAGGCCGAACACCACCAGGGTGCGGACCGGATGGGCATGCTTTCTGCTTGTCGTTGCCACAATCGTGTCCTTGTCGCCAGCGTCGCCGGCGTGGATCAGTTCTGTCGGGGTCCTCGGTCGGCTCGGCCGGCGGGGTCGGGTCGAAGACGGTCGGGATCCGTAGGCGGGATGCCGGTGGTGGATCGGTATCGAGGGTGGACCACCCTGGGCGAGTCCGATCGGCGGTCGCGTCTCGGCTCGGCGGTCGCGCCTCGTCGACATACTCGAACTCGTCCTCCACCGGCTGGGTGGAGATCGCCCGCTTGTCGATGGTGAACTCCACGCCCGGGAGCGACCTCGATGATCGCCTGCTTCTCGCCCAGGTGGCGGATGGTGCCGAAGATGCCCGAGATGGTCATCACCCGAGCACCGGCCTCCAGCGCGGCCATCTTCTCCTTCTGCTCCTTGGCCCGCTTCTGCTGCGGCCGGATCATCAGGAAGTACAGGCCGCGCCGATCACGACGATCAAAGAGGATGGTTGTTCCAAACGCATCAGAGAATCCTCACGTTTGCACAGCTCGATCAGGACGGCTAGGTGCCGCCGAACTCGTAGCCTAGCGCCGGTTCGCCGAATAGCCTTCGCCACTCGGACGGCGGCGCCGCCGGCGTCAATCCGAGCTGGCTGAACAGATCCGGCGCCTGCTGCGGCGGGGTCAACCCGAGATGCTCCAGGCCCGCGGCGGTGGCGACCCTACCGCGCGGGGTCCGGGCCAGGAAACCCTGCCGAACCAAGAACGGCTCGGCCACCTCCTCGACCGTCTCGGTCTCCTCGGCGACCGCCATCGCCAAGGTGGTGATTCCCACCGGCCCGCCGCCGAACCGGCGGCACAGCGCGTCCAGCACCGCCCGGTCGAGGCGGTCCAGGCCAAGCGGATCGACCTCGTACAGTTCCAGCGCGGCGGCGGCCACGTCGCGGGTGAGCCGTCCGTCGGCGCGCACCTGGGCATAGTCCCGCACCCGGCGCAGCAGCCGGTTGGCGATCCGGGGGGTGCCGCGCGAGCGGCGGGCGATCTCGGCCGCCGCGTCCGCGGCCAGCTCGATGCCCAGCAGGCCGGCCGAGCGGGCGATGATCCGCTCCAGCGCGTCAGTCTCGTAGTAGTCGAGTTGCGCGGTGAAGCCGAACCGGTCGCGCAGCGGCCCGGGCAGCAGCCCGGCGCGGGTGGTCGCGCCGACCAGGGTGAACGGCGGGATCTCCAGCGGGATCGCAGTCGCACCCGGGCCCTTGCCCACCACCACGTCGACCCGGAAGTCCTCCATCGCCAGATAGAGCATCTCCTCGGCCGGCCGGGACATCCGGTGGATCTCGTCGAGGAAGAACACCTCGCCCTCGGTCAGGCCGGAGAGGATCGCCGCCAGGTCACCGGCATGCTGGATCGCCGGCCCGGAGCTGATCCGCAGCGGGACGGAGAGCTCGGCGGCGATGATCATCGCCAGGGTGGTCTTGCCCAGCCCGGGCGGGCCGGAGAGCAGCACGTGCTCGGGGACGGTGCCGCGGTGCCGGGCCGCGTCCAGCACCAGGCCGAGCTGGTCGCTGACCCGCGGCTGCCCACCGAACTCGGCCAGCTGGCCGGGACGCAGCGCGGACTCGGCCGCCTGCTCGCCCAGCTGCGCGTGCGGGTCGAGCGGGTCGGTCTCGGTGTCGGGACGGGTCACGGGGCTCACTTTGCCAGGCGTCTGCAGTGCGGCGCGCATCAGGACCGCCACCGAGCTCTCGGTCTCGGCCAGCCCGGCGACCCGGTCACAGGCCGCTCTCGGCGTCCCGGCTCGACCAGCCGAGACCCTCCAGGCCGGCCTTGCACCTGCTCCCGCCAGCCGCCGGCCAGCATGCCCTGCTGACCGGCCACCGCCAGCTGCCCGACCTTGTCCTTCAGTTCGAGGATCAGCCGCTGGGCGCCCTTCGCGCCGATCCCCGGGACCCGGGTCAGCGCCGCGACATTGCCGCCGGCCACCGCCGCGCGCAGGTCGTCCGGGCCCAGCGTGGAGATCACCGCCAGCGCGATCTTGGGGCCGATCCCACTGGCGGTCTGCACCAGCTCGAAGCTGTCCCGCTCGTCGGCGCCGGCGAAGCCGAACAGGGTCAGCGAGTCCTCCCGCACCACCAGCGAGGTGTACAGCGTGGTCTCGCTGCCCAGCCGCAGGCCGCCGGCGGTGGCCGGGGTGCACAGCGCCTTCATACCGAAGCCGCCGCCTCCACCACCACCCAGGTGGCGCCGATCGCCGACCACGGTGCCGCGCAGCTGGGCGATCATGCCGAGACCCGCTTCGCCTTCGCCAGCGCGGCCTCGATCCGGCTCTGGCCGGCGCCGCGCCACAGGTGGCAGATCGCCAGCGCCACGGCGTCGGCGGCATCGGCCGGTTTGGGCGGCGCGTCCAGTTTGAGGATCCGGCTGACCATCGCGCCCACCTGGGCCTTGTCGGCCCGGCCCGAGCCGGTGATCGCCGCCTTCACCTCGGTCGGGGTGTGCAGGTGGACGCTGATCCCCGCCGGGCGCCGGCCACCATGGCCAGCCCGGCGGCCTGCGCGGTGCCCATCACGGAAAGGACGTTGGAGTCGGCGAACACCCGCTCGACCGCGATGGCGTCCGGGGCGTGTTCCGTCCACCCAGGCGTTCAGCCCCTCGTCGATCCGCAGCAGCCGGCGGGCATGGTCGAGATCGGCGGGAGTGGTGATCACGCCGACCGCCACCAGTCGCGGCGGCCGTCCGGGTTCGCCCTCGATCACGCCCACGCCGCAGCGGGTCAGGCCGGGATCAACCCCGAGAACACGCATCGCACCTCGCTCGTCCGAACAACTGTTCGGATACTAGGTGGTGATCCCGCGGGTCGGCCAGCAGGCGCGCCGTCAGTCCTCCAGCTGCGCCAGGATCTCGTCCGGGACGTCCTCGTTGGAGTAGACGTTCTGCACATCGTCGAGGTCCTCGATCGCGTCCAGCAGCTTGAACAGCTTCTCGGCGGCCTCCTTGGCGTCCACCGACTGGGCGTACTGCGGGACGAACTGCACCTCGGCCGATTCGTAGTCGAAACCGGCGGCCTGGACCGCCTTGCGGACCTCCACCACGGCGCTCGGGTCGCTGATGATCTTGAAGGTCTCGCCCTCGTCGGAGACGTCCTCCGGGTCGGCGTCCAGAGTCGCCTCCAGCACATCGTCCTCGGTGAGCTCGCGGCCGGCCTGGCTCTTGGTGAGTTCCACGACGCCCTTGCGGTCGAAGATCCGGGAGACCGAGCCGACGTCGGCCATGGTGCCACCATTGCGGGTGACCGCCACCTTCACGTCGGAGGCCGAGCGGTTGCGGTTGTCGGTCAGGCATTCGATCAGCATTGCCACGCCGGCCGGGCCGTAGGCCTCGTAGGTGATCTCCAGGTAGTCGACCGCGTCGCCGCCGACCCCGCTGCCCCGCTTGACCGCGCGGTCGATGTTGTCGTTCGGGACGGAGTTCTTCTTGGCCTTCTGGATGGCGTCGTAGAGAGTCGGGTTCCCGCCGGGGTCACCGCCACCGACCCGGGCCGCTACCTCGATGTTCTTGATCAGCTTGGCGAAGAGCTTGCCACGCTTGGCATCGATAGCGGCCTTCTTGTGCTTGGTGGTGGCCCACTTGGAGTGCCCGCTCATTGACGTCCGTTCCTGACTCGGGAAAAGTGCGGCCCCTACTCTAGCCGGGTTCGCCGGGACCAGCTGACCTCAGGGGCGGCGCCAGGAGTAGATGAAGTTCACCGCGACGATCGCCAGCCAGGCGATCACCAGGCCGACTGGGCCGGCGGAGTCGGCCGCGATGGCCGAGATCGGAATGCCCATTCCCATCGAAGCGAGCGCGAGGGTGAGCCGGGACCTGTCCACCGGCGATGCGCTGGGCGGCCTCGTCGAAGGAGTCGCGGGCTGGTGCGGCACCATCGCCTGGGAGGGCTGCGGCTGGCTCGGGGCACCGGGGCTGCCCGGCGGCTGGGGCCACAGCTCCTCGTTGGTCGGTTCGCGGTGGTCATAGGAACTCATGGCTGGCAGCCTACGACGCGTCGCCGGCCACAGCGCCCTGAGTCGACCCCGAACCGGCCCGGAGATCAGCCGGGCTGGCCGGCTACCTCGATCGCCGCCGCCAAGCTGAAGTTGCCGACGTACAGGGCGGTGCCGATGATCGCGCCTTCGACGCCGAGCGGCACGAGTTCACGCAGCGCCCGCAGGTCGTCCAGCTGAGCGATCCCGCCGGAGGCGATCACCGGGGCGTCGGTGCGCTCGCAGACCTGGCGCAGCAGTTCGACATTGGGTCCGGTGAGCATGCCGTCGCTGGCCACGTCGGTGACCACGTAGCGGGCGCAGCCGGCGGCGTTCAGCCGCTCCAGCGTCTCCCAGACGTTGCCGCCCTCGCGGGTCCAGCCGCGGGCTGCCAGCCGGTCGCCGCGGACGTCGAGGCCGATCGCGATCCGGTCGCCGAACTCGCCGATCACCCGGTCGCACCATTCCGGCTGCTCCAGCGCGGCGGTGCCGATGTTCACCCGGCGGCAGCCGGTACCCAGCGCGCGCCGCAACGAGGCGTCGTCCCGGATCCCGCCGGAGAGCTCCACCTGCACGTCGAGCTGTTCGATGATGGACGCCAACAGCTCGGCGTTCGAACCGCGTCCGAAGGCGGCGTCCAGGTCGACCAGGTGGATCCACTCCGCCCCGGCCTCCTGCCAGCGGCGGGCCGCGGCCAGCGGGTCGCCGAACACCTTCTCGCTGCCGGCCACCCCCTGGACGAGTTGGACCGCCTGCCCGCCCTGGACGTCGACGGCGGGCAGCAGTTGCAGGTGGCTCATGCGGCGTCCTTCGTGCTCAGGGTGGCTACCCAGTTGCGCAGCAACCGGGCCCCGGCGGTGCCGGACTTCTCCGGGTGGAACTGGGTGCTCCACAGCGGCCCGGCCTCGACCGCGGCGACGAACCGGTCGCCGCCGTGCTCCGACCAGGCGACGTGGGTGGCGGTCTCGGTGCAGCGCCGGACGCCGTAGGAGTGGACGAAGTAGAACCGCTCCTGGCCGATGCCGGCGAACATCCGGCTGTCCGCCGGTGCCTCGCACGGTGTTCCAGCCCATGTGCGGGCAGCGGCAGGGCGTGCAGCTCCTCCACCACCCCGGGCAGCACGCCGAGACCCTCGACCGGGATGTCGTGCTCGACGCCCAGGCCGAACATCACCTGGTGGCCGACGCAGATGCCGAACACCGGGTGCTCGGCCGCCAGCCGGGCGCCGATGATCTCCCGCCCGCCGACCTCGATCAGCCCGGCCATGCAGGCCGCGAAGGCGCCAACCCCGGGTACCACCAGACCGTCCGCCCGCTCGCAGACCACCGGGTCAGCGGTGAGCACCACTTCCGCACCGGCTGCCGCCAGCGCCTTGGTGGCCGAGTGCAGATTGCCCGAGCCGTAGTCGAGCACCGCCACCCGGGGCTGCCCAGCGGTCACAGGGCGCCCTTGGTGGAGGGGATCTGGCCGGCGATCCGCGGATCCAGCGCGACCGCGTCCCGCAGCGCCCGGGCCAGCGCCTTGAACTCGGCCTCCACGATGTGGTGCGGATCGCGTCCGGCCAGGACGCGCAGGTGCAGGCAGATCCGGGCGTTCAGCGCGAACGACTCGAAGACGTGCCGGGTCATCGAGCCCAGGTAGGGGACGCCGGAGCCGCCGATCGCGACGTACTGCTGGCCCTCCGGCTCGCCGGAGTGGACGACGTAGGGCCGGCCGGCCAGGTCGACCACGCAGTGCGCCAGCGCCTCGTCCAGCGGGACGGTGGCGTCGGCGTAGCGGCGGATCCCGGCCTTGTCGCCCAGCGCCTCGGCGAAGGCCAGGCCGAGCACGATCGCGGTGTCCTCGATGGAGTGGTGGCCGTCGATGTGCAGGTCGCCGGTGGTGGTGACCTCCAGGTCGATCAGCGAGTGCTTGGCCAGCGCGGTCAGCATGTGGTCGTAGAACCCGACGCCGGTCGAGATCGTCGCCTGGCCGGTGCCGTCCAGGTTGAGCGCGACGCGCACCGACGACTCGCTGGTCTGCCGCTCCACGACAGCCGTACGGGGCGTGGTCATCGAATCTCCTCCATCACGGCGGCCAGCGCCGCATAGAACTGATCGGTCTGTTCCGGGGTGCCGACTGACACTCTAAGCCAGCCGGCCGGTCCCACCTCGCGCACCAGGATGCCGCGATCGAGCAACCGTTGCCAGACATCATGCCGGTCGCCGAACGGGCCGAACAAACAGAAGTTGGCATCCGACGGCACCACCTCGACGCCCAGTTGAGGCAGCCGGGCGACCAGGTCGTCGCGTACCCGCCGCAGCCGGTCGACCTCGGCGAGCATCTCCGGGGCGTGGGCCAGCGCCACCCGGGCCAGCGCCTGGGTCTGCGCCGACAGGTGGTAGGGCAGCCGGACGATCCGGCAGGCGTCCACGATCGCCGGCGCCGCGGCGAGGTAGCCGATCCGGCCGCCGGCCAGGGCGAAGGCCTTGCTCATCGTCCGGGCCACCACCAGGTTGCCGAACTCGGGAAGCAGGGTGAGCGCGGTCTGGGCGGGGTCGCGGGCGAACTCCTGGTAGGCCTCGTCCACCACCACGATGGCGTCGGTGGCCGCCAGGATCGCCCGGGTCACCGCCAGCGGGGTGGTGGTGCCGGTCGGATTGTTCGGGGTGGTCAGGATCACCACCGTCGGCTGGTGCTCGGCGATCGCCGCGATGGCGGCAGCGGGGTCGATCGCGTAGTCGTCGGCCCGCGGCACCACGAGGTACTCGCTGTGGGTGTTGCGGGCGTACTCCGGGTACATCGAGTAGGTCGGCGAGAAGGTGAGCACTTTCCGTCCGGGGCCGGCGAAGGCGCCCAGCAGGTGGGTCATCACCTCGTTGGAACCGTTCGCCGCCCAGATCCGGGAGGCATCCAGGCCGTGGCCCAGGTAGCTGGCCAGGTCGGCCCGCAGCGCGCTGGCCTCCCGGTCGGGGTACCGGTTCACCCCGGCGGCGGTCTGCGCGATCGCGTCCGCCATCTCGGCGATGATCGCCGGGCTGGGCGGATACGGGTTCTCATTGGTGTTGAGCAGCACCACGTCCGGGATCTGGGGCGCGCCGTAGGGCTCCTCCCCCACCAGTTCCGGACGCAGCGGCAGCTCGGCCAGGGTGGGATCGGGCCTCATGACTGCTCCCGTCGGATGGTCACCGCGGCGCCGTGGCCGGGCAGGCCCTCGGCGGCGGCGAAGGTCTCCACCGCGTCCGCCACCGCCAGCAGCGCCTCGCGGCTGTAGTCGATCACGTGGACGGCCTTGCGGAAGCTCTTCACGTTCAGCCCGGACGAGTGCCGCGCCGCGCCGGCGGTGGGCAGCACGTGGGTGCTGCCGGCGGCGTAGTCGCCCAGCGACACCGGCGACCAGGGGCCGAGGAAGATCGCGCCGGCATTCCGGATCCGGGCGGCCACTGCCGCCGGGTCGGCGGTCTGGATCTCGAGGTGCTCGGCGGCGTAGGCGTCGGTCACCGCGATCGCGGTCTCCAGATCGTCGGTCAGCACGATCGCCGACTGCTCCCCGGCCAGCGCGGTCCGGATCCGGTCGGCGTGCCGGGTGGCGGCCACCTGGGGCTCGAGTTCGGCCCTCACCCGCTCGGCGAGCTCCGGGCTGTCGGTGATCAGCACCGCGGCGGCCAGCGGGTCGTGCTCGGCCTGGGAGAGCAGGTCGGCGGCCACGTACCGCGGGTCCGCGGTGGCATCGGCCAGGATGGCGATCTCGGTCGGCCCGGCCTCGGAGTCGATCCCGATTCGGCCCTGCAGCAGCCGCTTGGCGGCCACCACGTAGATATTGCCCGGTCCGGTCACCAGGTCCACCGGCTGGCACAGGCCGGGGACGCCGTAGCCGAACATGGCGATCGCCTGGGCGCCGCCGACGGCGTACACCTCGTCCACCCCGAGCAGCTGACAGACCGCCAGGATGCTGGGGTGCGGCAGCCCGCCGAACTCGGCCTGCGGTGGCGAGGCGACGGCGATCGAGCCGACGCCCGCGGCCTGCGCCGGCACCACGTTCATCAGGACGCTGGAGGCCAGCGGCGCCAGGCCGCCCGGCACGTACAGGCCCACCCGCCCCACCGGGATCGAGCGCTGCGAGACGATCGCCCCAGGCGCCACCTCGACCCGTACCTCGTCGGCGTCGGCTTCGGCGGCGGCCACCCGGCGGCGCCGCTCGATCGCCTCGGTGAACGCCTCCCGGTCCGCGGGGTCGAGCGCCGCGGCGGCCTCAGCCAGGGCCTCCGCCGGCACCCGGAAGCTCTCCGGCACCACCTTGTCGAAGCGTTCGGAGAACTCCCGCAGCGCGGCCTCGCCGCGTTCGGCCACGGCCTGCACCACCGGACGGACCACCTCGACCGCGGCGGCGACGTCGAACTGCGCCCGGGGCAGGTCGCGGGGGTCGAAGGGACGGCCACGCAGGTCGAGGGTTCTCAGCACACGGGCGATTCTACGGGTGGCGCGGTGTGGCCGGCCGAAGGTGATTGACTAGCGGCCATGTTCATCGGCGCCGGCACGGTCATCAATGTCGCCACGGTGGTCGTCGGCACCCTGATCGGGCTCGCCGCCGGTCACCGGTTCCCGGTCCGCACCCGCGAATTGGTCACCCAGGTGCTGGGCCTGGTCGCGCTGGTGATCGGTGGCCTGTCGATCGCCGACGGCATGTCGGAGGCGTTCGCCCGGGAGGTCGGCGCCGGTGCCCGGCTGCTGATCGTGCTGGGCGCGCTGCTGATCGGCGGGCTGATCGGCTCGGCGCTGCGGCTCGAGGAACGCCTCGACGGGGCGGCGGACTGGCTGCGCTCCAAGGTCGCCCGGGAGTCCGACCAGGCCACCTTCATCGAGGCGGCTGTCTCCTCCACGCTGATCTTCTGCGTCGGCCCGCTGTCGATCATCGGCTCGATCTCCGACGGTCTGGGCAACGGCGCCGAACAGCTGATCGTCAAGGCGGTGATGGACGGCTTCGCCGCGATCGCCTTCGCCGCCACCCTCGGGATCGGCGTGATGGCCTCGGCCATCCCGCTCTTCCTCTATCAGGGAGCGCTCACCCTGCTGGGCTGGTGGCTGGGCGACTTCCTGCCCGCCGCCCAGATCGACGCGCTGACCGCCACCGGTGGCGTGATCCTGCTCGGCCTGGGCTTCCGGTTGAGCGGCATCAAGGCGATCCAGATCGGCGACCTGCTGCCGGCGCTGCTGGTCGCGCCGCTGCTCACCGCCGGCGTCGGCCTGCTGGTCTGAGGCCGCGCGATGTCCGCCACGCCCGCCACCACCGCGCTGGACGCCGCCGGGATCGGCTACGCCCTGCACCCCTACGACCACGACCCGGCCAATCGCCACTTCGGCGAGGAGGCCGCCGCCGCGCTCGGCGTCGACCCGCTGCGGATCTTCAAGACCCTGGTGGTGGAGGTGGGCACCGGACGTCCGCCGCTGGCGGTGGCGGTGGTGCCGGTAGCCGGCCAGCTCGATCTGAAGGCGATAGCCGGCGTGCTGGGCGTGAAGAAGGCCGAGTTGGCCGACCCGGCGGCGGCCAGCCGCAGTTCCGGCTACCTGGTGGGCGGCATCTCGCCGATCGGTCAGAAGACGCCCCTGCCCACTGTGATCGACGAGACCGCCGAGCTGTTCGAGACCGTCCTGGTCTCCGCTGGGCGCCGTGGGCTGCAGGTGGAGTTGAGCCCGGCCGACCTGGTGCGGATCACCGGCGGCAGGTTCGGCGACATCGCCCGCTGACCGCCGCGGCCGCCTAGAACCGGGTGGCCAGAGCGGCTTCCACCGCGGTGCGGCCGCGGGCCAGCTCGGCCTGACCCCGGCCGACCTCGAAGGCCAGCAGGGCATCCACCACCGGGTCGCCGGACCAGTCGGCGAAGAACTCCCGCGCCACCACCGAATCCTGCAGCGCGCCGAGCGAGTCGGTGACCGCCTCCCAGGCCGCGGCCTGCCACTCGGCCCGCTCGCCGAAGACCCCGCCCACCGCCTCCGCGCAGTACCGGACGGCCTTGGCGGCCTTGCGCACCTCGTGCCAGCCGGTCAACTCGGCCGGATCGGCCAGCGCGGCGGCGTAGCCCACCGCCGCCCGGCCCCGGCCACGGTCCAGTAGGCCGTGCAGCAGCGGTCCGGCGGCCGCGTCACCGGCGGCGGTCAGTTCGGGGACGGCCAGCCAGCCGGCCAGCGCCTCGTGCAGTCGGTCGTAGCGTTCGGTCGCCATGGTGGCCACCAGCTCGGCGTGGGCCGCCCGGTGGACGCCCGTCAGCCGCTGGCTGATCGTGCTGCGCTCCGGGGCGTCGGCTGGCACCGCGATGGCGTCCAGCGCGGCCAGCAGGCCGTCCCGCAGCACCTCGGCATCCCGCGGCGCACCGAGTTCGGCGGCGTGCCAGGCCAGCTCGGCGCGCAGCCCACGGACCGGCTCGGGTGCGAACAGCGGCCCGAAGGTGGCCAGCGCGGAGCGGATCCGCCGGGTCGCCACCCGGCTGCGGTGCACGGCGTCCGGCTGGTCGGCCAGCACGCCTGGCTCCAGCGACTGCAGCGTGCCCACCTGGGTCGACAGATAATCCAGCACCACCTCGGCGGCGGTCGGTGGGGCGGCGGAGCGCTGGTCGTCGGCGGCGATCGCCGGACCGAGGGTGCGGCCGATCTTGGCCTGCATCGCCGCGGGGTGGATGTTCGCCTCGGCCAGCCGGGCGGTCAGCTCCTCGATCAGCGCCGGCTCGCCGCCGGCCAGTTCGATCTCGGCCTCCCGCCAGGTCTGGCTGGCCACCGCGGTGGTGGCGGTGACGTCGTCCACGCAGACCAGGGCCAGCAGGTTGCCGGTCGGGTCGCGCAGTTCGGCCTGCCGGCGCAGGGTGTGCAGTCGCGCCATCGGCAACAGCGCCTGGCCGGCCAGCGGCCCGGCGACCAGCGCCCGCAGTGCGGCCGGTGGCCGGGCCGAGGTCAGCGGCGCGTGATGTTCGACGCGGTGCTCGATATCGGTACCGGGCAGCTTCACGTGCCAGCCCTGGTCATCGCCGCCGGCCCGCCGGCGCAGCACGTGCCGGTTGCGGGTGAGGGCGAAATGCCGGGTGTCGAAGTAGGTAGCGTCCAACTGGAACCCGGTGAACTCCCCCAGGCCGGGCAGCGGCGGCAGTTCCTGGTCGGCGGCCAGCTCGAAGGCCCGCTCCACCTCGGCGCTCACCGGGGTGTTCATCGTTCGTCCTGCTCGATCTCGGTCAGCACACCGCGCTCGTCCACCGTCTCCACCAGCGCGGCCGGCTCCGGCTCGGGCTGGGGTTTCGGTCGGGCGCCTTCCTCCGGGCCCAGCGAGGCGGCCAGCAGCACCGGCGTCACCGCGGCGAAGGCCCAGACCGCCGGCGCCGAGACCGACCGCAGGGTGAGCGCGATCGGCACCTGCTCCCCCGGCGCGGCCTTGGCCAGCCGCTCCACGAAGGTGCCGCCCGGCGGGCCGAGGAGTTCGCCGACCTTCCAGCAGACGATCGCCGACACCAGCCCCGCGCCGGCGGCGAGCAGCGCGGTGGGCCAGCCCAGCGGCTTGAACCACCGCCAGGCAACGATGCCCAGGCCGATCCCGACGAATACCCCGCAGACCACGAACCAGGCGTCGGCCTGGACGAACTCGGTATAGGCCCGCTCCGAGACCACCGCCGAGCCGTCGGCCCTGATCTGGTACTTCGGCAGGTCGACCAGCCCGGCCCAGACCACCGCGGTGAGGCCGCCGACCACGATCGCCAGCACCGCCAGCAACCCGGCCCACTGCAGTACGTCCGACCACGACGACCGGTCCGACGGCAACAGCTCGTCGTGGTCGTGCTCGGCCGGGGTCGTGGTCACGCCCGCCACGCTACACGCTGACGCACGCCGGCCCCAGCAGCGCCTTCAGGTCCGCCATCAGCGGACGCGAGGGCGCCACCCGCAGGGTGTCGTCCAACCGCCACACCTTGGCGCCGTTGGCCTGGCTGATCAGCCGGACCCGCACCTCGGTGCCGCCCGGATGGGAGCGCAGCACGCCGCGCAACTGTTCGACCACCGCCGGGGTGCAGCGCACCGCCGGCAGCGAGATCACCAGCGGTCCGGAGGCGTCCGCCGTGGTGTCCGGGAAGGTCACCTCGTTGCCCTGCACCTCGACGCCGTCGTCCCGGCTGCGCAGCCGACCCTTGATCCGCACCACGGTGTCGCTGGCCAGCGAGCCGGCCACCACCTGGTAGACCTTCGGGAACAGCAGCACCTCGATCGACGACTCCATGTCCTCGACGCTGACGATCGCCCAGAGATCGCCGTTCTTGGTCTGCTTGCGCACCACCTGGGTGATCATGCCGGCGATCGTGATCACGCCGTCGCGGGGGCCGTCCTCGGCCTTCAGCGAGCCGATCGACAGGTCACGGTTGGCCATCAGGATGTGTTCCAGGCCGTTCAACGGGTGGTCGGAGACGTACAGCCCCAGCATCTCCCGTTCGAAGCCCAGCTTCACCCGCTTGTCCCACTCCGGCAGGTCGGGGACGGCGGTGGTCACCAGTTCGCTGCCCCCGCCGCCGAAGTCGCCGAACAGATCGTCCTGGCCATTGGCCTGGTTGCGCTTCAGGTCGATCACCTCGTCGACCTTCTGCTCGAAGCACTCCATCAGCCCGCGCCGGCTGTGACCCAGCGAGTCGAACGCGCCGGCCTTGATCAGCGACTCGATCACCCGCTTGTTGCAGGCCACCAGCGGCACCTTGTCGAGGAAGTCGTTGAAGTCGGTGTAGGCGCCCTGCTCCTGGCGGGCCTCGACGATGCCGTTCACCACGTTGTCGCCGACATTGCGGATCGCGGCCAGGCCGTAGCGGACGTCGGTGCCGACCGGGGTGAACCTGCCCTCGGACTCGTTGACGTCCGGCGGCAGCACCCGGATGCCCATCCGGCGGCACTCGCCCAGGTAGAGCGCGGTCTTGTCCTTGTCGCTCTTCACCGACTCCAGCAGGGCGGCCATGAACTCGGCCGGGTAGTTGGCCTTCAGGTAGGCGGTCCAGTAGGAGACCACCCCGTAGGCGGCCGAGTGCGCCTTGTTGAAGGCGTAGGCCGCGAACGGGACCATGATCTCCCACAGCTTGTTGATCGAGCCGTCGGTGTAGCCGTTGGCCCGCATCCCCTCGCTGAACGGCTTGAACTCCTTGTCGAGGATCTCCTTCTTCTTCTTGCCCATCGCCCGGCGCAGCAGGTCCGCCTGGCCCAGGCTGTAGCCGGCCACCCGCTGGGCGATCTGCTGGATCTGCTCCTGGTAGACGATCAGGCCGTAGGTGGTGTCCAGAATGTCGCCCAGCGGCTCGGCCAGTTCGGGGTGGATCGGTTCGACCGCCTGCCGGCCGGTCTTGCGCAGCGCGTAGTTGGTGTGCGAATCGGCGCCCATCGGGCCGGGACGGTAGAGCGCGATGGTGGCCGAGATGTCCTCGAAGTTGTCCGGCCGCATCAGCTTCAGCAGCGACCGCAGCCCGCCGCCGTCCAACTGGAAGACGCCCAGCGTCTCGCCGGAGGCCAGCAACTCGTAGGTCGCCCGGTCGGACATGTCGCGGCGCAACTCGTCCAGGTCGAGCTCGATCCCGCGGTTGGCCTGCACATTGCGCACCGCGTCGTCCAGGATGGTGAGGTTCCGCAGCCCCAGGAAGTCCATCTTGACCAGGCCGAGGCTCTCGCAGCTCGGGTAGTCGAACTGGGTGATGATCTGGCCGTCCTGCTCCCGCTTCATCACCGGGATGACGTCCATCAGCGGCTCGCTGGACATGATCACCCCGGCGGCGTGGACGCCCCACTGCCGCTTCAGGCCCTCGATCCCGCGGGCGGTGTCGACCACCAGCCTCACCTCGGGCTCGGCCTGGTACAGCTCGCGGAACTCACCGCCCTCGGCGTACCGCTCGTGGTCCTCGTTGAACACGTCCGCCAGGGAGACGTCCTTGCCCTGCACCGGCGGGGTGTAGGCCTTGGTCAGCCGCTCGCCCAGGCTGAACGGCATCCCCAGCACCCGGCCGGCGTCCTTGATCGCCTGCTTGGCCTTGATGGTGCCGTAGGTGACGATCTGGCAGACCCGGTCGTCGCCGTACTTCTCGGTGACGTAGCGGATCACCTCGCCCCGCCGACGCTCGTCGAAGTCGACGTCGAAGTCGGGCATCGAGGGACGTTCCGGGTTGAGGAAGCGCTCGAAGATCAGGCCATGCGGCACCGGGTCGAGATCGGTGATCCCCATCGCGTAGGCGCACATCGAGCCGGCACCGGAGCCACGGCCCGGGCCCACCCGGATGCCATTGCGCTTGGCCCAGTTGATGAAGTCGGCCACCACCAGGAAGTAGCCCGGGTAGCCCTTGCCGATGATCACGTCCTGCTCGTACTCGGCCTGCTTCACGGCGTACTCCGGGACGTCGCCGCGGAACCGCTGGTGCAGCCCGCGGGTGACCTCCTTGACGAACCAGGACGCCTCCGACTCCCCCGCCGGCACCGGGAACCGCGGCATGTAGGTGCCGTTGCCCTCCTCGAAGCTGATCGTGCACCGCTCGGCGATCTCCAGGGTGCTGTCGCAGGCCTCGGGCAGGTTGGAGAACAGCTGGCGCATCTCCGCCGGCGACTTCAGGTAGTAGCCGTTGCCGTCGAACTTGAACCGGCCGGGGGTGTCCTTGTTGGCACCGGCCGAGACGCACAGCAGGGTGTCGTGGTCCTCGGCGTCGCTGGCGTGGACGTAGTGCAGGTCGTTGGTGGCGACCAGCGGCAGGTTCAGCTGCTTGGCCAGCCGCAGCAGGTCGTTGCGCACCCGGGTCTCGATGTCGAGGCCGTGATCCATCAGTTCCACGTAGAAGTTGCCGGCGCCGAAGATGTCCCGGAACTCGGCGGCGGATTCCACCGCCTGGTCGTACTGGCCCAGCCGCAGGTAGGTCTGCACCTCGCCGGAGGGGCAGCCGGTGGTGGCGATCAGGCCCTTGCCGTACCGGTTCAGCAGTTCGCGGTCGGCCCGCGGCTTGTAGAAGAAGCCCTCCAGCGAGCTCAGCGAGCTCAGCCGGAACAGGTTGTGCATCCCCTCGTTGTCGGCCGCCCACATCGTCATGTGGGTGTAGGCGCCCTTGGAGGCGACGTCGTCGCCGGTGCCGTCGCCGAACTGCACCCGCTTGCGTTCGCTGCGGTGGGTCTTCGGGGTGAGGTAGGCCTCCAGCCCGATGATCGGCTTGACCGAGGACCCCTTCGCGGTCTTGTAGAACTCGTAGGCGCCGAACAGGTTGCCGTGGTCGGTCACCGCCAGGGCCGGCATCTCCATCTGCTCGCACCCCCGGACCAGCTCCTTCAGCCGGGCGGCACCATCGAGCATCGAGTACTCGGAATGACAGTGCAGATGAACGAAACCCTCAGCCACGCGAGATCCACTACTCCAGGCAACCAGAAACCGACTATTGACCGCTGGGGGAAGTCAGCGAGCAACCACCATAACCCTCCCCACCGACATTCCCCGGCGCCGACTCACCCCCGACCCGAACCAGTGTCGAGGTTGCCCTCGCCGACGCCGCGTGATTGCATCGGACGCGGAGATACCACCGTCGTCCTCGAAGGGTCGTGCCCCATGCCACGCGTGTCGCTGATCGGAGCCCCCACCGACGTCGGGGCCTCTGTCAAGGGTTGCCGGCTGGGCCCGGCCGCGCTCCGGGTGGCGGGCATCGGCTCGGCGCTGCGGGCCTTCGACTGCGACGTCCGCGACGTCGGCGATCTGACCGGGCCGCCCAACCCCGAGCTGCCGCCGGTCAACGGCTACCGCCATCTGGCCGAGGTGATCGCCTGGAACCGGGAGGTCCACCGGGCCACCGCCGCCGAGCTGGCCGACGGCCGGCTGCCGATCGTGCTGGGCGGCGACCACTGCCTGGCGATCGGCTCGATCAGCGCGGTGGCGGCGCACGTCCGGGCGGCCGGAAAGCGGCTCCGGGTGCTGTGGCTGGACGCCCACGCCGACTTCAACACCGCCGAGCTCACCCCGTCCGGCAATCTGCACGGTATGCCGGTGGCCTGCCTGGCCGGGCTGGGCCCCGACGATCTCACCGGGCTGGGCGGCCCGCCGCCGACCATCCGGACCGACGAGATCCGCCAGATCGGGCTGCGCAGCGTCGATCCGGGCGAGAAGGAGCTGCTGAACAGGCTGGGCGTCGAGGTGTTCGACATGCGGTTCGTCGACGAGATCGGGATGCGCCGGACGATGACCCGCGCGCTGGCCGGGATGGACGCCGACACCCACCTGCACCTCAGCCTCGACCTGGACTTCATCGATCCGGCGGACGCCCCCGGCGTCGGCACCCCGGTGCGCGGCGGCGCCACCTACCGCGAGGCGCAGCTCTGCATGGAGATGATCGCCGACACCGGCCGGCTCGGGTCGATGGACCTGGTGGAGCTCAACCCCGCCCTGGACGTTCGCAACACCACCGCCGAGCTGGCGGTCGACCTGCTGGAATCGCTGTTCGGCAAGAGCACGCTGAACCGGGTGCACGCCGAGCGCTGAGTCAGAGCCCCCGCTCGGCCCGCCGGCGGGCGGCCCATTCGGCCTGCAGTTCCTCGTCCTCGCGGACCAGGAAGACCACCGGGCAGTCCTGCGGGCCGGTCACGTCCAGTTGGCACAGCGTGCACGGCTCGCCGGGCCGCAGCGGACACTTCGGCTGCGGCTTGCGGGCCGCCCGCGGAGCGCTGGTCTTCTCAGTGGTGACTGGCACGTGCACTACGTTACGTCGTAGATCCCCTCCGGAGGAGCCAATACGACACCGGGTAGTAATAGTCACACCCCGGGGTCAGCCGGCCGGCCGCAGCACCGCCAGGCATTCCACGTGGTGGGTGGTGCCGAACAGGTCGAACGCCCGCAGCCGATCGATCCGGTAGCCGGCCTCGGCGGCGGTGGCCAGATCGCGGGCCAGCGCAGCCGGGTCGCAGGCGACGTAGGCGATCGCCCGGGGACGCCGGGCAGCCACCTGCCGGATCACCGATCCGCCGGCGCCGCTGCGGGGCGGATCCAGCACCACCAGCTCGGCCCGGGCCGGCAGCCGGCGCAGCGTCCGGGCGACGTCACCGGCGTGGAACCGCACCCCGGGGACGTTGCGGCCGGCCAGTTCGACGGCCCGGCGCCCGCCCTCCACGCCCCACACCCGGCAGCCGGCCCGGTGCAGCGCGGCCGCGAACAGCCCCACCCCGCAGAACAGGTCGAAGGCCCGCTCCCCCGGCTCGGGCTGCAGCGCGTCCAGCACCGCCTCGGTCAATACCGCCGGGGCCAGCCGGTGCGGCTGCCAGAAGCCGTCGGCGGCGACCTCGAAGCTGGTGCCGCCCACCCGCTCGGTCACCGTCGCCGGCAGGCTGGGACGCTCGCCGACCACCGCTCCCGAGCCGGCCGCCACGGCCAGCACCTGGTCGTCACCCGGCGGCGGTTGCGGCGCGGCGATGGCGGCGTCCGCGATCCGGCAACCCTGCGCCGGCAGCGGCACCACCCGGTCGGAGCGGGCGGTCCGCAGCCCCAGCCGGCCGTCCGGGGCGCGGTGGTAGCGCATCCGGGTGCGCCAGCCGAAGCCGTCCTCGTCCACCGCCTCGACCTCGCCGGTGAAGGCGAAGCCGGTCCGGTGCTCCACCAGTTCGGCCACCACCTGCCGCTTCAGCTCGCGGGAGGCGGGCGCCGGCAGGTGCTGGAAGTCGCAGCCGCCGCATTCGGCGGCGATCGGGCAGGGCGGGGTGCGGCGGTCCGGGTCGGCTTCCAGCACCTGCGCCACCTCGCCGCGGGCGAACCGGGAGCGGACCTCGTTGATCCGCACGGTGACCAGTTCGCCCGGCACCGCCCGGCGGACGAACACCACCTGGCCGTCCAGCCGGGCCACGCAGTGGCCGCCGTGCGCGATCGGTCCGACCCGCACCGGGCCGACCACGGAACCCTCGGCCAGCCCGGTCGTCGCCGGCGGCTCGGTCACCGCGAGCCCCCGTCACCGGTGGTCCGGGTGCGGTGCCGGCGCTGGCCGTCCAGCGCCTGCCCCATTCGGACCTCCCCGCTGCCGGTGTGCCGCCAGGCCGCCGGGGTGTCCCGTCCGGCCCGGGCGATGGCGTGCCGCGACGAGGCCAGCTGGTAAGGCACGGCGGTGGTCATCACGCCCTGCAGGAAGTTCAGCCGGGCCTTCAGGATCAGGCTGGTCTGGTTGTGCAGCACCCGCTCCCACCAGTGCCCGACGATGTACTCCGGGATGTAGACGCAGACCACCTCGCGCGGGTTGCCGGAGCGCAGCCCCCGGACGTAGGCCAGGAAGGGCTCCACCACCTCACGGTAGGGCGAGGCGATCACCTTGATCGGCACCCCGACGTCCTGTTCCTCCCAGGCGGCGACCAGCCGGCGGGTGGCCTCGTCGTCGGCGCCGACGGTGACCGCCTCGATGCTGCTCGCGCGGGTGGCGCGGGCGAAGTTGACCGCCCGCATGGTCGGCTTGTTCACCTCCTGGACGAAGATCACCGCCCGCACCCGGCTGGGCAGCACCCGGGCGTCGTCGGCGCTGACCGCGACCTCCCGAGCGACCCGTTCGTAGTGGCGCTTGATCGCCCGCATCAACAGGAAGACCAGGGCCATCGCCGCCACCGCGAGGTAGGCGCCGTAGATGAACTTCGAGGCCAGCACGATCAGCAGCACCACGCCGGTGGCGGTCAGGCCGACCGCGTTGATCGCCCGGGAACGCTGCATCCTGGCCCGCGCGGCGGGGTTCTTCTCGGTCAGCAGGTGGCGGGTCCAGTGCCGCATCATGCCCAGCTGGCTGACCGTGAACGACACGAACACCCCGACCACATACAGCTGGATCAGCGCGGTCACGCTGGCGTTGAACGCCAGCACCAGGCCGATCGCGGCCACCGCCAGGGCGATGATCCCGTTGGAGTAGGCCAGCCGGTCGCCCCGGGTGTGCAGCGCCCGGGGCAGGTAGCCGTCCCGGGCCAGGATCGAGCCCAGCACCGGGAAGCCGTTGAAGGCGGTGTTGGCCGCCAGGAACAGGATCACCATGGTGGCCACGATCACCAGGTAGAAGCCGGGCTGGAAGTTGTCGAAGACGGTGCGGGCGAGCTGCCCCATCACGGTCTCGTGGGCGACATCGGCGGGGTCACCGTCGCGCAGGAACGAGGAGCCGCCGTTCTCGTCGATCTGCTTCAGCCCGGTCAGCTTGGCCAGGGTGACGATGCTGCCCAGCATCAGGATCGAGACGCCGCCGAGCAGGCCCAGCGTGGTGGCGGCATTGCGGCTCTTGGGCTCCCGGAAGGCCGGCACGCCATTGGAGATCGCCTCCACGCCGGTCAGCGCGGCGCAGCCGGAGGAGAACGCCCTGGCCAGCAGGACGACCACCAGGATGCCGGAAAAGTTCTCGTAGCCGGGGGCGGCCACCACCTCGAGTTCTGCGGTCGGCGCCTGCAGGTGCTCGCCGAGACCGAAGATCCGGAACAGCCCCCAGCCGGCCATCCCCAGCACCGCCAGCATGAAGCCGTAGGTGGGGATCGCGAACAGCGCGCCGGACTCGCGGACGCCGCGCAGGTTCATCGCCATCAGCACGCCGATCACCACCGCCGCGGCCAGCCCCTCGTGCCCCTGCAGGAAGGGCACCATCGCCTTGGCGTTCTGGATGCCGGAGGAGACTGACACCGCGACGGTCAGCACGTAGTCGACCAGCAGCGCGCTGGCCACGGTCAGCCCGGCGGTCGGCCCGAGGTTCACCGTGGCGACCTCGTAGTCGCCGCCGCCGGAGGGGTAGGCGTGCACGGTCTGCCGGTAGGAGAGCACCACGATCGCCATCACCACGGCCACCGCCACGGCGATCTCCCAGGAGAAGGCCAGCGCAGCCATGCCGGCCAGCGAGAGGGTGAGCAGGATCTCGTCCGGGGCGTAGGCCACCGAGCTCAACGCGTCGGAGGCGAACACGGGCAGCGCTATCCGCTTGGGTAGCAGCGTCTCTCCCAGCTGCGCGCTGGAGAGTTTGCGGCCGACGAGCAGCCGTTTCACCAAGTCGGTGACAACCACGATGACGCACTCTATGCCCAGAACTGGAAATCACAACCGACATCCGTAGCCGAACCGGTGTAGCGTCAGCCACGTGCACATCGTGATCATGGGATGCGGACGCGTGGGTTCGTTGTTGGCCAGGGCCATGGAGAAGCGCGATCACTCGGTAGCCGTGATCGACATCGCGCAGGACGCCTTCCGCCGGCTGGGTCCCCAATTCCAGGGCAAGACCGTCAAGGGCGTCGGCTTCGACCGCCAGGTGCTGATCCGGGCCGGGATCGAACGCGCGGACGGGTTCGCGGCCGTCTCCAGCGGTGACAACTCCAACATCCTGGCCGCCCGCGTGGTGCGGGAGACCTTCGGCGTCCACAATGTGGTGGCCCGGATCTACGACCAGGGACGGGCCGAGGTCTACGAGCGGCTCGGCATCCCCTCGGTGGCCACCGTCCGGTGGGCGGCCGACCAGATCCTGCGCCGGCTGCTGCCCTCGGGTTCGGAGCCGCAGTGGCGGGATCCGTCCGGCAACGCCCGGCTGATCGAGGTCTACGTCCACTCCAGCTGGGTGGGACGCACCATCGCCTCGATGGAGGCCGCCGGCCGCTGCAAGATCCCCTTCCTGATGCGGTTCGGCACCGGTGTCGTGCCCACCGCGCAGACCGTCTTCCAGGACGGCGACATGGTCTATGCCGCCGTGAGCAATGACCAGGTCCCCGACGTGGAGGACATCTTCGGCCAGGCTCCGGCCGGGCACTGAGAGGTGAGAGCATGCGTGTCGTGATCGCCGGGGCCGGCAATGTCGGCCGGTCCATCGCGCGGGAGTTGATCGCCAACGGGCATCACGTCCTGTTGATCGACCGCGATCCGGTGGCGATCAAGCCGGAGAGCGTCCCCGAGGCGGAGTGGCTGCTGGCCGACGCCTGCGAGCTGGACTCGCTGGAGGAAGCCACCCTGGACAGCTGTGACGTCTCGATCGCCGCCACCGGCGACGACAAGGCGAACCTGGTGCACTCGCTGCTGGCGAAGACCGAGTTCGGCGTCCCCCGGACGGTCGGACGGGTCAACCATCCCTACAACGAGTGGATGTTCGACGAGCAGTGGGGGGTCGACGTCGCCGTCTCCACCCCGCGGCTGATCTGCGCCCTGGTCGAGGAGGCCGTGACGGTCGGCGACCTGGTCCGGCTGATGAGCTTCCACGGCGGTAAGACCAACCTGGTCGAGATGACCCTGCCGGAGGATTCGCCCCGGGTCGGCACCCTGGTGGCCGATCTCAACCTGCCCGGCGACGCCGTGCTGGTGGCGGTGATCCGGGACGGCTCGGCCCGTCCGCCGGAGCGGGACGCCGCCCTCGAGGCCGACGACGAACTGCTGTTCCTGGCCGACCCGGGCAACGAGGCCGAGTTGGCGCAGTACCTCTCGCCGAAGGCGCCGCGGCCGGCCTAGGCGGTGGCGATCAGGCTGTAGCGCGGGTTGTACATCCGGCGCTCGCCGTCGACCAGCAGGACGCGACCCTCCACGGTCATCTCCCGGCCGGCGTTGACCCCGGGGATCTCCCGGCGCCCCATCCAGATCAGGGTGATCGCCTCCGAGCCGTCGCTGAAGGTCGCCTCCAGCCAGGGCGTGCCGCCCCGCGGCTCCATGGTGAGCGCGGTCACGAACCCGCGCAGCGCCACCTTCTCCCGATCCCGCACCGCGCTGATCGGGGTCGCGCCGGACTCCTCGACCAGCCGCTGCCGGTCGCGTTCGGCCAGTTCCTGGTTGGACGCGCCCAGGCGCCGCAGCGCTCGCAGCAGCGGATTCGTGTTGGCCACCGTCCCGCCTTCTTCCTCAGCTATTGCCCTGGGTGGGCAGATCCATGGTCACCAGCTCGCCGGGCACCATCGGCTTGCTGCCCCGGCGGACGATCAGATTGCGGAAGAACTCCACGAACGGCCGCGCCTTGGCGTCCCCGTCCGGCAGCGCGGCCTCGCCCATCAGGGTGCCGCGCAGCAGCCAGCGGGGCCCTTCGGCGAACCAGATCCGGGAGACATGGAACAGCTGCTCCCCCTTGGGCCCGGTCTGCGGCAGGATGCGGCGCAGCTCCGGGCCGAACGGTCCGGCGGCCACCTCGGCGGTGCCGCCCGCGGCCTGGGCCTGCTCGGTCAGCTCCTCCTGCTGCTCGGCGGCCAGACCGCCGCTGGCCGGGGCGGCGAACAATGCCACCTCGATCCCGGAGTTGCGCCAGATGCCGGTCACCGCCCGCACCTGCTTGCTGGCCTCGTGCACCTGCAACTGCAGGTTCATCCCCTGCCAGGGGGTGAGGATCAGGGTGCCCAGGTCGATCCGCTGCACCTCGTCGCCGGTCAGCTCCACCTCGTCGATGTCGAACGGTCCGTCCTCGCGGTCGTCGAACGAGGCGACCTCCTCGGCCGCGTCCTCGTCCAGTTCGTCGTCGATGGCCTCGAGTTCGTCCGCCTGGTCGATCTCGGCGGCCTCGTCGAGGTCGGTGTCGAGAATCGGCTCCTCGGGGGCCTCGTCGGCCGAGCCACGGTTACGCCCAAACTTCACTGTGCTGTCTCCTGAGTGTCCTGCTGTTCTGCCTGCCAATGCCGGATCCCGCCGGTCGAGCCGTGCCCGCCGCTGCCCCGCGCGCTGGGAGGTAGCTCGTCGGTCACCACGAACCTCGCCTGCCCGACCCGCTGGAACACCAGCTGCGCGATCAGGTCCCCCTTGCTGAGCCTCACCGGCGTGTCCACGTCGGTGTTCAGCAGGCAGACCAGGATCTCGCCGCGGTAGCCGGCATCGACGGTACCCGGTGCGTTCACGATGGTGAGGCCGTGCCGGGCGGCCAGCCCGGAGCGGGGATGGACCAGGCCCACCCAGCCTTCCGGCAGGGCGATCGCGATGCCGGTCCGGACCAGCCGCCGCTCGCCGGGCGCCAGGGTGCAGTCCTCGGCGATCGCGAGATCGGCACCGGCGTCGGAGTCATGGGCGTAGCGCGGCACCGGGACCGCGGGGTCCAACCGCTGCAGGGCCACCACCAGCTGGCCGTCGGAGTCGCTCACTGCGGCATCCTATCCCGCAGCCGCGACAGCGCCGCAGCCAGTTCGTCCGGATGCCGGGTCGAGATCAGCCAGTAGGGATGCGGGTCGGCCGGATCGGCGATCGCCACCTCGACGCTGGTCGGAATGTAGCCGCGCAGTACCAGCAGGGCCCGCCGGTCGGCGCCCGGTCCCAGCCGATCCCGGGTCTGGGAGGCGGAGTGCGCGGTCGCCGGTCCGAGGTACTCCGGCTCGAGCCGGTTCTCCCCCACCCGCAGGCCGGCGTCGTCCACCACGATCAGCTTGCCGCCGAACCACAACAGCCCGCCGGCGACCAGCGCCACCGCCAGGCCGCCGGCGGCCAGGCTCACCCAGGGGCCGACCGCGAAGCCGACCGCGGTGGCGAAGCTGACCGCGAAGAACAGCCCGATCACCCACCAGCTGATCGGGGCGTGAAGTCGTTCGCGATAGGGCACCTGGCCAACCTAGCGGACCAGTCGCCGCTCTGCCGCGCTTCGGCGGTTCGCCCTACGATGGGGGCACGCCAACGGAAGGACGCTGATGGACACCTCGCGCAAGCTGCTGTGGAACCTCTACGCCGGTGCGATCGGCGCCGTCGCCGCCCTGGCGGTGAACAAGGCGCTCACCGCCGCCTGGCGGGCGACCACCGGCGACGAGCCGCCGGCGCTGGACGATCCGGACGCCTCGGCCACCCAGGCCGTGGTGTGGGCGGCTGCCAGCGCCACCGGGGTGGCGATCGCCAGCATCCTGGTGAATCGCTTCGCGGCCAGCTCCTGGGAGCGGGCGCTGGGCGCGCCCGCGCCGATCCGCCGCAGCAGCTGAGGGTCGACCAGTGAACGGTCAGCCGGCGCAGTCGACGCAGTAGAACTGGCCGTTCTTCTCCTGGGCGATCTGGCTGCGGTGCTTGACCAGGAAGCAGGAGGCGCAGGTGAACTCGTCGGCCTGCCGCGGCAGCACCCGGACGGTGAGTTCCTCGTGGGACAGGTCGGCGCCGGGCAACTCGAAGGTCTCGGCGGCCTCGACCTCGTCCTCGTCGACCTTGCCCGAGTTCTTGTCGTTGCGCCGAGTCTTCAGCTCCTCAATGCTGTCTTCGCTGTCTTCGTCGGTCTTGCGAGGAGCGTCGTAATCCGTTGCCATCCGATGTCCATCCATTCTGCCGAGCCCTGCGTGGGGGGCGAGCCCGGCGCGTACTTAGCCGCGTCGGCAGCATGCATATCACATCCTGACGCCGGTTGCCCATGTGTCGCCGCTCGACCACCTTCGTGACCGACATGGCGGCCCGGTTGGAGACCGGATGCGGGGAGGCTTGGTAGGTTACCCACCAGCAATACCATCGCGGAGCGGGAGTCGTCAGATGCCAGACAGTGCCCTGTCGCCGAGGGAGGCCCTGTCGCCGAGGGAGATCCAAAACCGGGTCCGGTCCGGTTCCTCCGTCGCCGACATCGCGCAGGCCACCGGCATGGCCCCGGACCGGATCGAGCCGTTCGCCATTCCGGTGCTGGCCGAGCGCGAGTTCATCGCCGGCCAGGCCCGCGGCCACCTCGCCCGGCGGGGTGGCGAGACCATCGCCCACCGCAGCCTCGCCCAGGTGGTCGCCGATCGGCTGACCCCCCGCGGCGTCGACCCGGACGCGGTCGGCTGGGACGCCTGGCGGCTGGAGGGCCGCCGGTGGCGGATCCAGGTGACCTGGGAGTCCTCCGCCGGTCAGCACGAGGCGTTGTTCACCTACGATCAGGCCGGCCGGTTCTCGGTCGCCGACAATGACGATGCGAACTGGCTGCTCGGCGTCCACCCGCCGGCCGCCGAGCCCCCGGTCAGCGGGGAGGCCGAGCCCACCATCGGGCTGAACGACGACCTCGCGCTGGTGCGGGTGGTGCAGCCCGGGCCGCCGCTGGCCGACACCGCGCCGATCGACCTCGACGAGGACGACGCCTACTCCGAGGGCGAGCTGGCCGAGGTGGACGGCGTCTACGACATCGTCACCGATGCCACCGGCGGCATCGACGTGCTCTACGACATGCTGGCCGGGCTGGACGAGGACTCGGTCCAGATCTACGCCGGGCTGGTGCGCCCCGACGCCGACCAGCCGGCCGGTCCCGTGGTGGTCGACGCCGACGAGCCGCAGCCGGTCGAGGAAGCGGAACCGGCGGCGGAACCAGACCCGGAACCGGAGCCGGAGGTCGCGGAGGGCGACCCTGAGGCCGAACCCGAGCAGCACTCGTTGTTCGAGGAGACCGCCGAGGTTCCCACCAAGCCGGCGAAGTCCCGCCGCAAGCGGGCCCACGTCCCCTCCTGGGACGAGATCGTGTTCGGCTCGCCGTCGCCCCGCAAGCCCGAGTAGCCGCCGGCTCAGCTGGGCGGCGTGGGCCCCCAGGGCCGTTGCTCGCCATTGGCCGGCGGACCGGAGACCGGCGGCTGCCAGCCGTACGGACCCGGCTGTGGCGGATAGGGCGGTTGGGCCGGCGGAGCCTGGCCTGAGGCCGGGGGCTGCGGCTGACCCGGCCACGGCGCACCCGGCGCGGCGTACCCGGGCGGCGGACCGTAACCCGGCGAGGCCGTGGGGCCGTAGCCCGGTGAGGGCGTGGGGCCGTAGCCCGGTGAGGGCGGCGTCGGGCCGTAGCCCGGCGCCTGCCCGTAGCCCGGCTGCGGCGTCGCCGGTCCCCAGCCCTGCGGCGGTTGGGCCGGGCCGTAACCCGGCACCGGGGCGCCGTAGCCCGGCTGGTGGGACGCCGGCGGGTAGCCGTAGGGCGAGGGCTGGTAGCCACCGGTCGGAGCGGCCAGCTCCCGGGCCCGGTTCAGGTACATCACGGTGATCACGACCTGCAGGAACGGCACCGACACCACCTGGATCAGCGTCTGGGGCACCATCGCCAGGCCGGTCGGAAGCAGCAGGCTGGCGGCGAAGTCGGAGCTCATCGGGCTCATCGAGCTGGTCTGCGCCATCGCCGGCATCAGCAGCACCTGGGTCACCGTGCTGACCAGCATGGTGACCACGTAGATCAGCAGGTAGGCCAGCAGCACGGTGCCGAAGGTCCGCCAGAAGGCGCCGGCGGTGAGCTTCCAGGCGCGGCGCAGCGCGGTGGTCCAGCGCAGCTCCTCCAGCGCCACCACCGGCACGAGGTAGAGCAGCCGGATGCCGAGGAAGATGCCCACCACCCCGAGCACGGCCAGCAGCAGCATGGCGAGCAGGATGCCGCCACCCAGCGTGGCGGGGTCGGGGTTCGGCTCGGCCAGGGCCAGCATGCCGGGCAGCATCGGGCCGAACACCAGGGCCGTGGCCAGCAGGTAGAGCACCATCCCGGCCACCGCCAGCGGCAGCATCCGTCCGGCGAAACCACCCACCGTCGCCAGCAGTTCGCCGAAGCTGGGACGGTGTTCCTGATCGGTGTCCCGGGTCAGCCGGGTCAGCATCCCCATCACCAGGATGCTCAGCACGCCCACCACCGCCGATCCGGCCAGCACCAGCACCAGCCAGGTTCCGGCGAGGTAGCCGAGCCGCTCCCAGTTCTGCACCGCCGCGGCCATCATCAGGTTCTGCCACTGCGACCAGAGCAGCCCGAGCGCCAGCAGGCCGACCAGCAGCGAGCCGCCCGCGGAGACCGCGCCGAGCCCGAAGAACAGGCCGGGACGCCGCCGGAGCAGCGCGAAGCTGCGGGAGAACACGTCGCCGACGCTGGAAGAGGACCGGTACAGGGGCTGGGTCATGGCCTCATCGTAGGGAATCGGCGGGCCGAGCGGTCAGTCCTGGAACGGAAGCGGATCGGGGTGCGGGTCGGCGGCCGCCCGTTCGGCGGTCAGCCGCTGCCGGTGGTGACGGCGGCACAGCACCTGGTAGGCGACCTCGCCCAGCGGGGCTCCGGTGTCCCCCACCACCACCTGGTCGCCCTCCACCACCATCTCACCGGCCACGATCCGGGCATTGTGGGTGGCCACCCGGCCGCACCAGCAGCGGGGACGGACCTGGGCCATCTCCATCCGGTCGCACAGCTCGACCAGCCGCCGGCTGGCCGGGAACAGCTCGGTGCGGAAGTCGGCCAGGATGCCGAAGCAGAACACCTCGATGTCCAGGTCGTCGGCGATCCTGGCCAGCTGGTCGATCTGCCCGACGGTGTAGAACTGGGTCTCGTCGCAGACCAGGAAGTCCACCCGGTGGCCGTGGCTGAGATCGGCCACCAGGTACTCCCAGAAGTCCAGCTCCTCGGTCACCTCCACCGCTTCGGCGGCCAGCCCGATCCGGGAGGTGATCCTGGCCGGCCCGGAGCGGTCGCCGCGGGTGAACAGCAGCCCGTTGCGGCCGGCCCGGCGCTCGGTGTAGGCGACCTGCAGCGCCAGGGTGGACTTGCCCGAGTCCATCGGTCCGGTGAAGAAGATCAGGTCGGCCATCAGCACACCAGCAGCGGGACGGTCAGTTCGGCGGCGGTCAGCGAGCCGTGCATGCCGACCAGGGTGAACTCCTTCGGCAGCGCCCGGCTCATCACCGCGCCGTTGTTCCGCATCGCTACCAGGACGTCGCCGAAGCGGTCGGCGACCCGGGGGTTGACCGGGCCGAACCAGCCGGCGTCGAAGGCCTGCTGCCGCGACACCACCCAGGCGTCCTCGCCCAGCCGCTGCTGCCAGCGGTCCAGCACTGCCTCCGCCTGTCCGGCGGCGGCGTAGAGCTGCCGGAACCTGCCCTCGCCGGCCAGCGTGGTCACCCCGGTCAGCAGACCGGGCTCGTCCTCGGCCACCAACCGGGCCTGGTCCGGCACGTTGACCATGCCGTGGTCGCCGGTGATCACCAGCCGGGTCCGGTCGGGCAGCGCCGCCCGCAACTCCCTGGCCAGCTCGTCACAGCGGGCCAACGCCGCCAGCCAGGCCGGCGAGCCGACCCCCTGGCTGTGGCCGGTGTGGTCCAGCGAGCGTTCGTAGACGTAGACCGCGGTCCGGTCGGCGCCACGGTCGGCGTCCACCGTCAGGTCGATCCGTCGCGGGTGGTCGTCCTCGTCCGCGACGCCGAGGAAGTTGCCGTCCCGCAGCGCGATCGTGGTCAGCCCGCTGCCGGCGAACCGGGCCGGTCCGACCGAGGCGGTCCGGACCCCGGCCGAGGCCAGCCGTTCCAGGTAGGTCAGCTGCGGCTGGACGTCCAGCGGGTGGACGTCGGCCGGCCACTGCAGGGTATTGAGCACCTGCCCGGTGCCCGGGTAGCGGAAGGAGTAGCCGGCGATACCGTGCTGGCCGGGGGTCAGCCCGGTGCCCAGGCTGGTGATGCTGGTGGCGGTGGTGCTGGGCACGCCGCAGCTGATCGGCTGCCCGGCCAGGCCCGCCAGGAAGGGTGCCACCTGCCAGTGATCGCGCTGCTGCCAGCCGAGACCGTCGATCAGCAGCACCACGTAGTGATCGGCGTCCGGCAGGCCGAGCGGGTCGCTCGCCCCCGGCACGCCCAGGTGGGCACCGATCGCCGGCAGCAGGTCGGCCAGCGTCCCGGTGCCGTAGGGCGGGATCACCGGCTGGCTCATCGGGCGGCGCCGGTGACCGCTTGCAGGACGGTGGCGAACCGGAGCAGCTCGCGGACCTTGGCGTCGCCGTCGCCGGCCGCGCTGATCCGGACGGTGAAGTCGTCGCCGGCCAGGTCGCCGGAGTAGCCGTGATCGGCCTCGCAGGTCGGGTCGCCGCACTGGGCCGGCTCCAGCTCGATCCGGCGCACCATGCCCCACCCCAGGGTGAGCCAGGCCTCGACCACGGTCGCCCGCCCGGTGCCGTAGGACTCCGGGTTGGCCACCACCTGGCTCAGCGCCACCGAGTTGATCTGCCGCAGCGGCACCGACTCGGCGGTGGTGAGCGCCTGGACGGGCTCCCCGGGCGCGGCGTTCTCGTCGGTGTGGCCGACGATCAGCCGGGTCGCGGTGAGCGCCAGGACGGAGAGGTGCCGCTGGATCTCGTCGTGGTTGAAGGTGGCCTCGTGGTGCACCAGGAAGCCCTCCACCGGCTCGGCGCCGGCGGCCTGCGCGATCGAGTCCGCGATCAGCTCCGGGAAGTAGCCGCAGGCGCGGATCTCCTCGATGAGGGCGGCCGGCAGTTCCGGCCCGAAGCGTGGGCTCATTGCGTCATCTTTCCACGGCGAGCCCGCGGGAGTGAATTTCGGCCGGACCGCCACTACCTGCCCGCTGGGCGACTTCGGTTAGGGTGTGCCCGTGCCAGTGAGTACCCGGCCCTTCATCGCCGCCCGGATCGAGGAAGTGCTCGATCGGTTCGGCGAGCGGCTGTGGCGCGCGCTGGGCTGGCGGGAGCACGTGATCTGCTACACCGGCTACGGCACCCGGGCCGGGGTCCGGATCCTCGGCCGGGTGGTGCTGATGCCCCGCCGGCCGCGCAGCCGGCTGCGCAAGGCCACCCGGGAGTTCGCCCGGCGGCGAGGCTTCCGCAACTTCATCACCGCCCCCTGCGTCCGGGTCGGGGTCACCCTGACCGTCGGCCGGCAGGTGATCCAGACCACCACCGACCGCGGCGGCTACATCGACCTGCGGGTCCGCGATCACGGGCTGGAGCCGGGCTGGCAGCAGGTCACCGTCCGCAGCGCCGGCTCGAAGCCGACCAGCGCCCCGGTGCACGTGGTGGCCGACGACCAGCGGTTCGGCATCGTCTCCGACATCGACGACACCATCATCACCACCCTGCTGCCCCGGCCGATGATCGCCGCCTGGAACACCTTCATCCGCGACGAGTCCGCCCGCCAGGCCGTCCCCGGCATGGCCCGGCTCTACACCGAACTGCTCGACCGGCATCCCGGCGCGCCGCTGATCTACCTCTCCACCGGGGCGTGGAACGCCCACGGCTTCCTCTCCCGCTTCCTGAAGCGGCACTGCTACCCGCACGGCGCGATGGTGCTGACCGACTGGGGGCCGACCAATACCGGCTGGTTCCGCTCCGGCCTGAACCACAAGCGGGAGGCGCTGCTCCAGCTCACCCGCGATTTCCCGGAGGTCAGCTGGCTGCTGGTCGGGGACGACGGCCAGCACGACCTGGCGATCTACAGCGAGTTCGCCCAGCTGGCGCCGGACCGGGTCCGGGCGATCGCGATCCGGCAGCTCACCCCCGCCGAGCAGGTGCTGGCCCACGGCACGCCCACCACCCTGCCGGAAGCCGACGATGCCCCGCCCCGCGGCGTCCCGCTGCTGAAGGCCCCGGACGGGCGCGGCCTGCTGACCCAGCTGCGCGACCTGCCCGAACTGGCCTGAGCCGCGCCACCGCCGGGCGCGTCCGCGTGCCGCGACCGCCGGGCTGCGGCAGAATCGAGTGGCCCGGTCACCGGGTCGGGAGAATGAGGTGGGTATGAAGCCGGAAGTCGAGGACGAGGTCGCCGAGCGGATCGTCGACATCGACGTCGCCGCCGAGATGGAGGCCAGCTACCTGGAGTACGCCTACTCGGTGATCTACTCCCGCGCCCTGCCGGACGCCCGCGACGGCCTCAAGCCCGTCCAGCGCCGCATCCTCTACACCATGGACGAGATGCGGATCCGTCCCGACGCCTCCCACGTCAAGTGCGCCCGGGTGGTCGGCCAGGTGATGGGCCAGCTGCACCCGCACGGCGACACCGCGATCTACGACGCCCTGGTCAGGCTCGGCCAGCCCTGGGCGATGCGGCTGCCGGTGGTGGACGGCCACGGCAACTTCGGCTCGCTGGATTCCGGCCCGGCGGCGATGCGGTACACCGAGTGCCGGATGGCCCCGGCGGCGGTGGCGATGACCGCCGGGCTGGCCGAGGACACCGTCGACTTCCGGCCCAACTACGACGGCAAGGAGACCGAGCCGGTCGTGCTGCCGTCCGCCATCCCCAACCTGCTGGTCAACGGCGCCACCGGCATCGCAGTCGGCATGGCGACCAATATCCCGCCGCACAACCTGGTCGAGGTGGTGCAGGCCTGCAAGCACCTGCTGAAGCACCCCGCCGCCGACATCGACGACCTGATGCGGTTCGTCCCCGGCCCCGATCTGCCGGCCGGCGGCAAGATCGTCGGGCTGGAGGGCATCCGGGACGGCTACGCCACCGGCCGCGGCACCTTCAAGGTGCGCGCCACCGCCCGGATCGAGCAGGTCAGCCCACGCCGCAAGGGCATCGTGGTCACCGAGCTGCCCTACATGATCGGCCCGGAGAAGATCATGGAACAGGTCAAGAACCTGGTCCAGGCCAAGAAGCTCGCCGGGATCAGCGACATCAAGGACCTCACCGACCTGGCCAACGGGCTACGGCTGGTGATCGAGGTCAAGAACGGGATCAACCCCGAAGCGCTGCTGGAGGAGCTGTACCGGCTGACCAAGCTGGAGGACTCGTTCGGCATCAACGCGGTCGCGCTGGTCAACGGCCAGCCCGCCACGCTCAGCCTGAAGGAGATGCTGGAGGTCTACCTCGAGCACCGGCTGGAGGTGATCCGGCGCCGCTCGGCCTTCCGGCTGGGCAAGGCCTCCGACCGGCTGCACCTGGTGGACGGCCTGCTGATCGCGATCGTCGACATCGACGATGTGATCGCGATCATCCGGGGCTCCGACGACGCCGCGCAGGCCAGGGCCCGGCTGATGGAGGCCTTCGAGCTCACCGAGACCCAGACCAACTACATCCTCGACATGCAGTTGCGCCGGCTGACCAGGTTCAGCAAGATCGAACTGGAGGCCGAGCGGGAGCAGTTGCTGAACACCATCGCCGACCTGCAGGCCATCCTGGACAGCCCGGAGCGGCAGCGCGAGGTGGTCGCCCACGAGCTGGACGAGGTCGCCCGCGCCCACGGGACGCCGCGCCGGACGGTGCTGCTGGCCACCGCCGGCACCGCGGTCACCGCTGCCGCCGCCCCGTTGGAGATCGCCGACGACCCGTGCTGGGTGCTGCTCAGCTCGGCCGGGCTGCTGGCCCGCACCGACACCGCCGAGCCGCTGCCCAGTTCCGGGCCGCGGGCCGTCCATGACGTGATCCTCTCCGCCGCCCGCACCACCGCCCGCGGCGAGTACGGCGCGATCACCTCGGCCGGCCGGCTGATCCGCTGCCAGGCGATCGACCTGCCCTCGGTGCCGACCACCGCCACCGCCCCCAGCCTGAAGGGCGGCTCGGTGGCCGGTGAGCTGATCGAGCTGGCCGCCGGGGAGCGGATCCTCGCGCTGACCAGCCTGAACGCCGACACCTACGGCTGGGCACTGGGCACCGCGGCCGGGGTGGTGAAGCGGGTGAACCCGGAGCTGCTGAGCAAGGACTCCTGGGAGATCATCCGGCTGGACGACGGCGACCAGGTGGTCGGCGCGACCGAGCTGCTGCACGACCTGGACGAGCTGGTGTTCGTCACCTCCGACGCCCAGCTGCTGCACTTCCCCGCCAGTTCGGTGCGTCCGCAGGGCCGTTCCGGCGGCGGCATGGCCGGGGTGAAGCTCGCCCGGGGCGCCCGGGTGGTGTTCTTCGGCGCCTCCCCGGTGGCGGACGCCGCCGTGGTGTCGGTGGCCGGCTCCTCCGACGCGCTGCCCGGTACCGAGGCCGGCACGGTGAAGGTCACCCCGTTCGCGGAGTACCCCGGCAAGGGCCGGGCCACCGGCGGAGTGCGCTGCCAGCGCTTCCTGAAGGGCGAGGACACCCTGCTGCTGGCCTGGGTCGGCCCCGAGCCGGCGGTCGCCGCGGCGGCCAGCGGTTCCCCGGTCGACCTGCCCGCGGCCGACCCGCGCCGCGATGGCTCCGGCTCCCCCGCCGGCCAGCCGATCGCCGCGATCAGCACCCGCTTCCACGCCTGACCTGACGATCCCTGAGCCTGACGAAGGGTCGTCCCGATCGAAAGGACACTCGATGGATTCCTCCTTCGACGACCTGCTGGCGGCCAACCAGCGCTACGCCACCTCCGCGCCGCGGAACTTCGACGGCTACGCCCACGCCGGGGTGGCGGTGGTCACCTGCATGGATTCCCGGCTGCAGCCGCTGGAGATGCTCGGGCTCTTCCTCGGCGAGGCGAAGATCCTGCGCACCCCGGGTGGCCACGTCACCCCGGACGCGCTGGCCGGCTGCGTCCTGGGGGTTCACCTGCTCAACGTGGACCGCATCCTGGTGATCGCCCACACCCGGTGCGCGATGGCCGCCGGGGACGACGACAGCATCCACCACCGGATCGCGGCGGCGACCGGGGCGGACACCTTCGCGATGGAGTTCGGCGCCACCACCGATCAGCTCGGACGGCTGCGCGCCGACGTCGAGCTGCTGTCCGGCCACCCGCTGATCGCCGGCCGGGCGCAGGTCGGCGGCTTCCGCTACGACGTGGACACCGGCCTGCTGGAGCAGCTCTGCTGACCCGGCCGGCGGTTGCTCAGGACCGCGACTCCCGGGCGAGATGGGCCAGCTGAGCACGCACCGAGACCGTCGCCGCCGGCAGCAGCTCGGCCGGGAGGCCGGTGTAGACCGCCTCCGCCACCAGCCGGGGATCTGCCGTGCCCGGGTCGAGACCGTGCTCCGCCAGGTGCCGCCGCAGCTGCTCCAAGCGGGCCAACCGGTGCGCGCGGTACTGCTCGACCACGGTCGCCAGCTCGGGCTGCTCCGGCCCGTGTCCGGGCAGCAGTCGGGCCGGAGACCAGGAAGCCAGCTTCGCCAGCGAGGTCAGGTAAGCGGCCAACGCGTCCGGGCGGTCGTCCAGGATCGTGGTGCCGGTGCCCAGCACGGTATCGCCGGTCAGCGCGGCCCGTTCGCTGCCGTCGGTCACCAGGAAGCTGACCGAATCGACGGTGTGGCCCGGGGTATGAGCCACCTCGATCCGTAGCCCGGCGGCCTCGATCGTCTCGCCGTCGGCCAGTGCCGCCGCCTCCCGGCAGTGCTCGGCCGCGAACGCCCGCACCGGCGCGGCCACCCGGTCGCGCAGTTCGTCGACGCCACCGACGTGGTCGCCGTGGCCGTGGCTGATCAACACCAGCGCCACCGGTGGGCCCACCGCGGCGATCGCGTCCAGGTGGGCCTGGTGCCCGGCCGGCCCGGGGTCGACCACCACGCACTCGGCGGCGCCGGGCGCCGCCAGTATCCAGGTATTGGTGCCGTCCAGTTCCAGCACGCCCGGGTTGTCGCAGCGCAGCAGGCCGGCGAAGCCGCCGACCGGCCGTGGCCGGCCGGGTTCAGGCATCGATCCGTTCGGAGTCCAGCGCGTAGGCGCCCTCGATGATGAACTGCCGCCGCGGCGCGACATCATTGCCCATCAGCTTCTCGAACACCGTCTCGGCCGCCACCGCCTCGTCGATGGTGATCCGGCGCAGGGTGCGGTGCCGCGGGTTCATCGTGGTGTCGGCCAGCTGGTCGGCGTCCATCTCGCCCAGGCCCTTGTAGCGCTGCGGTTCCTTGAACGACACCTGCCGCTTGGTCAGCTCGGCGAGCTTGCGCCGGTACTCGGCCTCGGAATAGGTGTAGAGGTACTTCTCCTGGCCCTTGCGCGGGTTGTTCACCTCGAACCGGTGCAGCGGCGGGACGGCGGTGAAAACCCGGCCGGCTTCGATCAGCGGCCGCATGTACTTGAAGAACAGGGTGGTCAGCAGGCAACGGATGTGGGCGCCGTCGGAGTCGGCGTCCGCCATGAAGATGATCTTGCTGTACCGGGCCGAATCCAACTCGAAGGTCCTCCCCGAACCCGCCCCGACCACCTGGATGATGGACGCGCACTCGGCGTTCTTCAGCATGTCGCCGACCGAGGCCTTCTGGACGTTCAGGATCTTGCCCCGGATCGGCAGCAGCGCCTGGAACTCCGAGTTCCGGGCCAGCTTGGCGGTGCCGAGGGCGGAGTCGCCCTCCACGATGAACAGTTCAGTGCGGTCCAGGTCGGTGCTGCGGCAGTCGGCCAGCTTGGGCGGCAGGGTGGACGATTCCAGCGCGTTCTTGCGGCGCTGCGCGTCCCGGTGGGCGCGGGCCTGCACCCGGGTGCGGGAGGCGCCGACCACCTTCTCCATCACCGCGCGGGCCTGCTGGCGCACCGCCGCCCGGTTGCTGGTGAGGAACTCCCCCAGCTCCCGCTCCACGATCCGGGTGACCAGCCGGGTGACCGGCGGGGTGCCCAGCACCTCCTTGGTCTGGCCCTCGAACTGCGGTTCGGCCAGCCGGACGGTGACCACCGCGGTGATCCCCTCCAGCACGTCGTCCTTGATGATCTCCTCGCCGGCCTTGAGCAGCCGGGTGCCGTCCAGCGACTTGGCGAAGGCCCGCAGCACCCCACGCTCGAAGCCGGTGACGTGGGTGCCGCCCTTGCCGGTGGCGATGATGTTGACGAAGGAGACCACCTTCGACTCGTAGCCCGTCCCCCACCGCACCGCGATGTCGACGTCCAGTTCGCGTTCGACATCGGTCGGGGTCATCGCGCCGGCGTCGTCCAGCATTGGAACGGTCTCGGTGAACTTGTCGCTGCCCTGCAGCCGGACCACGTCGGTGACCGCGGTGCCCTCGGCCAGGAAGTCACAGAACTCCGAGATGCCGCCGTCGTGCTTGAACACCTCGGTGACCGGCTCGCCCTCCCGGGCGTCGGTGACCACCAGTTCCAGCCCCGGCACCAGGAAGCTGGTCTGCCGGGCCCGCCGGATCAGGTGCTTCAGGGAGAGTTCGGCGTCCCGCAGGAAGATCTGCCGGTCCGGCCAGTAACGCACCCGGGTGCCGGTGACCCCGCGCTTGGTCCGGCCGATCTTGCGCAGCCCGCCACCCGGGGTGAACCGAGCGTCCGGCCCCTCGCCGTCGTAGACCCCGGGCACGCCGCGCCGGAAGCTCATCGCGTGGGTGACCCCGCCCCGGTCGACCTCCACGTCCAGCCGAGCGGACAGGGCGTTCACCACCGAGGCGCCCACCCCGTGCAGGCCGCCGGTGGCGTTGTAGGAGCCGGCCCCGAACTTACCGCCGGCGTGCAGCTTGGTGTAGACCACCTCGACGCCGGTCAGCCCGGTCTTCGGCTCGATGTCCACCGGGATGCCGCGGGCCTGGTCGGCGACGAAGATGCTGCCGTCGGGCTCCAGCCGGACGTCGATGCTCGAGCCGAAGCCGGCCAGCGCCTCGTCCACCGCGTTGTCGATGATCTCCCACAGGCAGTGCATCAGGCCGCGGGTGTCGGTGGAGCCGATGTACATCGCCGGACGCTTGCGGACCGCCTCCAGCCCCTCCAGCACCAGCAGATGCCGGGCCTCGTAGTCCCGTCCCTCAGCAGCGTTCTTCGTCGTCACTCCGCAGAGGCTATCTCGTCAGACCGACAGTTCGGTGGAGGCGGGCCCGATCCGGAAGGGCCGGCTCACAAGCTCCGGACCGGCCCTTCGCGAGTGGTTCTACTGGCTGAGGCCGAGGCTGGCGTCAGCCGTGCCGTATCGGTTGTGGTAGCGGTCGTAGTTGGCCTCGATCTCCTCGTCGGGCAGCACCGAGATCTCACCCAGGCTCATCGCGATCGCCACGGTGTGCGCCACGTCCTCGACCATGATCGCGGCCTGCAGCGCCTTGTTGATCGTCGGGCCGATGGTGAACACGCCGTGCTGCCGCATCAGGATGGCCGGCGACCGTCCGATCTTGGCGACCACCTCCTTGCCGATCGCGTCACCGCCGATCGGCGCGTAGCCGCCGCACGGCACCGGCCCGCCGAACTCGTCGGCGATCGCGGTCAGGCAGCACGGGATCGGCTTGCCGACCGCGGCGAAGGCGGTGGCGTACCGGGAGTGGGTGTGCACCACCGAGTAGATGTCCGGCCGGTTGGCGTAGATCCCCAGGTGCGACTGGGTGTCGGAGGACGGTCCGCGGTGCCCCTCCACGATCCTGCCGTCCAGCGAGACCACCACCATGTCGTCGGGGGTCATCTCGGAGTAGAGCACCCCGGACGGCTTGATCACGATCACCCCGTGCTCGTCGTCCCGGGCGGAGAGATTGCCGCCGGTCCAGGCCACCAGCCCGGCGCGAGCCAGGGCCAGGTTGCCCTCGCAGACCTGCTCTTTCAGTTCTTCCAGCATTGGTTGGTCCTTACCTTGGTCGTCGATCCGGTCTCACCGGGGAAGGGCGAGGACGCCGATCCCCGCCTCGTGCAGCCACCGCTCCACGATCTCGCGGGCCTGCACGCAGCGCTCGACCGAGTCGGGCGCCTCGTCGTTCCACATCTCGATCATCATCCGACCGCTCCAGCCCTGCCGAACCAGTTCGGCGAAGGCCTTCGGGAAGTTGGCGATCCCAGTGCCCATCGGCACCCGGCGCGGCTCGCCGACCCGGACGTCCTTGAGGTGGATGGCCAGCATGTGACCCTCGCCGGAGCGCAGTTCCTCGATCTCGTCCAACTGCTGCTCGGCGATGTTGCCGATGTCGGGGTACATCTGCAGCCAGGGCGAGTTGATCTCCCGGACGATGTTCATCCCCCGGCTGATCGCGGTCACGTCGTTGCCGTCGACGTTCTCGATCCCCAGCAGCACGCCGGCCAGCGCGGCGTGCGGGATGGCCCGCCGCAGGGAGGCCACGTAGCGCTCCCGCTGACCGGGGTCGGCCGGCTCGTAGTAGGCGTAGTAGCCGGCCACCTGCAGCACCGGGATGCCCAGATCGCGGCACAGCTCGATGCCCTGGACGAAGATCCGGTCCGCCTCGGCCCGCACCTCGGGATCGGCCGAGCCCGGCCCCACCGCGCGGTGCACCGACAGGCAGATGCCACCCAGCTGGATGCCCTGCCGGGCCGCCGCCTGGCGGACCTGCTGGCGTTCCTCCGGCGTCCACTCCAGGCGGGCCTGCCGCTCGGGCGTCTCGTCCACCGAGAGATCGACGAAGCTGAAGCCGCCCTGCCGGGCCTGGGCGAACAGCTCGTCCCAGTCGCCGGTCCAGCGCAGCGCCTTCTCGTAGATGCCCAGGGTGACCTGGGCCGGAGCGGTACCGGCCCAGGTTCCCGTTTCGAGGTCGACCGCGCTCACGGCCAGACCTCGGCGAGCTTGTGCTGCAGTTCGCTGGCCGCGGCCAGCGGATCCTCCGCCTTCACGATCGCCCGGCCGGCGATCACCACCCCGACCGGCGCGCCGGCGAAGGTGTCGAGGTCGGCCACCGTGACGCCCCCGGTGACCGTCACGGTGAAGCCCATCTCCGACAGCTCGTGGATCCGCTGCACGTCGTCCGGACCCCAGCTCAGGTCGCCGGCCGCCTCCCGGTCGCGGGAGCGCTTCACGATCACGTGCTGGGCACCCAGCCGCCGCCATTCCCGGGCCCGCTCGGCGTCGTAGCTGTCGCCCAGCTCGATCTGCACCTCGCCGCCGTACTCGTTGGCGACCTTCACCACCTGTCCGACGGTGGTCAGCGACGCTCCGGCGACCACGCTCACCCACGATGCCCCCGCCTCGAAGCAGTTCTTCGCGATCAGCGTCCCGGCCTCGGCGATCCGGACGTCGGCCAGGATCGTCTTGTCCGGGTACAGCGCCCGGATCTCGCGGACGGCGCGCAGCCCCTCGGCAATGATCAGGATGGTGCCGCACTCGATCACGTCGATCTGCTCGATCGCCTGGTTCAGCGGCCGTAGTGCCTCGACCAGATCGGTGGTGTCCAGCGCCACCTGCAGTCGAGGCTTGGGCAGTGCTGTCATCTCAGGCGTCCTTGCGGAAGGCGAAGAAGGTCTGAGCGTTGTACATCAGCAGCTGCTCGACGTAGGCGCGGTCGAAGCCCTCGTCCAGCATCCGCGGACCGTCCACCGCCGGGTTGTAGTCCACCCCGGTGGTCGACCCGTAGGCCTTCTGGTAGGAGCGCTTGCCGGAGTCGGTGCCCAGCAGCAGCCGATCGCCGAAGCCGGCCTCGCCGAGCTCGCGGAACTCCTTGATCCGGTTGGCCTCCGGCTGGTACTTCAGCCGCGCGGTGCCGTCCAGTTCCAGGTAGACGCCGGTCTTGAGGATCTGGGTGAGGTACCAGATGTCGGCATTGCGCTGGATGTGGCCGATCGCGATCTGATCGGCGGGCACGCCGAGCGAGATCATCAGCTCGGCCTGCTCCAGGCCGCAGGTGCCGGCCGAGGTGTGGGTGTTGATCGGGCAGCCAGTCTCGATCGACGCGATCGCGGCGGCTTCGATGCACTTGCGCTCGAACTTGGTGATCTTGCCGTACGCGGTGGCGACCTTGATCACGCCCGCCTTGTAGCCGGTGCGCTCCACGACCGGGCCGGAGTAGTCGTGGGCGTCGATGCCCTCGGTGATGTCGGCGATGATCAGCTCGGCGATCTTGTCCACGCTGTACCGGCTCACCCAGTGGGACTGCGACTCCAGGTAGACCTTCTCCTGGTGGAAGCCGGTGGCCAGGATGACCTGCAGCCCGTCCACCTGCGCCTCGACCTCGGCCAGCCGGTTCACGTCGCGACCGCAGTTGATCGGGCACATGTCCACCACGGTGCCGCCGTCGGGTGTCCAGTTCTTCGAGGCGGCGACGAAGTAGCCGGCCTCTTCGACCGCCTTCTCCACCGAGTCGAGCTGATGATCGGCATCGATGTACACCTCGCCGGCCCCGACCCGGATCAGGTGGTCGTGGGAGTTCACCACGCCGAGGGACTGCGGTGCCACATCCCCGCGGAGGGTTCGTGCGAATGCCATGGTCGTTCTCCTTCGAATCGCGGCCGACGGATCCGCGGCCTGAGTGACACTGTGAACACTAGGGACGCAGAACCCGCTCACCCAAGGTCGCCGTGAACAAATGTTCACGAACGGACCGAGCGCCCCGAAACGCCGCTTGAATATCGCCTGCCACCCGCTGCATCTGGCGTCCAGGTTGGAATAAGATGCACATATGATCGCTCCCAGCTTCCCGGCCGAGGTCGCCGAGCCCGCCCCGCTGCATCGCTCCCGGACCCTCTCCAGCCGTGAGCACACCGCCCTGCTGCTGGACGTCGCCCGGCGTTACTACCTGGAGGAACAGGGCCAGGCGGAGATCGCCGCGGAGGTCAACTTCTCCCGGGCGACGGTGTCCCGGCTGCTGTCGGAGGCGCGCCGCCGGGGGATCGTCCAGATCCGGGTCAGCCACCCGCTGGAACGGGTGGTCGGGATCGAGCGCGCGCTGGTCAAGGCGTTCGGGCTCAAGCAGGTCCGGGTCGCCGACCCCTCCGATCCCTCCGCCTCGCCCGCCGAGATCGCGCAGTGCGCAGCCGACCTGCTGATCGAATGCAGTTCGGAGAACGTGCTGCTGAGCGTCTCCAACGGCGCCGCCGTCACCGCCACCGTGGACGCCATGCCCCAGCTGGTCTGGCCGCGTTCCCGGGTGGTGCAGATGATCGGGAGCGTGGGCGACTCCAACCTGATCCTCGACTCCCCCGAGACCTGCCGGCGGATGGCCCGCCGGCTGGGCGGTTCGTTCCATCCGCTGCCGGCCCCGCTGGTGGTGGCCAGCCCGATGGTCGCCCAGGCGCTGCGCAGCGACAACCAGATCGCCACCACCCTCGAGTTGGGTGCCCGCGCCGACATCGCGCTGGTCGGCGTCGGCGCGATGACCGACGGGCACTCCGGCCACATCCTGCAGGCCTACGAGAACGCCGAGCTGGCCCAGGACATCGTCCGAATGGGCGGCGTCGCCCACATCTGCGGGCACCACATCAGCGCCACCGGCGAGCATCTGGCCACCGAACTGTGCGCCCGCACCATCGCCGTCGATCTGGAGCGGCTGCACCAGATTCCGCTGGTGATCGGGGTCGCCTGGGGAGAGCCGAAGGTGGTCGCCCTGCTGGCTGCGCTGCGCGGCGGCCACCTCTCCGGCCTGGTCACCGACCGGGCGACCGCGATCCGCCTCCTCGAGCCCGTCGCGAGCCATTGACCGAACGGCACATCGTGCACGAATGTGCAAATGGTGGCCAACCATACCCTTGATTCGGTGGCGTCCAGGGACCTCCTGGCCGCCACCGCGCACGTATGTGCATAGCTCGCTAGGTCACAGCGCCGCTCCGGCTCTAGCCTCACAACCAGCCGATGACCCCCATCGGCCTCACCACCTGGTACCCAACGAACGGCACAGCCGCCGCGAGAAGAGGATGATCATCGATGACCACCTACGACCTCACCACCTTTGGTGAAGCCCAGATCCGACTCACCGTCGAGAAGGGCAACCGACTGGCCACCTGTCAGCAGTTGCGGCTCACCCCCGCCGGCTCGGAAGCGAACGTCGCCGGCCTGCTGGCTCAGCTCGGCCGCCGCACCGCCTTCGCCTCGTCTGTGCCGCAGGGCGACCTCGCCACCCGCTTCATGGACGAGTACCGCGGCGTCGGGGTGGATCTCTCCCACGTGGTCCGCACCCCGGACGGCCGGATGGCGCTCTACTTCATGGAACCCGGCGAGTACCCGCTGCCGGCCAAGGTCACCTACGACCGGATGCACACCAAGTTCCGCGAGATCACGCCGGAGACCTTCGACTGGGACGCCCTGCTGGACACCCGGGTGCTGTTCGTCACCGGCATCACCGCCGCCCTGACCGACAGCACCGCCGAGACCGTCACCTACGCCGTCGAGGAGGCCCACCGGCGCGGCGTCAAGATCGCGCTGGACGTGAACTACCGATCCCTGCTGTGGTCGCAGGAGCGGGCCCGGGAGGTGCTCGAGCCGCTGCTGGACAAGGTCTCGATCCTGTTCTGCAGCCGGCTGGACGGCATCAAGGTTCTCGGCATGGCCGGTGACGGCCCCACGGTGAACGCCGAACTCCAGCAGAAGTACGGCCTCGACCACGTGGTATCGACCGACCAGGTGGCCGGCGTCTACTACAGCGGCATCCAGGGCCAGCAGTACTTCACCGTCGAGCCGGTGCCGGTGGTGGACCGTCCGGGCGCCGGCGACTCGTTCGTGGGCGGAACACTGCACGGCTATCTCTCCGACGACGTCCTGGCCGGTATCGGCTACGGGCTGCGCACCTCCAAGCTGGCGCTCACCCACCACGGCGACCTGACCCACCTCTCCCCCGCTGAGCTCGAACTGCCGACCAGCACCGACATCGTTCGCTAACCCCCACTTCCGCGAAAGGACAGCCATGACCACGTCTGGCGCATCGACCTTGACGGCGATGCAGCAAATCGACTCCCGCCCACTCACCAGGAATCAGAAGAACCTGATCTCGCTGGCGGTGGTCGGCAATATCTCCGAGTTCTTCGACATGTTCCTGATCGGCTTCGCCGTGAACGTCCTGCTGAAGGATCCGAACTGGACCCTGCAGGGGCATGAGGCGGGCATCATCCTGGCCATGTCCGGCCTGGGCACCATGATCGGCGCGATCGGCTGGGGACGGCTGGGCGATGCCATCGGCCGCAAGCGCTCCTTCTTCTGGTGCGTCCTGCTCTTCGTGGTGTTCACCGTCGCCTCGGTGCTGACCCCGGACAACTGGTGGGTCATGCTGGCCTTCCTACGCGTCCTGGTCGGGATGGGCGTCGGCGGCCTGAACATCGTGTCGATCCCCTATGTCCAGGAGTTCGTGCCCGCCAAGCAGCGCGGTCTGCTCTCCGGCCTGACCGCGGTGTTCATCCCGCTGGGCCTGTTCCTGGGTTCGGTCGCCTCGAACTTCACCGGCAACAACTGGCGGCTGCTGATCGCCCTCGGCGGCATCCCGGTCTTCCTGCTGCTCTGGCTGCGGATGGTTCCCGAGTCGCCGCGCTTCCTGCAGGCCAAGGGCCGTACCGACGAGGCCCGGCAGGCCATCGCCTGGGCGCTGGAGATGCCGGTCGACCAGGTCGGCAGCCTGCCCGAGGTGGGCCCGAAGCAGCAGTCGGCCTCCTACGCGCTGATCTTCTCCAAGTACCTCAAGCCGCTGATCATCGTCTCCCTGGGTTCGTTCAGCTTCATCCTGGGCGCCTCGGTGATCCAGTCCTGGGGCCAGTCGATCCTCGGCAACGCCTACAAGTTCGACGTCCACGCCGTGGCCAACCTGTTCATGCTGGTCTCGCTGGGTGACCTGATCGGACGGTTCTCCTCGGCCTGGCTGGCCGACCGGATCGGCCGCAAGCGCGTCCTGCTGATCTACGGCCTGCTGGGTGCGGTCGGCCTGCTGATCTCCGCCGGCTCGACCATGCTGGCCGGCACCGGTGACAACGCCGGCTGGATCTTCTTCATCGGCATCCTGATCGCGATGACCTTCGGCGACGGCGCCTTCGGCGTGCTCAACCCGTTCGGCGCCGAACAGTTCCCGAACGAGGCGCGGGCCACCGGCCTCGGCCTGGGCTACGGCATCGGCTCCAGCGCGAAGGTGCTCGGCCCGATCCTGCTGGGCATCATGTTCGGCTCCAACGTCACCCCGGAGATCATCCCGGCGGCCTTCCTGTTCTTCGGTGTCCTGCTGGTGATCGGTGGCCTCACCTACCAGCTCGCCACCGAGACCAAGGGCAAGTCGCTCGACTCGATCTAGCTCACCCTCACCACGATGGGGTCCGGGTTCGCCCGGGCCCCATCGTTGGTTCTACGGCCCCTCAGCGATCGCTGCCGTCCAGCAGCCCTTCCAGGCAGGCCATGAAGGTGGCGTGGTCGCCGCCGGCCGCGATCAGGCTGGCCGTGGACTGGCGCGAGGACAGGAAGGTGATCAGGGTGTCGAACACATCCCGGAACACCTTCCGCTCCTCCGGCTCGAAGGCGAACAGCATCACCAACTGCACCGAGCCGTCGCCCCACGGGATCGGACGCTGGCTGACGTGCACCGCGATGCCGGTGCGGTAGGCGGACATCTGCAGACCGTGTGGGATCGCGAACTGGTCGCGGAACGCCGTGGCCGACAGCCGCTCCCGTTCCAGGACGTCCTGCGCGAACCAGTCCGGCGCGTAGCCGCCGCGGATCAGCACGCCGGCCAGCTCCTCGATCACCTCCTCGCGGGAACTCCACGCGGTGTCGCTGAAGTAGTGCTCCGGACGGATCAGCTCCGCCAGCACCGACCAGACGTGCTGCCGGCGACGCTGGTCGGCGACCGCCAGCACGGCGTCGTGGATCGCCCGCCGATCGGCCGCGGTCGGCACCGGCGAGACCCGGACGGTACGGACGCCGGCGATCGGCGAGAGATGGACGCAGGTCACCACCACGTCGCTCCCGATCGCCTCGGCCCGCGCCTCCCCGGCGCTGAGCGGCGGCCCGACGTAGCCGTGCTCACCGACCGCCTCCTCCACCGCGCTCAGGAAGCCGGCCAGCAGCGGGGCGTACTGCGGCACCACCACCTGCACCGTGACCTGCCCGGCGTCGTCCGGACCCAGCCTGAGGTGCTGCGCCAGGTAGAAGGCCAGGAAGCCGACCTCGGACTCCCCGATCGTGATCGACAGCGCGGCGCCGAGCTTGCGGGCGAACTGCACGGCCAGCTCGTGCAGCAGCGGTTGGGTCTCCTTGAACGGCCGGCTGAGTGGGTTGTGCACGAAGGCGCCGGCCCGGGCCCGCAGCCGCAGCGCGTTGACGTGCAGCACCAGCTTGTCGACCATCTCCTGGCCGGCCAGATCCATGTCGAACTCGCCGGCCACCTCGGCCAGCGCCTGTTCCACCGCGACCCGCACCTCGACTGGGCCGGTCCGGTTCGGATCCGGCGCCACCGGCTGGGTGTTCGCCTCGATCAGGTCGGCCAGGTGCTGCCGTTCGGCGAGGTCGATCTCGCAGTGCTGGGTGGTCTGCAACGCATCGGCCAACCGGTCGGCGGCCACCGGCAGCGCGGTCGATTGGGCCGCCGGGAGATGCCGGTCGACCCGCGTGCGCACCACCACGATCGCCAGGTTCACCGCCATGTCGTCGAGGGCGAACTCATTGGTCTGAAGATCCTGCCCGGCCAGGGTCTCCGCCACCTGCGCACGCAGCGCCGCCAGGTGGTAGCCCGGCCGGATCTCCACCAGGTCGGAGAAGGCCGGACGGGCCGAGGTCACCAGCGACCACAGCACGTACCGGAACAGCTGCCGCTTCTGCGCCTCCTGCCCCTGGATGCTCACCTGGTCGCGGTGCCGCACCAGCACCAGGCCGTGCTCCTTGAGCACTCGGCGGGCCCGCACCAGGTCGAGTTCGAGGGTGGACGGGCTGACGTGCAGCCGGTCGCCCAGCTCGAACACGTCGCCCACGTCGCCGTCGACCAGCAACTGCTCCAGCACCAGCCCGGCGCGGCGGGTCGCGCCGGTCTCGGCCGCCGCCCGGCCGGCGCCGGCCAGCCGCCCGCGGGCGGCCGGATCCAGCTCGTAGCCACGATGGGAGGAGACGATCACCGCGCCGCCGGCGCGGCGGTTGATGTCCCGGACGTAGTCGCGGACGCTCCGCGCCGACAGCCCGATCAGCCGGCCCAACTCCTCTCCGGAGAGGGGCCCGGCCGCCTCCTCCAGGGCGGCGATCAGTTGCTGGCCGCGGTCAGAAGCTCTGGCCATGGGTCCGCCTCCGACCGCGCTGTGGTCATGCCAGCAGGCGGCGAGCCTGCTCGATCGCCGACTTTCCGTCCATCGTGCCGTAGACCCGCATGTCGATCACTTCCACCGGCTTGCCGTGCGCGGTGGCGATCGCCTCGACCTCCTTGAGCTTGAACCGGATCTGCGGGCCGAGCAGGACGACGTCGTAGTTGTCGATCTTGTCCTCCAGTTCACCGAACGGCAGCGCGTCCACGGCGTCCTCGGGGTCGGCGAACTTCAGCATGTTGTTCACCAGCAGGCTGGTCGACATACCAGCCGAGCAGATCAGTAGAACCTTCATTTCTCTTTCTCCTTCGTTGTGGCGTCATTGCTCCAGATAGCTGATCGCCGCGTGCCGGTGACGGTCACCACCGCCACCGGCACCGGTTGGATCAGGCGGCGACCGGCTCGGCCTGCGCCTCGCGGGCGGCCTGCTCCTCGGCGTACAGCTTGTTGTCGTACATCTTCATGAACGGGAAGTAGAGCACCACGGAGATCGCCAGGTTGATCAGAGCGAGCACCGCGGCCCCCCAACTGCCACCGGTACCCAGGAAGGCACCGACACCGACCGGCGAGATCCACGGGATCGCGGCGACGATGTGCCCCACCAGCCCGACCGAGATCGCGAAGTAGGTCAGCGTGGTGGTGATCAGCGGGATGATGAAGAACGGGATGATCAGGTACGGGTTGTAGACGATCGGGGCACCGAAGATGATCGGCTCGTTGATGTTGAACAACGAGGGCAGCGCACCGGCCCGCGACAAGGTCTTCAGCTGACTCGACTTCGCCCAGACCAACATGCAGATCACCAGGCCCAGCGTGCTGCCGGCGCCACCCAGGAAGATGAACATGTTCTTGAAGTCGCCGGCGAAGATGTTGTGCCCGCCCTCCATGTTCTCGGTCAGCGCGACCAGCAGGATCGGGTTGACGAAGGAGTTGATCACGATCGAGGTGCCGTGCACGCCGACGCTCCACAGCAGGTGCACCAGCAGCATGATCACGATCATGCCACCGAGGCTGCCGGCCATGTCCTTCACGAACGCGAACGGCTTGGAGAGCGCCTCGTGGATGTCGGTGCCGAAGCCGGCCAGCACGCCGTTGATGATGATCATCATGAACGAGATGAAGATCGCCGGCAGCAGCGAGGCGAAGGCCCGTTCGACACCGGCCGGCACACCGGCCGGCATCTTGATGGTCACGTTGTGCTCCACGCAGGCGCGGTAGAGCCGAACCGCCAGGAAGGTGACCACGATGCCGATGAAGATGCCGACGCCACCGAACCGGGTCACCCAACCCCCCAGGGCGACGCCGTTGTACACGATGCTGGTCTCGGCCTCGGCGCCGACCAGCACGGCCTTGCCGTCCTCGAACCTCACCTGGATGATCGTCATCAGGAAGGCGTACAGGGCCAGGATGGAGCCGGTGAACCGGTCCATCTTGGGGACGACCTGCTGGTACTCGCTGGCCAGGTAGTAGCCGAAGGCCAGCACGTAGAAGATCGCGATCGAGCCCAGCGCCATGGTGTTGCCCACCGAGTACAGCGCCGAGTAGTTCAGGATGGTCGACTTGAAGAAGTCGGCCAGCGGCGGAATGATCGCCGGCAGGTTGTTGATCAGCAGGAAGATCGAGCTGACGATCGTGAACGGCACTGTTGCCAGGCCGGCGTTCATCAGCGCGCGGATGATCCGCGTGTTGGCCACCTTGCTGAGTGGTCCCATCAGGACCTTCTCAAGGAGTTCGAAAAACTTGTTCACAGTTCAGCCTTCTCGTTGGCGGCGTCGTCGAGCCCGTTGTCGGAGATCACACGCCGATACCAGTGGTAACTCTTCTTCCGATAGCGGGTCAGTTCCCGCTCGTCCTTCTCGTCCCGGTCGACGTAGATGAAGCCGTACCGCTTCTTCATGCCCTCGTGGACGCTGACCAGGTCCATCGCCGACCACGGGCTGTAGCCGACCAGCTGCACCCCCGCCTCGATCGCCCGGTGGCACATCGTCAGGTGCTTGCGGTAGTAGTCGATGCGGTAGTCGTCCTCGATGGTTCCCTCGGCGGTCAGCTCGTCGTAGGCGCCGATGCCGTTCTCGGTGATGATGATCGGCGTCCGGTACCGGTCCTCGATCGCCAGCAGCGTGGTGAGCATGCCGTCGGGATCGATCGTCCAGGCGAACTGGGTCTTGCTCAGGAAGGGGTTGGTGAAGCCCTTGTAGAACCCCGCGTCCATGATGTCCTCGGACTGCTGGTCGCTGATCCCGTCGGTCATGTTGGTGGCATCCTGCGGGTACTCCACCGTCACCGAGGTGTAGTAGTTCATCGCGATGAAGTCCGGCCGGTGGGCGGCCATCAACTCCCGATCAGCATCGGTGACCTCGATCGAGACCCCCTTCTTCGCCAGGTAGTCCAGCAGCAACGGGTTGTAGACGCCGCGGCAGGCGAAGTCCAGGTACGCCCAGTTCCGGATCGCGTTGAAGTACAGCGAGGCCCGGTAGTCGACCGGCTTGGCGCTGGCCGGGTAGACGATCGAGATGTTCGGCACCGGCCCGATCTGGCCGCCGGGGACGAGTTCGTGGCAGAGCTGGATCGCCCGCTTCTCGGCGATCATCAGGTGGTGGAACTGCTGGTACTTGCGCTCCAGCGGAATGCTGCGGCCGAGGATCTTCTTGTCCACCAGCAGCATGATGTTGGGCTCGTTGATGGTGAGCCAGCGCCGCACCCGATCGCCGTAGCGTTCGAAGACGATCCGGGCGTACTGCGCGAAGGCCTCCACCGTCTCCCGGGAATCCCAGCCGCCGTTGTCCTCCAGGGCCTGCGGCAGGTCGAAGTGGTACAGCGTGATCATCGGCTCGATGCCGTGTTCCAGGCAGGCGTTGATCACGTCGTCGTAGTGGGCCAGGCCGGCTTCGTTGAGTTCGCCGGTGCCGGACGGCAGGATGCGCGTCCAGGCGATCGAGAACCGGAAGACCTTGGCCCCCATCTCCGCCAGCAGCGCGATGTCCTCGCGGTAGCGGTGGTAGAAGTCGACCGCTCCGGTGAAGTCGGCGATCTCGTGGTTGTCCCGCGGACGGGTGTCCTGCACGGACAGCCCCTTGCCGTCGACGTCCCAGGCCCCCTCGGTCTGGTGGGCCGAACAGGAGGCACCCCACAGGAAGCCCTCGGGGAAGGTACGGATCATCGGCCGGCCTCCGTCACCCGCTGGTACAGCTGCAGGAACTCCTCGGCCAGGTCACGGGTGAGCAGGGCGCCGGTGAGGTGATCCTGGGCGTGAACCAGGATGACGTTGAGCGGCACCGCCTCGCCGCGGGCTTCAGCAGTGATCAGATCGGTCTGCTGGACGTGGGCGTCGTGCAACTGCTCGTCCGCCCGCTTCAGACAGGCCGCGGCCTCGGCGAAGTCGCCTTCGCGCGCCGCTCGAATCGCCAGCATGGCCTCGGACTTCGCATTTCCGGCGCTGCTGATGATCTGGAACGCTGCTTCATAGTCAGCGGGATCAGGCATCCTTGCTTCTCCTAACTCGACATCGTTGGGCGAGGGTCTACTGGTGAAACTATCGAGATCGAATTGCCGATCTCCAACACACTTGTTGCCGCCATCGCGGCAGAATCCGTCCGGTGCCGGGCCGGCAGGATGCGCAACGTTACGGTCTGGTGTCGTGGGGCGGGTTGGCCACCCCGGGCGACTAGACTGGGTCCACCGGGAACAAAAGACGCCGGTAGGCGTTGTACCTGGCGAGTCATGAGGTGATGACCGAGAGGGAGGACGATATGAGCACCACCGTGATCGAGAACCTGACCACTGCTGACCGCTGCGATCGCTGTGGAGCTCAGGCCTACGTGCGCGTCACCCTCACCTCCGGCGGCGAGCTCTTCTTCTGCGGCCACCACGGCCGGGCCCACTCCGCCAAGCTCAGCCAGGTGGCGCTGAAGATCCACGACGAGACCGACAAGCTCTCCTGAGACCCAGTTCTCACCAACGGCCCCGGTTCTCCGCCGGGGCCGTTGTCGTTTCTCGGCGCGCCGCTACAGTGGCGACCATGCGCGAGGCACCCTACGGCAGCTGGCAGTCACCGATCACCGCGGCCGATCTGACCGCGGCCACGGTCGGACTCTCCGCCGGTCTGGTCAGCGACGGCGTCCGGTACTGGATCCAGGCCCACCCCGAGCAGGGCGGACGGGTGACGCTGTGGCGGGAGGATTCCGCCGGACGCTCCGAGTTGACGCCGGACGCCTACCTGCGCACCGGGGTGAACGAGTACGGCGGTGGCGAGTGGACGGTGGCCGGCGGCATCGTGGCCTACTCCAGTTGGCCGGACGGCAGCCTCCAGCTGATCGAGCCGGGGCAGACCGCCCGGCAACTCTCCCCCGGCGGCGACTTCCGCTACGCCGCGCTGCAACTCGATCCGGCCCGGCGGCTGCTGCTGGCGGTGCGCGAGGACCACCGTGCCGAGGGCGAGCCGCGGACCACCGTGGTCGCGCTCGATCTCGACTCCGACAATGCCGGCGGTGGCCGGGTGCTGGTCTCCGGGGCCGACTTCTACGCCCACCCGGTGCTGTCCGCTGACGGCCGGCTGGCCTGGGTGGAGTGGGATCACCCCGCCATGCCGTGGGACAGCACCCGCCTCAAGGTCGCCCCGCTGGCCGATCCGTCGGCCGCGCTGCAGGTGGCCGGCGGCGCCGAGGTCTCGGCGATCTACCCGGCCTGGAGCCCGGACGGTTCGCTGCTCTACCTGGCCGACCCCACCGGCTTCTGGAACTTCCATCGCTGGGACGGCGAGCGCAGCAGCCTGTTGTACGCCGCGCCGGCCGACTTCTGCGGGCCGATGTGGACGCTCGCCCCGGTGCCGTACGCGGTGATCGACGACCACCGGATCGGCTGCAGCGTGCTGGTGCACGGCTTCGCCGGGCTGGCGGTGCTGCACCACGGCGAACAGCCGGCCCGGCTGGAGGTGCTCGAGACCGACGCGGTGGCGGCCAACCTCACCGGCGGCGGACCGCGGGCGCTGGCGCTGCTGGGCTACCCCGACCGTCCGGCCGCGCTGGTGGAGGTCGACTGGTCGTCCAGTCAGCTCAGCACGGTCAAGACCAGTTCCGACCGGGTGCTGGATCCGGCCCTGGTCTCCCGGGCCGAACCGATCAGCTGGCAGAGCCCACTGGGTGAGGTGCACGCCTGGTACTACCCGCCGGCCAACCCGGAGTTCACCGCTCCGGACGGCGAACTGCCACCGGTGCAGGTCTGGAGCCACGGCGGTCCCACCGGCTTCTCGAGCCCCGAGTACCGGCTGGCCACCCAGTTCTGGACCTCCCGCGGGATCGGCATCGTGGACGTCAACTACGGCGGCTCGGCCGGCTACGGCCGCGCTTACCGGGAGCGGCTGAAGGGCAACTGGGGGGTGGTGGACGTCCGGGATTGCGCTGACGCCGCCCTCACCCTGGTGGAGCGTGGCCTGGCCGACCCCGCCCGGCTGTCGATCCGCGGCGGCTCGGCAGGCGGCTACACCACGCTGGCCGCGCTGGCCTTCACCGACGTGTTCAGCGCCGGGATCAGCCTGTACGGGATCGGCGATCTGGAGACCCTGGCCACCGACACCCACAAGTTCGAGTCCCGCTACCTCGACGGCCTGGTCGCACCGTACCCGGCCGGCCGGCAGACGTACCTGGACCGGTCTCCGATCCATCACCTGGACGGGCTCTCCTGCCCGATGCTGATCCTGCAGGGCGGCGAGGACCGGGTCGTCCCGCCCGCCCAGGCCGAACAGATGGTGCAGGCGGTGCGCGCGAAGGGCCTGCCGGTGGCCTACGTCTTCTTCCCCGACGAGGGCCACGGCTTCCGCCGGTCCGAGAACGTCATCGCCACCGCCCAGGCCGCGCTGGCCTTCCTGGGGAAGGTGCACGGCTTCACCCCCGCCGACGAGCTGCCCGAACTCGACCTGCGCTGACCGGCCGCCGGCTACTCCGGATCGCGGCGGTGCCTGCGGGGCGGCAGCAGCACCGGCGGCTCGTCCGGCTCCGGCGGCGGGATCAGGGTGTAGGGAACCTGCGGCTCGGAGGCCGGCTCCGGCACCATGCCGGCGGTGACCGGATCGATGTCCCGCTTCTGCGGCGAGCGACGGAGCCGCTGCCGGGCCACCGCCGCACCCCTGGTGAGCAGCCCGTTCATCAGCAGGTACAGCACGCCGACCACCATCAGCGCCGGGATCAGGTTGCCATAGACCGCGTCCAGGGTGGTGGCCTGCCGCATCAGCTCGGCGTAGGCGATCATGGTGCCCAGCGCGGAGTCCTTCAGGATGACCACCAACTGGCTCAGCATGGACGGCAGCATGGCGGTGATCGCCTGCGGCAGCAGGATAGTGACCAGCGTCTGGATCGGGGTCAGGCCGATCGCCAGACCGGCCTCCTGCTGCCCCTTGGGCAGCGAGTAGACCCCGGACCGCACCAGTTCAGCCAGCACGCAGGAGTTGTAGACGGTCAGGCCGACCACCACGCCGAACAGCGGCAGCGCGGCGCCGCCCAGCCGCAGCACGTGGATGCCGAAGTAGTAGGCGAAGAGCATCATCATCAGCACCGGCACGGAGCGGAAGAACTCCACGAAGGCGCCGCAGGCCCAGCGGATCCAGCGCTGCGGCACCAGCCGTCCGATCCCCAGGATCAGGCCGAGGACGATCGACAGGATGACCGAGATGATCGAGGCGACCAGGGTGCCGATCAGGCCGGGGATCAGGTAGGCCGTCCAGGTGACCGGGTCGATGAAGGGCGCCCATTTCTGGGCGGAAAACTGGTTGTTGGCCGGGTCGGCGAGCTTGTAGATCGCGCCGGCCAGCAGGCCGAGCAGCACCAGGCTGCCCAGCACGCCGCCGATCCGGTGGCGACGGCGGGCCTTCGGGCCGGGGGCGTCGAACAGGACGGTGGCTTCGGCGGTCATCGCAGCACCGCCAATCGATTGGAGAGCCAGGTGAACAACAACCCCATCGGCAGGGTCAGAATGACGAAGCCGGTGGCCATGATGGCGAAGATCACCATCAGCAGCGAGCCGTTGAACTCGATCATGTTGCGCATCATGTAGGCCGCCTCGTTCACTCCGACGATGGCGACCACGGTGGTGTTCTTGGTCAGCGCGATCAGGGTGTTGCCCAGCGGCGAGATCGCGCCCCGCATCGCCTGCGGCAGGATGACGTGCCGCAGCGAGGCGGCGAAGTCCAGCCCGATCGACCGGGCGGCCTCGGCCTGGCCGACCGGAATGGTGTTGACCCCGGAGCGGATCGACTCGGCGACGAAGGCCGCGTGGTACACCGAGAGCGCCACCACGCCCCAGCGGAAGCCGTTGTCCACGATCTCGGTCGGCGACCCCGGCGCCAGGTTGAGCTGCATGGCGTAGTACATGCCCAGCGAGCAGAACACCACCACCAGGGTGAGCGGCAGATCCCGGAAGGCCGTGACGTAGGCCGCACCGAACTTCTGCAGCACGCCGATCGGCGAGACCCGGCAGATCGCGATCACGGTGCCGATCAGCATGGAGCCGACCGCTCCCCAGAAGGTCAGCAGGATGGTCATCCAGAACGCCGCGAGGACGTTGTACTCGGTGAACAGGGTGGTGAGCGCGTCCACGAAGCTCCTTAGGTACGGACCGGGTGGTGGGCGGCAGCCGGGCCGCCCACCACCTCAACTGGCGTTGCTCAGGCGCAGGGCTCCGGCGTCGGCGGGTTGGTCGCAGCGTCCGGCTTGAAGCCCGACGGGCCAACCGTGGAGTCCAAAGCGGCCTGCCAGGAGCCGTCGGCGACCATCTTCACCAGGGCCTCGTTGATGGCGTTGCACAGCTTGGTGTCGCCCTTCTTGATGCCCACGCCGTACTTCTCGGTGCTGAACGGCTTGCCGACCACCTTGAACTTGCCCTTGTACTGATCCTGAGCGGCGAAGCCGGCCAGGATCACGTTGTCGGTGGTCACCGCGTCAATCGCGGTACCCAGCGCGCCGACGCACTTGGAGTAGGTGTCGAACTCCTGCAGCTGCACCTGGTCGGCGTAGTTCTCCTGGATCTTCTTCGCCGAGGTGGAACCGACCACGGAACACAGCTTCTTGCCGTTCATCGCGTCCGGACCGGTGATGTCGGTGTTGTCCGCCGGCACCAGCAGATCCTGGCCGGCGATGAAGTACGGCCCGGCGAAGTCGACCTTCTGCTTGCGGTCGTCGGTGATCGAGTAGGTGGCGAAGATCATCTTCACCTGGTCGGACTGCAGCATGGTCTCGCGCTGCGCGGACGGGGTCTCCTTGAACTCCACCTCGGTGTAGCCCAGTTCCTTGGCGACGTACTTGGCCACCTCGACGTCGAAGCCCTGGTAGTCGGAGCCGACCTGCAGGCCGAGGCCCGGCTGGTCGAACTTGATGCCGATGATGACCTTGCCGCCCGAGCCGGGATCGCCCCCGGCCGCGCTGCCGCCGCCACAGGCGGTCAGGCTTGCGGAAAGGACAACGGTCGCACCGAGGACGGCGGCTAGCTTGCGTGGCTTCATGGATATTCCTCCTCTGGAATCAGTGGGTAAGGATCTTGCTGAGGAAATCTTTGGCGCGGGCGCTCTGCGGGTTGGTGAAGAACTCGTCGGGGGTGTTCTCCTCGACGATCTGGCCGTCCGACATGAACACCACCCGGTCGGCGGCCTTCCGGGCGAAGCCCATCTCGTGGGTGACCACCACCATGGTCATGCCCTGGCGGGCCAGGCTGACCATCACGTCCAGCACCTCGTTGACCATCTCGGGGTCGAGCGCCGAGGTGGGCTCGTCGAACAGCAGCACCTTGGGCTGCATCGCCAGCGCGCGGGCGATCGCCACCCGCTGCTGCTGACCGCCGGAGAGCTGCGCGGGGTACTTGTCGGCCTGGGTCTCCACGCCCACCCGGGTGAGCAGTTCCATCGCCAGCGCGCGGGCCTCGGCCGGGCTCTTCCGGCGCACCTTGGTGGGGCCGAGGGTGACGTTCTCGAGAATGGTCTTGTGGGCGAACAGGTTGAACGACTGGAACACCATGCCGACGTCGGCCCGCAGGTCGGCCAGCGCCTTGCCCTCCTCGGGCAGCGGCACCCCGTCGATGGTGATGGTGCCCGAGCCGATCGGCTCCAGCCGGTTGATCGCCCGGCACAGCGTCGACTTGCCGGATCCGGAGGGACCCAGGACGACCACGACCTCGCCCTTGTGGACGGTCAGGTTGATGTCCTGCAGCACATGCAGGTCACCGAAATGCTTGTTGACCTCGGAGAGCACGACCAGCGGCTCGCCCAGCCCTGCCCCCGTTGCGGTGCCGTCTTCTGCCATGGGGTGACCTTAGCGGCATCATCACGTCAGCACTATGACCACTGCGTTGCGATCAGATCACAACGGGCGGGGAATTGTTTCCCGCCATGGACCGTTTCCCGCAGTCAGTGGGCGCTCCGCGGGTACACCACGAAGGTGCTGAAAATTCGCGAGAATTGGGCTTGGCCGCCACGGTCAAACCACCTGCTGCCCACCCTCGAGCTGGCGGATCAGCCCAACGAACTCCTCGGCTACCGCGACCCCGGAGCCGCTCAAGGTCGCGTGAAGGGGAACCGCGGAGTACCCAGCCAACAGATCCTGCGGGCCGGCTTCCGTGCGATAGGCCTTGGCCGACAACGCATCGAAGTCCCGGGGATCACCGCCGACGATCAGTTCCACCGTCACCCCGGTCGAGAGCGCGAAGCCGACCCAGACCACGGTGACCCACCCCTCCCGAACACCCCATCTATGATCGAGGCCGACCGAGACGAAGCTGCTGAGCAGCGCCGGCGTCGGCTCCTGCCCCAGCCGTGCCACTATCTCGTCGCGGAAGATCTCGGAGCGGCGTTTGAGCACCCGGTTCACAGTTGCCAGCACGTGAAAGAACTCGGGCAGCGTGTCAGGTTCCGGACCGAGAGCCTCCCAGAACCGGGCAACTCGCTCCAGCTCGATCTCCGAACTCACCACTGCCTCCTTCGCACTCAGGTTCTCCTGGAACTGGTCCAGCAGCACAGCGACCCTTGTCCCCACTGGTTGCGTCAATGACGCCATCGCCGCGCGCACCCGGGCGAACACGTCGTCATAGGTCAAGGCCGTGCTCAGCCAGATCAGGTCCTGCTCCGGAATGCGGCCTATCGTCCGCTGAGTTGGAGCGAGTACCAGACTGAGCACCACCCCGAACCGCCGGGCGCAGTGCGTGACGTAGTCCTCCAGCGGATTGTCGAAGTCGGCGTCCACCTTGTTCTCAATGACGATCGCGACGTCAAGCGCCTCGTTCGTCAGTAGGACATCGACCCGGTTGCCCGCCACCGTCGCGGCCTCGGTCACGACCATCCAGTTCTGGGAACCCAACCGACTGGCCGCCTCGAATCCGCCCCTGCGCTGCGGCGGAGCATCGTCCTCAGCCGGTGTGAAGTAGTACTCGCCGTCCAGCATCAGCAGCAGCGAATCCACGAAGAGTCCGCCCAGCTCATGGGATTGATGCGGGTCAAGGAAGAAGGCCAGGACGTTCGACGCCACCGTTTCGCGGCGCGGAAACCCCGAGAGACTGAAGACGTTCAGTGGCGGTCGGCGAACCAGGCGGGCTGCATCAACGGCACGGCGCAGGAACGAGAAGTCCAGTTCCTGCGCCGTCGGTGCCATCTTTGGTTGTGGGCTCCAGCCGCTGCTCAGTCGAGGTAGTCGCGCAGCACCTGGGAACGGGACGGGTGCCGCAGCTTGCTCATCGTCTTGGACTCGATCTGCCGAATCCGCTCCCGGGTCACCCCGTAGACCTTGCCGATCTCGTCCAACGTCTTGGGCTGGCCGTCGGTCAGGCCGAAGCGCATGCTGACCACGCCGGCCTCCCGCTCGGAGAGGGTGTCCAGCACGTCGTGCAGCTGCTCCTGCAGCAGGGTGAAGTTGACCGCCTCGGCCGGGACGACCGCCTCGGAATCCTCGATCAGGTCACCGAACTCGGAATCGCCGTCCTCGCCCAGCGGGGTGTGCAGCGAGATCGGCTCGCGGCCGTACTTCTGCACCTCGACGACCTTCTCCGGGGTCATGTCGAGTTCCTTGGCCAGCTCCTCCGGGGTGGGTTCGCGGCCGAGATCCTGCAGCATCTGGCGTTGCACCCGGGCGAGCTTGTTGATCACCTCGACCATGTGCACCGGGATCCGGATGGTCCGGGCCTGGTCGGCCATGGCGCGGGTGATCGCCTGCTTGATCCACCAGGTGGCGTAGGTGGAGAACTTGTAACCCTTGGTGTAGTCGAACTTCTCCACCGCACGGATCAGGCCCAGGTTGCCCTCCTGGATCAGGTCGAGGAAGAGCATGCCGCGGCCGGTGTAGCGCTTGGCCAGGGAGACCACCAGGCGCAGGTTGGCCTCCAGCAGGTGGTTCTTGGCGCGCCGGCCGTCCTCGGCGATCCACTCCAGATCGGAGACGTGATCGTCGGCCAGACCGGTGGCAGCCTCGCTGAGCGTCTCCTCGGCGAACAGCCCCGCCTCGATCCGCTTGGCCAGCTGCACCTCCTGCTCGGCGTTCAGCAGCGCGACCTTGCCGATCTGCTTGAGGTAGTCCTTCACCGGGTCGGCGGTGGCGCCGGCGGCCAGCACCTGCTGCTCGGGCTCGTCGGCGTCGTCGGCGTCGGAGAGGCTGAAGCCCTCGTCCTCGGCCAACTGCTTCTCGGTCTTGGCCTCCTCGGCCGGCTCGAAGCTGGCGTCGTCCACCTCGTCCAGGCTGCGCTTCTTCCCGCCCACGGTCAGGATGACGTCATCGCCCTCCCGCTCGAACTTCACGTCCAGCGCGCCGGCGGCCAGCACCTCCTCGACGGTGACCTCCTCCTCCAGCTCGACCTCGGGCTCGTCCGGGACGGCGGCCACCACCGGCTTGGCCTTGGCACCGGATTTGGCCGGCGCCTTCGACGCCGCGGCAGGCCGGGCAGCCCGTCGCCGCGGGGCCGGGGTGGTGGTCTCTTCTTCGACAGTAGCCTTGGCGGCGGCGCTGGAGCGTGGTGACACGGGCGACCTCTCAAGAAAGCGGTTCAGGGCATGCGACAACCGGGAGCTGTCAATGCCTTCGCGTCCATTGTGCCACGTAACCCGCCATCACCCAAGCCCGGGCAGTGGGCTAACCTCGGTGCCATGCCTGTCGCCGATCAACCCCCTGTCGCTCCGCGCCACACGCAGGTCCGGCTCGTCCACGACGACCGGGTGGAGGATCCCTACGCGTGGATGAAGGACAAGTCCGATCCGGCCCTGCTTTCCTATCTGGCTTCGGAAAACGCCTTCACCGAGGCGGTCACGGCACCGCTCGCCGACCTCGCGCAGCAGATCTACGACGACATCGACGCTCGCACTCTGCAGACCGATCTGAGCGTCCCGGAGTTCACCCGGCACACCGACGGACGCTGCTACTGGTACTACGCCCGCACCATCGCGGGGCAAAATTACCCCCGCTATCATCGGGCCCCCGCGACCGATCGGGACCAGCTGCCGGGCGAGAGCCCGGCCGGCGAGGAACTGCTGCTCGACGTCAACCAGTTGGCCGGTGACGCGCCCTTCTTCGCGCTGGGGACGCTGGCGATCAGCCCGAACGGTAATCGGCTGGCCTATTCCACCGACACCGCCGGCGATGAGCGCTACGACCTGAGGTTCGTCGACCTGCGCTCCGGCGAACCGCTGGCCGACGAGTTGACCGGCGTCGCCGCCGGTGGCTGCTGGGCCGGGGACGACAGCTACTGCTACCTGACGGTGGACGAGGCCTGGCGGCCGGACACCGCCTGGCGGCACGTGCTGGGCCAGGCCGACGACCTCGAGCTGCACCACGAGCCGGACGAGCGGTTCTGGATGGAACTGGGGGTCTCCCGCGATCTGCGCCAGGTGGTGATCGCGATCGGCTCCAAGACCAGCAGCGAGACCCGGCTGGTCGACGCCTACGACCACGCCGCCCTCCCCCGGGTGGTGACGCCGCGGCGTCCGGGGGTGGAGTACGACGTGGAGGTGGCCGGCGACACGCTGTACCTGGTGCACAACGACGGCGCCCCCGACTTCGCGCTGGCCAGGGCTCCGCTGACCGCGTCGTCGGTGGACGACTGGGAGCCGCTGTGGCCGGGCGAGCCCGGCGCCCGGCTGCTGGACGTCTCGGCCTACGACCGGGCGTTGGTGGTCAGCCTGCGTCGCGACGGGCTGGTGGAGGTCCGCGTCCATCACTTCGACGCCGACGGACGGCTCACCACCGGCCACCGGATCGACTTCGGCGAGACCCTGTACGAGGTGGACGCCCACGGCTCGGAGGACGCCGACACCGACCGGATCCGGCTCTCCTACCAGTCGATGATCACCCCCGATCAGGTGCTGGAGTACCACCTCGACACCGGTCAACGCCGGGTGCTGAAGCAGCGGCGGGTGCTCGACCATCCCCGGTTCGGGCCGTACCAGCCGTCCGCCTACCGGCAACGCCGGGAATGGGCGATCGCGCCGGACGGCACCCGCGTCCCGCTCTCCCTGGTGTACCGGGCCGACACCCCGCTGGACGGCTCGGCCGGCTGCCTGCTGACCGGCTACGGCGCTTACGAGATCAGCTACCCGGGCAGCTTCTCGATCCCCCGGCTCAGCCTGCTGGACCGGGGCTACGTGGTGGCCATCGCCCACGTCCGCGGCGGCGGCGAGCTCGGCCGCGCCTGGTACGAGAACGGCAAGCTGGAGCACAAGTCGAACAGCTTCACCGACCTGATCGCCGCCGCCCGGCACCTGGTGGCCCAGGGCTACACCAGCGCCGAGCGGCTGGGCCTCTCCGGCGGCAGCGCTGGCGGCCTGCTGGTCGGGGCGGCGGCCACCATGGCGCCGGACGCCTTCGCCGCCGTCAACGCCCAGGTGCCGTTCGTCGATCCGCTCACCACCATGCTCGATCCCGAGCTGCCGCTCACCATCACCGAATGGGAGGAGTGGGGCGATCCGCTGCACGACGCCGCGGCCTACCACCGGATGAAGGGCTACTCCCCCTACGAGAACGTCCAGCCGCAGCGGTACCCGGCGATCCTGGTGACCACCAGCCTGAACGACACCCGGGTGGAGGTGACCGAACCGGCCAAGTGGGTGGCCCGGCTGCGCCACGACGCCGGCCTGGGCGAGCAGTTGCTGCTGAAGACCGAACTGGTCGCCGGCCACGGCGGGGTCTCCGGCCGCTACGCGATCTGGCGGGACATCGCCTTCGAGTACGCCTGGTTGATCGCCGCCACCGGTGGTCACCCGTCGCTGGACCCGGCGATCGTCGCTGCCCCGTAACCCGCTCTCCCCCGCTTCCTGAGAGCCGCATCAACCCTTGCTGAGTGGGGGCTGAGGCGGCTCCACCCAGGGGATGAGGCGCCATCCGACCACGGTCTTGGATTGCCCCTGAGCGCTCTTTTCGGGGTCGCGTCAGGGCCGCCCTGGGCAGAAATTCGCGGTGTCGTTCGTTGTACTTAGGTGACGAGCGAAAGGAAGAACCTTGATCTCCACCGCACATCGGGTCCGACTCAACGACGGCATCGACGGTAAGGACGCAGTGGGTCTGTACCTCGACGGCATCGCCAAGACCCCCCTGTTGACCGCGGCCGAAGAGGTCGAACTCGCCCGCGCCATCGAACTCGGGCAGTACGCCCGGGCGTTGCTGGAGGGCAAGCTCACCGAGGAGGAGCAGTCGCTGCGTCACGTCGAGGCCTCCCACGAGGAACTCGAACTGCTCGCCGAGTTGGGCGATCAGGCGATGCAGCGGTTCATCACCGCCAACCTGCGGCTGGTGGTCTCGGTGGCCCGCAAGTACGGTCGCGCCCAGATGCCGCTGCTCGACCTGGTGCAGGAGGGCAACACCGGCCTGATCCGCGCGGTCGAGAAGTTCGACTTCACCAAGGGCTTCAAGTTCTCCACCTACGCCACCTGGTGGGTCCGGCAGTCGATCTCCCGCGGGATCGCGCAGCAGGCCCGGATCGTCCGGCTGCCGGTGCACGTCGCCGAGCAGGTCAACCAGGTCTCGGCCGTCCGCCGCACCCTGGAACGCCGGTTCGGCCGCGAACCCGAACTCTGGGAGATCGCCGACGAGCTGGCGTTGCCCACCGAGCAGGTGATCGACCTGCTGCGGCTGGCCCGCGATCACGTCTCGCTGGACGCCCCGGTGGAAGAGGACGGCGACACCGCGCTGGGTGACCTGCTGGCCCGCGAGATGTCCCCCGGCCCGGACGAGGTGGTGCTGGACGCCGAGGATCGCGCCCGGCTGGACGAGATGCTCTCCACCCTGGACGAGCGTTCCGCCGACGTGGTGCGTCGCCGCTACGGCCTGCTGGACGGCCGCCAGGCCCGGCTGGCCGACATCGCCGCGGTCTGGGGGATCACCGCCGAGCGGGTCCGCCAGATCGAACGACACGCGATCAGCAAGCTGCGACTGACCACCGAGGTCGCTGCCTGACCCGAACTGAACGAGACGGGCGCCCCGAACGGGGCGCCCGTTTTGCGTCCGGAGTCAGGAGAGCCCCGGGATCGCCTCCTCGCCGGCCACCGCGTGGCCGTTGACCACCGCCGCCGGATCGGTCAGCCGGATCAGTCCCTCCTGGGTGCAGGAGGCGACCAGCTGACCGCCGGAGAACAGCCGGCCGAAGGAGAACCCCAGCCCGGCCGAGGCCGAGGGCGACACCTGGTCGTAGAGCAACCAGTGGTCGGCCCGGGCGGGCCGGTGGAACCACATCGCGTGGTTGATCGACGCGGCCTGCATGCCGGGGCCGGCGAAGACCACCGGGTGCGGCACGGTGCTGACCGCCAGTAGGGTGAGGTCGGACAGGTAGGCCAGCACCGCCTGGTGCAGCTGGGGATCGGCCGGCAGCGGGCTCTCGGTGCGCACCCAGACCTTCATCGCCGCGTCCGTCGGGGTGCCGTTCACGGCGCTGGTGTCGGCGGCGAACCGGGTCTCCAGCACCCCCCATTCCTGCCGCCAGGCCTCGGCGGAGCGGCGGGAGCGGGCGCCCAGCACCTCCGACAGCGGCGGGCACTCCTCCGGCGGCGTCACCCCTTGCGGAATGGTGTCGGCGTGGTTGAGCCCCGGCTCCAGGCGATGGAAGGAGCAGCCCATGAAGAAGATGGTGCGACCGTCCTGCCGGGCCAGCAGGCGGCGGGTGGAGAAGCTGCCGCCGTCGCGGATCTCCTCCACCCGGTACTCGATCGGCACCCCGGCCAGGCCGGCGCGGACGAAGTAGGCCGACAGCGAGTGGGCGATCCGGTCCTCGCCGACGGTCCGGTAGGCGGCGGTGAGCGCCTGGGCCAGCACCTGGCCGCCGAACACCCGCTGCCGGGCGGAGGTCTCGTCCGCCGCGCCGACGAACAGGTCGTCGCCGCGTTGCTCCAGGTCGAGCAGCGCGATCAGCTGAGCGACGCCGGCCGGCATCAGCGGGGGAACTCCGGCGGATCCTGCTCGGCCAGGAACTGCTCCACCGCCGCGCCGATCTCGTCCGCGGTCGGCATGTGGGCGGCACCGCTGGCGCTGAGCTGGTCGTACTGCTCCTCCAGCGCCCGCAGCACGGCCGGGAACTCCGCGTCGTCGGCGGTCTCGGCGACGATGGTGGCCAGGTTGGTGGCGACCCGTTCCTGCAGCTCCTCCAGCGGCAGGACCAGGCCGGTGGCCTCGCTGATCCGGGTCAGCACCGCGGCGCTGGCCTGCGGGAAGCTGGTCTGCGCCAGGTAGTGCGGGACGTGGGCGACGAAGCCGCGGCCGACCAGGCCGGCCTCGCCGGCCCGGAACTCCAGCACGTGGGAGAAGCTGCCCGGCAGTTGCACCCGGTCGATCCACATCGGGTTCCCGCCGGCCAGCGCCGGGTCGGTGGCGTGCGCGGTGACCAGGGTGGGACGGGTGTGCGGCACGGTCATCGGCACCCCGCTGGCCGCGATCAGCGAGGAGACCTCCAGCCGCTCGGCAATGCCCAGGATCGCGGCGCAGGCCCGGTTCCACTGGGTGTCCGGCTCCGGCCCGGTGAGCAGCAGGAAGGGGGTGCCGTCGGCGTCGGTCAGCTTGTGCAGCACCAGCGAGTAGTCGGTCATCGAGACCCAGTGGTTGGTGTCGAAGACCAGTTGCGGCCGGCGGGAGCGGTAGTCGTGCAGCTGGTCGTGGTCGAACTCGACCAGCACCTCGTGCTCGCACTGATCGAGCAGGTAGCGGCCGATGGTGTGGATCACCGAGCCGGCGTCGATGTAGCCGTCCAACAGGTGCAGGAGCACCGGTTTGTGCCCCTTCAGTGAGTCCCACACCTCGGGGTTGACGGTGTACAACAGCCGTGGATCGAGCACCTCGCCACTGTACCGCGAGATCCGAAGCGACTGCGCTTGGCACCGTTGCGGCCCGGCGCCAACTTATCGTTGCTTAACTGTCTCGATGGCGGAGAACCTTCATCATGGCTTCGATTCGGAGGCCACAGCGCAACGATGGGCTACAGCGATGAACGGCATGGGGCAGACGAAGCCGAAGGTATCGGCCGCCGCTCTGGCCCGGTTGCTCGGGGTCAGCCCGGCAGCCGTCTCCTACGCGTTGCACGGCCGGCCCGGCGTCTCCGACGAACTGCGGCGGCGCATCCTGACCGCGGCCACCGAATACGGTGTGCCGGTGCCGGAGGACGGCTCCGCGCTGGACAGCGCGGTGCTGGGCCTGATCCTGGCCGACGTCCTCAACCCGTTCTACTCCGAGCTGGCGATCTCGGTCACCGACGCCGCCCGCGGGCAGGGCTACGAGGTCTTCCTCAGCAACAGCCGGGACGAGGAGCGCTCGGTGGCGGCCGCGGTGGAGGCGATGATCCAGCACGAGGTGGACGGTGTGCTGATCACGGCCATCCAGTCCGGGGACGCCGGCGTCTTCCGGCCGCTGCGGGCGGCGCGGATCCCGTTCGTCCAGATCTCGCGTCGCTCGATCCACGCCGACGCCGACTTCGTCGGCATCGACGACCGGGCGGCCGGGCGCGAGATCATGGAGCACGTCGTGGGCGACGGCCACCGGCGGATCGCGATCGTCGCCGGACCGGTCAGTTCGACCGCCTCCAAGGCCCGCGCCGACGGGTTCCGCAGCACCCTGCAGGCCCATGGCCTGCCGCTGGAACGACACTGGAACCTGACCGGCGGGCTGAACGAGGCCGACGGCGCCCGGGCGGCCCACTACCTGCTCGACCAGCGCGCGCTGCCGCAGGCGATCGTCTGCGGCACCGACGCCATCGCGCTCGGCGTGATCGGCGTCCTGGCGACCAAGGGGCTGATGGTGCCGGAGGACGTCGCGGTCACCGGCTTCGACGGGCTGACCACCGCCCGCACCCACCTCGTCGATCTCACCACGATCGTCCAGCCCCGCACCCATATGGCCGCCGAGGCGATCGCCCTGGTGACCGAACGGCGCCACCACGCCCAGTTGGCGCCCCGCGCCATCACCTGTCCCCACCACCTGTATATCGGCCGGAGCTGTGGCTGCCGGCCACGGAAGGAGAAACAAGATGTCTGACTACACCCCGCTGCGGGACCGGGTCGCGCTGGTCACCGGGGCGGCGCGCGGAATCGGCCTGGGCATCGCCCGGCTGCTCGCCGAGCGCGGTGCCCGGGTGATCGTCGCCGACGTCAATGGCGAGGCCGCGCAGGCCGGTGCCGCCGAGGCCGGCAACGACAGCTACGGAATCGCGCTGGACGTCTCCGACCGCGCGGCGGTGGATCAGGCGGTCGCCGAGATCGTCGAGCGCTGCGGCCGGATCGACATCCTGGTGAACAACGCCGGCATCAACCGCGACGCCATGCTGTGGAAGATGACCGACGAGCAGTGGGACGCCGTGCTGGCGGTCGACCTCTCCGGCGTGTTCTACACCTGCCGGGCGGTCGGCACCCAGATGCGGGCCAACCAGTACGGCCGGATCGTCAATGTCTCGTCGGCCTCCTGGATGGGCAATATCGGGCAGACCAACTATGCCGCCGCCAAGGCGGGCGTGGTCGGTCTCACCCGGTCGATCGCCAAGGAACTGGCCCGCTCCCAGGTGACCGCCAACGCGGTCTGCCCCGGCTTCATCGAGACCGACATGACCAGAGGCATGCCCGATCACCTGTTCAAGGCGCAGCTGGACAAGATTCCGCTGCAGCGCGCCGGCCAGCCGGCCGATGTCGCCAAGGTGGTGGCCTTCCTGGCCTCCGACGACGCGTCCTACCTGACCGGTGAGGTCATCAACATCGGCGGGGGTTACAAGCTGTGACCCGGTTCATCCCGATGGCCGAGGTGCCCGGACTGATCCCGGACGGCGCCACGGTCGCCAGCGACGGCATGACGCTGATGGGCGTCGCCGACCACCTGCTGGCCGAGATCGAGTCCTCCTTCCTGGCCACCGGCCATCCCCGCGGCCTCACCTGGCTGCAGGCCGCCGGGCAGTCCAACCGGGAGATCGGCATGTCCCGGATGGCCCACCCGGGCCTGGTGAAGCGGGTGATCGGCTCGCACTGGGGGCTGACCCCCAGGATGGGCGAGCTGCTCGGCCGCGACGAGGCCGAATGCGTCTGCCTGCCGCAGGGACAGCTGTCCACGCTGTACCGGACGATCGCCGCCGGGCGGCCCGGCCAGCTCTCCACCGTCGGGCTGGGCACCTTCGTCGACCCGCGGGTCGACGGCGGCCGGTTCAACGCCTCCGCCAAGGCCAATATCGCCGCCACCGAGTACGTCGAGGTGGTCGAGCTCGACGGCGTCGACTACCTGCGGTTCAAGCCGATCAAGCTGGACGTGGCCATCATCCGCGGCGCGGTGATCGACCGGCTGGGCAACCTCACCCACCGCGAGGAGGTCTCCGGGCTGGACGCGCTGGGCGTCGCCCAGGCGGTGCACAACTGCGGCGGCATCGTGATCGCCCAGGTGAAGGCGATCGTCGAACCGGGCGAGATCCGGGCCCGGGACGTCACGGTTCCGGCGGTGCTGGTGGACTACGCCGCGGTCACCGACGATCCCGCGCTGCACCACCGTCAGACCCACTCGTTCCCCGAGTACAGCGACGACCTGGTGGCCGGCTACGTCACGCCGGAGAACGTCGGACGGGCGTTCGAGGCCCAGGAGATGGACGAGCTCCGGGTGAGTATCGGGGTACGGGGGGTCGGCCTGGTGCAGCCGGGCAATGTGATCAACGTCGGCACCGGCATCCCGGCCGACACCATCGGCCGGGCGCTCTCCCGGGCCGGGCTGCTGGATCAGGTGCACCTCACCGTCGAGTCCGGAACCTACGGCGGCGTCCCGCTGGGGGTGGTCGACTTCGGGGCGGCGATCCACCCGCAGGCGATCATCGGCCACCCGCAGCAGATGGACTTCTACAACGGCGGCGGGGTCGACATCACCTTCATGGGCGCCGGCCAGATCGACCCCACCGGCGACGTCAACGTCTCCCTGCTGGGCGGCCGCGCGGTCGGCGTCGGCGGCTTCATGGACATCACCGACGGCGCCAAGCGGATCTGCTTCCTGGTGTCGGCCTCGGGTCGCCACCCCAAGTTCGTCGGCAGGGTCGACCAGGTGTCGTTCAGCGCGCAGCGCGCCCGGCAGCGCGGCAAGCAGGTCTACCTGGCCACCGAGTATTACCTGCTGGAGTTCACCGGCCAGGGCTGGCAGGTGCTCGCCGCCGACCAGACCCCGGCCGCCACCGCGGCGCTGGAAGCCATCCGGTTCGCCCTGGCGAACTGACCCCCCAACGAAGGAGACAGAACCACCATGACAGCACAGGAACGCATCGTCATCGTCGGCGGTGCCCGAACCCCGACCGGCAGCTTCGGCGGCGGTCTGGCCGCGGTCCCCAACCACGAACTGGGCGCCCACGCCGTCCAGGCGGCCTGCCAGCGGGCCGGCGTCGAGATCGCCGAGGTCGACGAGTTCGTGATCGGCTGCGTCGGCCAGCTCGGCGGCAACGCGTTCATCGGACGGCGGGTGGCGCTGGCCGCCGGCGCGCGTCCCTCGTCCACCGCCATGTCGGTCAACCGGCTGTGCGGTTCCGGGCTGCAGGCGATCGCCTCCGCCGCCCAGGAACTGCGCTCCGGGGAGTCCGCGATCGCCGTGGCCGGCGGCTGCGAGAACATGTCGCGCCAGCCCTTCATGGACTTCAGCGGCCGGCAGGGATACCGGCTGGGTCACCACACCCTGGTGGACGGCACCCTCTCGCTGGTCACCGATCCGTGGGGCGACTACCCGATGGGCGCCACCGCCGAGGCGGTCGCCAGCCGGTACGGGGTCAGCCGCGAGCAGCAGGACGCCTTCGCCGCCGAATCCCAGCGGCGTGCCCAGCAGGCGCTGGCCGACGGGGCGGTGAGCGCCGAGATCGCACCGTTGACCATCGCCGGGCGCAAGGGCGACGTGGTGCTGGACACCGACGAGCACCCCCGGGCCGGGGTGACGGTGGAGTCGCTGGCCCGGATGCGTCCGGCCTTCGCCAAGGACGGGACGGTCACCGCCGGCAACAGCTCGGGCATCAACGACGCCGGCGCTGCGGTCGTGGTCACCACCCTGGCCGAGGCGCAGCGCCGCAGCCTGACGCCGCTGGCGGAACTGGTGGACTTCACCAAGGTCGGTCTCGAGCCGGAGGTGATGGGCTACGCGCCCAAGCTGGCGATCGACAAGATCCTGGCCCGCACCGGGCTCAGCCTGGCCGACATCGGCTGGATCGAGCTGAACGAGGCGTTCGCCTCGCAGGCGGTGGCGGTGATCCGCGACGCCGGGCTGGATCCGTCCCGGACCAACCCGCTGGGGGGTGCTATCGCCTGGGGGCACCCGATCGGGGCCACCGGCGCGATCCTCACCCTCCGCACCCTGACCAACATGCACGCCCGGGCCATCGAGCACGGCCTGGTGACGATGTGCATTGGAGGCGGTCAGGCCGTCGCGGCGATCTTCCGCGCGCTCTGACCGGAGGCTTGGCCGGGGGTGGCAGCCCCCGACCAAGCAATCGCCGGACGGCGACTACACCAAACCTTCACCGACCGGTGAAAAGTTCGAAAGGAAACCATACCGTGTCCGATACCACCTATGTCGGGCCCATGGCCGACCCGCAGAAGCGGTCGCGCCTGGAACGCATCACCAAGACCAACTTCGGCAAACTGATGCCGCTGATGATCATCGTCTACATCATCGCCTTCATCGACCGCACCAATATCGGCATGGCGAAGGCGGCGCTGGAGGCCGACATCGGCCTGACCGCGGCCGCCTACGGTCTGGGCGCCGGGCTGTTCTTCTTCGCCTACTCACTGCTCGAGGTGCCCTCCAACCTGGTGATGCACAAAGTGGGCGCGCGGTTCTGGATCGCGCGCATCATGATCACCTGGGGCGTCATCTCGATGCTGATGGCCGTGGTCTGGAACGACGTCTCGTTCTACGTTCTGCGCGTGCTGCTGGGGGCTGCCGAAGCCGGCCTGTACCCGGGCATGATCCTGTACATCACGCTCTGGTTCCCGCGGCGGGACCGGGCCCGGGCGATCGGCCTGTTCCTGCTGGGCGTCTCGCTGGCCAACATTATCGGCGCGCCGCTGGGCGGGCTGCTGCTGCAGTTGGACGGCCTGGTCGGGCTGCACGGCTGGCAGTGGATGTTCATCCTGGAGGGACTGCCCGCCATCCTGCTCGCCTTCCTGGTGTGGTTCTGGCTGCCGGACCGGCCGCGGGACGCCTCCTGGCTCTCCGACGAGGACAAGGATCTGGTCGAACAGCAACTGGCCGCCGAGGACGACGGTGTCGGCAACGAGGCCCACGGCTTCCGGGCGCTGGTGCCGGTAGCCAAGGATCCGATCATCTGGCTGGTGATCGCGGTGTACTTCACCCACCAGGTCGCGGTCTACTCGCTGAGCTACTTCCTGCCGGCGATGATCTCCAGCTTCAACGCCGAGATGACCACCGTCACCGTCGGCCTGATCACCGCCGTGCCGTGGATCGCCGCAGCGGTCGGATCGATCATCATGCCGAAGCTGGGCACCACCCTGGTGCGCCAGAAGGCGATGGTCACCGGCGGCCTGTGGGCGGTGGCGGTCGGGCTGGTGCTGGCCGCGCTCTCCGGCGGGAACCTCGCCCTGGCGGTGCTCGGCTTCTCCGTCTCCGCGTTCTGGTTCTTCGTGATCCAGTCGATGCTGTTCACCTTCCCCGGACGCCGGCTGACCGGCGCGGCGGTGGCGGCCGGCATCGCGCTGATCAACACCTTCGGCCTGTTCGGCGGGTTCTTCGGCCCCACCATGATGGGCGCCCTGGAGACCGCCACCGGCAATCCGCTGGCCGGCCTGTGGTTCATCATCGGCCTGGCGCTGGTCGGTGGCCTGCTGGCCTTCGGGTTGAAGGGGTCGGCGTGGGAGTCGACCGTCGAGACCCAGGTCGACCAGCAGGCGTAGTTGTCCGGGTGGGCGCCGACCGCGGCGCCCACCCCTCAACCGAAGGAAGCACCATGAAGATCGTCTGTGCCCCCGATTCGTTCAAGGAGTCCCTGTCGGCAGCGGCCGCCGCCCACGCCCTGGAGCGTGGCATCCGGGCGGTCTGGCCCGGCGCCGAGGTGGTGCGGGTGCCGATGGCCGACGGCGGCGAGGGCACCTGTCAGGTGCTCGCCGAGGCGCTGGGCGGCGACCTCGTCGAGGTGGAGTGCGCCGATGCGCTGGGACGGCCCAGGACGGCCGTCATGGCCCACCTGCCCGACCAGCGGCTGGCGGTGATCGAGGTCGCCACCGCCTGCGGCCTGGAGTGGGTCGAGCCGCCGCTACGGGACGCCCGGACGGCCAGTTCCAGCGGCGTCGGACAGCTGCTGCGCCGGGCTCTCGACCTGGGCGTCAGCCGGATCCTGCTCGGCCTGGGCGGCAGCGCCACCAACGATGCCGGCGCGGGCATGATGACCGCCCTCGGGGCGCGGTTCCTGGACGCCACCGGTGCCGAGCTGCCGGCCGGCGGTGCCGCCCTGGCCGGCCTCGACCGGATCGACCTCAGCGGCCTGGATCCGCGGGTCGCGGGCGTCCGGATCACGCTGGCCAGCGACGTCGACAACCCGCTGCTCGGCGAACGCGGCGCCAGCGCGGTGTTCGGCCCCCAGAAGGGCGCCTCGCCCGAGGCGGTCGCCGAACTCGACGCCGCCCTCACCCGCTGGGCCGAGGTCGTCGAACCCGCAGCGGGCCGCTCCGTCCGGTATACCCCGGGGGCGGGCGCCGCCGGCGGCCTCGGCGCCGCCTTCCTGGCCTTCTTCGACACCACGCTGGAGTCGGGCACCGAACTGGTGATGGACGCGGTCGGGATGTCGCGCGCCCTGGTGGGCGCCGACTACGTGTTCACCGGCGAGGGCGGCTTCGACGCCCAGTCCGCCGCCGGCAAGGTGCCCGTCCGGGTGGCGCGGCGGGCCCATGCCGCCGGCGTTCCCACGATCGTCTTCGCCGGGCGGGTGGATCCGGTCGCCGAGCTCGACCCGGAGCTGCCGGTCGCAGCGGTGGTGCCGATCGTCCGCGGGGTGGGCAGCCTGGCGGACGCGCTCGCCGAGGGTGCCGCCAACCTGGAGCGGGCCAGCGCGCTGGTGTGCCGGCTGCTGGAAGTCGCGGCCAGCCGGCCGAAGCCCGCCGGCGACTGAAGGACGGAGGGAACGACATGCTGGACGGCGACGACCTCTGGGACGCCTCGGTGACCCGTGGGCTGACCCGGGTGGAGAGCCACGGCCGGGTGGTGTCCTGCTTCGCCGACGCACCCGCGACCCTCTACGCCTCGCTGGCAGCCACCGCCGAACGGCTCCCCGCCGGCATCGCGCTGGTCTCCGACGACGGCGTGCAGATCACCTTCGGCGGCCTGCTCGGCCTGGTGGACCAGTTCGCGGCGCTGATCGAGGAGCAGCTCTCTCCGGGCGATCGGATCGCCCTGTTGCTGGACACCTCCATCGAGTTCGCGGTGGCGCTGTACGCCGCCAACCGGTGCGGTGCGGTGGTGGTGCCGGTGCCCACCAAGCATCGGGAGCCGGAGATCGAGGCGATCCTGCGGCAGGCCGACCCGGCCCTGGTGGTGGCCGAGCGCCGGTTCGAGTCGCTGGCCTGCCTGCGCGGTGGACCGGCCACCTGGTGGGTGGAGGACCGGGCCGGCGGCTACGGGCTGCGTTCGCTGCCGGTCTCCCGCTACCCGAGCCAGCGGCCGGCGGTGGTCGCGCCGGAGGCGGACTGCATCCTGATGTACACCTCCGGCACCACCGCGCGCAGCAAGGGGGTGCTGCTCACCAACCGGAATGTCTGCCATGCCATCGTGGCCTACCAACGCGTGCTGGGACTGGATGAGCGGGACTCCAGCATCGTCCCGGTGCCGATCTACCACATCACCGGCGTGGTGGCGCTGCTGGGACTGTTCGTCCAGATCGGCGGACGGCTGTTCCTGCAGCGCCGGTTCGACGCCGACCGGGTGCTCCGGACGACCCGCGACCAGGGGGTCAGCTTCCTGCACGCCTCGCCCACCGTCTTCGCCATGCTGCTCGCCGAGGCCGAGCGCTACCCCAGCCTGCCCCGGCTGCGGCTGCTGGCCTGCGGCGCCGGGCATATGCCGGTCTCCCGGATCCAGGCGCTGCACCGCTGGCTGCCCACGATGTCGTTCCGGACGGTCTACGGCCTGACCGAGACCTCCTCGCCCGGCACCGTCTTCCCCGGGGACGCCGCCACCAGCATCCACTGCGGCTCCTCCGGCCGGCCGATCCCCGGCCTGCGGGTCTCCATCCGGGACGAGGCCGGCGTCGAGGTGCCCGACGGCGAACGCGGCACGATCTGGCTGTCGGGCACCAACCTGCTGCGTGGCTACGATCGGCTGCTGCCGGAGAACCTGTCGGCGGAGGGCTGGTTGAACACCCAGGACGTCGGCTATCTGAACGACGACGGTTACCTCTTCGTGGTGGACCGGACCAAGGACATGATCAATCGCGGTGGCGAGAAGGTGTGGTGCATCGATGTCGAGGAGGAGCTGCGGCGGCTTCCCGGCGTGGTCGACGCGGCGGTGGTCGGGGTGCCGCACCAGGTCTACGGCGAGGAGCCGGCGGCGCTGATCGTCCCGGACGACGGGGCCGTCCTCGATCCGGAGTCGCTGCGCGACCAGCTGCGGCAGCGGCTGGCCAGCTACCAGCTGCCCAGGCACATCCTGCTGCGTCCCGCCCTGCCGCTCACCCCAGGGCTGAAGGTCGACAAGGCCGCGGTCCGCGCCCTGTTCACCCAGCCGGTTCCCGGCCAGCCGCCGCCTGGCTGAGCCGGGCCGGCTCAGTTGGCCCCGGACAGCGCTGCCAGGGCGCTGCGCACCCGCTTGGCCGAGACCGGGACGGCGGTGCCCAGGGCCTGGGCGAACAGGCCGACCCGGAGTTCCTCGATCAGCCAGCCGACCTCGTCCACCGCCTCGGGTAGCGGGCCGGGCGGGCAGGCCTGACAGCGCTCGGCGTAGGCGTCCTCCAGCTGGGCGATCACGTCCTGGGCCTCCTCGGCGCGGGCGGACGGACCGGCGTCCAGCCGGCGCAGGATGGCGCGCAGATAGACCGGGAGCCGGGGGTACCAGCGCGACGGCGTGGCGGCGATGAACCCCGGATAGATCAGCCCGGCGAGCTGCTCGGTGAGGTCGGCGCGGATCTCGGCCGGCGCAGTGGGCAACCGCTGCAGCACCTCGCCGTGCCGCAGCAGCACCTCGCCGGCGGTGTCCACCGCCCGCTGCATCGCCGGTGCGACCTCGGCCCGCACCCGGTCGCGGAGCTGCCCGAAGGCCGCCGCGTCCCGGATCGCGGCGGGATCGCCGGCGGCGTCGATACCGTCGCCGATCACCTTCAGCCGGGCGTCGGCCAGCAGCGCCGGGACGCTGGGGTACGGCGAGGTGGCCAGCGCGAACTTGGTCTGGTTGCTCAGCCGGGAGACCACCCAGTTGGTGGGGTCGACGGTGGTCAGGGCAATCAGCCGGCGCAGCCCGGCGCGGTGTGCCCGGCGGGCGGCTTCCTCCCCGGCGAACACCTGGACGCCCACCCGGTCGGTCCGGTCCAGCAGCGCGGGATAGCCCACCACCGGCTGTTCGATCCGTTCCGGCAGCTCGCCGAACGCCCAGTCGGTGGCGCCGGGGTGCACCAGGTGGCTCGCGGCGCGGTTCAGGGTCCGCTGCAGCTGGCCGCCGAGTTCCGCGGCGAGCTGGGCGAGGTCCCGTCCGGTGGCCGGTTCGGCGCCCGGCCGGGTGATCTGGAACCTGACCCGCAGGTGGTCGTCCACCTCCTCCGGCGCCCAGGCGGCGGCCGGCACGGCCACCCCGGTCAGCGCGCGGATCGCCCGCCCCAGGGCGAGCGGGAACGCCTCAGTTCGGTCGGCGTCGCGGCCGAGCCACTCCACCGCGCGGGCGGCCGTGTCGGGTGCCGGCACCAGCTGGGTGCGCAGCTGCTTGGGCAGGCCGCGGATCAGCGCGGTGGCCAACTCGACCCGCAGCCCGGGAACCTGCCAGCTGAACGGCTCCGGACGCAGCCGGTTCAGTTCGGCCAGCGGGACGGTGACGGTGACGCCGTCCCGGCCGGAGCCGGGGTCGAAGGTGTAGCCGACCGCCAGGGCCAGGTCGTCGATCCGCCAGCTGGTGGGGTAGCCGGTGGCATCGGCCTCCCCCACCACCAGGTCGTCCAGCTTCAGGTCGAGCAGGTGTTCGTCCTGTCGGCGGGCATCCCGCCACCACCGGTCGAAGTGGGCCACCGAGACGATCTCCGGCGGGATCCGGGCGTCATAGAAGGCGGCCAGGGTGGCGTCGTCGGCCAGCAGGTCGCGCCGCCGGGTGCGTTCAGCCAGCTCGGCAGCCTCCTCCCGGACCGCCTGGTTGCGGGCCCAGAAGTGGTGCCGGGTGCGCCACTGCCCCTCCACCAGGGCGGCCTGGATGAACACCTCGCGGGCCACCACCGGGTCGAGCCGGCCGTAGCCGACGGTGCGTCCGGCGATGATCGGGACGCCCAGCAGGGTGACCCGTTCGGTGGCCACGCACTGGCCGCCGCGGGCCGACCAGCGCGGCTCGGAGTAGCTGCGGCGCAGCAGGTGCTCCCCCACCTCCTCGACCCATTCGGCCTCGATCGGCGCCACCGTCCGGGCCCAGAGCCGACTGGTCTCGACCAGTTCGACCGCCATCACCAGCGGCGGCCGGGTGCGGGCCGCGCTGGAGCCGGGGTTGATCGCGAACCGCGAGCCCCTGGCGCCGAGGTATTCCGGCGGTCCCTGGCGACGCTTGGCGCGCTGGCCGGTCGGCTGGCCCTGCTTGGGCGGCGCGACCTCCAGCAGGCCGACGTGGGAGAGCAGGCCGGAGAGGACGGCGATGTGCACCTTGTCGAGGCCGGCCGGTTCGGTGTTGCGGTTCAGCTTGAGCTCGTCGCAGGCCTGCCGCAGCTGGGTGTAGAGATCCTGCCATTCCCGCACTCGGAGGAAGTTGAGGTACTCCTGGCGGCACATCCGGCGGAAGGCATTGCCGGAGAGCACCCGGCGCTGCTCCCGCAGGTACTGCCACAACCGCAGCAGCGCGGCGATGTCGGACCCGTCCGGGGTCGGCTCCTGGCCCTCGGCGGCACCCTGCCGACCGCGGACCACGTGGCCGGTGTGCGGGGTGTGCCGGGCGGGCGCGGCCAGCGGCAGCGCAGCCTCGGCAGCGGCCGGCGCGGGTCGCCGGCCCTGCCCGGAGCGGGTCGACCCCGCCGAGCCGGTCGGCAGCGGGGAGAAGAACCGGCGGTGCGCCTCGTCCGCCGCCGCCTGGGCGTCGGTGGGACGTTCCCGCGGATCCTGAATGGTCAGGCCGGCGGCGATCGCCTGCACCTCCTTCAGGCAGCCCTGGCGTTCCGCCTCGACCAGCATCCGGCCCAGCCTGGGGTCGACCGGCAGCCGGGCCAGCCGGCGTCCGATGCCGGTCAGCTTGATCCGTCCGCCGCGTCCGGTGTCGGCCAGCGCGCCCAGTTCGCGGAGCAGCCGGATGCCGTCGCGCACCTGGCCGGCGTCCGGCGGCTCCAGGAAGGGGAAGTCGACGATGTCGCCCAGCCGGGCGTCGGCCATCTGCAGGATCACCGAGGCCAGGTTGGTGCGCAGGATCTCCGGTTCGGTGAACTCCGGGCGGGCCGCGAAGTCCTCCTCGGCGTAGAGCCGGAGGCAGATGCCCGGGCCGAGCCGGCCGCAGCGTCCGGCCCGCTGGTTGGCCGAGGCCTGCGAGATCGGCTCTATCGGCAGCCGCTGCACCTTGGTGCGCGCCGAGTAGCGCGAGATCCGGGCGAAGCCGGTGTCGATCACGTACCGGATGCCCGGCACGGTCACCGAGGTCTCGGCGACATTGGTCGAGATGGTGATCCGGCGGCCGGTGTGCGGGCTGAACACCTTGTGCTGTTCGGCGGCCGACAGCCGGGCGTAGAGCGGCAGGACGTGGGTGAAGCGGAGCTGCAGCGCCTCGATCGCCTCGGCGGTGTCGCGGATCTCGCGCTCGCCGGAGCAGAACACCAGGATGTCGCCGTCCGGCTCGGAGTCGAGCTCCTTCACCGCGGTGCAGACCGCGTCGATCAGGTCGGCGTCCCGTTCGGCACCGTCGCGCACCGGCCGGTAGCGCACCTCCACCGGGTAGGTCCGTCCCGGGATCTCCACCACCGGGGCGTCGTCGAAGTGGGCGGCGAACCGCTCGGTGTCGATCGTCGCCGAGGTGATGATCACTCGCAGCTCCGGCCGCCGGGGCAGCAGCTGCTTGAGATATCCGAGCAAGAAATCGATGTTCAAGGAGCGTTCGTGAGCCTCGTCGACGATGATCGTGTCGTAGCGGCGCAGGTCGCGGTCGTGGCCGATCTCGGCCAGCATGATGCCGTCCGTCATCACCTTCAGCCGGGTCGCCCGGGAGGTCTTGGAGGTGAACCGCACCTGGTAGCCAACGGTGTGCCCCAGCTCCTCGCCCAGCTCGCTGGCGATCCGCTCGGCCACCGTCCGGGCCGCGATCCGGCGCGGCTGGGTATGACCGATCCGCTGCCGGCCGGCGAGCAGGCAGATCTTCGGCAGCTGGGTGGTCTTGCCGGAGCCGGTGGCACCGGCCACCACGATCACCTGGTGCTTCGCCAACAGCCCCCGGATGGTCTCCACCTCGGCGGTGATCGGCAGCGCCGGATCGAACTCCAGGCGAGGCGGGACGGACGGCATCCCGGCGTCAGGAACCGTGGCTGTCGCGGGCCAGGATGGTGACGATCGGGCAGCGGGAGTGGGTCATCAGGCCGCGGGTGGTGCCGCCGATGCCATAGCTGGGGAAGGCCGGCTGCACGCCGACCACGAACAGATCCAGCTCGTCGGTCTTGGGCACCAGGACGTCCAGCGGGCTGCCGTAGGAGACGTCGATCTCGATCCCGACCCCCGGGTGCTGCGCGGACAGCGGGCCGATCAACTCGGTCACCCGCTCCCGGGTCACCCGCAGCAGTTCCTCCCGCAGTTCCGGCGGGACGGTGCCGCCGCCGAACCATCGTCCGCCGGCCGCCTTGGCGATGCTGATCACCCGGACGCCGCCGCCCCGGGCCTCGCATTCCTGCAGCGCCCATTCCAGCGCCGCCTCGCCCTTGGCGGCGGAACTCACGCCGACCCCGATCAGACCGCGCCGCTCCCGGGTCAGCTGCGGAGCGCTGACCACCACCACCGGGCAGTGCGCCGTCCCGGCGACGCCGACCGCGGTGGAACCGACGAAGGCCTGCTCGCTGTCGGCGACCGAGTTGCGGCCCACCACGATCAACGAGGCCTCCTCGCTGTGCCGGGCCAGCACGGCGGCCGGATTTCCCAGCTCGACGGCGTGCCGCAGCCGATCGGCCGGCATTCCCAGCGCGGTCGCCTGCTCGACCGCGGTCCGCAGGATCTGCCGGGCGGCCTCGCGGATCGTCTCGACGTCGAAGACCACCCCCCAGGCGCTGCTCAGCACCAGATCGTCGACCGCGTTCACCAACGCCAGTTCAGCCTGCCGGGCGAGCGCCTCGGCCACCCCGTAGCGCAGCGCGGCATCCGCCTCGGCCGAGCCGTCGTAGCCCACGATCACCCGGGCGGGACCTTCGTAGGATCGCAGCATGGCCAGGCTCCTTCCTCAGCCGGCCGCGATCGCGCGACCGGTGTAGACCAACGGCTCGATCAGCACCGTGACCGGACGATCGCCCGGCGCCCAGGGTTGGACCAGCGCGCCCTGCGCCGGCTCCCCGGGGCCGCTGGTGCCCTGCACCAGCACGCTCCAACCGGTTCGGGTCTCCGGGTCGAGGTCGTCGATCTCGAAGGCCACCCGCTGCGGTTCGACCAGTTTGGACAGCAGCGAGCCCGGGGCGGTGCGGAACGCGATCCGCTCCCCGACCAGCACGTACGAGACCGGCAGCACCACGACTGTGTCGGGTGTCGCCCACGCAACTCTTCCCAGGTCGCACCCGGCCAGCAACTGGCGGCACTCCTGAGCGGACAACGGGGTGTTGTGAGCCTTGGCATCCATCGCCGCTACCGTACCGAATCCGGGCGGGATTCGTCAGTCGACCGCGCCGAAGGAGGTGCGGCCGCGTAGCCGCTGGGCCAGTTCTCCGTCCAACTCGTCGGCCACCATCGTCATGGTCTGGAGCGCCTGGTGCAGGTGGGCGGGGACGAAGGGGTGGGCCAGCACCGACATGCTGGCGAACACCCGGTCGCGAATCAGCAGGAATCGCAGGTAGCGGGCCTGGGTGTTGAGGTCGCTGAGCACCTCCATCGCGCGGCCGCGACCCTCGAGTTCGTGCACCAGCGGCGAGAACACCAGCACCTCGCGGGCGTCCGGGGTGCAGCGGACGAAGACCATCGCCGACCCGACCCGGATCGCGAAGTCGCCGTCGGAGTCGGTCAACGGCTCGTAGCCCAGCACCTGGCCGAGCTCGGCCCGCACCATCGCCTCCAATTCGGCCAGCGAGCCCGGCACCACCGCCTGCAGATCCTCGTGATGGAACTGCTCGGCCTCCCGCGGCGTCGGCGGTGCCAGCACCTCGGCGAGCTGATCGGCCGCCAGGAAGGCCGGGTGCCGCACCCCGAAGACGTCGCGCAGCACCGTGACCGCGCGGGCGGCGGCCTGCTCGTTCTCCTCCTCGGCCAACTCCACCCAGTGGTGCGGGCCCGGGTGCGGCCCGTCCACCGACGGCGGTTGCCAGCCCAGGTCGTCCAGCCGCTGCAGGTCGGCCAGCCCCAGCTGATAGCCCTCGCCCAGTACCTGGTTGCCGGAGGCCTGAACCAGCAGCCGGCGATCCGGCAGGCAGGTGAACACCACGAACGGCGACTGGCCGCGGTCGGCCGAGCCGAGCGAGCCCAACGTCAGGGTCGCGTCGGGGTCCATCACCGACACCACCTCAGCCAGGCGCTCGGTGAAGCCCGCCCACGCTTCCGACACGCTGCGGTCGAGATCGAAATCCATTGCCAGCCTCCTCGGCCCCCAACCTACGCCGATCGGCCCCCGAGTGTCGGCTGGGCGTCCTCAGAGTGGAATCCGAGCGGCGGAGCGCGTACGGTTCTGCTCGACTGTGTATGAACACCGCTGAACCGGCTGACGGAAGTAGGACTGCGTGGATCCGACCCAGTGGGAGCTGCCGTTCCCGATCATCGTCGGCGCCATGTTCGTCATCGTGTTCTGCCGGGCGGGCGGCACCTACCTGTTGGGCAGGGCCGCCGCGGCCAGCGCCAGCCGTCGGCCACGGATCGCCAAGCTGATGGCCGGAACCCGCTACCAGCAGGCCACCCAGCGGATCAACGACTACGGCGCGCCGGTGGTCGCGCTCTCCTTCCTGACCGTCGGCTTCCAGACCCTGGCGAACCTGGCGGCCGGGGCCAGCCGGATGTCGGCCAGCCGCTACCTGCCCGCCCTGGTGGTCGGGGGCGTGCTCTGGGCGCTGCTGTACTCGGCGATCGGGGTGGCGGGCGTCGACCTGTTCGGCCGACTGTTCGACCTCTCCCCCGCGCTGGCGATCGGGGTCGGCGTGGTGCTGATCGGCGGCTACGTCGGTTTCATCGCCTGGCACGCCCGCCGGCGTCGCGCCCAGGGCTGAACCCGGGCAGAGAAACGCGCCGCAGCATCGACTTCCCCGAGGGGACGAAGAGTCCCATGGACGAAAAGTCCTTCGATGCTGCGGCGCGCTCCTTTCTTCCCCTGCTACCTAGCTACAGCCGCTGGTCGAGCCGCAGCCTTCGCAGACATAGCAGGAGCCACTGGGCCGCATCTTGGTGCCACAGGTCAGGCACAGCGGCGCGTCCACCTTCAAACCGGTGAGCTTGGCGAGCACATCGGCGGTACTGGTCACCGGGTCGGCGGCCAGCAGCGACGGCTGCACCGGCCCGGCCTCGTCGATCCGCAGGTCGTCGGCGGCATCGTTCTTCAAGGTCTCGGACTCGATCATCCCCGCCTCGTCCTCGTCGGAGAGGTAGGAGCCGGTCTCGACATACCGGGCACGTTCCGAAGCGGTGTGAATGCCCAGTTCCGCGCGCTCGTCGAAGGAGAGGTAGTCCAGCGCCAGCCGGCGGAAGATGTAGTCCATGATCGACTGCGCCATCCGGACGTCCGGGTCGTCGGTCATCCCAGCCGGCTCGAACTTCAGGTTGGTGAACTTCTGCACGAAGGTCGACAGCGGGACGCCGTACTGCAGGCCGATCGAGACCGCGATGCTGAACGCGTCCATCACGCCGGCCAGGGTGGAGCCCTGCTTGCCGAGCTTGAGGAAGACCTCGCCCAGCCGGCCGTCGTCGTACTGGCCGGAGGTCATGTAGCCCTCGGCGCCGGCCACCGAGAAGGAGGTGGTCTTGCCCAGCCGCGACTTGGGCAGCCGGGTGCGACGCGGCCGGTACTCGATCCGGACCTCGGGCTCGGCCGGCACCTTCTCGTCCGACTTCTTGGCGTCCGACAGCGGCTGGCCGACCTTGCAGTTGTCCCGGTACACCGCCAGCGCCTTCAGGCCCAGCTTCCAGCCCTGCAGGTAGACGTCGGCGATCTCGTCGACCGTCGCCGACTCCGGCAGGTTCACCGTCTTGGAGATGGCTCCGGACAGGAACGGCTGCACCGCGGCCATCATCCGAACGTGGCCCATCGGCTTGATCGCCCGCTGGCCCATCGCGGTGTCGAAGACCTCGTAGTGCTCGCTCTTCAGGCCCGGCGCGTTCACCACGTGGCCGTGCTCGGCGATGTACTCCACGATCGCCTCGACGGTCTCCTCGGCGTAGCCGAGCTTGCGCAGCGCCCGCGGAATGGTCTGGTTGACGATCTGCATCGAGCCGCCGCCGACCAGCTTCTTGAACTTCACCAGCGAGAAGTCCGGCTCGATGCCGGTGGTGTCGCAGTCCATCATGAAGCCGATCGTGCCGGTCGGTGCCAGCAGCGAGGCCTGGGCGTTCCGGAAACCGTTCTTGGCGCCCAGCTTCACCACCTGATCCCATTCGGCGGTGGCGGCGTCGTGCAGCGAGCCGTCGAAGTCGTCGATCCGGCGGAAGTCGTCGTTGGCGGCCTGATGCTTGCGCATCACCCGCTGGTGGGCGCTGGCGTTGCGGGCGTAGCCGGCGTACGGGCCGACCACCGCTGCCAGCTCGGCCGAGCGGCGGTAGGCGGCGGCGGTCATCAGCGAGGTGATCGCCGCGGCCAGGCTGCGTCCGGCGTCGGTGTCGTAGCCGCGGCCCAGCGCCATCAGCAGCGCGCCCAGGTTGGCGTAGCCGATGCCCAGCTGACGGTAGTCGCGGGTGGTCTGGGTGATCGCCTCGGTCGGGAAGTCGGCGAAACAGATCGAGATGTCCATCGCGGTGATGATCAACTCGACCGCCCGAACGAACCGGTCGATGTCGAAGCTGTCGTCGCTGCGCAGGAACTTCATCAGGTTGAGGCTGGCCAGGTTGCAGGAGGAGTTGTCCAGGCTCATGTACTCCGAGCACGGGTTGGACGCGGTGATCCGGCCGGTCTCGGGGTTGGTGTGCCAGGCATTGATGGTGTCGTCGTACTGGATGCCCGGATCGGCGCACTCCCAGGCGGCCTTGGCGATCTTGCCGAACAGGTCGCGGGCGTCGATCTCCTCGATCACCTCGCCGGTCATCCGGGCGCGCAGCCCGAACGGGGTGCCGTCGGTCACCGCCTGCATGAACTCGTCGTTCACCCGCACCGAGTTGTTGGCGTTCTGGTACTGCACGCTGACGATGTCGCGGCCGCCGAGATCCATGTCGAAACCGGCGTCGCGCAGGGCGCGGATCTTGTCCTCCTCGCGTGCCTTGGTCTCGACGAACTCCTCGATGTCGGGGTGATCGACGTCCAGCACCACCATCTTGGCTGCCCGCCGGGTGGCGCCGCCGGACTTGATCGTGCCCGCCGAGGCGTCGGCGCCGCGCATGAAGGAGACCGGGCCGGAGGCGGTGCCGCCGGAGGAGAGCAGCTCCTTGGAGGAGCGGATCCGGGAGAGGTTCAGCCCGGCGCCGGAGCCGCCCTTGAAGATGAAGCCCTCCTCCTTGTACCAGTTCAGGATCGATTCCATCGAGTCGTCGACGCTCAGGATGAAGCAGGCGCTGACCTGTTGCGGGCTGAGCGTGCCGACGTTGAACCAGACCGGGGAGTTGAAGCTGAAGTACTGGTGGAGCAGCAGCCAGGTGAGCTCGTGTTCGAAGATCTCGGCGTCGGCCGCGGTGGCGAAGTAGCCGTTCTCCTCGCCGCCGCTGCGGTACTTGCCCACCACCCGATCGATCAGCGTCCTCAGGCTGGCCTCCCGGGCCGGGGTGCCGACCGCGCCGCGGAAGTACTTGGTGGTGACGATGGTGGACGCGTTCAGGCTCCAGAAGTCGGGGAACTCCACCCCGCGCTGCTCGAACACCACCTCGCCGGTCTTCCAGTTGCTCTGGACGACGTCGCGGTGCTCCCAGGTGACCTCGTCGTAAGGGTGCACCCCGGCGGTGGTGAAGACGCGCGGCACGGTGATCCCCGCCGGCTTGCGCCCACCACGGGGGGTTGCCTTCACGGTCTCGGTCATTGCGGTTGCCTCTCGAATCGGCGGGAACGGGTACTGGTTCAGCGCGCTGCCACGGCCGCGGCGCGCAGTTGTTCGATCTCGGCCTCGAAATCCTCGACCGAGTCGTAGTGCTTGTAGACCGAGGCGAACCGCAGGTACGCCACCGGATCGAGTTTCTGCAGCGGGCCCAGGACGGCCAGCCCCACCTCATTGGCCGGGATCTCGGCCTGACCGCTGGCGCGGAGCGCCTCTTCCACCTGCTGGCCGAGCCGGGCCAGATCGTCCTCGGTGACCGGCCGGCCCTTGCAGGCCTTGGCGACGCCGTGGATCACCTTCTCGCGGGAGAACGGCTCGACCACGCCGGAACGCTTCACCACCACCAGCTGCATCTGCTCCAGCGTGGTGAACCGGCGCTCGCACTGCGGGCACTGCCGCCGGCGGCGGATGCTGCAGCCGTCCTCGGCCACCCGGGAGTCGAGCACCCGGCTGTCGGTATGGCGGCAGTAGGGGCAGTACATCGCGCCTCCCTTCGCCGTCGGTGGAAAAGTCTGTGGACAAACGGTGGATAACAACCACAAACTGTGGATGAACCACACCGCTGTAACTACTAGATGTAGAGGGTACGACGGATCGAGCCCAATCGCAAGGCGACGCAGCCGTCCCGGTCAGCCCAGCCCGCGGCGCCCCGGATCGGGGCCGCGCGAGGGCCTCAGCCCAGCAGCAATTGCGCGGCAACCGGCTCGTTCGGGACGGCCAGGAAGGCCGCCACCAGCACCACCAGCGCGGTCACCATGACCAGCGCGAAGCCGCCCATCACCACCGCCAGGCCGCGGTCGGTGAGCCGGAGCGGAGCGGCCGCGGGAGCCGGGCTCGCCGTCACGGTCGCCGCCGCCGGGCGGCTGACCAGCCGCGGCGCCGCGACTCCCCGCGGACGGCCACCCGGCCGCGCCGGGGCCGACGGACGGGCCGACGGAGCCGTGGCGCGCGCGCCCACCGGACGCGGGCTGCTGACGTGCACCCAGCGCTGCGGGGCACCCTGGCTCGGCAGCTGGGCCAGGGGAAGATCGACCAGCATGGCGGCCATTTCGTGACTCCTTCTTCCGGGTCGAACACCTGTTCGATACATTCCTACCCTGCTGGGAGCCGGGTTGGCAAGAGTATTCGAACAAATGTTCTCAGCGTGTCGTTGGAATCAGTCCATCAGCCGGGTCTGACAGTTTTTCCCGGCCGGCGGTGGCGGCCTCAGCAGGTCAGCTCTTCTTCACGTACACCGTGCGGGTCACCGTCCGCTCCCCCAGGCTGAACGCCAGGGTGAGCTGTTCGCGGCCCTCCTTGCGATGGTCCTTCCGGATCGGGACGGTGATGGTGGTGCTCCGCCGGCCGGCCGGGATCACCGCGTCGAGGTAGACGAACTGCCGGTACAGCGGCTGCTTGCGGCTGGCCGGGTAGACGTGGGCCCGCAGCCAACTCCTCGACACGTCGTCCCCGTTCAGCGGCCGGACCTTGGCCGGTCCGCGCACCACCTCGATCCCGACCGAGACCGGGATCGGCACCGTGCTGGCCAGGGTGATCCGCCAGGCGGCCTTCCTGCCCTCCTTGACGGTGCGCTTCACCGCCTTGACGGTGAAGCTGGGCAACGGGTCGTCGTCGGTCACCCGCAGCGCGCCAAGGTAGTCGTCGGTCATCACACCGCGGGAACCCCAGCCGGTGACCGAGAACTCCTCGCCGCCGGGCTCGGGGATCCGATCGCCCACGAAGTCGACCGGCACGCTGCCGCGGGTCTGTCCGGGAGCCAGTTCGACGGTGATCGTCTCGACCCCCTTGCCCTCCCGGGCGACCCGGACCTGCAGCTTGCTGCGGGCGGCGATCCGGCCCTGCACGGTGAACGGCACCCGGGCGGTCGAGACCCCGGGTCCGTCGCCCTCGGGCACCTCGACCTCGCCCAGCGAGACCAGCGGGATCCGCTTCTCGGGCAGCGCGGCCAGGCCCGGCTTGACCGCGGCGGCGTCCAGCACCCAGACCCGGCCGGCCTTCGACCGGCCGACCAGTTCGATCGACGCGATCTTGGTGAGATCCACCGCCGCCCCGGTCGGCTCCACGATCACCGCCTGCGCCCACCGCCGGGAAAGCTCCAGCCCCTGCGGCAGGGCGGCCCAGTCCTCGCCACCGACCGGCTGCAGGTCGGCTGACTTCCCGGCGGTGTCGGTCAACCGCACCGCCAGCTTCACCCGCGGCGTCGTCGGGTCGACGATGGTGCGCAACTGCAGCTGCCGTCCGGTCAGGTTCAACGGCCGGTCGAGCAACAGCCCACCGACCTCGCCCGCCTTGTCCCAGCTCAGCTCCAACGCCCGCCGCTCCGGCTGGATCTCGCCGGAGAACGCCCAGTGCGGGGTCTGGGTCCAGCCCTCGACGTCGCGGCCGCAGAGCGAGTGCGAGCCGTCGAACTTGTCCCGGCCGACGCAGAACTGGGTCTGCGCGGTGCCGTCGGTCAGACCGGTGTCCAGGCTGGGTCGGCGCACTTCCCGGCCGCCGCCGACGGCGTGGCTCAGCACCACCGCCCGTCCACTGGAGGCCACCCGGACCCGCGAGCCGTCGAACAATGGCAGCGCCTCGCTCACCTGGCCGGCGAACAACTGCACCGCGCCAGCGAGGTAGGCGGTGCCCACCGAACGCTGCTGGGCGGCGGACAACCGGGTCGGATCGCCGGTGCCGCAGGCCTCGCCGGCCTCGCCCCACCAGTCGTCGAAGGACGGCGCCTTCGAGCCGGGTGTCCACTCGGAGTTGAAGAAGTTGTGGTTGGCCCCCATCACCATCACCGAGCTGTGCAGCGCGGTGTCGTCGGCGACCACGTCGCGGGCGGCGTCGGTGAAGAACTGGCCCTGCAGATCGGCGACGTCGCCGTCGCAGTACGGCAGCACGGTCACGGTCGGGATGTAGGGCACCGCCTGCCCGCTGAAGTCGGTCGGCGCCAGCAGCACCGCGCCCACCACCCGGTAGGGCGCCTCCAGCGGAATCTGCAGCGCGGCCCGCGCCACCCCCTCGCCGCCGCGGCTGTGCCCGATCAGGATGACCCGGGACAGGTCGACGTGGTGCTTGCCGGCCAGCGACACCCAGTAGTCCAGGTGCGCCCGGATCAGCTTGGCCCGGGCGTCGGCGCCGCCGTCGGCCAGCCCGTCGTCCTGGGCGTTGATCCCGTTGGCCCGGATCGAGACCGTGGTGTACCCCTGCGAGGCGAGCACCCGCTGGACGTAGTCGTAGCCCAGTTGGCTGGGAACGTCCTTTTCACCGCTCGGGCACGGCCATTCGCCGATCCCGCCCTCGGAGGCGTCGCGGTAGCAGTATTCGTGGCGGCCGTGCAGGAAGAGCACCAGCGGACGCTGGCCGGCGTCGGCGTCCAGCTTGGGCTCGACCACGTGGCCGACGAACTCGACCGGCGACTCCATCCCCGCGGTGGGGACGGCCTTGCCCTGATAGTCGGAGACGGTCACCCCGAACCTGCCCGGCGTGCCGGGATCGAACGGCAGCAGCCGGCCCCGCTCCCACGCGTCGGTGTCGGCCTGCAATCCGCTCTGGTCGCGACCGGGGACGTCCAGCCGGTCACCGGAGAGCACCACGTTCAGCTTCGCCACGTCTGGCGCCTTGGCCACGCTGGTGACCGTCGAGACGGTGCGGCCGTCGTCGTCCACGGTGGCGATCCCCACCGGGACACCAGCGCTGACGATGGTCGGCCGGTCGGAGGTGACCGGAAGTCGCTTCGGCGACCGCCAGGAGACCCGCCACAGCCCGCCGGCCAACGGCTCGACCTTCCAGTCCCCCAGCCGCTTCACCGGTGCCGCCGGCAGCGGTCCCGTCGGCGCGGCGCCGGCCACCGGCGAGGGCAGCACCCCCAGCGCGATGGTCAGGCCGAGGATCACCCCGGCCCGCCCGACTCGTCCCGCTGCCCGTCCGATCCGTGCGCGTTCCACCACGGTGCGATCCCCCTTCCGAGCGCGGCGCCCCGATGCCCGGGACGCGCGTCGCTGCGCCCACCCTAGGAGCACCGGCCGCCGGTTTGGCCGCCCGACCCAAAAGATCATCCTCGATGATGACCGGGCCGCCGGAATCGGTGACCATCTCGGCGACACATCGAACAAATGTTTGATTCCCGGGTCGATCCGCCCTAGCGTTACGGCATGGCCACCAAGACACCCGACAACGATCCGGCACCGCGCCGTCCCGGACGTCCCCGCAAGGAGGACGTCGCCGCCCAGCTGGGCACCACGGTCAGCGAACTACCCGACGGCCCCACCGACACCGACGGGCTGACGCCGCGGCAGCGCCGGATGCTCGAGGTGATCCGCGACACCATCGAGTCCCGTGGCTACCCGCCGAGCATCCGGGAGATCGCCGAGGCCGCCGGGCTCGCCTCGTCCTCCTCGGTGGCCCACCAGCTCAAGGTGCTGGAGGCGAAGGGCTACCTGCGGCGCGATCCGCACCGGCCGCGGGCGATGGAGGTGCGGCTGCCCGGTTCGCTGTCCCCGGTGCGACCGGCGCTGGAGAGCACCGCCGACGAGACCGGGATCGACGACTACGCCGCCCCGACGGTGCACGTCCCGATCCTGGGGCAGATCGCGGCCGGCGGCCCCATCCTGGCCGAGGAGGCGGTCTCCGATGTCTTCGCGCTGCCCAAGCAGTTGGTCGGCGAGGGCACCCTGTTCCTGCTGGAGGTCAGGGGCGACTCGATGATCGACGCCGCGATCTGCGACGGTGACTACGTGGTGGTCCGGCAGCAGCCCACCGCCGACAACGGCGACATCGTGGCCGCCCTGCTCGGCGACGAGGCCACGGTGAAGACCTTCAAACGCACCCCGGGCCAGGTGTGGCTGCTCCCCCACAACCCGGCCTACGAGCCGATCGACGGCAACCAGGCCAGCATCCTGGGCAAGGTGGTCGCCGTGCTGCGCCGGGTCTGACCCGTCGCGCTGAAACCACAACGTCCGCCCACCGGCCTGAGCCAGTGGGCGGACGTTCTGTTGGTGGTCAGCGAACGATCGCGGCCAACTGCGGGACGATGCCGGTCACCGCGATCGGGATGCTCAGCGGGCTGGCGGCGCTGAACGCCTGGCTGAGCTCGTCGGTGGCCTCCAGGTAGACCGTCCGGTTCTCCTGCACCACCTTCAGCGAGGCGACCAGCTTGTCGGCCTTGAGTTCCTCCAGGGTGTAGCCGATCGGGAACAGGATCGCCACGTCGGCGTCCAGCGCACCGATCTGCTCGGCGGAGACCGGCGCGTAGAAGCCCTGGGTTTCCAGGTCGAGCACCGGCGGGTTCTGGACGAAGCCGAGCGCCTCGATCAGGTCCCAGCGGGCGTCGCCGGCGATGTAGGCGCCGAAGGCGTCGCCGAACTTGGTGGCGGTGACAGCGGTCTTGCCGGCGAACTGCGGGTTGGCCTGCTTGGCAGCGGCGATCTGCTCCTCGACCGAGGCCACCAGGGCGTCGCCCTCGGCGGACTTGCCCAGCGCGGCGGCCACCTGGCGGGTCTGGTCGGCCCATTTGGTGGCGAAGGCGCCGGTCTGCGGCGGGGCGAAGACGGTCGGCGCGATGGTCGACAGCCGGGTGAACTGGGCCTCGTCGCCGGCCGACCGGGTGCTCAGGATCAGGTCCGGGGAGAGGCTCTGGATGGTCTCGTAGTCGAGCTCGTCAGCGGTATTGGCCAGCACGGTCGGGGTGACCTCGCCGAACAGCGAGGTGGCCCACGGGCCGACACCCTTGTTGGCTTCGCCGAAGCCCTGCCAGTCGTAGACCGCGACCGGCTTCACCCCGAGGGCGAGCGCGACCTCGGCATCCGACCAGCCCAACGCGACCACGGTCAGGTCGCCGTCGGCGGGCTGCGGCACGGTCACCGAGCCGAACAGGGTGTCCACGGTGGCCAGCGGGCCGTCGCCGGCGGGGGCGGAGCTGGCCGGGCCGGACGGCGCCGGTGGCGTGCTGCTGGCCGCCGGGGCGCCCGCGCAGCCGCCGAGCAGCAGGCCGCCCAGCAGGGTTGCGGCCAGGGCCGCGGTGATGCGTTTCATCGATGTCCTCCGATGGTTGATGGGTTCGGGGGTGGTGTCGCGGACGGCGCCCGCGGCACGATCAGCGGGCTGCCGGTCTCCGGATCGGGGACGATCCGGGCGTGCACCCCGAAGACTTCGTGGACGAATTCGGCGGTCACCACCGCCGCGGGTGGCCCCTGCGCGACGATCCGTCCGGACTTCATCGCGATCAGGTGGCTGGCGTAGCGGGCCGCCTGGTTCAGGTCGTGCAGCACCGCCACCAGGGTGCGGCCCTCGCGGTGCAACTCGGTGCACAGGTCGAGCACGTCGAGCTGGTGGGCGATGTCGAGGTAGGTGGTCGGCTCGTCCAGCAGCAGCAACGGGGTCTGCTGGGCCAGCGCCATGGCGATCCAGACCCGCTGCCGCTGGCCACCGGAAAGCTCGTCCACCACCCGGGTGGAGAGGTCTGACAGCCGGGTGCGGGCCAGCGCCTCGCGGACCGCGGCCTCGTCCTGGTCGCCCCATCGCCGTAGCACCGACTGGTGGGGGTGGCGGCCGCGGGAGACCAGATCCACCACGGTGATCCCCTCCGGGGCGATCGAGCTCTGCGGCAGCAGCCCGATGGTGCGGGCGAGCTCCTTGGTCTTGCTGGCGGCGATGTTCGCGCCGTCCAGCAGCACAGCGCCGGCGGTCGGCTTGATCAGCCTGGCCAGCGATCGCAGCAGGGTCGACTTGCCACAGCCGTTCGGCCCGATGATCACGGTGAACGAGCCGTCGGGGATCTCCAGTTCGAGCCTCTCGATGATCTTCCGTTCGCCGTACCCGGTGCTGAGGCCGGTCGCCCGCAGCCGGGCGTTGGGCTCGGTCATAGCCTCGTCCTCCTTCCGAAACCGGCCAGCAGCCAGACCAGGTAGGCCCCGCCCAGGCAGAGCGTGACCACCCCCACCGGGAGCTGCGCCGGAGCGATCACGGTGCGCGCGATCAGGTCGCTCACCACCAGCAGCAGGGAGCCGAAGGCGGCGGCCGGCAGGATCCGCACCCCGGGCGTCCGGGTCACCCGCAGCGCCAGCTGCGGTGCCGCCAGGGCGACGAAGGCGATCGGTCCGGCGGACGCGGTCACCAACGCCACCAGCGCGATGCCGAGCAGCAGCAGGACCGCCCGGACCAGCTCGGCCCGAACACCCAGGCCGCGGCCGGCGTCGTCGCCGAGTTCCAGGACCCGCATGTCCGCGCTCAGCACGAGCACCACCGGCAGCGCGAGCACCAGCCCGGCCGCCAACGGCAGCACGTGGACCCAGCCGACGTCGTTCAGCGAGCCGGCACCCCAACTGGCCGCCGAGATCGCCTGCTCGAGCTTCATCGTGGTGAGCACCCAGGTGTTGAACGCCCCCAGGAACAGGCTGGCGCCGATCCCCACCACGATCACCCGCGAACCGGTGACGCCGCGGCGATAGGCCAGCGCGTAGACCGCCAGCCCGGTGGCCAGGCCACCGGCGAGGGCGCCCAGCGAGGTGGCCAGCGAGCCGGTGACGCCGAACAGCGCGACCAGCAGGGCACCGGTGTAGGCGCCGGTGCTGAACCCCACGATGTCCGGGCTGCCGAGCGGATTGCGGGTGATCGACTGGAAGACCGCGCCGCCGATCGCCAGCGCCGCGCCGCCCAGCAGGGCGAAGGCCACCCGGGAGGCCCGCCATTCCAGCACGATCCGGCTGGTGGCGGTGTCGGCGGTGCCGGCGAACGCGGCCAGCACCTGGTCGACCCCGATCCCGGCGGTGCCGACGGTGAGCGAGTAGAAGCCGACCGCCAGCGCGACCAGCCCGACCAGGGCGGTCCAACCGGCCGCCCGCAGATCGACCAGGCCGCTGAGGGTGCGGACCCGGACCGGACGCAGGTTGGCCGGCCAGCCCAAGCCGGCGCGGTCCAGCGGAGCGGTGCTCACAGCGACCTCCCCGGCGCCCGGCGGGTGAGCAGGATCAGCACTGGGGCACCGACGAAGGCGGTGACCACGCCGACCGGAAGCTCGGACGACACCACCAACCGGCCGACGATGTCGGCGGTGAGCATCAGGATCGGCGCGGCCAGCAGGCTGAGCGGCACGATCCAGCGCTGGTCGGGCCCGACCAGGCTGCGCAGCGCGTGCGGCACCATCAGCCCGACGAAGGCGATCGGCCCGGCCGCGGCGGTGGCGGCACCGCACAGCAGGGTGACCGCCGCCACGCCGGCCAGCTTGGTGAGCGCGGGCCGCGAGCCGAGCGCGGTGGCCGCGTCGTCGCCCAGCGCGAGCGCGTTCAGCGCCCGGGGCAGCAGCAGGGCGATCACCGCTCCCGCCGCGATGAACGGCAGCACCGCCCAGAAGGTGTCGAACTGGCGACCCTGCAGCGAGCCGGCACTCCAGTGCCGGATCCGGTCGAAGACGTCGGGACGCACCAGGGTGACCGCGAAGCTGATGCCGGTGAGCACCGCGCCGAGCGCGACGCCGGTCAGCACCAGCTTGGTCGGGGTGCCGCCGGCCGGCCCCACCGTCCCGATCCCGTAGACCACCAGAGAGGCGACCAGGGCGCCGACCAGCGCGGCCGCGACGTGGCTGGTGGAGAGCGCCGGACCCAGGCCGGCGGCCGCCAGCACCACCGCGGTGTAAGCGCCGGCGTTGACCCCGAGAATGCCGGGATCGGCCAGCGGGTTGCGGGTGATCGCCTGGATCACCGCGCCGGCGAGCCCCAGCGCGGCACCCACCACCACTGCCAGCAGGGTGCGCGGCGCCCGGTACTCGCGAACGATCAGGTCGGTGGAACTGCCCGAGTCGTGGAGGAGTGCCTGCCACACCTCGACGGGCGGGATGTCTCCCGAGCCGATGAACATGCTCGCCACCATCAGCAGGGCCAGCAGTCCGGCCGCCACGACGACCACCGTCACCCGCGACCAGGCTCTGTGGTCCGCAGAACCGGCCACCGGGGCAGGCTGCAGCGTGGTGGTCAACAGGACTCCAGAAGAGCAGGGCGAAAGCCGGACTGATTTAAGATAGGCAAGCCTATCCTAATAGCGCGGATCCCCCTGGTCAGCCGTCCATCCATCAGCCGATCAGCCAGCCGAAACTTCCTTGCGCCGACCCTTCGTCAGGCTCCGGGAGCGCTGGCGGCCTCGCGCAGCCGGCGTAGTGCGCCGATGGCGGTCTCCCGGTCGGTGGTGGTCCAGAAGTCCGGCATGGACGCCCGCAGGAAGCTGCCGTAGCGGGCGGTGACCAGCCTCGGGTCGAGGACGGCGACCACGCCGCGGTCGGTCATGGTGCGGATCAGGCGGCCCGAGCCCTGGGCGAGCAGCAGACCGGCGTGAGTGGCGGCGACCGCCATGAAGCCATTGCCGCCCGCCTCGCTGACCACCCGCTGCCGGGCCTGCATCAACGGGTCGTCCGGCCGGGGGAAGGGGATCTTGTCGATGATCACCAGCTCGCAGGTGTCACCGGGGACGTCGATCCCCTGCCACAGCGAGAGGGTGCCGAACAGGCAGGCGGCCGGATCCTCGATGAACGAGCGGGTCAGCTCAGGCAGGGCGCGGTCGCCCTGGCAGAGGATGGTCGCGTCCGGCAATTCGGCGCGGCAGTAGCGGGCGGCGGCCTCGGCGGAGCGCTGCGAGGCGAACAGCCCCAGCGTCCGGCCGCCGGCCGCCCAGACCAGCTCGGCCACCTCGGTGAGGATCTCGGGGCTGATCCCGTCCCGGTGCGGCGGCGGCAGTTGGCGGGCGACGTAGAGGATGCCCTGCCGGCCGTAGTCGAACGGCGAGCCGACATCGATCCCGGTCCACCCGTCGTCGCCCAGGCCGAGGCTGCGGGCCACCGGGGCGAAGTCGCCGCCCAGCTTCAAGGTGGCGGACGTGAGCACGCCCGGCGTCTCACCGAGGATCTGCTCCCGGATCAGCCCGGCCACGCTGAGCGGTGCGGAGTAGGCCTGCCGGCCGAACCGTTCCCGCTCCCCCACCCAGACCACGTCGTACTGCTCCAGCGCGGCCAACTGACCGGCGATGTCGAAGATCTCCTTGGCGGCGGCCGCGGCCTGGGTGGCGTCGGCATCGTCGTTCCCGGCCATCCCGGAGACCGCTGCCCGGGCGGCGTCCCGCACCACCGCGAAGGCCGCCACGATCGCCGAGTCGGGATCCTCCACCCGGCCGGGCTCGGTCTCGTCCAGCGCCTGCTGCAGGGTGTCGGCGGCGTCCAGGAAGGCCGCGCCGACGTCGTCGGAGAGCCAGGGCAGGCAGCGCTTGGCCGTCCGTTCCACACTCTGCGGACTGAGTTCGTGGGAGGCCGCGCCGGTCACCCGGGCGACCAGTTCGTGGGCCTCGTCGACGATCACCAGTTCGTGCTCGGGCAGCGCGGTGTGGCCGTGCATGGCGTCGATCGCCAGCAGCGCGTGGTTGGTCACCACCAGCTGGCTGTTCCGGGCACGCTCCCGGGACTTCTCCACCAGACACTCCGACCCGAACGGGCACTTCGCCACCCCCAGACACTCCCGCACCGGGACGGAGACCTGCGTCCACGCCGCCGGGGAATGGCTGGGGGCATCGTCCCGGTCGGCCAGTCCGCCGCTGGAAGCCTGCTCCTCGGCCCACTCCCGCAGCGCCACCACCTCGGCGCCCAGCACGCTGGTGGCGTCCGCCCCGGAGGCCACCACGGTCTCGACCAGCTCGGCGCCACCCAGCAGGGTGTCCTGACCGGTGGCGCCGACGCCGTCGCGCACCCGGTGCAGGCAGGCGTAGTTGCTGCGTCCCTTCAGGACGGCGTGGCTGACCGTCCGGCCGGTCACCTCGCGGCAGGCCTCCACCGCCGCCGGGATGTCCTTGGTGGCCAGCTGGGTCTGCAGCGCCAGAGTGGCGGTGGCCACCACGATCCGCTGATCGGCGTGCTCGGCCAGGTGGGCCAGGGCGGGCGCCAGGTAGCCCAGTGACTTGCCGGTGCCGGTTCCGGCCTGCACCAGCAGGTGCTCGCCGGTCTCGATGGTCCGGGCCACCTCGGCGGCCATCTGCTGCTGTCCGGGACGCGGCGTGCCGCCGATCGCCGCCACCGCGGCGGTCAGCACCGCCTGGCCCGGCTGCTCGGTCAGGAGGGCTCCCCGGTGGCGTAGCGCGCCAGCTCACCGGCCAGGTCGGCGTTCACCCGGGCGGTCACCAACGTCCCGTCCGCGGTGTGCTCAGTGCTGAGGAACTCCCCCGCCTGGTGGATCTTGTTGATCAGGTCGCCGCGGTCGTAGGGCAGCAGCGCCGTCACCTCGACCTCCGGACGGGGCAACCGGGCTTCCAGCCGTTCCCGCAACTGGTCGATCCCCTCGCCGGTGCGGGCGGAGACGAAGAGCGCATCAGGGTGGGAGCTCCGGATCGCCAGCAGCGTGTCCGGCTCAGCCTTATCGATCTTGTTGATCACCAACTGCTCGGGCAGCGAGGCCGCGCCGATCCCGGAGAGTACCTCGCGGACCGCCTGGATCTGGCCGAACGGGTCGGCGTCCGAACCGTCCACCACGTGCAGCAGCAGGTCGGCCTGGGTGGATTCCTCCAGGGTGGAGCGGAAGGCCTCGACCAGGTCGTGCGGCAGGTGCCGGATGAAGCCGACGGTGTCGGTCAGGGTGTACTCCCGGCCGTCCGGGGTGGCGGTCCGCCGGGTGGTCGGGTCGAGGGTGGCGAACAGCGCGTCCTCGACCAGCACGCCGGCGCCGGTCAGCCGGTTGAGCAGCGATGACTTGCCGGCATTGGTGTAGCCGACGATCGCCACCGAGGGCACCTGGTTGCGGCGGCGCTGCAACCGGGTGGTGTCGCGGACGGCGTCCAACTCGCGCAGCTTGCGGCGCAGCACCGAGATCCGGGTCTTGATCCGGCGCCGGTCGATCTCGATCTTGGTCTCGCCGGGGCCACGGCCACCGATCCCGGCGCCCGCCGCCGCCCGACCGCCAGCCTGGCGGGACAGGTTGCCGCCCCAGCCGCGCAGCCGCTGCCGCAGGTACTGCAGCTGGGCCAGCTCGACCTGGGCCTTGCCCTCGGCGCTCTTGGCGTGCTGGGCGAAGATGTCCAGGATCAGCGCGGTCCGGTCGACCACCTTCACCCCGACCCGATCCTCCAGGTTGCGCAGCTGAGCGGGTTCGAGTTCGCCGTCGCAGATCACCGTGTCCGCGCCGGTGCCGGCCACCACCTGCTTGAGCTCCTCCACCTTGCCGCGACCGATGAAGGTGGCCGGGTCGGCGTGGCTGCGGCGCTGCACCAGGCCGTCCAGCACCTCGGAGCCGGCGGTCTCGGCCAGCAGCTTCAGCTCCGCCAGCGAGTTGTCGGCGTCCACCTGGCTGCCGGTGGTCCAGACGCTCACCAGGACCACCCGCTCCAGCTGCAGCTCGCGGTACTCGACCTCGGTGATGTCCGCCAGCTGGGTGGACATGCCGACCACCCGGCGCAGCGAGTTGCGCTCCTCCAGGTCCAGCTGTTCGCCGTCGAAGTCCAGTTCGATGTCTGTTGGCTGGGTCATCAGCCGATCACCTCCAGGTCGATCACACCGCGGGCGACCAGGACCGCCGGTCCGGTCAGCAGCGCCTCTCCGTCGGGCTCGACGTGCACCGCCAGGTCACCGCCCGGGGTGGTCACCAGTACCGATTCGCCGCCGGGCACCGCGCCACCGACACTCACCGCCACCGCGACCACGCCGGTGCCACAGGCCCAGGTCTCCCCCGAGCCGCGTTCGTGCACCCGCATCCGGACGTGGCCGGGCTCGAGCCGGGCGACGAACTCGGCGTTCACGCCCTGCGGGAACCGTCCGTCGGGGACGCCGGGGGCCGCCGACAGGTCGAGCGAGTCGAGCTCCGCTTCGTCGGCCACCAGTGACACCACGTGGGGATTGCCGACATTCGCCGGGATGCCCGTCCAGCGCTGGTCTCCAATGACCACCTCAGGACGATCAGCGTCGATCCGGACCGCGCCCATGGTCACCGCGATCCGTCCGTCCGGCAGGAAGGTGCCGGTCCGTTCGCCGGCCCGGGTGCCCACTGTCACCAAGTCGCCGTGAACCAGGCCCTCGGACGCCAGGTAGCGCAGGAACACCCGCAGCCCGTTGCCGCACATCTCGGCCAGCGAGCCGTCGGCATTGCGGTAGTCCATGAACCACTGGCCGTCGGCATCGCGGACGGCGCGCAGCACCCCGTCGGCGCCGATCCCGGCCCGCCGGTCGCAGATCGCAGCGACCTCGGCGTCGCTCAACTCGACCCTGCCTTCGGAGTCGGTGAACAGCACGAAGTCGTTGCGGGCCCCATGGCCCTTCACGAACGGCAACTCACGCATCACATCTCCCCGGGTGTCTGCCCGAGCCTACCCGCGTCGCACCCCACCACCAACGCGACGGGCAGCTACCGCCCGAGCCCAACCCGGTTGGCTGCCTGTCCGAACTACAAGCTGACTCGAAGAGTTGCTCTTCCCGAACCCTCGATGCCGCGCAGCGGCCCGATCACTGTGACCAAAGTGGTCACCACACCCGTTTGGACACAGCTTGGCGACGGGGCCACCCACCCCGTCAACAAGCTGTGAGCAAAGTGGCTGCCACACCTGTTTGATCACAGCTTGCGGTGGCGATCGTCCGGCGCGGGGGGGTCGGCCCAGGTAGGGCCGGTTCTCGTCACCGTCGCAGCCATTACCTTCGCCGAGGCGTGGTCGGCCGGAAGCCAGGTGATCCGGGGATCCCGCCGGAACCAGCCCAATTGCTTGCGGGCGAACCGGCGGGTGCCCGAGATGGTCGCCTGGCGCGCCTCATCCTCGGTGCAGTGGCCGTCCAGGAAATCGAGGATCTGCCGGTAGCCCAGCGCCCGGGACGCTGTCTTCCCCTCCCTCAGCCCGCGCGGGATGAGTCCGCGTACCTCGTCCACGAAGCCCTGCTCCCACATCCGGGCCACCCGGGTTTCGATCCGTTCGTCCATGGTGGGCCGGTCGAGGGCCAGGCCGAACTGCAGCACCCCGTCGAGGGCGTAGCTCGCCTCGGGCAGCACCGGACGGAAGGAACCGGTCAGTTCGATCACCTCCAGGGCGCGGACGATCCGCCGGCCGTTGCCCGGCAGGATGCCCGCCGCGGCCTCCGGAGCGATCTCGGCCAACCGGGCGTGCAGCGCCTCGGAGCCGATCTCGGCGAGCTCCGCCTCCAGCCGCGCCCGCACCGCGGGGTCGGTGCCGGGGAACTCGAACTCGTCCAGGATCGCCCGCATGTACAACGCCGAGCCGCCGGCCACGATCGGCACCACACCGCGGCTGCGGCAGTCGGCGATCGCCGCCCGGGCGAGGCCCTGGAAGTCGGCCACGCTGGCGGTCTCGGTGACCTCGGCGATGTCGATCAGGTGGTGCGGCACCCCGCCGCGTTCGGCCAGGCTGGGCTTGGCCGTCCCGATGTCCATGCCGCGGTAGACCAGCATGGAATCGGCGTTGACCACCTCGGCGGCGATCCCGTCGGCGGCCAGCAGATGCGCGACGGTCACCGCCACCGCGGTCTTGCCGCTGGCGGTGGGGCCGTTGACGACCAGAACCGGAAGCTCACTCATAGCTCGACCCATTGTGCCGTTTCTGGCGCGCCTCTTCCGCGCGGCGCTCGGGTGGGGTACAACTGACCTACAGCCTGAAGATGGCCTTCCGGCGCTGGTGAGAGAGAGGAGGTCGCATGGATATCGTTGACCAGATCAAAGATGCCGCTGCCGACCATTCCGACGCGGTCAAGCAGGGAATCGACGCAGTCGGTGACGCTGTTGACAACGCAACTGGCGGCAAGTTCGAGGCACAGGTCGATCAGGCGCAGGACTTCTTGAAGGATCAGGTGGACAACCTGTCCAAGTGAGAGTCGCGCTGGTCGCGATCTGACAACGAACCCAGGGGGTCGGCGGGATGCCGGCCCCCTGGTCTTTGCTTGGACGGCCTTCGACAAGGTCGACCCTTCGACCAGCTCAGGGATCGTCCAATCGTCTGTCGAGGCCAGGCTGAAGAACGACGGCTGAGCCCGTCGTAGCCCTTCGGTTCAGGCGCGGCGAGGCATTCCCAAGCCGACCAGCGGACGGGCGTCCGGCGCCTCCTGGCGGGCCTGCCAGGCGTCCCCGCCACGGCTGCGACGCAGGCTGAGCAGGCCACCGTCGGCGTTCAGGTGGTGCGGGGCGGCATAGGTCACCTCGACCTCGGCGAAGTCGCCGGGACGCGGCCGGTCGGCCTGGTTCTCCGGCACCCGGACGTGCACCAGCCGGTTGTCCTTCGCCCGGCCGGACATCCGCGCGGTGGCGGCGTCCTTGCGTCCCTCGCCATCGGCGAACATCACCTCCACCCGGCGTCCGACTAGGGTCTGGTTCTCTTCGTAAGCGACCCGGCCGACCAGGTCGACCAGCCGCTCGTAGCGTTCCTGGACCACCTCGCGTGGCACCTGGTCGGGCATGGTGGCCGCCGGCGTCCCGGGACGGATGGAGTACTGGAAGGTGAAGGCGGCGGCGAACCGGGAGGCCTCCACCACGTCGAGGGTGGCCTGGAAGTCGGCCTCGGTCTCGCCCGGGAAGCCGACGATGATGTCGGTGGTGATCGCGGCCTCCGGCATGGCGGCCCGCACCCGGTCAAGGATGCCGAGGTACTTCTGGCTGCGGTAGGAGCGGCGCATCGCCTTCAGCACCGGGTCGGAGCCGGACTGCAGTGGCATGTGCAGTGAGGGCATCACATTCGGGGTCTCGGCCATGGCGGCGATCACGTCGTCGGTGAAGGCGGCCGGGTGCGGCGAGGTGAACCTGACCCGCTCCAGACCATCGACCTCACCGCAGGCCCGCAGCAGCTTGCCGAAGGCCTGCCGGTCGCCGAACTCGACCCCGTAGCTGTTCACGTTCTGGCCCAGCAGGGTGATCTCCTGGACGCCCTCGGCGACCAGCGCCTGGGTCTCGGCCAGGATGTCGCCGGGCCGGCGGTCGGTCTCCTTGCCGCGCAGCGCGGGGACAATGCAGAAGGTGCAGGTGTTGTTGCAGCCCACGCTGATCGACACCCAGGCGGCGTAGGCCGAATCCCGCCGGGTGGGCAGGGTGGACGGGAACCGCTCCAACGACTCCAGGATCTCGACCTGCGACTCCTCCAGCACCCGGGCCCGATCCAGCAGGGCCGGCAGCGAGCCGAGGTTGTGGGTGCCGAAGACCACGTCCACCCAGGGTGCTTTGCGGACCACCACGTCCTTGTCCTTCTGGGCCATGCAGCCGCCGACCGCGATCTGCATGCCGGGGTGGGAGGCTTTCACCGGCGCCAGGTGGCCCAGGTTGCCGTAGAGCCGGTTGTCGGCGTTCTCTCGCACCGCGCAGGTGTTGAACACCACCACGTCCGCCTGCTCGCCCTCCCCGGCCGGCGCGTAACCGGCGTCCTCCAGTACCCCGGAGATCCGTTCGGAGTCGTGGACGTTCATCTGGCAGCCGTAGGTGACCACCTCATAGGTGCGGGACATGGACCGTGGAGCTTCCTTACCTTCGCCGGACAACGCAGGCACTTTACCTGCCGACCGCAGTCAGCGGCACCTTCAGCGGGCCAGCGCCACCGCGCGGGACTCCCTGACCACGGTCACCTTGATGCTGCCGGGGTAGGTCAGCTCGCCCTCGACCTCCTTGGCGATCTCGCGGGCGATCGCCTGCGACTCGGCGTCGCTGACCCGGTCGGGCGCGACCATCACCCGCACCTCGCGACCGGCCTGCATGGCGAACACCTTGTCGACCCCGTCGTGGGCGCGGGCGATCTCCTCCAGCCGCTGCAGCCGCTTGACGTAGAGCTCCAGGCTCTCCCGCCGGGCGCCCGGCCGGCTGCCACTGATCGCGTCCGCGGCCTGCACCAGCACCGCCTCGGCGGTCCTGGGCTCGATCTCGTTGTGGTGGGCGGCGATGGCGTGGACGATGTCGGGATGCTCGCCGTGGCGACGCGCCAGATCGGCCCCGATCGTGGCGTGGGAGCCCTCGACCTCGTGGGTGAGGGCCTTGCCGATGTCGTGCAGGAAGGCCGCCCGCCGGCAAACGTCGACATCCATGCCGAGTTCGGCCGCCATCATCGCCGCGATGTGGCCGCACTCGACCAGGTGGGCCAGCACGTTCTGGCCGTAGGAGGTGCGGTAGCGCAGCGCGCCGATGTACGGCACCAGGCCGGGGTCGAGATCGGTGATCCCCATCTCCAGCAGGGCGTCCTCGGCGGCCCGCTGGCAGAGCTCCTCGATCTGCCGCTGACTGCGGCCGTGCACCTCCTCGATGCGGGCGGGATGGATCCGGCCGTCCGCCACCAGCTCGGTGAGGGTGATCCGGGCGGTCTCCCGCCGCACCGGATCGAAGCAGGAGAGCAGAACGCTCTCCGGGGTGTCGTCGATCATCACGTTGACCCCGGTGACCTGCTCGAAGGCCCGGATGTTGCGGCCCTCCCGGCCGATGATCCGGCCCTTCATCTCGTCACTGGGCAGCGGGACGGTGGCGACCACCGACTCGGTGGTCTGCTCGGCCGCCAGCCGCTGAATGGCGCCGGTGATGATCTGCCGGGCCCGCTCCTCGCCGGTGCGCCGGGCCTCGGCCTCGATCTCCCGGGCCAGCTGCGCGGCGTGCAGCCTCTCCTCCCGTTCGACCTGCGTCCGGAGCTGGCTGCGGGCCTCCTCCGGGGTGGTCCCGGCGAGTTCGGCGAGCCGCTCCAGGTGGGTGGCCTCGGCTTCGGCGAGCTCGGACGACCGGCGCTCGAGTTCGGCTCGCAACTCGTTCAACCGGGACTGCTCGGCGGCCAGCGCCTCGCGTTCGGCCGCTAGCAGGGCATCGTCGGTGGGGTTCACCCGGCCGCGGGCCTGCACCTTGGGCTGGTTCTCCCGGCCCTCCCGCTTGGCTTCCGCCGCCGCGCGCGGTTTGCGTGGTTTCCGGGACGACCGCTGGCCCGCCCCCTCGGTCGGCTCCTCCGGACGTGGCTTGCGACCCGACTTCGGCCGCAGATCGGGCAGCTGCAGCGCGTTGCTGCGTTCCTCTTCGACGGCCCGCCGGGCCGCCTGGTGCACATTGCGCTGCTGCAGCCGGATGTTGATGAAAAAACCGACGGCCAGCACCAGGATCGCCGCTCCCAGAACGACGGTGGCGATCACCAGAACCTGCGTAATGTCCATGGCGGCCTCCTGGTGTGGGGTGGTGGCCCGCCACGAGGACGCCAGCTGAGCAGATTTCGACGGTCAGCGCCGCCTAGGCGTCCCGGATAGCCCGGAACGCCTTGCGGTGGGGTATCAGTCCCCGGTCAAAATCACTCAGCAATGGTGTCGCCATGACGCACCTTTCCAGGCAGGTTAGGCCGGATGCCACCGTTCCGCAAGCAACCTAGGTCTCGTCCTCGATCAGGGCTTCATCCCCGTTCTCGTCCAATATCTCGCGGGCGACCTGCGCCACCACCGCCCAACTGAAGCCGCGGCGCTGCAGCAGACCGCACAATCGGCGGTAGCGAACCTGCCGATCCAACCCCGCCAGACTCGCTGCCCGTCGGCCGGCCAGCTCCCGTGCCGAGGCCAGTTCGTCCTCGGCCGACCGTTCGGCCAGGGCCTGTTCGATCAGCTCGTCGGCGACGCCCTTGCCCGCCAGCTCGGCGGCCAGCACCCGGCGTCCGCGCTGCCGGCGACTGCCGGCTGCCACCCAGTCGCGGGCGAAGCCGGCGTCGTTCAGCAGCCCCACCTCGGTGAACCGGTCGAGCACCTGCTGGGCGGCCTCCTCAGGGACATTGCGCCGGGCCATCGCCTGCGCCAACTCCGCGCGGGTCCGTTGCCGCACGGTCAGTTGGCGTAGCGCGATCTCCCGCGCCACGGCCACCTGATCGCCCGCGGCGTCCGGCGACGGCTCCTCCGGTTCTGCTCTGGCAGCCCTGCTCAAGACTCCTCCTTCCCCACCGCGAACGGCGGCGTGGCGGTGGACGTCCGTCCGCTCAGAACTCGACCTCGCCGGTCACCGGGTCAATGCCCTCGGGCACCTGCTCGGCACCGATCCCCAGCTGGCTGAGGATGCGCCGTTCGATCTCGTCGGCGACCTCGGGATTGTTCTTGAGGTAGTTGCGGGCGTTCTCCTTGCCCTGACCCAGTTGTTCGCCGTCGTAGGTGAACCAGGCGCCGGCCTTGCGAATGATGCCGTTGTCGACGCCGAGGTCGATCAGGCCGCCCTCGCGGCTGATGCCCTGGCCGTAGAGGATGTCGAACTCGGCCTGCTTGAACGGCGGCGCGACCTTGTTCTTGACCACCTTCACCCGGGTGCGGTTGCCGACCATCTCGGAACCGTCCTTCAGGGTCTCGATCCGGCGGACGTCCAACCGCACCGAGGAGTAGAACTTCAGCGCCCGGCCACCGGTAGTGGTCTCCGGCGAGCCGAACATCACGCCGATCTTCTCGCGCAACTGGTTGATGAAGATCGCGGTGGTGCCGGCGGTGGAGAGCGCACCGGTCATCTTGCGCAGCGCCTGGCTCATCAGCCGGGCCTGCAGCCCGACGTGGCTGTCGCCCATCTCGCCCTCGATCTCCGCCCGCGGGGTGAGCGCGGCGACCGAGTCGATCACGATCAGCGCCAGCGCACCGGAGCGCACCAGGGTGTCGGCGATCTCCAGCGCCTGCTCGCCGTTGTCGGGCTGGCTGACCAGCAACTCGTCGGTGTTCACGCCGAGCTTGCCGGCGTAGTCGGGATCGAGCGCGTGTTCGGCGTCGATGAAGGCGCAGATGCCGCCGGCGGCCTGCGCGTTGGCGATCGCGTGCAACGCGACCGTGGTCTTACCGCTGGATTCGGGGCCGTAGATCTCGACCACCCGGCCCCGCGGCAGCCCGCCGATGCCCAATGCCACGTCGAGCGCGATCGCCCCGGTGGGGATCACCTCGATCGGCTGCCTGGTCTCTTCTCCCAGCCGCATCACCGAGCCGCGACCGTGCTGTTTCTCGATCTGGGCCAGCGCCGCCTCGAGCGCCTTGGCGCGATCCGCTACCGCCATCATCTGTCCTTTCCTCGAACGCTGCCCCACACCATAGGAACCGGCACTGACAGTTGTGTCAACGACTTTCCGAACCTGTGGATGACCGGTTCACCGGCCTCGACGTCGTCCACAGCCTAGGCGAACATCTGTTCGAAATCGAGTGGATTTCCGGCGTGTCGCGATGCCCGTTCGAGACTTCGGGCTCCGCCCGAACCTCTGTTCCTCGGCCCGTTAAACACGGCCCTCGTCAAGACTCCTCCCTTCCCGGCGCTGGAAGCGGCGTGGCGGTCGTCGTCTGGGATCGTGGCCAGTTACTGCAGCAGAGTGGCGTCGGAGAGTTCGGCGTCCTTGATCTTCTGGAACTCGGCCATCAGGTCGGCCACCGCCATGCCAGCCTTCTGCTCGTCGCGGACGTCGAGCACGATCCGGCCGGCGTGCATCATGATCAGCCGATTGCCCAGCTGCAGCGCCTGCTTCATGTTGTGGGTGACCATCAGCGTGGTCAGGCCGTGATCCTGCGCCAGCTCCTTGGTGAGCCGGGTGACCAGCGCGGCGCGCTGCGGATCCAGCGCGGCGGTGTGCTCGTCCAGCAGCAGGATCTTGGGGTGCGAGAAGGTGGCCATCAACAGCGAGAGCGACTGCCGCTGGCCGCCGGAGAGCAATCCGACCCAGTCCTGCAGCCGGTTCTCCAGGCCCTGTTCCAGCACCACCAGCTCGTCTCGGAACCGGGCGCGCTTGGCCTTGGTGACCCCCAGCCGCAGGAACCGGCGCTTGCCGCGCTCCAGCGCCATGGCGAGGTTCTCCTCGATGGTCATGTGCGGCGCGGTGCCGGCCGACGGGTTCTGGAACACCCGTCCGATGTAGGCGGCGCGTTGGAAGTCGGTCAGCCGGGTCACGTCCCGGCCGTCGATCGCCACCCGGCCGGCGTCGGCGCGGATCGAGCCCGACACCACGTTCAGCAGGGTGGACTTGCCGGCCCCATTGGAGCCGATCACGGTGGCGAAGTCGCCGGGCTCCAGGTGCAGGTCGACGTCGACCAGCGCCTGCCGCTCGTTGACCGTGCCGGGGAAGAAGGTCTTGCTGATCGCCTCGAGTCGCAACATCAGCGGTCCTCCTCCTTGGCGGTGGCAGCGAAGTCGGGCTGCTGGAAGTCGGGCTGGTCGGACGCGACCCCCTGCTCGGGAGCAGGCTTGCGCCGGAAGGCCGCAGGCACCTTGTGGAAGACCCGCCACTGCGGCAGCACCAGCGCGGCCACCACCAGCACCGCCGAGATCAGCTTCATGTCGTTGGGGTTCAGCCCGGCCGACAGCGCTAGCTGGATGACCACCCGGTACAGCACCGAGCCCAGCACCACCGCGGACGCCGCCCGCAGCACCGACAGCCGGCCGATCAGCGCCTGCCCGATGATCACCGAGGCCAGCCCGGCCACGATCATGCCGATCCCCATGCCGACGTCGGCGAAGCCCTGGTACTGGGCGATCATCGAACCCGAGATCGCCACCAGGCCGTTGGAGAGGGCCAGTCCGAGGATCTTCTGGGCGTCGGTCGAGACACCGAACGAGCGGATCATCTCGGGGCTGTCGCCGGTGCCACGCATCGCCAGCCCCAGGTCGGTGTGCAGGAACCAGATGATCAGCGCCAGCACCACCACCGCGGCCACCAGCAGTACCGCCGGCCCGACCCAGGAGGTGCCCAGCAGCTTCTGCGCCCGCAGGCCGGAGAAGAAGGTGTCCGCCCGCAGCAGCGAGACATTGGCCGAGCCCATGATCCGCAGGTTGATCGAGTACAGCCCGATCTGGGTGAGGATGCCGGCCAGCAGGCCGTCGATATTGCCCTTGGTGTGCAGCACCCCGGTGATGATCCCGGCCGCCAGCCCGGAGATGAAGGCCAGCAGGGTGGCCGTCCACGGATCCAGGCCGTTGACGATCCCGATCGCCGCCACCGCGCCGCCGGTGGTGAAGCTGCCGTCCACCGTCAGGTCGGGGAACTCCAGGATGCGGAAGGTCAGGTACACCCCGAGGGCCATGATCGCGTAGATCAGGCCCAACTCGACAGCGGTGATCATGGACGGTCCCTCGGTTGGACGCCACGGGCGGGGACCGCGCCCCCGCCCGTGCGCTGCGACTACTTGGTGACGTTCTCCGGCTTGGCCTGGTCGATCAACGCCTGCGGCAGGGTGACGCCCATCCGCTCGGCGGCCCCCAGGTTCAGGTAGATGTCCAGGTTGGCCTGGGTCTCCACCGGCATGGTCGCCGGATCGGCGCCCTCGGTGAGGATCCGGACGGCCTGCTCGCCGGTCTGTCGGCCGAGCTCGTAGTACGAGAGGCCGTAGGTGGCGATCGCCCCCGCCTTCACGGTGCCGGCCTCGGCGCCGAAGACCGGGATCTGCTTGGTCTCGGCGACGCCCAGCACGGCGTTGATCGAGGAGACCACGGTGTTGTCGGTCGGAATGTAGATCGCGTCCACGTCGCCCAGCGACTCGGTGGCCTGCTGCACGTCGGCGGTGGTCGGCGCGGAGGCCTCCTTCACCTCGATGCCGAGCGGCGCGGCGGCCTCCTTCACCCAGGCGACCTGGGTGACCGAGTTGTCCTCGCCGCTGTTGTAGATCACGCCGAGGGTCTTCACCTGCGGCACCACCTGCTTGATCAGGTCGAGCTGCTCCTTGACCGGGTTGGCGTCCGAGGTGCCGGTGACGTTGGCGCCCGGCGCCTCCCACGAGGCGACCAGTTGAGCGCCGACCGGATCGGTGACCGCGGTGAACAGCACCGGGACGTCGCTGATCTTCTGCGCGACCGCCTGGGCGGTCGGGGTGGCGATCGCCAGGATCAGGTCGTGGTGGGCATCGGCGAAGGTGCCGGCGATGTTGGCCGCGGTGGACTGGTCGCCCTGGGCGTTCTGCTCGTCGTAGGTGACGTCCAGCCCGGCATCCTTCAGCGCGTCCTTGAAGCCCTGGCGGGCCGCGTCCAGCGCCTCGTGGGTGATGATCTGGGTGATGCCGATCGAGAACGTCTTCGCGGGCTGCTCGCCGGGCTGCTGCGAAGCGGCCGGCGACTCCGACGGCGAGTTCGGCGCAGCCGGGGTGCCGGCACAAGCGGTCAGGGTCGAGTCCGGCCAACGCCGCGACGGCAGCCAACCTGAGAGGCGTGATCACTACGAATCCTTTCGAATTGCTCATCCACCACCCAGCGCACAGGGCTGAGGGGGTTGTCGCGAAAAGCCTAGGGCGTGGCGCGCCGGCGCGCTGACCAATCCCACCTGACGGTGGCCTCAGCGATCGGATTCGGGCACCTCGAGGCTGACGCAGGCCGCCAGCCAGATCCGCCGGACGGGCAGGCCGTCGGAGAGCGCCTGACTGACGGTGCGTCCACCGAGGTCGGCATGCACCACCGAGTCGGCCCAGAACGGGGGCGTAGACCTCGCCCAGCAGGGCGCGCAACCGCACCCACAACTCGGTTTCGCGCACCCGGCTACTCAGGCTGCCGCGACGGTCTGCCGGCGGACCGGCAGCGTGGTGATGCTGGCGCGGGCGTCGATCTGATCGCCGACCTGTCGCAGCAGGCTGGAGAGCGGGACGCCCAGGGCGCCGCAGATCGCGTTCAGCAGCTCGCTGGAGGCTTCCTTCTGGCCGCGTTCGATCTCGGACAGGTAGCCCAGGCTGACCCGCGCCTTGGACGAGACCTCGCGCAGGGTGAGGTTCTCGGTCCGCCGCAGTTCGCGCAGCGTTTCGCCGAGCGCCTCGCGCATCAGCACCGGGCGGTCCGGGAGGGGCGTCACCATGGAATGAACTCTACCTGTCGATCGGAGGGACGCTGGTACAACACCACGCCGGTATCAGCTTGTTCCCAGGTCGAGCCGGCCCAGCAGCAGGTCGAAGGCGGCGACGACCGTCCGGCGGCGAACCTCGGCGCGGTCGCCGGCGAAGCCGAACAACCGCGAGTAGCAGGTGTGGGCGTCGGCTACGCCGATCCAGACCGTGCCCGGCGGGTGGCCCTCCTGTTCGGTGGGACCGGCGACGCCGGAGACCGCGATCGCCCAGTCGGCCCCGGTCTGCTGGCGGACGCCCGTCGCCATCGCCCGCACCGCCTCGGCCGAGACCGCGCCGTGGCTCTCCAGCACCTCCTGGTCGACCCCGGAGAGCAGGGCCTTCATGGCGGTGGCGTAGACGATCACCCCGCCGAGATACACCTGGGAAGCCCCCGGGACGCAGGTCAGGCTGGCCCCGATCAGCCCGCCGGTGAGCGACTCGGAGGTGGCCAGGGTGAGGCCGTCGGCGGCGAACCGCGCAATCACCCGCGCCGCTGCCGGATCAGCTGTGCTGTTCACGCTCGGCCAGCGCCTTGGCCCGCAGCCGCAGCGCGTCCAGCACGTACTGGGCGCCGGTCACCACGGTCAGTACCACCGCCGCGCCCATCACCAGCCAGGCCAGCCAGAACCAGAACGGCAGGGTGAGCGAGGTGGCCCAGATCGGGTACGGCAGGAACATGATCAGCGCGATCGACTGCAGCACGGTCTTGAGCTTGCCGCCGGGGGCAGCCGCCATCACCGCGTACTTCAGCATCCGCACCCGCATCCAGGTGATGCCCCACTCCCGCACCAGGATCAGGATGGTCACCCACCAGGGCAGCTCCCCCAGGATGCTCAGGCTGATGAAGGCGGCGCCGGTGAGCGCCTTATCGGCGATCGGATCCCAGATCTTGCCGAAGTCGCTGACCAGGCCGTAGCGGCGGGCCAGCCGGCCGTCGAACAGGTCGGTGAGGATGGCGATGCCGAAGGCGACGGTGGCACCCAGTCGCCACCAGAAGCTGGTCGGGTCAATGAACAGCAGCCAGACGAAGACCGGCACCAGCACCAGCCGCAGGATGGTGAGGGCGTTCGGCAACCAGGCCGGTATCCCCCGGTCGCCGCCCGCCGGCTGCTGCGTCATCGCTGCCCTGCTTCCACCACGAGATCCACCCCATCCGTGCTCGCGACCATACCCCAACCCAACGTTCCCGGTAACACCTCGCCGGTCAGTCCGACGATGGTGGTTGCGCCGTCGGTCTCCGGGCCCTGCTGGGCGATCCGACCGGCAGCCCCTTCCTCACCCGCGCCTTCGACCAGGAACCGTACCGGTTCGCCGATCCGCTCGGCCGCCCGGTCGGCCAACAACTCGTCCACCACGGCGGTGACGTGGTCGACCCGTTCCGCGATCGCGGCGTCGTCCACCTTGCCGGGCAGGGTGGCGCCCTCGGTGCCCTCCTCGTCGGAGTAGCCGAAGACGCCGACCGCGTCCAGCCGGGCGGCGGCCAGGAAGTCGGTCAGCACCTCGACGTCGCCCTCGGTCTCGCCGGGGAAGCCGACGATCACGTTCGACCGGACGCCGGCCAGCGGATCGCGACTGCGGATCAACTCCAGCAGGCCGAGGAACGACCCGGCGTCGCCGAACCGTCGCATCCGGCGCAGCACCGGCCCGGAGGCGTGCTGGAACGGCAGGTCGAAGTAGGGCACCACCCGCTCCAGCTCGCAGATCGCCGCCACCAGCTCGGGACGGATCTCGGCCGGCTGCAGGTAGGAGATCCGGATCCATTCCAGGCCGTCGACGCCGTCCAGGGCGTGCAGCAGGCCGACCAGGTCCGTGCCCGGCAGATCCTTGCCGTAGGAGGAGGAGTTCTCCGAGACCAGGACGACCTCGCGGACCCCGTCCTCGACCAGCCAGCGGGCCTCGGCGACGATCTCGTCGATCGGGCGGGAGAGGTAGGAGCCACGGAAGCTGGGAATCGCGCAGAAGGCGCACCGCCGGTCGCAGCCGGAGGCGATCTTCAGCGGCGCGGTGGGTCCACCGTCCAGCCGGCGGCGCAGCACCGGCGGGCCGCTGGCGGGGACGGTTCCGGCGTGGCCGGGCACCGCCACCCGGGTCGCGGCGGAGGGCCGGGCGACCGGGGTGATCGGCAGCAGGGAGCGGCGGTCGCGGGGCTGGTGCGGGGTGTGGGCGTGGCCGTCCAGGATGGAGCGCAGCCGGCCGGCGATGTCGGCGTAGTCGTCGAAGCCCAGCACGGCGTCGGCCTCAGGAAGCTCGCGGGCCAGGTCAGCGCCGTACCGTTCCGCCAGGCAGCCCACCGCCACCACGGACGCGACGCTGCCGGACCCCTTGAGGTCGGCGGCGGCCAGCAGGGTGTCGATCGAGTCCTTCTTGGCGGCGTCGATGAAGCCGCACGTGTTCACCACCACGACGTTCGCGGTCGCGGGCTCGTCCACCAGGGTGAACCCTCCGGCCGCCAGCCGTCCGGCCAGTTCCTCGGAGTCGACCTCGTTGCGGGCGCAGCCCAGGGACGCGATGTGAACTGCTGGTCGTGCCGTCATGATCCGGTCAGCGTACAGCCATCCGCTGTGCGTCAGCCCTCACGCAGGTTGGCCAGCACCTCGTCCAGGTCGTCCGGCTTCACCAGCACCTCGCGCGGCTTGGAGCCCTCGGAGGGGCCCACGATGCCGCGGGTCTCCAGGATGTCCATCAGCCGGCCCGCCTTGGCGAAACCCACCCGCAGCTTGCGCTGCAGCATCGAGGTCGAGCCCAGCTGCAGGTTGACCACCAGCTGGGCGGCCTCGAGCACCAGCTCCAGGTCGTCGCCGATGTCCTCGGCCACCGCGCGTCCGGAGTCGGCCGGCGCCGTGACGTCCTCGCGGTAGGCGGGCGCCTGCTGCTCGGTGACGTGCTTCACCACCGCCCGGATCTCGGCCTCGGTCACCCAGGCGCCCTGGACGCGCAGCGCCTTGGACTGCCCCATCGGCAGGAACAGCCCGTCGCCCTGGCCGACCAGCTTCTCGGCACCCGGGGTGTCCAGGATCACCCGGGAGTCGACCTGGGAGCTGGTGGCGAAGGCCAGCCGGGAAGGGACGTTGGCCTTGATCAGGCCGGTCACTACATCGGTAGAGGGACGCTGGGTGGCCAGCACCAGGTGAATGCCGGCGGCGCGCGCCAACTGGGTGATCCGGACGATCGAATCCTCCACATCGCGGGGTGCGACCAGCATCAGGTCGGCCAGCTCGTCCACGATCACCACCAGGTACGGGTAGGGCGCCAGCACCCGCTCCGAACCGGGCAGCGGTTGGGCCTGGCCCGACAGCACTGCCTTGTTGAAGTCGTCGACGTGGCGGAAGCCGAAGGCCGCCAGGTCGTCGTACCGGGCGTCCATCTCCCGCACCACCCACTGCAGCGCCTCGGCGGCCTTCTTCGGCGAGGTGATGATCGGGGTGACCAGGTGCGGGATGCCCTCGTAGTTGGTCAGCTCCACCCGCTTGGGGTCGACCATGATCATCCGCACCTCGTCGGGGGTGGAACGCATCAGGATCGAGGTGACCAGCGAGTTCACGAAGCTTGACTTACCCGAGCCGGTGGCGCCGGCCACCAGCAGGTGCGGCATCTTGGCCAGGTTGGTCACCACGTAGCCGCCCTCGACGTCCTTGCCCAGCCCGATGGTGAGCGGGTGGTGGTCGTTGCGGGCCCGGTTGGAACGCAGCACGTCGCCGAGCGAGACGATCTCCTTGTCGGCGTTCGGGATCTCGATCCCGATCGCGGACTTGCCGGGGATCGGCGACAGGATCCGGACGTCGGCCGAGGCCACCGCGTAGGCGATGTTCTTCTCCAGCCGGGTGACGGTCTCGACCTTCACCGCGGTGCCGAGCTCGACCTCGTAGCGGGTGACCGTCGGGCCACGGGTGTAGCCGGTGACCGCGGCGTCGATCTCGAACTGACGCAGCACCTCGGAGAGCCGCGCCACCACCTGATCGTTGACCTGGCTGCGCGCCTTGGGCAGCGAGCCGGGCTTGAGCAGCGCCTGGTCGGGCAGGGTGTAGACGATGTCGCCGGAGAGGGGCGGCTGGGCGGCGCGCAGCGGCGCGTCCGACATCACCGGCACCTCGGGGGCCTTGCCGGCGGCCGGCTTCGGCTTGCCGGCGGTGACCGGCAGCGGCGGGTCGACCGGCTGGGTCTCCTCCAGGTCGGCCGGGTCGATGTCGTCCAGTTCTCCACCGATCCCTGAGCCCGTCGAAGGGTCGTCCACCAGCGGGCTGACGAAGGCCTCGTCGTGGTTGTAGTCGGTGGGCTCGGCGGGCTTCTTCGGAGCCAGCTTCGCCCGCGCGGCGCTGATCCGGTCGCCCAGTTCGTGTACCGGGATGCCGAGCACCACCAGCAGGCCGAAGCCGGCTACCAGCACCAGGATCGGCACCGCCAGCCAAACCGACAACAGGTCGACCAGGAAGGAGGACGAGAAGAAGCCCAGGAAGCCGCCGGCCTCCCGCACCAGCTCCGGCTGGGAGCCCCGGGGCACGCCGTGCGCGATGTGGATCAGGCCCAGCACGCCCAGCAGGGTGACCGTCCAGCCGATCGCCTGCCGGCCGCCGGGACCGTTGCGGTCGGGGTGACGCAGCGTCCGCCAGGCCATCGCGGCGGCGAGCACCGGCACGGCGTAGCTGAAGCTGCCCACCAGGGTGGTCAGCCCCACCCGCACCCAGGCGCCGGCCGCACCGGGCAGGCCGAACCAGAACTCCCCCGCCACGATGATCGCCAGCACCAGCAGCGCCAGGCCGGCGCCGTCCCGGCGCAGCGCCGGATCGAGGTCGCGGGCCGACCGGCCGATCGCCCGGGCGAGTTGCCCCACCACGGTGGCCACGGCATGCCAGAACCCGGCGATGCCCCGTCCGATCGCCGACAGGAAGCGGCTCAGGCCGGAGGGCTCGCTGGAACGCCCGCGCGCAGAACTGCTGCGGGCCGGTGTCTTCTTGCTTCCGGACGCTCGGGAGGCCGTAGAGGTACGCGTGGACGCGTTGCTCCGGCTCCGCGAGGGGGAAGACGCGCGGGTCGCCATGTAGGGCAGCCTAAGGCACAGCCGCGGCATAGCGTCAGTGACCACGCCGGGAAAGTTGTACACCCGCCCGGGCGGTCGTCGGCTAGGCCGCTCGCCGCGGACCGGGTCCGCCGGAACGGTCGCCGCCGGGATCGGGCTGGTCCTGGTCCGGCTGGTCCGCCGGGTCGGTGCGCTTCCTGGCCAGGCGATCCCGGCCGGCAGAGATGAACATCCAGACGGCGTAGACCAGCAACCCGCCGACCAGCACGGACACCACGATCGTCCGCAACTCGCCGGTGAGCAGGTTGGCCACCCAGCCGAGGTACGGGATCGCGTACCAGACGGTTCCCCGGATCTGCACCGGCTTGACCGGGTCGAGGTCGGGTTGGGCGTTGGCGTCGCCCTTGGTGATGAACACCGGCGAACCGTCGGCCAGCAGCATCCGCTGGGTGACCCGGTGGGTGACCAGCGTCGGTTCGCCGCTCTTGAGCTGGTAGGTGAGCACCCGGCCGGGAAGGATGTCGGCCAGGTCGGTCGGCCGGACCACGATCAGCGTGCCGGGCGGCAGCGAAGGCTCCATCGACGAGGAACGGACGGTGAGCGCGACCGACCCGGTCACCGCCGGCACCAGGATCGCCGCCGCACCGATGCCGATCAGCAGCACCAGCAGCGCGCCCATCAGCCCGCTGCCGATCGCGCTCCAGACCGCGCGCGCCCGGGAGGATCGCTTCGCCGCGGACTGCTCCGCCTGGCTGGGCGGGGCCACGAACCGCCGGGCCGGCTCAGTCATCGCCGCTCACCCGCCACACCGCTCTCCTCCGGTTCGCGACGCCGCCAGGCCACCAGGTTGAGCCCGGCACCCACCGCGATGGCCGCGCCGGCCAGCAGCCCGAGCGGCAGCAGCGCGGCCGAGCCGGTGTTCGGCAACCGTTCGTGGTCGGGATCCGAGGGATCGACCGGCGTGGTCGTCGGCTGGCAGGTGCTGCCGGGCCGCACCTGTTCGGCGGCGGCGGTCTCCACCAGCACGCCCCGGAGCCGGAAGCCGACCGTGCCCAGCATGCCGTGGCGCTGGTCGAGCGCCGGATCCACGCTGGCGGTGAGGTCGAGCCGGAGAGTCTCGCCCGCCCCCAGCACGAGGCCGCTGCCGAGCACCGTGCAGGCGCCGTTGCGGACGCCGGTCGCCAGGCTGACCGGCGGTGAGGGCGTGCCACCGGGCGGTGCCACGCTCAGCGAGAAGGCGGCCGCCAGCGCGGCGTCATCGGCGGTCGGATCGACCAGATCGACCCGCAGCACCGCGTCGGTGGCCGAGTCGTTCTTCACCCACACCTGCTCGGTGCTGCGGTCGCCGGGCACCACCCTGCCCATGCCGGTGAACAACGACAGCGTGCTGTCGGAGGCGAAGTTCACCCCGTCGTGCGAGACCAGTAGTTCACCCCCGGCGGCCGCGGCGGGTGCCGCGGCGCCGCCGAGCAGCGCGACCGTGAACAGCCAACTCAGCACGGCGCCGGCGACCCCACGACCTGGCTTCGTCCCCCTCGGACGCACTTTGCCCACGATCAGCCGATCCCCGCGATAGCGGTCACGGTGCTGCCGTTACGGCGGAGCTGAATGCCGTTCCAGAGCACGTTCGACGAGCCGTCGATGATCCGGAAGATCCGTGTACCTGAAGGAACCTGCGCATCCCGGCTGAAACTGATGCTCGTCGCCATGTTCGCGATCGTGGCGACGTTCGTCGGACTGGTGCACGCGGCGTTGTTGCAGCGCTGCAGGGTGCCGCCCGTTACGGTCGAGTTGAAGCTCAGCGTCAGCGTGTCGCCCGACTGACCGAACGTCAGCGGCTCGCGCTGGAATCTCAACTGCGCGCTCGCCGAACTGCAGGCCACCATGGCGCTCGCGCCCTGGCTGGTCGACAGACCCAGACACAGGCCGGTCGCCTGGTTGACCAACTGGAAGCGGTTCGCGTCGATGGCCTGCACGTACCACCGCTGAGCGGTCGTGCTGGCACTGGTCTGGATCACCACGCCCGGGCCGCTGTCGGCCAGGCGCGTGGTCATCGCGTGCCGAGGCCTGATCGTGACCAGTGACTGGTTGGTGCCGGAGACCGGCACGAACTCCCAGCGCTGATTCGAGTTGGCGTGGCAACCCCAGGAGAGCACCCCCGTCCCAGCTCCGCCGCTTGCGTTGACATCGAGGCAGTAGCCGGTGTCCGCATTGGCGCGCACCGTGAACCACCGGGAAAGAGTGGCGTTGAAGAAGTTGGCGGTGAGCGGGTACATCCCGGCCGTCCGCTGCACGTGGGTGGCGGTTGGGGCGGTAGCAGCCCAGCCGTCCGCGCTGAGCGAGACGGTGATCACCGGGTTGGCCTGCCGTGAACCGCCGGCCGTGGCGAGAGGCATCCAGTCGACGATCGTGGTGCGCACGCAGTAGGTGACCGAAGCTCCAGCGGCCAACGACGGAGTGAGCGCTGGCGGATCGGCCCAGGTACCACTGACCGCTGAGCCAGGCGGAGTAGCCACATTGCAGGCGCCGGCCGTGGTCGGCCAGACCCGGATCGGCAGGCCGCTGGCCCACGATTCCGGCGCCGCGATGTCCACCGAGGCGCTGCCGGCCACGCTGCCGGTGTTGGTCACCATGAAACTGCCGGTGTCGGTCAGGTCGCTGGGCAGGTAGGTCGCGCCCATGTTGTTGAAGTTCGGCGTGGGCCACTGAGACGGCCCGGGTACTGAGCGACCCGGTGGCTGTCGCGGTGGCGGTGAAGTACGCCCAGCCGGCGGTGCCACCGATCGCCACCAGGAAGGCGGTGACTCCCGCGGTGAGAGCGAGGCGCCGCCGCGCGATCCATGAGAGCGCGGCGTTGGCGCTGTTGCCGTCTCGCATCTCAGTCATCGCTCTGGGTGCCGGTGACGGTGATCGTGAAGTCGAGGCCCTGCCCGCTCGTGCTGACCGGGGTGTTGGCCACCAGGGCCACCTCCAGGCAGTACCAACGGCTCGCCGAGGCGGCCAGCGGACCACCTCCCAGCGCCTCGGCGTAGCTGGGCAAGGCCTGCTGTGTCCCGCCCAGCCCGGTGGTGCAGGCGGCGGCGTTGGCCACCTGGGTGATCCGTGCCCGCGTCCGCGAGGCGATCTGCGGGGTGCTGGACGCCGCGATCCCAGCAGCCAGCGTGGCCGGCGCATCACCGGTATTGGTCACCCGGAACGCTTTGGCGACCGCTGTCGCCGGCGAGACCGCGAAGTCGCCCAATGCCGCCGAGCTCGCCCCATTGACCTGCAGGGTCAGCGTCCCCGCGGTGACGGACGCGCCCGGGGCGTTCGCGGTCGAGCTGAGGAAGGCGTAGGTCGCTCCGGCGCCGCTGAGCCCGACCACCACGGCGACAGCCGAGGCCAGGGTCGCCTGGACGAGCGCGCGCAGCCGCCGGCTGCGTCGGCGCGCGACTCGTCTCATGCGTGTCATGGTGGGCTCCGTCTTCGGGCGCGGCGATCGCGCGTTGCCGGGGTGGCGGCGCCGTCCGCCGGCACCGCAACGCCGGGGCGGGTCGATCCCCCACCCCGGCCACGGCATTACGGGATGGTGATGCTGCCGTCGATCTGCGTGACGGTCAGCGCGAAGTTGGCCAGGTTGACGCTGCCGGTCTTCGCCGGGTTGTCCTGCGCGGGCGTGCCGTCGAACGGCCAGGTGATGGTCGCGGTGATGGTGGTGGCGTAGCTGCCGGTGGCATTGCTCTTGTGCTCGAAGGTGTTGCCCGAGGCGCCGACCGGGGTCGCGCCGGTCACCGCGAAGACCGCGGAGTTGGTGAGCCGGCCGGCCAGCGCGGTGCTGGCCGCGTTGCCGCCGGCCGCCGCGACCGAACCGCCGGCCAGGCCGACCTGGAAGCGCAGGTTCTGGCCCTGGGCGGTGATGGTCGCCGGGACGCTGTAGAGAAGGACGTCGCCGGGGACGATCCGCACCGCGCTGACGTCGGCGACCGCGGTCTCGGCGCCGCTGGTGTGCCTGATCCGCCAGGTCGGGGTGCCGTTGGCCACCACGGTCAGCGTGCCCGCGGTGATGGTGTTCGACCCACCGAGGTTGGCGCTGTCGTTCCAGTAGGCCAGGGTTCCGCCGCCGCCGAGCAGCAGCACGACGGCCACGCCGGTCGCGATGACCCCCTTGGTCGTCTTCTTCATGTTCGTCTCTTTCCTGTCGGGGGGAGAAAGTTCGGTGGGCACTGGGAACTCCAGGCACCACCGATCGAACGGATGCTGCCGCGGCAGAGTTCACCCGTCAGAGCTGGGATGCGATAATGAAGGTACATTCGGCCGGGCGGGGCGAGACCAGGTTGGTCGGAACCTTCTCCCGAATATTCCCCCTTGTGGCCACAGGGTGGTCACCACGCATCGGAAGGCTGGCCATGCTGCGATCGACCAACGATTCCGGCGTCGCCGCCGGAACGCCGTTGGCCGGGTCCGACGGCAGCCGGCTGCGGCTTCCCGCCCGAACCCGGTTGATCGAACGACTCGTCGGCGCGACCGGCACCCGGCTCACCGTGCTCTGCGCCCCTACCGGCTTCGGCAAGACGGCGACCGTGGCAACCTGGCTGGGCGACGGCGGCGACCCGCAGAGCCAGGTTCGTTGGCTGCCGGGTCCACACACCACCCCGGACGCGCTCTGGCCCGCGCTGCTGCGCGAGCTGACCCCCCACTCCAAGCACACCGCGGAGTCGGGCGAGGATCCGGTGCGGGCGGGCGATCCGGATCGCCGCCGGACTCGGGTCACCGCTCACCCTGGTCATCGACGACTACCACCAGGCCACCAGCCCGGCGAACGACTCCGCGATCGCCGAGCTGTCGGCGGCCTCCCCGCAGTTGCGGTTGATCGTGGCCGGTCGGCGGGTCACCCTGCTCGACAGCCCGCTGGTCAGCGCGAAGGTCCGGCTGCTGCGGATCGGTCCCGCGGACCTGGTGCTGGAGCCCGACGAGACCCGGCGTTTCGCCGACTCGCTCGGCGTCCCGTCCAGCGATCGGTTGGACACCGCCCTCGCGCGGGCCGACGGCTGGCCGCTCGCGATCGCGGCCGCGCTCGACCTCGGCTCCGACGAGCTCTACCTCGACACCCGCCAGGGCCGCGCCTGGGCGGGTGGGCCGGCCTCGCTCGATTTCGATCCGGTCGCCAACCTGACGTCGTTCGCGCGCGCCTCGTTCGAGGTCCTCGACCCGAAGGCGCAGCGCGTGCTGCTGGCCGCCGCGCAGTTCGACGCGATCGGCCTCACCCAACTCGCCCGGATGCTCGACGCCAACCCGGACGCGGCACTGGCCACCGCCCGGCAGTTGGTCGGCTCCGGCCTGCTGGTGGAACGGCCCGGGGCGCACCCGGCAGAGTTCTCCTGCCACCGGTCGGTGCGGGCTGCGCTGCACGACCTCGCCGCGCAGTCCATGGCGGCCACCGAACGCGCGCGGCTCTACCGTGACCGGGCCGCCGAGCTGGAGCGCACCGACCCCTTCGCTGCCTTTCGGCTGTACTGCGACGCCGGCCGCTACGATGCCGCCGAGCTTCTGCTCGGACGCGACTTCGCGGCGATCACCGCCGACCCCGGGGCCCGCAGCCAACTGCTGCGGGCGGTACCGGAGGAGGCGCTGCTCGCCCACCCAACGATCACCTTCGCCCTGATCTTCCTCGAGCTGCCGCAGGTCGACGTGTCCGCGGAGCGGATCCTGCACCTGGTGCGAATCTGGGCGCGGGGGCTGGAGGACCAGCTGCCGCAGGGCATCGCGACCCCTCCCGGCCCGCTGCACTTCCCGCTGCTCTGCCAGGCGATGGCGGTCGCCAGGCTGCTCGAGGGCCCCGAGGCCTCGCGCGAGATCCTGCAGCACATCGAGGGCCTGCTCACGCCGAGCCAGATCGACGACGATCCCACAGCCGGGCCCGAGCACGCGCCGGTGGCGGGCGCGCCCAGCTTCAGCGGCTTCCTGCCCGCCTACTTCCACTTCGCGGCCACCACCGCGATCATGGTCGGCGACCTGGACTGCGCGCGACGCAATCTGCATCGGCTGAAGCGCCGCTCGGAGCGGATGATCGCCGGCTCGACCGGCGGCCGCTCCGGTGGGACGGACGGCTCCGTTCCGGAGGCCGGCTATCGCTGGCTGCTGGTCGCCTGCGGCGGGCTCGCCTTCGCCGAACTGCTGGAAGGCGATCTGCGCAGTTGCGCGGCCGCGCTCGGCGAGATGGACGCCATCGTCGAGCGCACCGGCGCGGTCGCGCCGAGCATCTCCTGGGCCGGGGCTGAGGTGGCCCGCGCCCACCTGTCCTACGAGCTGGGCGAGGATGCCCTACTCCAGCGCGCGAACGCCAGGCTCGGCGCCCTCGGCCCCCACCTGGAGTACTGGCCGCTGCTGATCGTCGCCCAGGCCCAGGCGATACGCCAGGTGCGCACCACCTGCTCCGCGCTGGCGCATCTGCGGGCCGGCGTCGCGGGGATCCCCGAGGTGCCGCGGTCGAGCAGCAGCTGGTCGGAGTACCTGCTCGGCTACGAGATCATGCTCTGCACCTCGCTCGGCGATCTGGCCACCTCCGCCGACCTGTTGGCTTCCGCCCCCGCCGACAACGTGCGGATGCGGCTGGAACGGGCCCGGTTCGCGCTCTTCCGCGGCGACGACGTCGAGGCGCTGCTGCTCGCGCAGCAGGTGGGTCTTCCGGGCACGACGGCACGGCAGCGAATCGACCGCTTCCTGATCAGCGCGGTCGCGGCGTGGAGTTGCGGCCGGCGCGAGGACGCCTTCTTCATGCTGCGCGAGGCGACCGGGTTGCTCACCACCTGCCAACTGCCGTCCGCGCTGCAGAACGTGCCCTACGAGTTGCTGCGGGAGCTGGCCGTCACAGCCCAGCAGGCCGGCGTCTGCGATCTGGTCGGCATGGTCGATGAGGTACCCGTCACGGCCCGCGCCAAGCGCTACGGCCGGCTCACCGAGATGGAGCTGCGCACCCTGCAGGAGATCGCGCGGCACCGCAGCGCGAACAAGGCGGCGGCCCAGCTCTTCGTCACCCCCGGAACGGTGAAGAAGCACCTCGCCGCGGTCTATCGCAAGCTCGGGGTGAACGGCCGGGACGAGGCCATCCTGCAGGCCGGCCGGATGGGCATCCTGGCGTAGTCGCCGGCCGGGCATCGAACTGGGCTAGCGCCGCGCTCGCTGTTGGCTGAGCAGCGCGGAGAGCAGTTCCTCCGGATCGGTGCTGGCGATCCCCACCATCCGTCCGTCCGTCAGCCGCAGCGGCAGCACCTGCCAGCCGACCGGGGCCTCGAAGGCGCCGCCCAGCAACCGCGGGGCCTGCTCCAACGCCGGCCGGTCGCCATCGGCGAGCCGGTTCAGCCAGGCCGGGTCGATCTCGGCGGCGCTCAGCCGGTCCCGCCCGACCCGCACCTCCCGCCGGCTCACCTCGATGTCGCCGTAGCGGCCGATGCTCCAGGTGCCCAGCGCGGTGATCCCCCCGAGGACGGCGTAGACCAGCAACCACGAGGTGGCGTCCGACCAGTTCCGCACCCACAGCCCGTCCAGCAGGAATCCCACACCGCAGACCGCGGTCAGCCCGCGGAAGAACCACCACCGCCGGCCGTGCGGCGAGTGCCAGGGCAGGCTGCTCATTCGGCGAAGTGCCGCCAGCCGGGGTCGCCTTCCCAGGCCGCTCCGGCGACCAGCACCGCGGGCTCACCGGCCCGGACGGTCCCCACCACCTGCCAGCCGAGCGGCACCGCCGCCGGCGGGAAGCAGGCCGCCAGGGCGTGGTCCTCGCCGCCGGTCAGCACGAAGGCCAGCGGATCCTTGCCGCCCAGCGCCGCGGCCACCGCGGTCTGCGGTTCGGCGATGTCGAAGGCGGCCGGATCCAGGTCGATCACCACGCCGGAGGCGGTGGCGATGTGGCCGAGGTCGGCCAGTAGTCCGTCGGAGACGTCCACCATGGCGGTTGCCCCCGCCTCGGCCGCCACAATGCCCTGCCCGTACGGCGGTTCCGGGACGCGATGGGCGTTCACCACCGCGGCCGGGGAGCGGAAGCCGCGGTTCAGCACCGCCAGGCCGGCGGCCGCCCAGCCCAGCCGGCCGCGGATCGCCACCACGTTCCCGGGACGGGCTCCCGCCCGCGTCACCGGGGCACGATTTACCAACTCACCGAAGACGGTGGCGGTGATCACGATCTGCGGCGACTCGACGGTGTCGCCGCCGAGCAGCACCAGGCCGGCCGTGGCACATTCCGCCCGGACGCCGGCGCTGAACTCCCGCACCCACTCCACCGGCGTGGCGGCCGGGATGGCCAGGCTGATCACCACGCCGATGCCGCGGGCGCCCTCGGCCTCCAGGTCAGCGGCCGCGGCGGCGACCGCCTTGCGTCCGACGTCGTGGGCGCTGGACCAGTTCGGCCGCCAGTGCCGTCCCTCGACCAGGGTGTCGGTGGAGACCGCCACCGGGCCGGAAGGGGCGAACACCGCGCAGTCGTCGCCCGGGCCGACCAGCACGTTCGGGGCCGAGGCCAGCCCGGCGGTGATCTCGGCGATCAGGCCGAACTCGCCCAGCTCGCCGACCGTCCCGGCCATCACCGCAGCCCCGGCTGCTGGGCCAGGCCGAGTTCGATCAGTTCCCGGACCAGCTCCGGGTACTCCAGCCCGCTGGCCTGCCACAGCAGCGGGAACATCGAGGTCTGGGTGAAGCCGGGCATGGTGTTCAGCTCGTTGACGAAGAACTCCCCCACCGGGTTCAGGAACAGGTCGACCCGGGCCAGACCCTCGACGTTCATCGCCTCGAAGGTGCGGGCGGCCAGTCGGCGGGCCTGCTCGGTCTGCTCCGGGGTGAGCCGGGCCGGACGCTCCAGGGTGACGTCGTCGTCGCCGAGGTACTTGGAATCGAAGTCGTAGAAGCTGTCCTGCCGGTGCAGCACGATCTCGCCGGGGACGGAGGCCCGCGGCGGCTGGCCGTCGCGGCCCTGCAGCACCGCCACCTCGATCTCGCGGCAGCCGACGAAGCCCGCCTCGATCACCAGTTTGGGGTCGTACCGCAGCGCCAGCTCGATCGCCGCCGACAGGTCCTCGGCGGCGTCCACCCGCGAGATGCCCAGGCTCGACCCGCCCCGGGCGGGCTTGACGAAGACCGGGTAGCCGAGGCCGGCGACCGCCGCCGTCCAGCGCTCCGGGTCGCGCTGCCAGCCGCCCGGGTGGATCGCGATCCAGCGGCCGACCGGCAGGCCGGCCGACCACATCGCCCGCTTCATCAGGTCCTTGTCCATCCCGATCGCGCTGGACGCCACCCCGGCGCCGACGTAGCGCACCCCGAGCATCTCGAACAGCCCCTGGATGGTGCCGTCCTCGCCGTAGGGGCCGTGCAGCAGCGCGAAGGCGACGTCCACGTCCACCAGGTCGGTCAGCTGATCGCCCGTCCGGGTGGCGAGTTGCGCGCCCCGCGGGCCGCGCAGCAGCACCGCCTGCGGCAGGTCACCGGTCACCCGGGGCAGTTCGCCCTCGGCCACCTGGTAGCCGGCCACGGTCTCCAGCGGCACCCGTACCCAGTCGCCCTCCCCGGTGATCCCGACCGGCACCACGTCACAGCCCGTGATGGCGCGCAGCACGCCGCCCGCGGTCAGGCAGGAGATCTCGTGCTCGGAACTGGTACCGCCGAAGATCAGCGCAACGGTGGGACGTGATTCGGTCATCGAGCCTCTTCTCGCGGTTCGGCGCTGGGGACGGCCCTTCGTCAAGCTCAGGGACCGTTCGTCAAGCTGAGGGGTCGTTTGAAGACTACCGGCCCAGCCGCGGGTCGAAGCGCACCGCCGGCGCCGATTCGCCGCGAATCCGCTCCACCACGGCGACCAGCGCGGCCATGATCCGGTCGGTCGCCTCGACCGCGGCGTCGCGGTCGGTCCGGCCGACGAGGTCGGCCAGGTCGACGGCCGGGCCGGTGCGCAGCGTCATGGTGGGCCTGGGGATGAGCCGGGGCCAGGTCGGCTTCTTGCCGCCCAACAGCGCCTGGGCGCCCCACTGGCCGACCGGCACCACCGGCGCCCCGGTGGCCAGCGCCAGCCGGGCGGCGCCGGTCCGTCCGGTCATCGGCCAGGCGCCCGGCGCGGTGGTGATGGTGCCCTCGGGGTAGATCACCACGCACTTCCCCGCTTCCAGCGCCGCCCTGGCGGCGGCCAGCGAGTCGGCGGCGTCCTGCGCGCCGCGACGGACCGGGATCTGACCGGTGGCCCGCACCACCCAGCCGGCCACCGGCATGGACCAGACCTCGATCTTGGCCAGGAACCGTGGCCAGCGGCCGTGCCAGATCAGATAGTGCGCGAACACCACCGGGTCGGCGTTGGAGATGTGGTTCACCACCACGATCACCGGGCCGTTACGCGGCAGCTGCGGGGCCTCGTCCCAGTCCTGCCGGGTGAGCCGGCGCAGCAACCAGCCGCCGAACCAGGCCAGTCGGCGGTAGGCCGGCTGCACCGGGTTCGGGTTGGCCTGCCGCAGCGGCAGGCGCGAGGTCAGCCCGCGGTCCTGGCGGGCAGGGTCCGCGGGAGCCATGCCGGCCGCTTCGCCTCGTAGGCCTCGATCAGGTCGACGTGCTGCAGGGTCAGACCGATGTCGTCCAGCCCCTCCAGCAGGCGATGCCGGGTGTAGTCATCGATCTGGAAGTCGAAGACGTTGTCGGCCGCCTCGATGGTGCGGTGGTGCAGGTCGACGGTGAACTCGATGCCCGGCTCGCTCTCCGCGATCTCCCAGAGCTTCTCCACGACCTCCTGCTCGACCACCGCGATCACCAGACCGGCCTTGCCGGAGTTGGAGCGGAAGATGTCGCCGAACCGGGAGCCGATCACCACCTTGAAGCCGTAATTCTGCAGTGCCCAGACGGCGTGCTCGCGGGAGGAGCCGGTGCCGAAGTCGGGGCCGGCGACCAGGATCGAGCCCTGGGTGTAGGCGCCCTGGTTCAGGACGAACTCGGGATCGTTCCGCCAGGCGGCGAACAGGCCGTCCTCGAAGCCGGTGCGGGTCACCCGCTTGAGGTAGACCGCCGGGATGATCTGGTCGGTGTCGACATTGCTGGCGCGCAGCGGGACCGCGATCCCGGTGTGGGTGCTGAACTTGTCCATCAGTGATCCTTACAGGTCGGCCGGCGAGCTGAGGGTGCCGCGGATCGCGGTCGCCGCGGCGACCGGCGGGGACACCAGGTGGGTGCGTCCGCCCTTGCCCTGGCGGCCCTCGAAGTTGCGGTTCGAGGTGGACGCGGCCCGCTCCCCCGGAGCCAGCTGGTCGGGGTTCATGCCCAGGCACATCGAGCAGCCGGCGGCCCGCCATTCCGCGCCGAAGTCGAGGAAGACCCGGTCCAGGCCCTCCTGCTCGGCCTGCAGCCGGACCCGGGCCGAGCCGGGGACGACCAGCATCCGCACACCGTCGGCGATCTTCTTGCCCTGCAGCACGGAGGCCGCCAGGCGCAGGTCCTCGATCCGGCCGTTGGTGCAGGAGCCCAGGAAGACGGTGTCGACCTTGATCTCCCGCATCGGGGTGCCGGCCCGCAGGTCCATGTAGGTCAGCGCGCGTTCGGCGGCCGAACGGTCGACCGGGTCGTCGAAGTCCTCCGGGGCCGGGACGGCGCCGCCCAGCGGCACCCCCTGGCCGGGGTTGGTGCCCCAGGTGACGAACGGGGTCAGGGTGGCGGCGTCGATGTTCACCTCGCGGTCGAACACCGCGTCCGGGTCGGAGTAGAGGGTCTTCCAGTGGGCCACCGCGGCGTCCCAGTCCTCGCCCTCGGGGGCGTGCGGGCGTCCCTTCAGGTAGGCGAAGGTGGTCTCGTCCGGGGCCATCATGCCGGCCTTGGCACCCCACTCGATGCTCATATTGCAGATCGTCATCCGGCCCTCCATCGAGAGGTTCTCGATGGTGCTGCCGCGGTACTCCACGACGTAGCCCTGGCCGCCGCCGGTGCCCACCTTGGCGATCAGGGTGAGCACGATGTCCTTGGCGGTGACGCCCTCGGGCAGTTCGCCGTTGACGTTGACCGCCATGGTCTTGGGACGGGCCTGCGGCAGGGTCTGGGTGGCCAGCACGTGCTCCACCTCGGAGGTGCCGATGCCGAAGGCCAGCGCCCCGAAGGCGCCGTGGGTGGAGGTGTGGGAGTCGCCGCAGACCACGGTCAGGCCGGGCTGGGTCAACCCCAGCTGCGGGCCGATGATGTGGACCACGCCCTGGTCCTTGTCGCCCAGGCTGTGCCGGCGGACGCCGAACTCGTCGGCATTGCGGCGCAGGGTGTCGACCTGCAGCTTGCTCACCGGGTCGGCGATCGGGGCCAGAATGTTCAGCGTCGGGGTGTTGTGGTCCTCGGTAGCCAGGGTCAGATCCGTCCGCCGGACGCCCCGACCGGCCAGCCGGAGGCCGTCGAAGGCCTGCGGGCTGGTGACCTCATGCACGAGGTGAAGGTCGATATACAGTAGATCGGGCTCACCGGGCGCGCTGCGCACCACGTGGCTCTCCCACACTTTGTCGCTGAGTGTTTTCCCCATCGGGTCTCCCGAAGTGTTCCGCCCGCTTTCGCGGGGCTTCTTAACAAGCTCACACCGTAGCAGATTTGCATTTCATGATACGAGACGGCAGTATCAAGGTATGGACAACTCTAGCGGTGTCGGGGTGCTCGACAAGGCAGCTCTGGTATTGACCGCCCTGGAACAGGGGCCCACCACTCTCGCCGGCCTGGTCACGGCCACCGGCCTGGCCCGTCCTACCGCTCACCGGCTCGCCGTCGCGCTGGAACACCACCGCCTGGTCAGCCGTGATCTGCAGGGACGTTTCGTGCTCGGCCCCCGGCTGACCGAGCTGGCCTCCGCCGCCGGCGAGGACCGGCTGCTGGCCACCGCCGGCCCGGTGCTGGCCCGGCTGCGGGACATCACCGGCGAGTCCGCCCAGTTGTTCCGCCGGCAGGGTGAGTTCCGGGTCTGCGCCGCTGCTGCGGAGCGTCCGTCCGGGTTGCGCGACACCATTCCGGTCGGCTCCCAGCTCACCATGGCGGCCGGTTCGGCCGCGCAGGTGCTGCTGGCCTGGGAGGATCCGGAGCGAATCCAGCGCGGTCTGCAGAACGCCTCCTTCTCGGCGGTCGCGCTGGCCACCGTCCGGCGCCGCGGCTGGGCGCAGTCGGTGGCCGAACGCGAGGCCGGGGTGGCCTCGGTGTCGGCGCCGGTCCGCTCCCCCAGCGGCAAGGTGATCGCTGCGGTCAGCGTCTCCGGTCCGATCGAACGGCTCTCCCGCCAGCCCGGACGGTTGCACGCCCCGGCGGTGATCGCCGCGGCCGAGCGGCTCTCCGAGGTGCTGCGCCGCAACGGCGGCGAAGGCTGACCCTCCCGGCTAAGGCAAGGTCTCAGCCCCGGCGCAGCCGTTCCCGTAGTCGCAGCAGTTCCTTGCGCTGCGCGTCGGTGAGACTGCCGATCCCCTGATCGTTGATCTGGTCGAGCAGTTGATCCAGCCGTTCCCGATCCGAGACGGTGCGGGCGGACTGCTTGGCCGCCCGCCGATTGGACGGCTTGGCGGACGCCGCGGCCGGCTGGGCTGTCGCGCCTTCGGCCGGCTTCGCCCACCCGGAATCCATCGGTAGCCGGCCAGCAATCCCGCTCGCCGGGCGGCGACCGCGATCAGCAGCATCCCCAGCGCCAGGCTGAGCAGCCCACCGAAGTCCCGCGCCGCCACCGACTGCAGCACCTCCAGCCCGACCAGCACCAGGCCGAAGGCCCAGGCCGGGATGTTGAACAGGAAACGTCGGTCGGGGTACTCCGCGATCCAGATCAGCAGCACCGCGAACTGCACCATGCCGATCCCGGCCAGGTAGCGGCCCTCACCCAGCAGCAGGCTCACCAGCGAGGCGGCCACCGTCAGGCTGGCCCACATGCCGAGCAGCAGCCAGGCCATCCGACTTGCGCCCCACCGCCTGTTCCAGGTCGGTGCCGAAGTACCAGAAGAAGAACAGCGAGAGCACACCCCACAGCCCCGGGGCGTTGGACAGCGGCCAGGTCACCAGCCGCCAGACCTGGCCCTCGACGACCTGCTGGGGGTAGTAGGCCAGCAGATCGGAGAACGCCGGGCAGAGCGCGTAGGCCAGCCACGAGAAGACCACCGCGGCCACGACCAGCATCACCGTGCCGACCTCCAGCCGGCCGACCCGGAACCACGGGTCGCTGGCGTTGTTCCGGGCTGCGAAGAATCCGCTCATGGCCCAAGCCTGCCACGAAGAGCGGGCCGCTGAGGCCTCGGGTGTCAGTCGGTGGCCACCCCGGCCGGGCTCGCGGCGTCCACCCAGCCGCCGAGCTGCCGGACCGCGAGCTGGGTGAGCGCGTCGATCCAGGCCGGGGAGTCGTTCAGGCAGGGCACCCGGACGAAGTGCTTGCCACCGTGGGCGTGAAACTCCTCCCGGTTCAGCATGCCGATCTCCTCTTCGGTCTCCAGGCAGTCGGCGACGAAACCGGGGCAGAATACGTCCAGCCGGTTCACCCCCGCCCGGGCCAGTTCGGCGACGTGTTCGATGGTCGCCGGGGTGAGCCACTCCCCCCGGCCGAACTTGGACTGGTAGGCCATCTCGCACTCGGCCGCGGTCAGCCCCAACCGCTGTCGCAGCAGCTCGGTGGTGCGCTGGCATTCGACCGGGTAGGGATCGCCGTCGGCGACCATCGAGACCGGGATGCCGTGGTAGCTCAGCAGCAGCTTGTCGCCGGCGGCGAAGTCGGGGCGTCCCTCCCGCTGCCAGGTCTGCTCGATCAGCGCGGCGCAGGCCTCGATGTAGGCCGGGTCGTCGTGGAAGTCGCGGACGATGCGGTATTCCAGCTGATCGTTCCGGGCCTGGATGTGGCGGGCCAGCGCGTCCATCACGGTGGCGACGGTGGTGGTGGAGAACTGCGGGTAGGCCGGCACCAGCAGCACCCGCCGGATGCCCGACTGCTGCAGGTCGTCCAGCACGCTGGAGAGGCTGGGGTTGCCGTAGCGCATCGCGATCGCCACCCGGGCGGTGTCGCCCAGCCGGTCGGCCAGGGCGGCGCCCTGGGCCTGGGAGTGCACCATCAGCGGCGAGCCGCCGGGCAACCAGACCGAGGCGTACTTCTCGGCCGAGGCGCGGGCGTGCACCTGCAGCACCCGCAACTCCAGGATCGGACGCCACAGCCAGGGGTGGAGCGGGATGATCCGCCGGTCGGTGAGGAACTCGCGCAGGTACTTCTGGACGTCCGGCAGGGCCGACGAGTCCGGGGTCCCCAGATTGACCAGCACCACCGCTACATCCGAGCCCGAACCGCCCGTCACGTCACCACCCCTTCAACTGTGCTCAGTGAGTTTAGCCGTGATCTCCAGCCGGTCGAACCCGCGGGACGAGGCGAGATCGGGTCATGGTCGGCCTGGTCCGACGGCGCGTGGTCGATCGCCCCCGCCCGGCGGCGATAGGTTGGCCGGGTGCGGTGGATCGGCGGTCGGCGAACGGGGCAGGGACTCCCCCGCGTGGTGCTGATGCTCACCCTGTCGGCCTTCTTCGTGGCGATCGGCTTCGGCGTGATGATCCCGGTGCTGCCGCTGTTCGCCCGCTCGTTCGGGGTGTCGAACCTGTTGATCGGCCTGGTGGTCTCGGCGTTCGCCGCGGTGCGGCTGGTCACCAGCCCGTTCTGCCGCCGGATCTCGGACCGGATCGGCCATCGCCGCACCATCGGGGTCGGGATGTGGATCGTCGGGATCTCGTCCGCGCTGTGCGGCGTGGCGGGCAGCTACCCCGAGCTGTTGCTCTGGCGCGCGGTCGGCGGGGTCGGCTCGGCGATGTTCAGCATCTCGGCCACCGCTCTGCTGCTGGCCAGCGTGCCGGCCGGCCAGCGGGGTCGCGCCGCCGGGCTCTACCAGGGCAGCTTCCTGATCGGGGGCATGGCCGGACCGGCGGTGGGCGGCGTGCTGGCCGGGATCTCGATGACCGCGCCGTTCTTCTTCTACGCCGGGACGCTGCTGGTCGCCGGTGCGATCGCCTTCACCCAGCTGCACGATCCGCGGGCGCTGCAGAGCGCCGGGCCGGAGGAGATCACCCGGCCGCTGCGGGTGGTGCTGGCCGACGTCCGGTTCCAGGCGGCGTGTCTGCTCGGCTTCGGGCAGGGCTGGCAGTCCTTCGGGGTGCGCTCGTCGCTGGTGCCGATCCTGATCGTGGCCGGGTTGGGTGCCGACCCCACCTGGACCGGGATCGCGTTCGCCATCGCCGCGGTCGCGCAGGGTCTGGCCCTGCACCCGGCTGGCCGGGCCACCGACCTGATCGGACGCCGGCCGCTGATGATCGCCGGCGGGGTCACCACCGCCGCCGCCACCCTGGTGCTGCCGTTCGCGCCCAGCCTGGTCTGGCTGATCGGCGTGCTCTGCGTCTACGGGCTCGGCGCGGCCGCCCTCGGCACCGCCCCCACCGCCGCGCTGGGCGACGCCGCCCGGGGCGCCGGCAGCCAGCCGATCGCGATTCAATCGATGTCGACCGATGTCGGCACCATCCTCGGCCCGCTGGCCGCCGGCGCGCTGGCCGACAGCCTCGGCATGCCGGCCGCCTTCGCCGCCGGCGCGCTCATTCTGCTGGCCGGAGCGGGGCTGTCCTGGTTCATGCCCGCCGAACGGCGCCGGCCCGATCCGGTCGGGGCGTGACCACCCGGGCTCAGGGTCGGAGCAGCACCTTGGTGGCGCGCCGCTCGTCCATCGCGGCGTAGGCCTCGGCGACCTGGGAGAGCGGCAGTTCGAGATCGAACACCCGGCCGGGGTTGATCTGCCGGGTGAGGACGAGATCCAGCAGGTCGGGCAGGTAGGCCCGGCAGTGCGCCGGCCCGCCCTTCAGCCCGACATTGCGCCAGAACAGCTGGTCGATCGGGAACTCGCCGTGGGGCAGCCCGACCAGGCCGAGGTTGCCGCCGTCCCGGACCGCGCCGACCGCCTGGTCGCGGGAATCCTGCGTCCCGACGCATTCCAGCACGCAGTCGGCACCGATGCCGTCGGTGAGCTCCCGGACCCGGGCGATGCCCGTCTCGCCCCGCTCGGCCACGATGTGGGTCGCGCCGAACTCGGTGGCGATCGCCTGCCGGTCGGTGTGCCGGCTCATCGCGATCACCGTGCCGGCGCCCAGCTGCACCGCCGCCAGCACCCCGCACAGCCCGACCGCGCCGTCGCCCACCACCGCCACCGTGCTGCCGACCGTGACGCCGGCGCTGACCGCCGCGTGCCAGCCGGTGCACATCACGTCCGACAGGGTGAGGATGCTGGGGATCAGGTCGTCCTCCGGCAGACCCGGGGTGGCCAGCAGGGTGCCGTCGGCGTTCGGGACGCGGAGGAACTCGGCTTGGCAGCCCTGGTAGCCGCCGCCGTGCTGGCAGTTGGCGTGGGCGCCCTTGCGGCAGACCGGGCAGGTGTTGTCGGAGTGCAGGAAGCCGCCGACCACGAACTCGCCGGGACGCACCGTGGTCACCTGCTCGCCGACCGATTCCACGATCCCGCAGTACTCGTGTCCGATCGGGGTGGGTTTCGGCACCGGCTGGATCCCGCGGTAGCGCCACAGGTCGGAACCGCAGACGCAGGCAGCGACCGTCCGGATCACCGCGTCGGTGGGTTCGACGATGGTCGGGTGCTCGCGCTCCTCGTAGCGGACGTCGTGCGGGCCGTGGATGACTGCTCCGTGCATGCCCTCAGCACATCACAATCTCTGCCGGGACGCAGCAGGTCAGCCCACCTCGACCTCCTCGGCGGTCGACGACGTCCGCCCACGCCGGCCGCCGACTTGACCTTGTCACGGTGAGAAGGTTTCTACTTGTCGGTAGGAGGTGGTCACCATGACCGAGCAGGATCGGGCGCGACTGGAGCGGGCCCTGACGGCCGAGTCGGCCTCGGCCCGGTTGCAGGCGGCGCTGTTCGCCGGAACCCATCCCGACACCGTCGGGGCCGGAGTGCTGCTCGAACGCTGCGCCGTCGAACCGGACTTCTTCGTCCGCGACACCCTGAGCTGGGCGCTGACCTGCTACGACCGGCAGAGCACCGTCGACCGGGTGCTGGCCGAGTTGGACTCCGCCCTGCCGCAGGCGCGCAGCCAGGCGCTGCACACCCTTTCCAAGCTGGGCGATCGGCGGGCCTGGCCGGCGGTGGTCGGGTTCGTGTCGGACGCCGACGACGAGATCGCCCGCTCCGCCTGGCGGGCCGCCGCGGCCCTCGTCCCGGAAGGTGAGGAGGCGGGGCTGGCAGCCCGATTGTCGACGCAACTGGGCCGGGCCGACGCCGAGTTGCAGCGCAGCCTGAGCCGCGCCCTGGTGGCGCTCGACGACGCCGCCGTCCCGGTGCTCGCCCGGGCGAAGTCGGATCGACGCACCGCGGTGAAGGCCCACGCGATCGCCACCGAACGGCTGCTGCGCGACCCCGACGAGCAGTTCGCCGCCGCGCTCGCCGAGGCCAACCGCCTGTTGGCGCTGGGTGGCGCACCGCTGGTCTCGGAGTGACCTGGTGCTGATCGGTGAGCTCGCCCAGCGCTGCGGCGTCAGCGCCCGCATGCTGCGGCACTACGACCGGCTGGGGCTGGTGAGCCCGAGCCGGCGGACGGCCGGCGACTACCGGGAGTACACCGAGGAGGATGTCCACCGGCTGTTCCAGGTCGAGGGCCTGCGGTCGCTCGGGCTGAGCCTGCCGGAGATCGGGGAGGTGCTCGCCGACCTCTCGTTCAACCCGGCCAGCGTGGTCGACCAGCTGCTCTCCCGCACCCGCGACCGGATCGCGCGGGACCAGGAACTGCTCGGCCGGCTCGAACAGGTCCGGGCCAGCGCACCCACCGCCTGGGCGGACGTGGTTCGCACCATCGAACTGCTGCGCGGGCTCGGCGCCGCCGACCCGTCGACCCGGCAGCGGCTGGTGCTGTCGCGGGGCGACGCCGGCCAGGATGCCGAGGCGCTGGCGGAGGCGCTGCTGGACGAGGCCGACGCCAACGTCTCCGGCGCGCTGCAGTGGGCGCTGGCGCACAGTGGTGACCGCGCCGTCCCCGTGCTCGCCCGCGGCCTGGAATCGCCGCTGGACCAGCGGCGTCGCCGAGCCGTCATGGCGCTGGCCAAGCTCGGTTCGCCAGCCGCGCTGGCCGCGCTGGCCGAGGCCCTCGGGCACCCCGATCCCTTCGTTCGGGGACGAGCCGCGCTGGCCCGCGGCCGGCTGGGAGAGATCGACGCCGTCCCCGTCCTGGTGGCTCTGATCGTCGAAGGCAGGGACGACGTGGAGGCGGCGGAGGTGCTGGCCGCCCTCGCTCAGTCGGCTGACCAGGCCGCCCCGATCGCCCGGGCTCTGGCCGCCGAGCTCCCGCGCTGCGATGCCGCCGGCCGGCAACGGCTGGCGATGGCGCTCGCCGAACTGCCCGGCCCGCTGGCCGCTTCCCTGCTGGCCGACCTCGGTCGCGACCCCGACCGTGCCGTTGCGCTCACCGCGTCCTTCCTGCAGCGCGGACGGGAGCGATCGTGACCCGCCGGTAGCCCCGTCAGGCTGGGTGGCCGGCTGCCTAGGGCGGAAGCAGGTCACGCGTCCCCGTCACCGGAGCCTCGACCGGGCCGTCGACCTCGTGGTGCGTCGTCCGCAGCGCGAACTCGACGATCCCGACCACCTCGGCCTCGGAGAGCCCACCGGTCTGTGGCCGCAGACTGCGCTGCCGCTCCGCCCCCGTGCCCCGCCGAAGGATGTCGTCGACCACCTCCCGGACCGGCTCGCGTTCGTCCTCGACCAGCGCGTCGGCGACGAAGTCCAGCAACCGGGCGACCACATCGACGGCCGGTGCCAGCACCCCGGTTGCGGGATCGACCAGGGCCTCCGTCAACCCGTATCGACTGGCCCGCCAACTCCACGCCCGCAGCAGGGCGCTCGACAACTCCGCAGGTCGCACCCCGTCCGCCGTCTGCCGGGCCGAGGCCTCGACCAGGGCTCGCACCAGCGTGGCGATCGCCGCGGCGTGCTCGGCGACCAGGCAGACATCGGCCACCCTGATCTCGACCGTCGGGTAGCGGACGGAGAGCCGCGCGTCGTAGTACAGCATGCCGTCGTCCAGCGGCACCCCGGTGCCCAGCAGTTCGTCGCGGCGCCGGTGGTAGGCCGCCGCGCTGCCGAAGATCCCGGTCGGGCCGGCGGTCGGCCACCGGCTCCAGACCTGATACCGATAGCTGGCGAACCCGCTGTCCCGGCCCTGCCAGAACGGGGAGTTGGTGCTCAGCGCCAGCACCACCGGCAGCCACCCCCGGAGTCGGTCGAGCACCGCGACCCCCTGCTCGGCGGAGTCGACGCCGACATGGACGTGGAAGCCGCAGGTCAGCTGTTCCACCGCGGTGATGCCGAACCCGTGCCTGATCCGCTCGTTCCGGGCCCCCGGGACGACGCCGGAAGCCCCCGGCCAGGGCGAGGTGGACAGCGCGACCACCCGGGCACCGTGCGCCGCGGCGGCCTGATCGGCCAGCGCCCGACCGGTCCGGATCGCGTCCAGCTGAGCCTGGAAGCTGGTCTGTGGCGGAACCACCACCTCGAGTTGGTCCTGCTTGAGCTCGGCGGTCAGCCGATGACGGGTGGCGGACGGCCCGGCGGCGGCCGTGATCACCTCGCCGAGAGCGGCCGGCCGGCGACTCACGGCGTCGACCAGGAGGAGCTCCTCCTCGACCCCGAAGCTGCGTGGCGGGTTCACCTTGCCCATCGTCCCACCGCGCATCCTCGGCCCCTCTCGACCAGGACGTGAGCAGGCTCGGTGCCACCGCGGAACCGGAAGCTCGCGTCACCCTCCCGGTACCCACGGACGGCCGCTCCAATCAGTACCGAGGCAGGCCGGACGAGTGGCGACCGCTGGGCCTGATACCCCGGCGCGTATTGCAGCCCGCGGTGGAAGCGTGCCAGGCTGGCAGGGTCCGAGCGGTCAAACCACGTGCCGACTCCGACGCCTTTCACGGAAGGGAGCGAGCCATGGCACGTGGAGTTGCACTGGCGTCCGTCCCCAATCAGCGCGAACAGCGCACCGCCGAACTCTTCGCCGAACTTCAGGCCAGCCGGGATCCCCGCCGGGCCGAACAGCTCGAGGAGGAGTTGCTGCGGGTGAACCTTCCCCTCTGCGACGCCCTGGCCGGGCGGTATGTCGGCCGGGGAACCGAACGGGACGACCTACTGCAGGTGGCCCGTACCGCGTTGCTGCTGGCCATCCGACGCTTCGAACCCGGCGCGGGGAGACCTTTCGCCTCCTTCGCGGTGCCGACCATCACCGGTGAGTTGAAGCGGCACTTCCGCGACCACGGCTGGCTGGTCCGCCCGCCGCGCCAACTCCAGGAGTTGCGTTCCCGCTCCACCCGGCGCCGCCGGGCGCTGGAACAGGAACTCGGCCACGGCGTCAGCGTCGACCAGCTCAGCGAACACCTCGGGGTGGACCCGGCTCGGTTGCGGGAGTGCCTGGCGGCCGGTGGCGGCTACCGGGCGGTGTCGCTGGAGGCCTCCCTCGGGGGTGGCTCCGGCTCGATCGGCGACCTGGTGGTGGCCGAGCGCGATGCCTTCGATCAACTGGTCGATCGCATCGATCTGCGGCGGGCACTCGCCACCCTCTCCGGCCGGGAGCGGGCGGTGCTCAGCTGGCGATTCGGGGAGGACTGCAGCCAGACCGAGATCGCGCAGCGGCTGGGGGTGTCGCAGATGCAGGTGTCCCGCATCCTGCGATCCCTGCTGGCCCGGTTGCGGCAGGAGCTTCAACCGCCCCAGCCGGCGGTGGCCTGATCAAGACCGCGATGAGGCTTACAGCGTGGCCTTTCCTCCGGTCACCCCAACGATGCTGCCGGAGACGTAGCTGGCGGTGTGCTCCGAGGCCAGGAACACGAAGGCGGGGGCCACCTCCGCCGGCTGGCCGGCCCGGCCGAGCGGCGTGTCGGCTCCGAAGCTGGTGACCTCGTCGGCATCCCGGGTGGCGGGCTGCAGCGGCGTCCAGATCGGGCCGGGCGCGACCGCGTTCACCCGGATGCCCCGCGGGCCCAGTTGCTCGGCCAGGTTCACCGTGAGGCTGTTGACCGCTGCCTTGGTGGCGGCGTAGTCGAGCAGTTGGACCGAGGGCTGGTAGGCCTGAATCGAACTGGTGTTGATGATCGCCGAGCCCCGCGCCAGGTAGGGCAACGCCGCCTGGCAGAGCCACAGCACGGCGGCGAAGTTGGTCCGCAGCACCCGCTCGACCAGCTCGGGGTCCAGTCCCTCCAGGGTGCCCGCGCCCTGCCGGGTGAAGTGGAAGCCGGCGTTGTTCACCAGCAGATCCAGCCCATCGAGGCCGGTCACCGCCTCGGCCACCAGCCGTCGGCACTGATCCAGGTCGGTGAGGTCGACGGTGAGAGTGAGCGCCCTTCGTCCGGCCTGCTCCACCAGGGCCGCGGTCTCCCGGGCGTCCGCCTCCTCCTCCGGCAGGTGGGCGATGGCGACGTCGGCGCCCTCGCGGGCGAAGGCGATCGCTACCGCGCGGCCGATTCCGGAGTCCCCGCCGGTGATCAGTGCCCGCCTACCGACCAGCAGTTCGCGGCCCTGATAGCTGTCCTCGCCGTGGTCGGGCCGGGGATGCATCTCACCGGTCAGGCCGGGTGGCTGCTGTTCCTGCGGTGGGAAGGTCTGCGTCGGTGCGGAGGTCTCCTGGTTTGCCAACTCGCTCATGGTTCCGCTGTACCCGGCGGCTGGTGTTTCAATCCCGGCGGCCGTTCCATCCGCTCCATCCGGGCCGGCCACGGCACGACAGCGAAGTGGCCCGCGGGCGCGTTGCGCCTCGCGGGCCACCATCGGGCCGGATGTCAGTCGGCTCAGGTGAACAGGCTCACCCCGCCCGGCCCAACTGCCAGGCCGACGACGATCAGGACGATGCCCCACAGGAGCTGCTTCCTGACGATCGCGAAGATGCCGGAAACCACCAGCACCACGGCCACTATCCACAGCAAGGTAGCCATTGATGATCCTCTCAGCCGCGCAGCTGGTCTTCGACGGCGTCCTTGACGTCCTCGGCGGTCTTCTTCACCGCCGCACGGGCCTGGTCGACCTTGCCCTCGGCCTCCAGCCGCTCGTTGTCGGTGAGCTTGCCGACGCCTTCCTTCACCTTGCCCGCGGCGTCCTCCGCGGCGTTCCTGACCTTGTCTTCGATACCCATGATGAGTTCCTTTCGTTGCTCGGGTTTAGCCATCCAGTACCCACCCCGCCACCGGCTAAACACCCTGGCTGGACGGACGTGCGCCGCCGGGCCGGGCGGTGCGCCGGCTGCGGGTTCAACCGGCGCACCTCGGGAGGAGCCCGCGGGCCCAGCGTGCTCACCCGTACTGGAGGGATACCCGCCACGCCCCGCTGTCACGCGTTCGGCGCGAACCAACGTCCTCGCCGAAGGTCAGACGTCCTCGGGATCAGCGCCGGTCTCGATCACCTGGGCGGCGAGATCGCGCAGCTTCAGATTGCGCTGCTGGCTGGCCCGGCGAAGCCGCTCGAAAGCCGCCCCGGGAAGCTCCCGATGTCGCTCCACCAGAATCCCGGTGGCCTGCCCGATCAGCCGGTGGCTCTCCACCGCCACCTGCAGGTTCGCGACCCGATCGGCGGCCTGCACCGCGGCGGCCACCCGTCCCAGCGCCGCGGCGAAGGCTGCCGCCAGCAGGTCGGCGGCGATCATCTCCTCCAGGGCGATCCGGCGAGGCTGCGGGAACTGGATCCAGGCCCGGGCGTCACTGTCCGGGGTCGGCGCCACCAGCAGGATCCCGGGCCGGCGCCGGACGGTATCGGGATCGCGCTCGCCATCCAGCCCGGCCAGCACGGCGGCCGGCAGCTGATCGGCCGCGACCGCGTCCGCCGCGCTGAACCACATCGGCCCACCGCCATCGCTCAGCCGGATCGTGCAGGTGCCGTCGAACAGCAGCCCGAAGCCGTGTTCGGCGATGCCGATCAGCGCGGCCAGATCGTCCACCGTGGCGAAGTCCTGGCTCACCTCGGCCGCCGCCGCCCGCCGCTCCCGCGCCTCCCTGGCCCGGGTGATGTCCCGCATGATGCGCAGCTGGGTGGGCCCCATCGACTGATGGTGGATGGTCGCACCGGTGGAGAGCACCCAGAGCGGACGACGGTCCCGCCGGTAGAGCCGCAGTTCGCTCTCCACCTCCTCGCCCCGCTGGATCGCCGCGTAGGCGGTCAGGATCTGCGCCAGCGCCTCGGGATCCTCCTGCTCGGTGGGCCACCACGGGTAGGGCGGACGGAAGGGGCCGTCGGCCAGGCTGTAACCCAGCAGTTCGGTGAATGCCCGATTGAGCTCCAGCACCAGGCCCTCGGAGTCGAAGATCACCAGCCCGTCCCGGATCGCCCGAATCACCGCCCGGCGCCAGGCGGCGTCGCCCGGCTCGGCGTCCGGGCCGGACTCGGCTTCCAGCGGCGCGGTCGCGCCGGTCGGCTCCGCCACCCGATCTCCTGATTCGTCCCGAAACCCCAGCGCCAACTCGTCCATGGACATGCGTCTCCTAGGCCAGTGCCCGAAGGTTCGAGAGATCGAATGTGCACGCGGTGTCGAACTTCCGCGAGATCGACACCGAAACGCTAGCAGCGATCCCGCGCCCGAAGGGCGAATCGCGCAACCCCGGCGTCGATCGTTCGCCGCAGGGTCAAGGCTTGGCCCGGCCGCGGAGTGGGTATGGAGACAACCAGGACGAAGGAGGAGCCATGCCCAGACGCGATCCCGGACCCTCGGTGAAGGACAAGGAACTCTACGAGGCGCTTCGTGACGACGGCGCAAGCAAGGAGAAGGCCGCCCGCATCGCCAACGCTGCCGCGGCGTCGTCCCGGGAGTCGGTCGGCCGCCGGGGCGGCACCGCGAAGGACTACGACGAGCGGACCAAGGCGGAGTTGCTGAAGCGCGCGGCCGAACTCGGCATCCGGGGTCGCTCCCGGATGTCGAAGGCCGAACTGATCGACGCTCTCCGCAACCACTGAGCGAACGTTTCAGTGGCGAGTCAGCCCGCTCAGCGGACATTGGGCACCGAGGATCTGACCCGGATCGTCGACCCCCACCCTACCCCCCCCTCCCGACGACCCCTGACCCCCACCCTGATCTATTTATCAAAGTGGGGTTGGGGCCCTGCCGTCGACCCCACTCCGTCCGGACCGGCTCAGGCCTCCTGTGGGTCCAGGCCGCTGTCGATCACCCGGGCGGCCAGTTCCCGGATCTTCAGGTTCCGGTTGTGGCTGCTGACCTTCAGCCGCTGGAACGCGGCGGCCGGCGTCAGGCGGTGCCGCTCGATCAGGATGCCCACCGCCTGGCCGATCAGCCGGTGGCTGTCGACCGCCCGACTCAGGTTGTCCAGTCGGTCCGCGGCCTGCTCCGCGGCCAGCACCCGGTCGACCGCCAACGCGAAGGCCTGGGCGAGCAGATCCGCCACGATCATCTCGTCAGGTGCGATTCGCCGCGGCTGTGAGAACTGGATCCACACCCGGCAGTCGGCTTCGGCGCTCGGCGGCGCCAGCAGAATGCCCGGCCGTCGAACCACGGCATCGCTGTCGGGCAGGCCGGCCAGCCCATCGCGAACCGGCTCCGGCAGATCCTCCGGCGGGATCAGGGTTCCCCGGGAGAGGAACAGCGGCTCGCTGGAGACGTTGAGCTGCACGGTGGATCCGCCGTCGAAGAGCACGCCCAAGCCGTTCTCGGCCACGGCCAGCACCGTCTCCAGGTCGTCGGCAGTGGCGAAGTCAGCGCTCACCTCCGCGGCCTCCAGTCGTCGCTCCTGGGCGGCCTTCTCCCGGTCGATCGCCCGGAAGGTCTGCAAACCCACCGGGCCCAGTTGGACGGCAACCGTCCGAACCCAGACCGGCCGGCGGTCCGCTCGGTACAACCGGCACTCCCCCGAGGCCGGCTCACCTTGGCGGTACCTCTGCCAGAGGTCCACGGCGACGGCCAGCGCGTCCGCGTCCTCGTCCGGCCCGGGCCACCACGGAAAGGGCGGCGCCAAGGGCCCGTCCTCCGCGGCGTAGCCGAGCAGCTCGGCGAAGGCCTCGTTCACCCCCAGCACCCGGCCACCATCGTCGAAGACCACCGCGCCGTCCTGAATGGCGGCCAGCGCACCGACCCACCAGGAGTCGTCGGGCTGCGCCTGGGTGGTGTCCGACGACATCGGGCTGGCTCCTTCGGATCGGAACCGTGCGTCACCTGTTGGCGCAGTAGCCGACTGACGACCATGATCGCACGAACTTCGTCGTGGTGATTGGCGGCGACACGGCCGGGGTAGGGAAGGAGTCAACCAACGAAGGAGGGAACGTGGAGAACATCATCGAATGCCCGGTTTGCGGCATGGAACTGCCACAGACTCAGGCCGAGGCGGCCGCCGTCCACGACGCCCAGACCTACCATTTCTGCTCGGTCGGCTGCCGTGACGCCTTCGTCGCCGACCCAGGCAGGTACGTCGGCAACACCGGCAGCTGAGCACGACGCGGCATCGCCATCGGAGCGCCCCCGCGCGGCGCGGCGGGCAGACCGGCCGGACGTCCGCTCCGCTGGGACAATGCGGCATGGACCTGATCCGCTCAATCGTGCTGTTCCTCGCCGCGGCGGTCGCCGAGATCGGCGGTGCCTGGCTGGTGTGGCAGGGGGTGCGGGAACATCGCGGCTGGCTCTGGATGGGCGCCGGGATCGTGGCGCTCGGGCTGTACGGCTTCGTCGCCACCCTGCAGCCGGACGCCAACTTCGGCCGCATCCTGGCCGCCTACGGCGGCGTCTTCGTCGCCGGCTCGCTGCTGTGGGGAATGGCCGTCGACGGCTTCAAACCGGATCGCTACGACGTGGCCGGCGCGCTGATCTGCCTGGTCGGGGTCGCCGTGATCATGTACTCACCACGCGTGGACTGACGCCTGCTCGCGCCGCTACCGGCGGTCTACGATCAGGAACGTGACCCGACGCATTCTGATCCTGGCCGCGGGAGTCGGCTCCGGACACAACCAGGCCGCCGGCGCGATCGAGGCCGCGCTGGCCGGGGTGCCGGAGGTCGGGGAGGTACGGCGGCTGGACATCCTGGAGACCACCAGCGCGGTGTTCAACCGGCTCTATGACGACGCCTACTTCGCGCTGGTGGCAGAGGTTCCGTGGCTGGTCGGCTGGGGCTACGACCAGCAGGATCCGCCGTTCCGGCTGACCCCGCTGGTGCAGTGGTGGGACCAGCTGAACACCCTGCCGCTGGTCCGCGAGGTCCGTGACTACGACCCGGATCTGGTGATCTGCACCCACTTCCTGCCCGCCCGGATGGTGTCGCTGATGCTCGCCCGCCGCCAGCTGCAGGCGACGCTCACCGTGGTCGCCACCGACTACGACTTCCAGGGCCTGTGGCTGACCTCGCCGTTCAGTCACTTCTTCGTCGCCCGGGAGGAGACCCGCACCCACATGGCCCGGATCGGCGTGCCCGGCGACCGGGTGAGCGTGTCCGGCATCCCGGTGCGGCCGGACCTCGCCGAGCCGGTGGACGACGCAACGCCGTCCGGCGGCGCTTCGGTCTGCGGCCCGACCTTCCGGTCGTCCTGGTCTCCGCCGGCGCCGCCGGCGGCAGCTACACCCTGCAGGTGGTGCGCCAGGTACTGCGCTGCGAGCAGCCCTTCCAGACCGTGGTGGTGTGCGGCCGCAACGACGAGTTGAAGGCTCAGGTGGACGATCTGGTCGCCAGCCGGCCGGAGCGGTTCCGGGTGCTGGGCTACACCACCGAGATGGCCGACCTGATGCGGATCTCCTGCCTGTTCGTCGGCAAGCCGGGCGGGTTGTCCTCCTCCGAGTGCATGGCGGCGGGTCTGCCGATGGTGCTGATCAAACCGATCCCCGGCCAGGAGGTGCGCAACGCCGACTACCTGCTCGAGGAGGGTGCGGCCGTCCGGTGCAACTACCCCACCACGGTCGGCTACAAGATCGACCGGTTGCTGGCCGACCCCGAGCGGCTGGCAGCGATGGCGGCCAACGCCCGGCGGATCGGGTTTCCGGACGCCGCCCGGACGATCGCCGAACAGTCGCTGGCGGCGCCGGCCGCCCCGCTGTGGATCAGCCGGGACGCCCAGAAGTCGATCTCGAAGGCCGGTGAGGACGGCGTCGCCGCGGTCGACCTGCCGGACGGCGCCCGGCTGCGTACCCTCGCCGACCCGGCGACCGGGGAGTCGCTGGCGGTGTTCAGCCAGGCCCAGCTGGAGATCCTGGGGGTGACGCCGCTCAGCCGGATGGTCGAGCTGGACGTCCAGACCGTCAAGGCACTGCGCTGGCAGCCGGAGAACCTCGACCTGGCGGTGGCCGGAAAGTGGCTGCTCGGCGAGGCCGACGCCCGCGCCTTCAGCCTGGACTGAGCGCAGGTTCGTCCGGAAACCAAAGAACCCGCCCCTGACGTAGGGACGGGTACCTGGTAGCCCCGAGGGGATTCGAACCCCCGCTACCGCCTTGAGAGGGCGGCGTGCTAGGCCGCTACACAACGGGGCCAGGTGTCGCTTTCACGACCTGCGTAATCTACCAAACCGCATCCAGCGGCGGCGAATCCCGCAGCGCTGGGGTACTAGGACTCGAACCTAGACTGACGGAACCAGAATCCGGCGGGCTGCCAATTACCCCATACCCCATCTGTTCTCCGAGCGGTTGCGGTTCGGCCGGATCGCGGCGGTGGCGCCCTACTCAGAGATGTGCTGGCCGATTGGGCCAGCGAGGGACGACTCTACTAGACCGGACGGTCCCCCATCAAACTGACCCCGGGGTGGTGGTGGTGGCCAGCCGCATCCGGCCGGGCCAGCCAGATCGCCGCCGCGGCGAACAGCCCGAACCCGAGCAGGTCGGTGGCCAGCTCCCACCAGCCGATCACCTGAACCGCGCGAACGGTGGCGATGGTGCTGGTCAGGCCGGCCCAGAGAAAGGCGAAGATGTTGTTCGCCACGTGGGCGGCGATCCCGGCCTCCAGCCCGCCGGTGCGGACCGCCAGGAAGCCGGCCAGCAGACCGAAGCCGAACCGGTCCAGGAACAGCGGCAGGTTCTGCGTCCCGTGGAAGAGGGCGAACACCAGCGCGGAGGCCACCACCCCCGCCCACGGCAGCCGCAGCACCGACTGCAGCGACTGCAGCAGGTAGCCGCGGAAGAAGTACTCCTCGGCGGCGGCCTGCAGCGGTGAGGTGACCACGATCACCAGCAGGAACCAGCCGAAGTCGGCCTGCGGACGCAGCTGCCAGGTCCAGCCGGCACCGGTCAGGAACATCACCGCGTTCAGCACCACGACCGCGATCAGCAGCGCCCCCAGCGCGTAGCGCCACCGGAAGCCCGGCTGCACCGAGTGCAGCCAGCGGGGATGGACGTGGTGCACCACCAGCACCAGCGCCAGCGCGATCGGGATCAGCACCGCCAGCCCGAGGTGGGTGGCGGCCATCCCCACCGGGGTCTCGAAGGCCCGGCCGGCGGCGTAGTAGGCGGCGAACTCCCCCGGCCGGCCGGCGGCGATCCAGCCCAGCAGCAGGAACAACTGGGTCAGCAGCGGGGTGAGCACCAGGAAGGTCGCCACGCCGAGCACCATCCCGGCCAGCCCGCGGGAGGCGGTACGCACCTCCAGCGGACCGGCGTCGGCCAGCACCAGCGGATAGGTCACCCCGGGCGGCGGCTGCCGGGCGGCCAGCCCGCCCAGCCCAGCCGAGGCCACGCTCAGTCCTCCGGGCCGATGACCGGGTTGGTCAGCGTGCCGATCCCGCCGATGGTGATCGACACCTCGTCGCCGGGCACCATGGTGGCCACGCCGGCCGGGGTGCCGGTCAGGATCACGTCGCCGGGCAGCAGGGTGGTGAAGCTGGTGACGTGGCTGACCAGGTCGGCGATGCCCCGCACCAGCTGCGAGGTGCTGCCCTGCTGCCGGGTCTCGCCGTTCAGCGTGGTGGTCAGCTCCAGGTCGCTCACCTCGTCCAGCCCCAGGTGGGTGACGATCCACGGTCCGAGCGGGCAGAACGAGTCGTACCCCTTGGCCCGGGTCCACTGGCCATCGGTCTTCTGCAGGTCGCGGCAGGTGACGTCGTTGCCGATGGTGTAGCCGAAGATCACCTCGGCGGCACGCTCGACCGGAACCCGGCGGCAGATCCGCCCGATCACCACGGCCAGCTCGCCCTCGAACTGCAGGTCGGCGGTCTCCGGCGGCTGCACGATGGCCTCCCCCGGTCCGATCACGGCGGTGTTCGGCTTGAAGAAGGTCAGCGGTGTCGGCGGCACCTCGTTGCCCAGTTCGGCGGCGTGGGCGGCGTAGTTGCGTCCCACCCCCACCACCTTGCTGCGCGGGATCACCGGGGCGAGCAGCCGGACGTCGGCCAGATCCAGCCGTTGGCCGGTGTAGTGCACCGGACCGGCCAGCGGATCGCCGGTCACCACCGCCACGGACTCGGGGTTGGGGCCACCATCGGCCTCGAGTTCGACCACCCCGAAGGCGGTCTCGCCATCATGGGAGAAACGTGCAACGCGCATGGTGGTCAGCCTATTCGGCCACGATGTTCGCCAGTCGCTCCCCCGCCGCGAACCGGACCAACTGCTCGCGCAGCAGCCGGTTGATCCGCGGGAAGAAGGCGTCCGCCTGGCCGCCGCCGTGCGGCGAGATGAACACGCCGGGCAACGTCCACAGCGGGTGATCGGCGGGCAACGGCTCCGGGTCGGTGACATCCAGCGAGGCCCGGACGTGGCCACTGCGCACCGCGTCGACCAGGGCGTCGGTGTCCACCACCTTGCCGCGGGAGACATTGACCAGCAGCGCGCCCTCGGGCATCGCGGCCAGTTCCTCCGCCCCGATCATGCCCTCGGTGTCGGGGGTGAGCGGGGTGATCACGAACACCACGTCGGCTTCGGCCAGCCGCTGGCGCAGTTCGGTCACCGGGTAGACCCACGGCTCGGTCCGGGCGTGGCGGGCGACCCGGGTCACCGAGGCCACCTCGAAGCCGCCCAGCCGCCGTTCGATCGCAGCGCCGATCCGGCCGTAGCCGACGATCAGCACCCGCCGGTCGGCCAGCGACTGGGCGAACTCCAACTGCCAGTTGCCGGTGGTCATGTTGCGGGCGAAGGTGTCCAGCCGACGCAGGTTCACCAGGGCGAGCGCGATGGCGAGCTCGGCGGTGGCGGTGTCGTGGACGCCGGCGGCATTGCACAGCACGGCACCCTGGCGCAGGTAGGGCAGGTAGTTGTCGTAGCCGGCGGACTGCAGCTGGACCGCCCGCAGGTTCACCATCTCGTCGACCCGCTCCAGGGTGGGCAGCGGCGGCACCATGTAGTGCGCGACGATCAGCTCGACCTCGGCGATCGACGCCGGCAGTTCGCCCCCGGGCAGGTAGTAGTCGGCGACGATCCCGTCCGGCAACGGACCCAGCGCCGCCAGGGCCTGGGTCTGGTCGGCGTAGGGCAGCCACACACGCTTGGTCATCGGTCCACTCCTGGTGATCGTTGCTTGCCTCCAACCCTAAGGGGCGTCGCGTATCGTTGCGCGCATGAGCCATGACGCCGTCGAGTTGATTCGCACCAAACGGGACGGGGGCACCCTCACCGACGACGCGATCGAGTGGCTGATCCGGCACTACACCGACGGCGACGTGACCGCCGAGCAGATGTCGGCGATGGCGATGGCGATCTTCTTCCGCGGGCTCGACCTGCGCGAGCTCTCCACCTGGACGAACGCGATGATCGCCACCGGCGAGCGGATGGACTTCTCCTCGCTCTCCCGGCCGACGGTCGACAAGCACTCCACCGGTGGGGTGGGCGACAAGATCACACTGCCGCTGGCGCCGCTGGTCGCCGCCTGCGGCGCGGCCGTCCCGCAGCTCTCCGGACGCGGGCTGGGCCACACCGGCGGCACCCTGGACAAGCTGGAGGCGATCCCCGGCTGGCGGGCCGACCTGAGCAATGCCGAGATGCTGCGGCAGTTGGACGAGATCGGCGCGGTGATCTGCGCGGCCGGCTCCGGGCTCGCGCCGGCCGACAAGAAGCTCTACGCGCTGCGGGACGTCACCGCCACGGTGGAGTCGATCCCGATGATCTCGGCCTCGATCATGAGCAAGAAGATCGCCGAGGGCACCGCCGCCCTGGTGCTGGACGTGAAGACCGGCGCCGGGGCGTTCATGAAGTCCTACGACGACTCGGTCGCGCTGGCCCGCACCATGGTCGGGCTGGGGCAGGCGGCCGGGGTCAACACGGTCGCGCTGGTGACCGACATGAACGTCCCGCTGGGCCGCTCGGCCGGCAATGGCGTCGAGGTGGCCGAATCTGTCGAGGTGCTGGCCGGCGGTGGCCCGTCCGACGTGGTGGAACTGACCCTCGCGCTGGCTCGCGAGATGCTGGCCACAGCCGGCATCGACGCCGACCCCGAGCGGGCGCTGGCCTCCGGGGCGGCGATGGACACCTGGCGGGCGATGATCGCCGCCCAGGGCGGCGATCCGGACGCGCCGCTGCCGGTCGCGCGGCATACCGAGGTGGTGGCCGCCGAGGCCGACGGCGTGATCGCCGGAATGGACGCCATGGCGGTCGGGCTGGCCGCCTGGCGGCTGGGCGCCGGCCGGGCCAAGCAGGGCGATCCGGTGCAGGCCGCCGCCGGGGTGACCTGGAACGCGTCGATCGGGGACCGGGTGACCAAGGGGCAACCGCTGTTCACGCTGCACACCGACACCCCGGAACGGATCGAACGCGCCAAGGAAGCCCTGGTGGGAGCGGTGGACTACACCGATCAGCCGGTCACCCGCGGCCCGTTGACGCTGCAGCGCATCGACCAGCCCTGATCGCCTCCCTAGCGGTTCCGCTGACGGCTCACTCAGCCCACCGCCACGACCTCCGCCACCGGGGCGACGCTCGGCTCGCTCCAGTCGATCTGCTGCCGGGACATGTAGCGGAACCGGTCGCCGCGGAACCGCGACTCCGTCCACTCCACCAGCTTGCCCTCGGCGTCCCAGGCGGTGCGCCGGGTCAGCATCATCGGCAGGCCGGTCTCCACCCCCAGCAGGTCGGCAGTCATCGGATCGGCCAGCACGGTCTCGATGATGTCCTCCACGGTGGTCACCACCATGCCGTACTCCTCGCGCAAGGTCCGGTACAGCGAACCGTGCTCGGCGAGCTGCTCCGCCAGCCCGGGTAGCGGCCGGGGCAGGTAGGCCACCTCGTGCGCGATCGGCTCGTCGAAGGCGGTGCGCAGCCGCTCCACCCGCTGCACCGGAGTTCCCGGCGGCACCCCGAGATGTTCCGCCAGTTCATCGTCGGCGGCGATCTGTGAGATCTCCCGCACCACGCTCCCCGGGTGCCAGCCATCCAGCGCCAGATCCTGGGAGAACGAGCTCAGTGGACGCACCCGCATCATCTTCGGCTGGGCGACGAAGGTGCCACTGCCCTGGGTGCGCACCAGCTTGCCGTCGACCACCAGCTCGGCGATGGCCTGACGCACCGTGGTGCGCGAGGTGTCATAGCGCACGGCCAGTTCGCGTTCGGTCGGTAGTGCCGCCCCCGGCTGCAGATCGCCGATCAGGGCCAGGATCGCCTCCTTGATCCGGTAGTACTTCGGGATCTTCACAACCACGCCCTCCCGGTGTTCACTGACCACATCACGCCGTCAGCATATTGGACTAGACCAAACTCGGAAAGGGCTTGACGTACAGATTGGTCTATGCCAATCTTCAGTTAATGGTCTACACCAATCCCCCGGTAGTCCACTCTCATACCAGAGGAGATCGCATGAGCACCGTCGCCGACCAGACTTCCACCAAGAAGTCCGGGCCGCGCATCCCTGGGTTCGCCCAGCTCCAGAGGCTCGGCAAGAGCCTGATGCTACCCATCGCCCTGCTACCCGCCGCCGGCATCCTGCTGCGGCTGGGCCAGCCCGATCTGCTGGGTCAGATCGACGCTCCCGTCATCGGCCCCTTCTTCAACGCCATGAGCGCTGCCGGCGGGGCGATCTTCGGAGCCTTGCCGCTGCTCTTCGCGGTCGGCGTCGCGATCGGCTTCGCCAAGAAGGCGGACGGCTCCACCGCGCTCTCAGCGGTCGCCGGCTACCTGGTCATCGAAGCCGTCTTCAAGACCATGTCCCCGGTTGTGCTGGCCGGTGTCACCGACGCGACCGGCAACCAGGCCTCGATCAACTACAGCGTCTTCGCCGGCATCGTGGTCGGCCTGATCACCGCCTGGCTGTTCGACAGGTACCACAACATCCAGCTGCCGCCCTACCTCGGCTTCTTCGGTGGGCGGCGCTTCGTTCCGATCGTGGTGTCCCTGACCGCCCTCTTCCTCGGCTTCGGACTGAGCTACTTCTACCCGATCTTCGAAATCGGCCTGACCGCGGTGGGTGGCTTCATCGGCGGCTCCGGGGCGATCGGCGCGTTCATCTACGGCGTGGTCAACCGGATGCTGATCCCGATCGGCCTGCACCACATCGTCAACACCTACATCTGGTTCATCTACGGTGACTACACCAACGCCGCCGGCACAGTGGTCACCGGCGAGCTGAACCGCTTCGCCAATGGCGACCTGACCGCCGGTCTGCTCACCTCCGGCTTCTACCCCATCCTGATGTTCGGCCTGCCGGCCGCCGCCCTGGCGATGATCCACGTCGCCAAGCCCAAGCAGAAGAAGGTCGCCATCGGCATCCTGTCCGCCGCCGGCCTGACCGCCTTCCTGACCGGCGTCACCGAACCGCTGGAGTTCTCCTTCATGTTCGTCGCCTTCCCGCTGTACCTGATCCACGCCGTGCTGACCGGGCTCTCGCTGGCGATCGCCTACCTGCTCGACATCCACCTCGGGTTCTCGTTCTCGGCCGGCCTGATCGACCTGTTGCTCTACGGCACCGCTCCGGCCGCGCAGAACATTCCGCTGCTGGTGGGTCTCGGCGTGGCGTTCTTCGCGCTGTACTACGTCATGTTCCGCTTCGCGATCGTCAAGTGGAACATGCGCACCCCGGGCCGCCAGCCGGATGACGAGTTCGAGGCCGAGCAGGCGGCGAACCTCACCGACGACAGCGCTGCTGCCGCCGCTGGTGGTTCCGCCTCGCCGGCCCTGGTGAAGGCCGAGCAGTTGATCGCGGCTTTCGGCGGCCGGACCAACCTGGTCAACGTGGACGCCTGCATCACCCGCCTCCGGATGGAGGTCGCCGACAAGGCCAAGGTCGACCAGCCGCAGTTGAAGGCACTCGGTGCGGCCGGCGTGATCGAGGTCGGCAACAACGTCCAGGCCATCTTCGGCACCCAGGCCGACGCCCTGAAGAACGACATCAACAACGCCCTGGCGGCCAGCCCGCGACAGCCCCGCGGTCACGGTCGGCAGCGCCGGGCCGGCGGTCGTCACCGCGGCTGCCGCTCCGGTGGTGGCGGACGCGGCGCGCACCACCGTCCTGGCCCCGGTGCCCGGCCGACCGGTCGCGCTGCGGCAGGTCCCGGACGCCACCTTCGCCGAAGGCATCGTCGGCTACGGGCTGGCGATCGATCCGCCGCACGACGTGCTGGACGCGGTCGCCCCGGTGGGCGGCACGGTGCTGACCCTCTGGCCGCACGCCTACGTCATCCTGACCGCGGACAATGTCGGCGTGCTGGTCCACCTCGGCCTGGACACCGTCCAGCTCGACGGCCACGGCTTCACCGCTCACGTCGCCCAGGGCGACACCGTCGAGGCCGGCCAGCGGATCATCACCTACGACGTCCCCGCGATCGTGGCCACCGGGCGCAATCCGATCGTCCCGGTGGTCGTGATGGAGAAGACACGGGACGACATCGCCTTCACCGACGCCGTCATCGGCGGCGAGTTGAGCGCCCTGGACGCCCTCTTCACCACCCGCTGACCAACCACCACCTCAGGAAGGATCTTCATGGAGATCGTCATCTGTCCGGACGCCACCACGGCCGGCAAGCTCGGGGCCCAGGCCGTCGTCACGCTGCTCGGCCACCGGCCGGAGGCCGTGCTCGGCCTGGCAACCGGGTCCTCCCCGCTGGGCATCTACGACGAACTGGCCGAGCGCTGTTCCACCGGTGAGGTCTCCTTCGCCAGGGCCAGCGGGTTCACCCTGGACGAGTACGTCGGCCTGCCGGTCGAGCACCCGGAGACCTACCACAATGTGATCCGGCGGGACTTCGTCCATCGGGTGGACTTCCGCCCGGAAGCGGTCCGCGGACCTGACGGCCTGGCCGACGACATCCCGGCCTTCTGCGCCGGCTACGAAGCGGCGATCGTCGCCGCCGGGGGCGTCGACCTGCAGATCCTCGGGATCGGCACCGACGGGCACATCGGGTTCAACGAGCCGGGTTCCTCGCTGGCCTCGCGCACCCGGATCAAGACGCTCACCAAGCAGACCCGGCTGGACAACGCCCGGTTCTTCGACGGCGACCTCGACCGGGTGCCGACCCACTGCATCACCCAGGGGCTGGGCACCATCATGGCGGCCCGGCACATCGTGCTGGTGGCCAGTGGGTCGGCCAAGGCCGAGGCCGTCCACCAGCTGGCCGAGGGTGCGGTCAGCGCGCTGTGGCCGGCTTCCGTCCTGCAGCACCACCCGCACGTCACCGTGCTGGTGGATGAGGCCGCGGCCAGCCGGCTGCAACTCGCCGGCTACTACCGCGAGACCTACGCGGCCAAACCGGCCTGGCAGGGGCTGTAGCCTTCGCGGGGCCTACCGCGGGATCAGCCCCCACCGGTAGGCCTCGTGCAGCGCCTCCCAGCTGGCCTCCACCACGCTGCTGCCGACACCGACGGTGGTCCAGGTCCGCTCGCCGTCGGTGGTGTCGATCAGGGTGCGGACGATCGCGTCGGTGCCGTGGCCCTGATCGAGGATCCGGACCCGGTAGTCGGTCAGCTCGAAGGCCTCCACCTGCGGGTAGGCGCGCAGCAGGGCCCGGCGCAGCGCGACGTCGAGCGCGTTCAGCGGGCCGTGTCCCTCGCCCACCAGCCCCTCGGTGACGCCGTTCACCTGGAGCTTGACCGTCGCCTCGGAATCACCTTCCGGGCCGACGTTGGAGCTGGTGAACACCCGCCAGGAGACCACCTCGTAGGGGTCGTCGACCAGGCCGAGCTGTTCCCGCAGCAGCAGCTCGAAGGAGGCGTCGGCCGACTCGTAGGAGTAGCCGGCCATCTCGCGTTCCTTGACCAGGTCGGTGATCCGGGCCGCCAACTGCCGGTCGGAGAGGTCGTAGCCCAGTTCGCTGCCCTTCAGCTGGACGCTGGCCCGGCCGGCCATGTCGGAGACCAGCATCCGCATGTCGTTGCCGACCAGGGTGGGATCGATGTGCTGGTAGAGGTTGGCGTCCACCTTGATCGCCGAGGCGTGCAGCCCCGCCTTGTGGGCGAAGGCGGACAGCCCGACGTAGGGCGCCCGGTTGTTCATCGGAACATTGGTGATCGCCGCCACCGCGTGGGAGATCCGGGAGGCCTCCTGCAGGCCCTCCGGCGGGATCACCTGCCAGCCGTATTTCAGCTGCAGGTTGGCGATCACCGTCACCAGGTTGGCGTTGCCGGTGCGCTCGCCGGTCTCGTTCATCGTGCCCTGGACGTGCATCACGCCGGCTTCCACCGCGGCCAGCGTGTTGGCCACCGCGCAGCCGGTGTCGTTGTGGCAGTGGACGCCGAGGTCGACGCCGATCTGGCCGGCCGCGCTGACCACGTCGCCCATCCAGCTGGGCAGCATGCCGCCGTTGGTGTCGCACAGCACGACCACCTCAGCACCCGCCTCGGCGGCGGTCCGCACCACCTCCAGGGCGTAGTCCGGGTTGGCCCGGTAGCCGTCGAAGAAGTGCTCGCAGTCGACGAACACCCGGCGTCCCTGGCTGACCAGGTGCGCGACGGTGTCCCGCACCATCTCGAGGTTCTCGGCCAGGGTGGTCTTCAGCGCCCGGAAGACGTGCTCGTCGTGGCTCTTGGCGACGATGCAGACCACCTCGGTATCGGCGTCGATCAGCGCCTGCACCTGCGGGTCGGAGGCGGCGCTGGCACCCACCTTGCGGGTGGCGCCGAAGGCCACCAGCTTGGCGTTGCGCAACTCCAGCTCGTCCGCCGCCCGGGCGAAGAACTCGGTGTCGCTGGGGTTGGCCCCCGGCCAGCCGCCCTCGATGAAGCCGACCCCGAGCTCGTCCAGCAGCCGCGCGATCCGCAGCTTGTCGGCCACGCTCAGCCGGATGCCCTCCTGCTGGGCGCCGTCGCGCAGGGTGGTGTCGAACACGTGAAAGGTGTCAGGTGCCACGTGAAGAGTCATCGGGTGCCTCGCGGATCGGGAATAGTCAAAGCGTGAGACTACCGCCCAGCTATTGGACACACCATGCGTCTCGCCCGGTATTGGGACATGGCGGCCGGATCGGATGACGGACGTCGTCGGTACGGGCTTGACCGCGGCGATCCCGGCTGACTAGATGAAGCCATGGCTAACACGATTTTCAAGGACGAGCAGGTTCACACCACCGGGGAACTCCCCGAGGTCGGCAGCACGCTGCCGCCTTTCCAGGTGACCCGAACCGATCTGTCGATCCTGGACAGCAGCGAACTGGCCGGCAAGCGGGTGGTGCTGAACATCTTCCCCAGCGTGGACACCGGCATCTGCGCCACCAGCGTCCGCACCTTCAACCAGCTGGCCGCGGGCCTGGAGAACACCGTCGTGGTCTGTGTCTCGAAGGATCTGCCGTTCGCGCTCGGCCGGTTCTGCGGCGCCGAGGGCATCGAGAACGTGGTCACCACCTCGGCGTACAACTCCTCCTTCGGCGACGACTACGGCGTGACCATGGCCAATGGCGCCGGCGCCGGCCTGCTCGCCCGGGCGGTCGTGGTGGCGGACGAGAACGGCCAGGTGCTCTACACCAACGTCACGCCGACCATCCACGTCGAGCCCGACTACGACGCCGCGATCGCCGCGCTGAGCTGAAGCTTCAGTCCTCGGCAAGCAGCCGGGCGGTTGGTAGCCGACGCAACGCGGCGGCCGGGATCAGGGCGACGATCAGGGACGCCAGCAGGGTGACCGCCACCACGGTCGCCGCTATCTGAGCGACCTCCGGTGGGATCGACTCGGTCAACCACACCATGATCGCCAGCCCACCGGCCACACCCAGCGTCGAGCCGACCGTTCCGATCGCCAGCGCCTGCACGCCCAAAGAACGGGCCAGCCAGGACTGCCGCCAGCCGACCGCCTGCAGCGAGGCGTACATCCGGGCGTCCTCGGTCAGGTTGAGGAACAGGATCAGCCCGATCGCCACCAGGCCGAGCAGGCCCAGGAAGCCGCTGGCCACCAGGTCCTGGGGACGCACCAGCACGGCGACGGCGTCGCCCAGCAGAGTGCCCACCACCCGGCCGCGGAAGACCTGAGCCAGACTGACCAGTACCAGCATGGACGCCACTGCCAGGGCGATCGCCGTCGAGCCCAGCACCAGCCTTCCGGGACGGCGAAGGATCCGGGTCAGCCCGAGCGACCCGCCACCCCGCAGTTGAACCATCCGCCGGCCGCCGGCCAGTTCAGCCGGCCGTAACGCCTCGATCGGCCGGATCCGTCCGGCCCGCCAGGCGGCCAGGCTGCCAGCCAACACGGTCAACAACAACGCCGCCGGAATCGCCAGCAGCGCCCGTGGCCAGTCGAACCCGGCCTGCGCCACCAGCGCCAACGGCCACGACACCAATGCCCCCACGATGCCGGCCGCACCGCCCAGGATCGCCAACTCCACCAGCAACGACAGCCGCCGACGACCCGGACGCCAACCGATCGCCGCCAGAATGCCCAGCTCACGACGCCGGGTCTGCACCGCAGCCCCGGCCGAGATCGCCACGGTCAACGCCGAGGAGATCAGAATCAGCCCGAACAACAACAACGACTTGGCGTCGATCGCCGCCACGATCTGCACCGCCACACCCTTCCTGCTCCACGGTTCGGCCAGGGTCAGGGCGGGGCTGCCGAGCTTGGTCTGCGGCAACTCCACGTTGAGCAGTTCCGGCGATGAGCCGATGGTGATGTCGACATCGGCGTCCACCACCTCGGCGATGGAGGTCGCGACCGCCGCGATCCGTTCCCGGCTGGCGTCGTCCATGCCGGTCACGCCGGCGACCCGAACCCTCACGGCGCTGATCGGCGCGCTGTCGTCGAAGGCCTCGACCTCCTCGAAGGTGTCGGGGTCGGTGACCCCGAGCCGGGCTGACCGGAACGCGCCCAGCCCGTTCAGCGGCATCAGTAACGCCGGCGCCTGCTGCAGGTAGCCCGCCAGGTTCAGATCGCTGCGCATCGGCCCATTGCCCAGCTCCTTCGCGGACGCCTCGTCCGCTCCCACCAGGTTGGGCGAGGTATAGGTCTCCAGCGGTACCGCCGACAAACCGGAGAACTCCCGGATGGCAGTCGGATCGAACTTGCCCACCGGGTTGAAGTCGATCGCCAGGCCGCTGACATGAGTCTTGGTCACCTCATAGACCGTGTAGCCGGTCAGGTCGCGGTAGCCGGTGTCCTCAGCGGTAAGCGGCACCGTCTCCACCTCGAAGTTGCTCTCGGACATGAACGTGGTGCGCAAGGTCTGCGGATCGGGCTCCCGCGCCAGCGGGCGGAGCGAGCCCGGCGAGTAGGTGACATCGGTTGGCCGCCACAGCCGCGTGGTGGTCAGGTGGACGTCATCGGGTCCGTAGTCGTCGTAGTCCCGCAGCTGGTCCAGCGGTAGTTCCCGGATCTGCTGGGCGTACAGTTCAGCCGCGTCGAAGACCTGCTCGTTCACCACAGCATCGGACGGCGCGCCGAGCACCAGTTCGCGGTTCCGGTCGGCGGCGATGCCGCCGAGCCGTGCCAGGACCGACTCGGGCAATCGGTCGATGGTCAGCCGCAGTTGGTAGTCCACCGTCTGGGTTCCTGCCACGATGACCGGCACCGCATCGACCGGGAACCCGCTCATCTCCGGGCTTCGCTGCTCACCCGGCAGATAGGCGTCCTCCGCGGTCAGGTACCTGCCCTGGTAGACCGCCGCGTCCAGACCGACCAGTGCGGCTTCCGCAGCCGGGTCGATCGCCGCGATCAGCATCGGGTAGACCACAGTGAGCTGGATCTGTGGTTGCTCTGCCAGGCCTGCCTCAAGTTCTGGGTCGGGGTCAGGGACGGTCGAACGGCATAGCCCGCCCTCCCACAGAACGCGAGGGTCGGACGGGCTGGTGACCGCTTCCTCGGTGTACTCCTTGCCCCACTCGACCGGGCAGGGATAGCGCTTGCTCCCGTCGACCAGTTCCCAGGCCCCCCAGTCAAGCTCGGGCGGTGGCTTCGGGTTCTCCTTGGTGGACTCCCAGCCGGGCTGGGGATTCAGCTTGCGGTCGGTCTGATAGCGGTAGCCGGCCGGCCCCGGTGTGGCTGCGGTGGCGTTGCGGGCGGTCGCGGTGGTCCGCCACCGCAACAGGGTCTGCCCCTGCGCGGCCAGCCAGGGCGAGGTGTCCACGGTGATGTGGTTCTGCTGGTAGATGTACCCGAGCATGGCGATCGGGGCAGCGACTTCCACCCCGGGGATGCCCTTGATGGTCTCCAGTTGGTCCAGAGTCAACCCACCAAACGTCCCTGAAAGATAGTTGGAGCGGACCAGCCCCTCCACCCGTTCCTTCTCCAGGGCACTGTCTTTCGGCCGGACCAGGATGTCGTAGGCGGCCCGGTAGTTCTCCTCCGCGGTCTCGGTGACCGTCGCCTGCTGGGTCGCGGTGCTCGCCGCCAGCACCACGAAACTGGTCACCGCGACCGCCACCGCCGCAAAGGTCGCCAGCGACCGCCGCAGGTCGCCCCGGATCCGGGAGAGCGCCAGCCGGACGAGTTCCATCTCAGTCCACCGCTACCCGCCGCGGTACGGACTCCTGAGCTGGTTCCACGGTCTCGGCCGCGCCCAGCACGCCGTCCGAGATCCGGTAGACCAGTTCACAGGTCGCGGCCACGCCCAGGTCGTGGGTGGCGATCAGCACCGTGGTGCCGAACTCGGCCTGCAACCGGGTGAGCAGATCCATGATCTCGGCCGCGGTGGCCGAATCCAGGTTGCCGGTCGGTTCGTCGGCCACCAACAGGCCGGGATGGGCGACCAGCGCACGGGCGATCGCCACCCGCTGCTGTTGCCCACCCGACAGCTGGGAGGGCAGTGCCCGCGTCCGGCCGCCCAGCCCCACCGCCTCGAGCAGCTCACGGGCCCGTTCCCGCTTGTCACCATCGAATGACCGGCCGGCCAGCGGCGCGTAGACGTTGTCCAGCAGGGAAAGGCCCGGCACGAGGTGGAACTGCTGGAAGACGAACCCGACCCCGGCGCGATAGTCGGCCAACTTCCGCTCGGAGAGTTCGGTGACCACGGTCTCCCCCACTCGGATCCGGCCGCTGTCCGGACGATCCAACGCCCCGACAAGGTGCAGTAGGGTCGACTTGCCCGACCCCGACGCGCCGAGCAATCCCACCCGGGCGCCCGGCTCGACGGCCAGCGAGGCCTCGTCCACCGCCTCAGCCGCGAACCGTCGCCGAGCCGGTAGCTCTTGCTCACCGACTCCAGGACGACCGCAGCACCTGCCATGGAAGATTCCTACCACCGCGCGCCGCAGAACAACGACGACATCAGCTGAACGACCCGTCAAGACGTCGCGCTCCGCCCGAACCTCAGGGACGTTGAGACCCTGCCTCCCGCATCTGGTGATGTAGTTATTCGGCCTCCGCGGCACGGACGCCGAACAAGTGCGACGCCAGATGCGAGCGAGGCGTTGGGACGACGTGGCGACCGCCCGAGGCCCGGGCTCGGCGAACCTCAGGGGGTCGTCCGAAGCTCGGGGGGCGTCGGGCGGCACCGCTTCGTCCAGATCAGGGGTCGGGGGTCAGACGATCCGCTGCAGCCAGCCGTAGCTGTCCGGCACCCGGCCGTACTGGATGTCCAGCAGCCGGTTCCGGATCGCCAGCGTCCGCTCGCCGGCCGGGTTGGCCAGCTGGTAGGTGTCGGTGGCGGTCTTGAAGCTGCCGATCGGGGTGAGCACCGCTGCCGTCCCGCAGCTGAACGCCTCGGTCGCGACCCCGTCCGCGATCAGCCCGAAGAACTCGCTGGGGCTGATCCGGCGCTGCTCGGGCTGCAGGCCGAGATCCCCGGCGACGGTCAGGATCGAATCGCGGGTGACGCCCTCGAGAATGGTGCCGGTCAGCTCGGGGGTGATCAGCCGGCCATCGGCGGTGACCAGGAAGACGTTCATCCCACCGAGTTCCTCGATCCGGTCCTTGCCGGCGGCCTCGATGAACAGCACCTGCGAGCAGCCGTGCTCGTAGCCCTCGTACTGGGCGATCAGGGACGCGGCGTAGTTGCCGCCGCACTTGGCCGAACCGGTGCCGCCGATCCCGGCCCGCGCCCAGCTGTCGGTCACCCAGATGTCGACCGGCTCCACACCACCGGGGAAGTAGGAGCCGACCGGTGAGGCGATCACCGAGAAGGTCACCTTCTCGGCCGCCCGCACCCCGAGGAAGACCTCGGAGGCGAACATGAACGGCCGTAGGTAGAGGCTCTGCTCTCCCCCGCCGGCCGGCACCCAGCGCAGGTCGGTCTTGACCAGTTCGCGGATCGCGGCCAGGAAGTCGGCCTCGTCGATGGTCGGCAGCATCATCCGCTTCGCCGAGGCGTTCAGCCGGGCGGCATTGGCCTGCGGCCGGAACAGCCAGACCGAGTCGTCGGCGTGCCGGTAGGCCTTCAGCCCCTCGAAGATCTCCTGCGCGTAGTGCAGCACCGCGCTGGCCGGATCCAGCTGGAACGGACCGTAGGGCTCGATCCGGGCGTCACCCCAGCCGCCGCTCTTCGTCCAGGTCGCTACCGCCATGTGGTCGGTGAAGTACTCACCGAAGCCGGGCTTGGCCATGATCTCGTCGAACCGCTGCTGCGAAGCCGGCGACGGATTGCTGGTGACGGGGAACGAAAGAGACATGACCGCATGCTATCCGGCCGTGCAGTACCCTCACGTCTCGTGACCGACACTGATACCACCAAGCCCGTCATCTCCGTCATCGCCGGCGACGGCATCGGCCCCGAAGTGGTGGCCGAAGGCCTCAAGGTGCTGACCGCAGCGGTCGGACCGGACGCCTTCGACTTCGTCCATCACAGCCTGGGCGCCGAGCACTGGCAGCGCACCGGCGAGGTGCTGCCGGACGCCGTGCTCGAGCAACTCAAGGCCAGCCAGGCGATCGTGCTGGGCGCGGTCGGCGCCGCACCGGGATCGAAGGCGATCCCCAGCGGCCTGCTGGAGCGCGGCCTGCTGCTCAAGCTGCGGTTCAGCTTCGACCACTACGTCAACCTGCGGCCGTCCAAGCTCTACCCCGGCATTCCCACCCCGCTGGCCGACTCGGTGCTCGCCCGCGGCCCGATCGACTTCGTGGTGGTGCGGGAAGGGACCGAGGGCCCCTACGTCGGCAACGGCGGCAGCCTGCGCACCGGGACGCCGCAGGAGGTCGCCACCGAGGTCAGCCTGAACACCGCCCACGGCATCGAGCGGGTGATCCGGGACGCCTTCGCCCGCGCCACCAAGCGGCGCAACAAGGTCACCCTGGTGCACAAGCACAACGTGCTGGTGTACGCCGGCGGGCTGTGGAACCGGCTGTTCCAGGCGGTCGCCGAGGAGTTCCCGGGGGTCGAGACCGACTACCTGCACGTGGACGCCGCGACCATCTCGCTGGTGGCCGACCCGCAGCGGTTCGACGTGATCGTCACCGACAACCTGTTCGGCGACATCCTGACCGACCTGGCGGCGGCGGTGACCGGCGGCATCGGGCTGGCGGCCAGCGCCAACATCAACCCCGAGGGCGCCTTCCCGTCCATGTTCGAGCCGGTGCACGGCTCGGCGCCGGACATCGCCGGTCAGCAGTTGGCCGACCCGACCGCGACCATCTTGTCGATGGCCCTGCTGCTGGATCACCTGGGACGCACCGCGGACGCCGCCCGGATCGAGGCGGCGGTGGACGCCGACATCGCCGAGCGCGGCGCGTCCAAGCGGCCGACCGCGGTGATCGGCGACGAGATCGCCGCCCGGCTGCGGTAGCCGATGACCAGGCGCTGCGTCGCGGTCGTTCTCGCGGTGCTGTGCCTTGGTCTGGCGGGCTGCGTCCGTCCCTTCCAGCCGGACGGCAGCCTGGCCGGCGCCGGCCGTGAGGCGATGCGACCCCGGCTGGCCGACCTCGCCTCCCAGCTCACCCGGGACGAACCGCCGCTGGCCACCGTCACCCGCGACGGCTGCCGCACCGGTCAGAACAACTTCAAGGTGCGCGACGAGTTCGCGCACGACTGCCTGCTCGTCCACGCCGTCGCGTTCCCGGCCGCCGCGACACCCGACGACGTGAAGGACGCGATTGCGACCATGGCCGATCGGCTGGCGGCGCTCGGTTGCACCGCTGACGGCGACCTCGATCTGACCCAGATCGGGAACGCGTACTGGGAAGCGCGGAAGCGGCGGAGGGGACTTCGCCCGGAGACATGCCCCTGGTCAGCTATGGTGCGACGACCTCCGGGTTGAGATCGCGTACCTGGACCCCGTCACCCTCGCCGAGGACGCGGAGAGCTACGGCTATGCCTGGCCCGACGGCTGGGCGTACTGGTGGTTCGACGACGAGCTGGCCGACCCGGCGTCGGTCCGCCCGAGAGCTGCTGCGAACGGTGACCGACGAGGGGCGGCCATGGTCTGGTCGATGAGCATCTCGGGCTCCTACTACCAGGTGCGGTTCTAGGGCCGGTCAGGCCTGCCTGGCCGAACCCCAGATCCGGCGGCGCTCGCCGTGCGTGACGTGGCCGGCCACCCACCAGATGATCTCGATCGCCACGATCGCGATGCCGCCCAGCAGGAAGCCGGTGCCGATCATCGCCGGGTTGCCGGTGTCGATGAAGAACACCTGCTGCAACTGCAGGTGCAGGCTGCCCAGGTTCAGTTCCAGCGGCACCAGGAAGATCGCGAAGGTCGCCGCGATGCACCCCACGATCATCAGCAGCTTCCACCACTCGTAGGGACGGCTGATCGTGATCATCACCCACGCTCCGCCGCACAGCAGAGTGACCAGCACGGCGGTGGAGACCTGGTTGGTCAGGCCGGTGGGCGACTGCTGCAGGGTGAGCAGGTAGCTGACGAAGGTGGTCACCCCGATCACCACCGCTGCCGGGATGCCGAAGCGCATCACCCGCTGCAGGAAGCCGGGCCGGGCCCGGGCGGCATTGGGCGCCAGGGCGAGCACGGAGGCCGGGATGCCGATGGTGAACCAGCCGACCAGCGAGACGTGGATCGGGACGAAGGGGAACGGCAGCCGCCAGGCCGCGATCAGCAGCGCCAGCAGCACCGAGTAGAGCGTCTTGGTGAGGAAGAAGTTCGCCACCCGCTCGATATTGCCGATCACCCGGCGGCCCTCGGCCACCACGTGCGGCAGGGTGGCGAAGGAATCGTCCAGCAGCACCAGTTGCGCCACCGACCGGGTGGCTGCCGCACCGGAGCCCATCGCCACGCCCAGGTCGGAATCCTTGATCGCCAGCACGTCGTTCACGCCGTCGCCGGTCATCGCCACGGTGTGGCCGCGGGACTGCAGCGCGCTGACCATCTGCCGCTTCTGCTGCGGGGTGACCCGGCCGAAGACATTGGCACCCTCCACCTGCTCGGTGAAGGCCTCCGGATCCTGCGGCAGCTTGCGGGCGTCGATCACCTGGTCGCCGACCACGCCCAGCGACCGGGTCACCGCGCCCACGCTGACCGCGTTGTCGCCGGAGATCACCTTGACGGTGACGTCCTGGTCGGCGAAGTAGGCCAGGGTGTCGTGGGCCTCGGGACGCACCTTCTGCTCCAGCACCAGCAGCGCCACCGGGGTGACCTCGCCGGGGGCCGCCTCGTCGTCCACCGGACGGTCGCTGCGTGCCCAGCAGCAGCACCCGGCGTCCGGTGGCGCCGATCTGCTCGGCCCGCTGGGCAACCTCGCTGTCGCCGGCCAGCACGTCCGGCGCGCCGATCACCCAGTCGCCGTGGCCCTCGAAGGACACCCCGGACCATTTCTTGGCGGAGGTGAAGGGCGCCAGGCCGGTCACCCGCCAGGCCTCCCCGGCCAGCGGCATCTCGGCCGCCAGCGCCTGGATCGAGGCGTTCGGACGCGGGTCAGCGGCGGCCAGCTGGCCGACCACCTCGCGCAGCCGGTCGGCGGCGGTGTCGTCCACCGGCTCGAGCTCGCCGAACTTCATCCCGTTCTCAGTCAGCGTGCCGGTCTTGTCGGCGCAGACCACGTCCACCCGGGCCAGGCCCTCGATGGCGGGCAGTTCCTGCACCAGGACGTTCTCCCGGGCGAGCCGGACCACGCCCACCGCGAAGGCCAGCGCGGTCAGCAGCACCAGGCCCTCCGGCACCATCGGCACCAACGCCCCGGCGGTGGCCAGCACCTTCTGCTGCCAGCCCTCGTGCTGGTTCCACTGCACCCAGATCGTGGCCAGCCCGACCGGGATCATCAGCCAGGTGATCAGGGTGAGGATCTTGTTGATGCCCTGCTGCAGTTCGGACTTCACCAGCGAGAACTTGCTCGCCTCGGCGGTCAGCTTGGCGGCGTAGGAGTCGGCGCCGACCCGGGTGGCCCGGAAGGTGCCGGTACCGGCCACCACGAAGCTGCCCGACATCATCTGGTCGCCCGGGTTCTTCTCCATCGGGTCGGACTCGCCGGTCAGCAGCGACTCGTCGACCTCCAGGTAGGACGCCTCGACCACCTCGCCGTCCACCACCACCTGGTCGCCGGGGCCGACCTCGATCAGGTCGTCCAGCACGATGTCGTCGCGGAGCAGTTCGGTCACCGCGCCGTCGCGGCGAACCCGGGGCCTGCCCTCGCCCACCACGGCGAGGTTGTCCAGCGTCTTCTTGGCCCGCAACTCCTGCACCAGCCCGATCCCGGAGTTGATGATGATCAGGAAGCCGAACAGCGCGTTCTGGATCTGCCCGGTGGTCATCACCAGGGCGAACAGCACCATCAGCAGGAAGTTGATCCGGGTGAACACATTGGCCCGGACGATGTCCCAGGTGCTGCGGCCGGAGCGCGGCGGCTGGGTGTTGACCTGGCCGGCAGCAACCCGCTGCGCGACCTCGGCGGCGGTCAGGCCCGAGTTGGGCTGGGTCTCGACTGTCACCGGGCCAGCCTGCCACATCGGGCAAGTGGTGGCCTCAACGGAGTTCGCTGTGATCCTGGTGCTGTTCCCGGGAGAGCTGTCTGCGCAACCGCCGTTCGTCCCCCTTGGTGGGGTAGCGGATCCTGAGCTGTCCCATCCCGACCGAGCCGGAGAGGATCAACAGCGGGCTTTCACCGACCGGGGTCTTGGCGATCTGCGACCAGTAGTACCCCAGCCCTGGGTCAGCCGGTCCAGTTGGGCGGCCCAGCCCTCCGGGACCACCAGCAGGATCCCGCCGCCGCCACCGTAGACCTGGATCCGGATCTCCGGCGAGGTCACCTCCGCCCGGCGGAAATCCACCTTGAGGCCGGCGACATCGCCGTGCAGCGCGAGGTAGGGCGGAACCGTCCAGACCCCGTCCTTCCAGCCCATGCCGGCGACGATCGCCATTGGATCGTCCGCGGAGTAGCCCTTCCGCGTGGGGGCCGGACGATCCCGTGGTGCCGTGGGCGCCAGCCTGGCCGTGCCCGGGTAGAGCTGCCAGCGACCGACCTGCGGGGGTGGCTGTGACATGGGCTCAGTCTCTCACCGCAGCCGCTTCTGTTCCTTGGCCAGTTGCTTGCGCAGCCGTCGCTCGTCCCACTTGTTGGGGTGGCGGATCTTGATGGAGCCCAGCGCGGCCGAACCGGAGAGCACCAGCACCGGGTTGTTGCCGACCGGATCCTCGGCCACCTCGGACTTGCGGGTGCCCCAGCCGGCGCCCAGCCGGTCGAGCTGGGCGGCCCAACCCTCCGGAACGATGATCAGGATCGACCCGGCACCGGCGGAGACCTGCACCCAGATCACCTGCGAGGTCACCTCGGCCCGCCGGAAGTCGAGCCGGATGCTGCCCAGATCGCCGTGCAGCGCCAGGTACGGCGGAACCGTCCAGACCCCGTCCTTCTTGATGCCGCTGGCCCCCGCGCTGATCACCAGTGGATCGTGAGGCACGTAGCCGGGACGGCCGATGCCGGCCGGACCGGTCGGAACCGGGACGGCGGCGGCCGGCGGCACCGCGGGCACGTCGGAGGGCGGGGCGTCCGGAAAGCCGGTGGGTTCCGGCAGTCCCTCCGGCGGCGAGACGGGTTCGGCGTCGCCGGGGTAGGTCTGCCAGCGGGGTGTTTCCTCGGGCGGCTGCGACATGCCGGTAGCCTAACCCAGCCCCGGTACACCGCTAGGTGGGACACGGGGACGGTTCCGTGTCCCAGCTAGTCAAACCACAAATCCAGGATCGGGGCGGGGTCACCGCCGCCGCTTCTCCTCCTTGGCGAGCTGCTTACGCAGCCGCCGGTCGTCCCACTTGGTTGGGTAACGGACCATCACTGATCCGAGGGCCGCCGACCCGGAGAAAACCAGCACCGGGTTGTCGCCGACCGGCTCCTCAGCCACCTCGGATCGGCGGCTCCCCCAACCGGAGCCCAGCCGGTCGGTCTGGGCAGCCCAACCCTGGGGAATGATCACCTGGACCGAGCCGGCGCCACCCGAGACCTGCACCCAGATCACCCGCGAGGTCACCTCGGCCCGCCGGAAGTCCACCAGAATGCTGCCGAAGCCGCTGCTCAGTGACAGGTAGGGCGGAACCGTCCAGACCCCCTCCTTCCTGACACTGCTCGCCCCCGCGTTGATCGTCAGCGGGTCGTTCGGTGAGTAGCCAGGACGCTCGATGCCGGCCGGCCCGATCGGTGCCGGAACCAGCGGGCCGGGTACCCCCGGGGGCAGGTCTTGCGCCGGCTCGGGCCAGAACCCCGCGGGCTCGGCGGGTAGGCGCTCCACACGGGGCAGCGAACCAGGACCGGGGTCGCCGGGGTAGGTCTGCCAACGGGAGGTTTCCTCGGGTGGCTGCGACATGCCGGTCAGCCTAACCCACCCCCGGACACGGGGACGGTGGCCCCTGAGCTCGTCGAAGGCTTCCGGCGTCCCAGCTAGTCAAACGCACAAGGTGTGACCAAAGCGGTTGTCACACCACTCCGGTCACACCTTGTCGAGTTGAGGAAGGTCAGCGAGCAGCCGTGCCCTCGACGTAGTCGTCGTCGTGGGACTTCACCCAGGCCATCAGGCCGCGCAGCTCGCGTCCGGTGGCCTCGATCGGGTGCTGTTCGGCCTCGGCGCGGAGCGCCTTGAACTCCGGCGCGCCGGCGTCCTGGTCGTCGATGAAGCGCTTGGCGAAGGCACCGGACTGGATGTCGGCCAGCACCTCCTTCATCCGCTCCTTGACCGAGGCGTCGATCACCCGCGGGCCGGAGACGTAGTCGCCGTACTCGGCGGTGTCGGAAACCGACCAGCGCTGCTTGGCGATGCCGCCCTCGTACATCAGGTCGACGATCAGCTTCAGCTCGTGCAGGCACTCGAAGTAGGCCACCTCGGGCTGGTAGCCGGCCTCGGTGAGCACCTCGAAGCCGGTCTGCACCAGCTTCGACATGCCGCCGCAGAGCACCGCCTGCTCACCGAACAGGTCGGTCTCGGTCTCCTCGGTGAAGGTGGTCTTGATGCCGCCGGCCCGCAGCCCGCCGATCGCCTTGGCGTAGGAGAGGGCGAGATCCCAGGCCTTGCCGGACTCGTCCTTCTCGACCGCGACGATCACCGGGACGCCCCGGCCCTCGGCGTACTCCCGGCGGACCAGGTGGCCCGGGCCCTTCGGCGCGACCATGCAGACGTCCACCCCGGCCGGCGGCTGGATGTAGCCGAACCGGATGTTGAAGCCGTGGGCGAAGAACAGCGCGTCACCGGGCACCAGGTTGGGCGCGATCGACTCGGCGTAGATGTGCCGCTGGTGCTGGTCGGGGGCCAGGATCATGATCAGGTCGGCCTCCTCGACCGCCTGCGCCACCGGGACGACCCGCAGGCCCTCGGCCTCGGCCTTGGCCCAGCTCTTGGAGCCCTCCCGCAGGCCCACCCGGACGTCCACCCCCGAATCCCGCAGGCTCAGCGCGTGGGCGTGGCCCTGGCTGCCGTAGCCGATCACCGCCACATTGCGGCTCTGGATGACCGACAGGTCGGCGTCGGAGTCGTAGAACATCTCTGCCATGTGTGTTTCCTTCTTCGCTTTCAGTGGTTGGCGGTGGTGCGTGTCTTGTCGATCTTGGCACGTTCGGTGAGCGAACGGCTGCCCCGTCCGAGCGCGACCAGCCCGGACTGGACGAGCTCGCGGATGCCATAGGGCGCCAGCATCTCCAGCAGCGCGTTCAGCTTGTCCGGCGAACCGGTCGCCTCGATGGTCATCGAGTCGCGGTGGACGTCCACGGTCTTGCCGCGGAACAGCTGCACGATCTCGATGATCTGGCTGCGGGTGGCCGGGTCGGCGCGCACCTTGATCAGGATCAACTCGCGGTGCACCGCATCGCTCTCGGTGAGTTCGAGGATCTTCAGCACCTCGACCAGCTTGTTGAGCTGCTTGACGATCTGCTCCAGGATCTCCGGCGTGGCCACGCCGACCTGCAGCGTGATCCGCGAGATGTCCGCACGCTCGGTGGGCCCGACCGCCAGGGATTCGATGTTGTAGCCGCGGCGGGCGAACAGCCCGGCGATCCTGGCCAGCACGCCCGGATTGTTCTGAACCAGGACGCTCAGCGTATGGGTCTTCACAGCTCCTCCTCATCCCAGGCCGGGGCCAGGTCCTTCGCGATCTTGATGTCGTCATTGCTGGTGCCGGCGGCGACCATCGGCCACACCATGGCGTCCTTGTGGACGACGAACTCCACCACCACCGGACGGTCGGTGATCGCCATCGCCTGCTCGATCACCTGATCGACCTCTTCCGGGGTCTCGGCGCGCAGGCCGACCGCCCCCATCGCCTCGGCCAGCTTCTGGAAGTCAGGCACCCGCAGCGACTTCAGGTCGGTGTTGGAGTACCGCTCGCCGTAGAACAGGGTCTGCCACTGCCGCACCATACCCAGGCTCTGGTTGTTCATCACCGCGATCTTGATCGGGATGCCCTCCAGCGCGCAGGTGACCAACTCCTGATTGGTCATCTGGAAGCAGCCGTCGCCGTCGATGCCCCACACCACCGCGTCCGGCTGGCCCACCTGGGCGCCCATCGCGGCCGGGACGCAGTAGCCCATCGTCCCCGCTCCGCCGGAGTTCAGCCAGTGCGCGGCCCGCTCGTGCGGCAGCAGGTGGGCGGCCCACATCTGATGCTGACCGACCCCGGCGGCGTAGTAGGCCTCCGGCCCGACGATCTCACCCAGCCGCTTGATGACGTACTCCGGGCTCAGCAGGCCGTCCTCGATCGGGTTGAGATCGGGGGTGTACTTGGTCTTCAGGCCGGTCAGGTAGCGCACCCAGGCGGTGTAGTCGGGCAGTTCCTCGCCCCGCAGCAGGGTGTTCAACTCCTCGATCACCACCGCCAGATCGCCCACGATCGGCACGTCGGCGTTGCGGTTCTTGCCGATCTCGGCCGGGTCGATGTCGGCGTGGATCACCTTGGCCTCGGGGGCGAAGGTGGACAGCTTGCCGGTCACCCGGTCGTCGAACCGGGCGCCCAGCGTGACCAGCAGATCGGCGCGCTGCAGGGCTCCGACCGCCGACACCGAGCCATGCATGCCCGGCATTCCCATGTGCAGCTCGTGGCTGTCGGGGAAGGCGCCGCGGGCCATCAGCGTGGTGACCACCGGGATGCCGGTGATCTTCACGAACTCGGCCAACTGGGCGTGCGCCCGCGCCTTCACCACGCCGCCGCCGACGTACAGCACCGGACGCTCCGCCGCACCGATCAGCCTGGCCGCCGCCCGCAACTGCTTGACGTGCGGCTTGGTGGTGGGACGATAGCCCGGCAGCTTCAGCGACTCCGGCCAGACGAACGGGGCCTCACCGGTCAGCGCGTCCTTGGCGATGTCGACCAGCACCGGGCCGGGTCGCCCGGTCGAGGCGATGTGGAAGGCCGCCGCGATGGCGTGCGGGATGTCCTCCGGCCGGGTGATCAGGAAGCTGTGCTTGGTGATCGGGAAGGTGATGCCCCGGATGTCGGCCTCCTGGAAGCCGTCGGTGCCGATCAGCGAGGTGGCGACCTGTCCGGTGATCGCCACGATCGGGACGGAGTCCATGTAGGCGTCGGCGATCGCGGTGACCAGGTTGGTCGCCCCCGGGCCGGAGGTCGCCATGCAGACCCCGACCTTGCCGGTCACGATCGCGTAGCCCTCGGCGGCGTGCCCGGCGCCCTGCTCGTGGCGGACCAGGATGTGCCGGATCAGCTTGGAGTCGAACAGCGGGTCGTAGGCCGGCAGAATGGCGCCGCCGGGGATGCCGAAGACCACCTCTACGCCGGCCCGCTCCAGCGACTCGACCAGAGCCTGGGCTCCGGTCAGCGTCTTGGACGCATCGACCGCCGGAGGCGGGGTATCGAGCTGAGTCATCCTCGGTCAACCTTTCTGGTGTGTTCGACTGCAACAAAAAACCCCCGCTGCGAATGCAGACGAGGGAGCGTGCCGGCTGAGCTGGACTCAGGCGACACGCGAGCAAAGTACGAGAGCGAAAAGACGCACGTGGCAAGTATGCCGCCAGTCGCCGAGGTCATGTCAACCTTCGGATGGATCCTCTCGCATGCTGGGCAGGTGCCGCCAACGCTCAACCTTCACCTTCGACTTCGGGGCTCTCAGGTTGTCCTCAGACGTCGGGGTTCCCGACGATGGGAGGGTCGTCTCTAGTGAGGGGAAGCCCCATGGCCACCACGACCGCCGCCGCGCGCCGGGGACTGCAGCGCTGCCTGGCCGGCCTCGCCACCGTCGCGCTGGCCGCCGGTGGCGCGATCGCCGCCGCCACACCGGCCGCCGCCGCCGAGAAGATCACGGTGAAAGACAGCACCCTGATCTTCACCACCGCCGGCTGGGGCCACGGCCGCGGGATGTCGCAGTACGGCGCCCAGGGCGCGGCCAAGCAGGGGCTGAAGCACACCGAGATCCTGAAGTTCTACTACCCCGGCACCAAGCTGGAGGAGTTGAAGAAGGGCGACACCATCCGGGTGTGGATCACCGCTGACACCGACCAGAAGGTGCACGTCTACGCGGCGAAGGGGCTGCGGGTGCGGGACGCCAAGGGCAAGACCTTCACCCTGCCGACCGGCAAGAACTACACCAAGTGGCGGCTCTCCCGCTCCGGCTCCAAGACGGTGCTCTACCACCGCAACAGCAAGGGCAAGTACGTCAAGTACACCAGCACGAAGCTGAAGCTCGACCCCAAGCAGCAGTGGTCCTTCGAGAACCCGGATTCCGGCAAAGTCAAGCTGTACCTGGCCAGCGGCAACCGCACCTACCGGGGAACCCTCGCGCTGGGCTTCCACGGCAAGGGCGCCCGCACCGTGAACCACGTCAGCATGGAGGACTACCTGCGCTCGGTGGTACCCGCCGAGATGCCCGCCTCCTGGCATGCCGAGGCGCTGAAGGCGCAGTCCGTCGCGGCCCGCAGCTACGCCGCCCGGTACCGGGCCAACCTGGGCGGCAAGCAGGTCTACGACATCTGCAACACCACCTCCTGCCAGGTCTACAAGGGGACGATGTCGGAGCACTCCGCCACCGACAAGGCGATCAAGGCGACCGTCGGCCAGGTGCTGACCTACCAGAACCAGTACGCCTGGACGGAGTTCTCCTCCTCCAACGGCGGCTACTCGGTGGCCGGGCCGAACAACTACATCAAGGCCAAGGCCGATCCCTACGACGAGGCGATGAAGCAGATCGTCACCACCAAGGTGAAGGTCTCCACCATCGAGAAGAAGTACCCCAAGATCGGCAAGCTGAAGTCGATCACGCTGGAACGCGACGGCAAGGGACGCTGGGGTGGCCGGGTGACCCAGGTCACGCTGACCGGCAGCAAGGCAAGCCAGAAGGTCGCCGGAACCTCCTTCAAGAGTGCGCTGGGGCTGCGCGAGACGCTGTTCACCATCGGTGGCAGCGTGGCGGAGATCAGCGCGAACTACCTGCGCTGGGAAAAGGACTTCGGCGGCGCCAAGGGCACCCTGCTGGGCGCCAAGAAGGGCGAAGAGCAGAGTATCGACGGCGGGCTCTACGCCCCCTTCGAGAAGGGTGCGCTGTGGTACTCCAAGGCCACCGGCAGCCACCGCCTCTCCCCCGCCGCGAACGCGCTGTACCTGGAACTGGGCGGGCCGGCGAAGTCGGAACTCGGCTTCCCGAAGATCGACGAGGGTGCTGTGCCGAAGAACCTGGTGATCGACGGCTTCACCCCGGCCAGCTGGGTCGAGTTCCAGTCCGGCAGCATCGCCTGCAAGGCCAAGGCCACCAAGGCGGCCGACTGCACCTACGCCCTCGGCTGAGCTACTGCCCGGTCAGCCGCCGGTACACCTGATCCAGATCGATGTCGGGCTCCCGGACGGTCAGCTCCGACAGGCCGGGCCGGTCGGCGAACCTCGGCACCAGGTGCAGGTGCAGGTGGAAGACCTCCTGCCCGGCCACCTCGCCGGCATTGCTCAGCAGGTTCAGCCCGTCGGCGCCCAGCTTCTCGGTGAGCAGCGCGGCCGCGGCTGAGACGGCGGGAGCGATCTCGGCCAGCGCGGTGGGGTCGCTCAACAGATCCTCGGTGTGCCGGCGCGGGATCACCAGGGTGTGCCCCGGGTGCCAGGGGTTGATGTCGAGGAAGGCGATCGCGGCGTCGTCGGCGTACACCTGACGACAGGGGATCTCGCCGGCCACGATCCGGCAGAACAGACAAGCCATGCTTCCTCCTTGGTCAGCGGACGGCGAAGCCGGCCGCGGCGAGGCCCCGCTTCACCTCGGCGATGGTCAGCGTCCGGTAGTGGAAGACGCTGGCCGCCAGCAGCGCGTCCGCGCCGGCCCGGGCGGCCTCGACGAAGTGCTCGACCGTGCCGGCGCCGCCGGAGGCGATCACCGGCACGTCGACGGCGTCCTTCACCGCGGCGATCATCTCCAGGTCGAAGCCGGCGGTGGTGCCGTCGGCGTCCATCGAGTTCAGCAGCACCTCGCCGGCGCCCCGCTCGACCGCCTCGCGCACCCACTCCAGGGCGTCCAGGCCGGCGGAGGTCCGTCCGCCATGGGTGGTGACGCCGAACCCGGAGGGCTGGTCGGGCTCGCGGCGGGCGTCCAGGGAGAGCACCAGCACCTGGCGTCCGTACCGTTCCACGATCTCGTCGATCGCGTCCGGCCGGGCGATCGCGCCGGTGTTGATCCCGACCTTGTCCGCCCCTACCCGCAGCAGCCGGTCGACGTCGGCCACGCCGCGCACTCCCCCGCCGACGCAGAGCGGGATGAACACCGTCTCGGCCGTCCGGGTGACCACGTCGTAGGTGGTGTCCCGGCCCTCGGACGAGGCCGAGACATCCAGGAACACCAGTTCGTCGGCACCCTCCTCGCCGTAGCGGGCGGCCAGTTCGACGGGGTCACCGGCGTCGCGCAGGTTCTGGAAGTTGACCCCCTTGACCACCCGGCCGTCGTGGACGTCGAGGCAGGGAATCACACGCACCGCAATCGCCATGCCAGCACCATAGCGGGGCTCACCCCGATGGTGTCGGTAGGTTGGGGCCGTGGATGATTCCCTGGCCGCCTTCCGGGCGGGCTACCCCTTCGCCCTGGACGACTACCAGGTGGCGGCCTGCGAGCACGTCGCCGCCGGACGTGGCGTGCTGGTTGCCGCCCCCACCGGGGCCGGCAAGACGGTGGTCGGCGAGTTCGCCGTCCACCTGGCGCTGCAGACCGGCCGCAAGTGCTTCTACACCACCCCGATCAAGGCGCTCAGCAACCAGAAGTACCACGATCTGATCGACCGCCACGGCGAGGCCAATGTCGGCCTGCTGACCGGCGACACCACGATCAACGGCGAGGCGCCGGTGGTGGTGATGACCACCGAGGTGCTGCGGAACATGATCTACGCCGGCTCCCGCACCCTGAAGGGGCTGGGCTACGTGGTGATGGACGAGGTGCACTACCTGGCCGACCGGTTCCGCGGCCCGGTCTGGGAAGAGGTGATCATCTCGCTGGCCCCGTCGGTGCAATTGGTGGCGCTGTCGGCCACGGTGAGCAATGCCGAGGAGTTCGGCGACTGGCTGGACGAGGTGCGCAGCGGGGTCGAGGTGGTGGTCAGCGAGCGCCGTCCGGTGCCGCTGTTCCAGCACGTCGCGGTGGGACGCCGGCTGGTCGACCTGTTCGCCACCACGACGACGGCTGCGCACGCAACGATGGCTGAGCCTGACGAGGCCTCGGTCAATCCGGAACTCCTCCAGTTGGCCAAGCAGGAGGCCCGCGGCCTGCGGGACGACAGCCGCCGCCCCCGCGGCCAGTCCGGCCGGGGGAAGCGGACCGTGGCCTACGGCTCGGGACGCTACGGCGGCGGCGGCGCCCGCGGCCGGCAGGAGGCCAGCCGCCACCTGGTGCCGCGCCGGGACGGCACCGTCGAGCGGCTGGCCGCCGAGGGCCTGCTGCCGGCGATCTACTTCATCTTCTCCCGGCAGGGCTGCGACACCGCCGTCCGACAGCTCATGCAGTCCGGCCTGCAACTGACCAACCGGGCCGAGCGGGCGGCGCTGGACGCGATCGCCGAGCGCCACATCCAGGGGCTGAGCGCGGACGATCTGGCCGCGCTGGAGTACCGCGGCTTCGCCGCCGCCTTCCGCGCCGGCATCGCCGCCCACCACGCCGGCCTGCTGCCCGCCTTCAAGGAGGCGGTCGAGGAGGGCTTCGCCGCCGGCCTGGTGAAGGTGGTGTTCGCCACCGAGACCCTCGCCCTGGGGATCAACATGCCGGCCAGGAGCGTGGTGCTGGAGAAGCTGGTGAAGTACAACGGCGAGAGCCACGCCGACATCACCGCCGGGGAGTACACCCAGCTGACCGGCCGGGCCGGCCGGCGCGGCATCGACGTCGAGGGCCACGCGGTGGTCTGCTGGCAGCCCGGCCTCGATCCGCGGGCGCTGGCCGGCCTGGCCTCGCGCCGCACCTACCCGCTGCACTCCAGCTTCAAGCCCACCTACAACATGGCGGTCAACCTGGTCGGGACGGTGGGCCGGGAGCGGGCCAGGGCGTTGCTGGAGCAGTCCTTCGCCCAGTTCCAGGCCGACCGCCGGCTGGCCGCCCGGGCGGTGCCGAAGCGGCGCCGCAACGAGACCGAGCGCACCAGGCTGCCCCGCACCAACACCATCGCGGTCCGGTTCGACCGGATCTGCTCGGTGCTGGAGGCGATGGGCTACCTCACCGAGGGCGGCGAGCAGGTGACCGACGCCGGCCGGAAGCTCACCCGGATCTACTCCGAGCTCGACCTGGTCACCGCCGAGGCGATCCGGGAAGGGGTGTTCGACCGACTCAGCGCGCCGCAACTCGCGGCCGTGCTCTCCAGTCTGGTGTACGAGGCTCGGGGCGACCGCCGTCCCACCCGGATGCCGGACCGGGCCAGCGAGCGGGCGCAGAGCGCGCTGCGAGCGGTCTGGCGGCAGGTGTCGCTGACCGAGCGCGACCACCGGCTGCCCTCCCCCGACCAGCCCGACATCGGTTTCGCCGAGGCGATCCACCACTGGACGGCCGGCTTCCCGCTGGCCGATGTGCTGGACGTCTCCGGCCTGACCGCCGGCGACTTCGTCCGCTGGGCACGCCAGGTGATGGACGTGGCCGGCCAGGTGGCCGAGGCGTCCGACGGCGAGCTGCGGGACACCTGCCGGGAGGCGATCGCCCGGATCCGCCGCGGCGTGGTGGACGTGGCCCCGCTGGAGGACTGAAGCGCAAGCGGGTGAAAGCACAAATGGATAGTGCTACTATCCGATAGTGCGAATATCTGAATTGGCCAGGCAGGCCGGGGTGCCGCTGAGCGCCGTGAAGTACTACCAGCGGGAAGGGCTGCTGCCCCAAGGGGAGAAGTCGGCCCCGAACCAGACCTCCTACGACGATTCCCACGTGCAGCGAGTTCGCCTGATTCGGGCCCTGCTGGGCACCGGCGGCCTTTCGGTGGCCGCCGCCAAAGAGGTGATCGCCGCCCTCGACACCGCTCCGCTGGCCGAGGCGTTCAGCGTCGCCCAGCACGCGATGAGCGGCTCCCGCGCCACCGAGCCGACGCCGAGCCACGCCGCCCGAAGCCGGGTTATCGCCCTGGCCGCATCGCAGGGCTGGCGGATCACCCCGGACAACCCCGGTATCGACGCGGCGGCCCGAGCGCTGGACGGCCTTTCCGCCATTGAGTTCGATACCCCGGCTGACTACCTCGACTCGTACGCCGCCGCGGCCGGGCTGACTGCCGCGGCCGACCTACGAGCCCTGGCGGCCCTGCCCAGCCCGGAACGACAGGCGGAACTCATGGTGGTCGGCAGCGTGCTGGGTGACCCGCTGTTCGCCGGCCTACGACGCCTCGCGCACGAGGACGCCACCCACGACCGTTTCCCGACCCGACCGAAAGCAGAATGATGACCACCCCCAGCCACGTTGTCCTCGGCGGCAACGGCATCACCGGAACCGAGACCATCAAGGCACTGCTGCGCCGCGGCCAGACGGTCACCTCGGTGGGACGGCGTCCCAGCACGCTCGCCGGCGTCCACTCCCAGACCGCCGACCTGCGCGATCCAGCCGCGGCGCTCGGTGCCCTGGCCGGCCACAGCACCGCCTACTTCACCGTCGGGCTGCCCTACTCGACCCGGATCTGGGCAGCGGAGTGGCCGGTGATCCTGCGCCAGGTGATCGACGCGGCGGTGCAGCACGGCACCCGGCTGATCTACCTCGACAATGTCTACGCCTATGGTGAGGTAGCCGGACCCATGACAGAGCGGGCCCCGCTGCGTCCGTCGAGCCGGAAGGGTCGCATCCGAGCCGACGCGATTCAGGCTCTCCAGCAGGCCCGGGACGAGCGCGGCCTGGCGTTCACCGTGGCCCGCAGCGCCGACTTCTACGGCCCCGGGGCGACCACCAGCATGGTCAACGGCTTCGTGATGAACCCGGCCGCCGCGGGCAAGCGGTGCACCTGGCTGTTCGACGCCGGGCTACCGCACTCCCTGACCTACACGCCTGACATCGGCGAGGCCCTCGCCATCCTGGGGACCACCGCCGCCGACCACGGACAGACCTGGCATCTACCCACCGCCCCTGCCCTCACCGGTCAGCAGTACGTCGAACTGGCGGCGGGCCCGGGGGCCACTGCCAAGGTGATGTCGCTTGCCACCGTGCGGTTCGGCGGCCTCTTCAACACCTCGGCCAGGGAGACTCTGGAGCTCGCCTACCAGTTCGAGAAGCCCTATGTGTTCGACTCCAGCAGGTTCGAAACCGCCTTTTCCATGGCTCCGACACCGATCAGCGAAGGCATCGCCGCGACGGTGAAAGCAGCTCAGGCGGTGTAGAGGGTGACCTGGTCGGGGACGGCCCGCAGCCGCAGCGGCACCCGGCCGAGATCCTCGCCGTCGGCCATCCCCCACAGCCCGTCGCCGTCCACCACCACCTCGCGGGCGCGGAGCAACTCCACCGCCGGGTCCTTGATGAAGCCGCCGGTGAACATCGCCGGCAGCAGCCGCAGCAGGGTCATCCGGCTGACCGGGTTCACGATCGTGATGTCGAGCAGGCCGTCGGTGACGTCGGCCCGCGGGCAGGCCCACATCCCGCCGCCGAAGTAGCCGGCATTGCCGACCGCCACCAGCATGGCGGTCTGCTCCCGGTGGACGCCGTCGATCACCAGCCGGTAGCGCACCGGCTCGAAGACAGCCAGTTCGGCCAGCGCGGTGTAGGCGTAGCTCAGCCCGCCCAGCGACCAGCTCAGCTCGTTGGTGCGGTGGTTCACCCGGGAGTCGTAGCCGGTGGAGACGATCGACCCCACCCAGCGCCGCTCGGCGCCGTCCACCAGCCGGCCGGTGGCCTCCATCAGGTCGATCTGCCGGGTGCGTCCGGCGATGATCGCCTGCACCGCTGCCATGGTCTCCCGCGGCACCCCGGCGCCACGGCAGAAGTCGTTGCCCCGGCCGGAGGGAATCAGCCCCAGCGGCACGTCGGTGCCGGCGGCGGCGTTGAGGCCGAGGTGCATCATGCCGTCCCCGCCCATCACCAGCAGGGAGTCCGGGCCACGACCGTCCACCTGGGGACGGGCGCCCTCGACCGCAGCGATGGTGCGCAGCCGGGCGTCGGCAAAGGAGGTGGTCTGGAAGACCCGCAGGTTGGCCCCCGGCAGGCCGGTGAGCAGCGCGGTCGCCACCCGGGGCAGCCAGCGGCGGGCACGGCCCCGTCCGGCGGTCGGATTGACCACCAGGGTCAGGGTCGGGCCGTCGTAACTGCGCAGGCTCATCCGGTGGCTACTTCCTCGGCTTGCCGGGCGGTCGCCCGCCGGTCGTGGACGCGGGCGATGACTTCGGCGATCAGGTAGAGCACGGTCATCGGAATCGCCAGGGCGAGCATGGAGAACGGGTCGCTGGACGGTGTCGCGGCCGCGGCGAAGACGAAGATGCCGAAGATGACGTACGACCGCACCTTCGCCAACTGCCGGGCCTTCACCACGCCGACCAGGTTCAGCCCGACCACCACCACCGGCATCAGGAAGCCCAGCCCGAAGACCACCATCAGCCGCAGCATCAACTCCATGAAGGGACCGATGTCGAGCAGGTTGAGCACCGGAACGGCGTCCGGCGTGAAGGAGAGCATCACCACGATGCCCTGCGGCATGATGTAGTAGCCGACCGCGACGCCCAGCAGGAACAGCGGCACCGCCGCCCCGATGAAGGCCAGCGCCCACTTCTTCTCCTTGGCCAGCAGCGCCGGCACGATGAACGCCCAGATCTGGTACACCCAGATCGGGCTGGAGAGCACCAGGCCGGCCATCGCGCACACCTTGATCGCCAGCATCAGCGGGCCGGTGACGTCGCTGATCACCGTGGTGGTGTCGATCCCGGGGTGGCTGACCTTCAACATGTCCAGCGCCTGCTGCCAGGGGTGCATCATCACCAGGTACAGCTGGTCGTAGAACACCGCCGCCAGGACCGCGAAGAGCGCGATCGCGACGATCGCGACGATCAACCGGTAGCGCAGCTCGCGCAGGTGGTCGGCCAGCGACATCACCCCGCCGGGGGCGGCCTTGGGCGGACGCAGCCACGCCAACCGTGGGCGGGCCATGCTCAGGCTTCGGTTTCGGGCTTCCGCTCAGCCTGCGGCTGCGGCGCGTCGGTGGGACCGGCGGGCGGATCGACCGCGGGCGGATCGGACTTCAGCGAGGCGGTCTCCTCCTTGAACTCCCGGATCGCCTTGCCGGCGTTCTTGCCGATCCCCGCCAATCGGGTGCCGCCGAACAGCAATAGCGCGACCAGCGCGATGATGACCAACTCCCAGCCCTGCGGCATGGTCTTCCTCCTGACGTTTTCTGCCCTGGAACTCTACTCTCTCGTCCCAGTGGGCAGTTCCAGTTGCTCCAGCAACGCGGCCAACTCACCAGCGCGGGTGCCGAGCATCTCGATCTCCGAGAACAGGTCAGCGGCCTTGTGCGCCAGCCAGACCAGATAGCTGACCAGCGTGATCAGGCCGGCCAGCGCGATCCCGCCGAACACCAGTACCCAGACCATGTCGGCACTCTACCGGTAGTGCGCCAGGGCTTCGGCAGCGGCCTCCCGCGCCGAGTCGGCCGCCTGTGGCGGTGCCACCGCCAGCACGCCCTCCCCCAGCCGCAGCAGCAAGGCCCGCAGCCAGGCCGGATCGGCCACCAACAGGGTGACCTCCAGGCCGTCCGGGGTGGCCCGGCTGGCGCGCACCGGCATGTACTCGGTGATCCAGGACGCCGCGGGCGCCAGCAGCAGCGTCACCTCGGCGGCGTCCGCCCGCTGATCCAGCCAACCGGCGCCGGCGGACGGAGGTTCGCCGCGGTCCTGGCCGGTGCCGTCGGTCACCGTCACCTCCGCGATCCGGTCCAGCCGGTAGACCCGCCAGTCGTCGCGCTCCAGGCTCCAGGCGTCGAGGTAGCCGTAGCCGTCGCGCACCGCGATCCGCTTGGGCTCCACCAGCGGGGTGGTGGTCTCGGCGCGGGTCTGGCCGTCGTAGGTCAGCCGCACCACCTGGTCGCCCTCGATCGCGGCGGTCAGTTGGCGGCGGATCTCGGTGGAACCGGACGCGATCTCGACCACCACCGGCGGGCGGGCGGCGGTGTGAGCGCCGGTCAGCTTGGCCAGCGCGCCGTCGGTGGCCTCGGCCAACTCGGGGCCGCCCAGCTCGCGCACCAACTGCAGCGCCACCACCAGGCTCATCGCCTCGTCCGGGGCGAACCGCAACGGCCGGCTGAGGTACTCGGCGTTCGACAGCCGGATCCAGCCGGTGTCGGCGATGTCGACCTCGATCAGGTCCCCCGGCAGCCCGCCGGGCAACCCGCAGTACCACAGCACGTCCAGGTCGGCGAGCAGTTGCTTGGGGGTCACCCCGAAAGCCTCCGCGGTCGCGGTCAGGTCCGCGCCGTCTGGACGGGCCTGCAGGTAGGGCACCAGGGCGAGCATCCGGTTGACCTGGTCGATCGAGGTCATCGTTCACCTCCGGCGACGGCACTGAGGTGGGCGATCACCGCGGCGCGGAGGCCGTCCGGTTGCAGCACGATCACGTCCGGGCCGTAGGAACAGATCTCCCCGACCAGGTCGCCCCGGCTGGCGTACTCCACCCGGAAGGCAGCGAATCCAGGCGGCAACTCGGCGTCCACCGGTTCGCCGCGGCGCCGCAGCGCCGGCGCCCGGTCGCCGCGGATCGCCAGCACGGCGGTGGCATCGGGCCGGAGGGCTCCAGGCTGGCCAGCAGCTCGGCGGTGTCGATCTCCGGCACCTGGTAGGAGCCCGATCTGCCGATCGGGGTGATCTCGGCGCCCGCCCTGGCGACCTTGAACACCCGGCGTCCGCCCCGGTTGCGGTCGTAACCCAGCAGGTACCAGGAGCCGCGGCGGTAGGTCATCGTCCACGGCTCGACCTGGCGGAGTTCGCCGCGGTAGTCGAACTGCACCGGGGTGTGGTCCACCGTGGCCTGCCAGAGCGCGTCGAAGGCCGGCTCCCGGCCGCCCAGGGCCGCGCTCAACCCCCGCGCCCGGGCCGGATCGGGGTCGACGCTGGCCGCCCGCAGCTTGGCGATCGCCGAGATCGCCGGCTCGGCCGCGGTGGCCGACTCCCACACCCGCGAGGCCAGACCCAGTACGGCCGCCTCGGCGGGGGTGAAGTCGATCGGCGGCAGCTCGAAGTCGGCCCGGCGGATCCGGTAGCCGACCTCGTCGGGGAACAGCGGATCGTTCGAGCCGGTCTCCACCGGGACGCCGAGCTGACGAAACTCGTTCCTTATCGCGCTCGAAGGTGCGCTCGAAGGCGGCGTCGCTCAGCCCGTGGTAGCCCTCGATCATTCTGCCGGATGTAGGCCTTGTCGACCGAATCCGGCGCGCCATCAGCAGGCAGATCGTCGAGGTTCATGATCTTCTCGGTCTTACGTGGTGCCGATCCCGAATCCCTCGCCGTAGCCGACCTGGTGAGAGTAGCAACGTCGACCGCCCGGACCTGCATCTCATTGGCCAAGGAAATTGAGGTGTACGAACTCTCCGAACCCGCCACGCCAGCCGGGCCGGCTGGCTAACGTCAGCCAAGGGGGATGAGCCCGGGGAGGCTTGGCTCATATGGGGACATTTCCAATGGAGGGAATAGTTATGCAATTCAAGAAGATCGCCGCTGGCCTGGTGGGGGTAGCGCTGATCGCCGGCGGAGTGGCATTCGCCCAGCCCGCCAGTGCCGACTCGACGCCGTACGTCTCGTGGACCGAGGACGACGATCCCGCTCCGTCGAGACCACAGGTGGTCTTGTGTCTACCAGGCCGCCAGCATCAACGTGGCCAACCAGGACCGGTCGCCGCTGGTGCCGTTGGACGAGGTCGATGGCCTGGCCTACACCGTCGACGCGTCCACCGGCCACGCCCCCAGCTACCAGCTCGGCCTGGTCAACCGGACCACCAAGCTGACCTACGCCAGGCTGGTCTGGGAGCCCTACCAGCAGGACCCGTCGGCGGGTGACAACCACGGCAGCTACACCGGCCTGGAGGACGGGCTGTGGTGGGGCGCCAATGTGTGGCAGAACGGCGCGAAGACCACCCCGTTCGCCGGCAAGGACGGCTCGCAGCAGCCCGCAACCGCTCAGCTTCTTCGTCGACCACTTCGGTGAGGGCACCGAGGTGGCGTTCGTCAGCATCAAGCAGGGTTCCACCACCAATGTGGTGTCCACGGTGAGCTCGCTCAGCTTCGGTGGCCAGCGAATCCCGTTGGGGAGCGACGACAGCACCCCGTACAGCGCCAAGGACATCGCCGCCAAGGTCGCCGAGGCCGTCACCCCGCTGCAGGCTCAGGTCAAGGACCTGCAGGCCCAGCTGACCAAGGCGAAGGGCGAGAAGGCTGCCGCGGAGCAGAAGAGCGCTGCGCTCAGGCCGAACTCGACATCTACAAGAAGGCGGCTGACGCCACCAAGGCCACGGTGATCGTGGCCGAGAACGCCGCCAAGACCGCCCAGGCCAAGCTGGTCTCCATCTCGGGCACCGAGAAGGTCGGCAAGACGGTCAAGGTCAAGTACGACACCGCCATCGCCGGCGCCAAGTCGATCTACCAGTGGTACGTCGGGGGCAAGAAGGTCAGCAAGGCCACCAAGTCCTCGCTGAAGCTGACCCGCTCGCAGGCCGGCAAGTCGCTCTCGGTCAAGGTCACCACCAGCTGGACCGACGCCCAGGGCAGGAAGCACAGCGTCTCCGCAACCGCCAAGCACCTGCGCACCGCCTACATCACGCGCTAGCGTGGGCAGCCCGTCCCCGGTGGGACGTTCCGGGGTTCGACTCCCCGGGCGGGCGCTGGAACCGAGGTGGCCGTGGCCGGACGATATGCGCCCAGTCCGACCTCCGACCTGCACCTGGGCAATCTGCGGACGGCGCTGGTCGCCTGGCTGATGGCCCGCGGCACCGATCGCCGGTTCCGGCTGCGGATCGAGGATCTGGATGTCGCCCGGGTGACCGCCGCCGGGCCGGTCGCCCAACGCCAACTCGACGATCTGACGGCGCTCGGGCTGGACTTCGATCCGCCCACGCTGCGGCAGTCCGACCGGCTGGACGCCTACCGCGCGGTGGCCGACTCGCTGGGCGAGCGGCTCTACGAGTGCTATTGCACCCGGCGCGAGATCGCCGAGGCGGCCTCGGCGCCGCACGGCGACGGCTTCCGTCCCTACCCCGGCACCTGCCGCGACCTGACCGACGCCGAGCGGGCGGAACGACGGCGGGTGCGGCCACCGGCGCTGCGGATCCGCGCCGACCGGGCCGAGTTCACCATCACTGACGTCTGGGCGGGAGAGTTGACCCGGCCGGTGGACGACTTCGTGGTGCGGCGCAACGACGGGGTCTGGGCCTACAACTTCGCCGTGGTGGTGGACGACCTCGCCCAGAGGGTCGACCAGGTGGTGCGCGGCGACGACCTGCTCTCCTCCGCCCCCCGCCAGGCCTGGCTGACCAGCCTGCTGGGCGGCGAGCCGCCGGTCTACGGCCACGTGCCGCTGGCGGTCAACCCGGCTGGCGTCCGGCTGGCCAAGCGGGACGGCGCGGTCACCCTGGCTGATCTCGCCGGCCTTGGAATCGGACCGGGGCGGGCACTGGGCATCCTGGCGGAGAGCCTGGAGCTGGCCGGGCCCGGCGAACCGGTCACCCCGGCGCTGCTGCTGCAGCGTTGGGATCCCGCCCGGCTGCCCCGCGCGCCCTGGCTGGTGCCGGAGCTCAGCCCGGCGGCTCCCGGTTCGGCGCAGTAGGCAGCGGCCGGCCGCGGAGAGCGCCGCCAGCGCCGCCCACACCAGCAGCGCGATCCCGGTGCCCAGCAGCAGCCCGCCGATGGTGTCGGTCAGCCAGTGGGCGCCCAGGTAGGTCCGGCTCAACGCCATGATCACGGTGTACACCGCGCCCAGCAGCCACACCCACCAGCGGGCGAACACCACGCCGAGCACGACCGCGATGGTGGCGGCATTGGCGGTGTGACCGGAGGGGAACGAGCCGTGATCGGCCGCCACCACGATCTCGGCCGGACGCACCCGGTCGAAGCCGGCCTTCAATAGCTGGACGACGCCCGCGCTGACCGCCGAGGCGGTGAGGAAGAAGATCGCCGGCCACCAGCCGGTCCGCCAGGCCAGCAGCCCGGTGCCCAGCACCGGCACCACCACCACGCCCAGCAGGCCACCGCCGAGGTGGTTGAGCCCGAGCGCGACCACGTCCAACCCCGGGGTGCGCAGCCCCACCGTCCCCTGCATCCAGTGATCGTCGAGCAGCGGATGCCAGCGCAGCACGGCCAGGCCCAGCCCGACGGCCAGCAGTACCAGGGCCGCGCCGGCGATCACGATCAGCCGTCGGCCGGCAGGTCCCGGCGGCAGGCTCAGCGAACGTCGGCCGAGCTGGTCAGGGCCGCCTGCGGCCGGCTCAGCCATCCGGCTGCTAGTAGGCGAACAGCAGGTCGACCACGTAGACGACGGTGTCGCCCTTTTCCACCTTCGGGTTGTTCGAACCCTCGGGGTAGCCGTCGGCCGGCGGCAGCACCAGCAGCACCCGGGAGCCGATCGGCTTGCCCTTCAGCCCCTTGATCCAGCCGGGCAGCAGCTTGGACAGCTCCTCCTCGCTGGGGGTGGCGAAACCGTCGTCGACCACCTCGCCGGTCTTCCAGGAGACGCCGACGTAGCGGGCCACCAGGGTGTCTCCCTCGGCCACCGCGCGACCGGTCCCCTCGATCAGGGTCTGGGCGGTCATCGAGCTGGGAGCAGCGGTGTCGGGGATGGTGATGGTCGGCTTGCCGGTGCCGGACGACACCGTCGGCAGCCCGGCCGGCGGGGTGACCGCCTTGCCCGACGCCTCGGTGCGCTGGACGTCGACGATGTCGGCGACGAACAGCAGGGTGTCGAACAGCTCGTAGCCCTCGGGGGCGTACTGCGGATCCATCCGGTAGGCGTCGTCGTAGCCGTCCTCGCCGGCCACCGCGATCAGCACCCGGCTGCCGACCTGCTGGCCGGCCAGCCCCTTCTTGAACCCGGCGATCACCTGATCGAGCCGGAAGGTGCTGGGCTCGCCGCGCTTGAAGGACTCGTCGAACACATCCCCGGTGCGGGCGTTCACGCCGTAGTAGTGGACGGTGATGTAGCCGTCCTCCGCCGCCTTCGGGCCGGAGCCCTGCTCGAGCACCTCGAACCGGGTCTGGTCGATCCGCAGCGGCTTGGTGAACTCCACCTTCGGCGCCTCCAGGCGCTTGCCGGTGACCTTGATCCCGGCCAGCGAGTCGGTCGGCGCGATGGTCGGCGTCGGAGTCGGGGTGGGGCTGGCGGACACCGACGGCGAGGCCGACGTCGAGGTGTCGGGTGACGGGGAGGGTTCCTGCGTCCCGGCACAGCCGGTCAGCAACACGGCGGTGGCGGCGACGATCAGCACACGAGTTGGGCGAAACACGCCCCCGACCCTACCGTGCCGGCCAAGCCCACAGCGAACCGGCGCGACCGGCCGGCGGCTCCGGCTACAGCGCCACCGAGTCGAGCAGGGCGCCCAGTTCCTCCCGGGTCAGGTCGCGGCACTCCCCCGACTTCAGCCGGGCCAGCCGGATCGGGCCGATCGCGGTCCGGGAGAGCCGCAGCACCGGGTGCCCGAGTTGGTCGAAGATCCGGCGGACGATCCGGTTGCGACCGGAATGCAGGGTGATCTCGACCATGGTCTGGCGGGGCTCGCGGGCCACGATCCGCACCTTGTCGGGCGTGATCGGGCCGTCCTCCAGGGTGATGCCGCGGCGCAGCTTGGCCAGGCTGGCGTGCTCGAAGGTGCCCTGCACCACCGCCAGGTAGGTCTTGCGCACCTCGTGGGAGGGATGGCTCATCCGCTGGGCGAACTCGCCGTCATTGGTCAGCAGGATCAGGCCCTCGGTGTCGGCGTCCAGCCGACCGACGTGGAACAGGCGTTCGCCGCGGCGGCTGGGCACCAGGTCGGCCAGGGTGCGGCGGCCGCGGTCGTCCTGCATCGCCGAGAGCACGCCGCGGGGCTTGTTCAGCACCAGGTAGACGTTGTGGTGCTCGGGCGGGATCTGCGCCCCGTCCACTCGGATCACGTCGCGGACCGGATCCACCCGGGTGCCGAACTCGGTCACCACCTGGCCGTTCACCTCCACCCGGCCGCGGGCGATCAGCTCCTCGCTGGCACGGCGGGAGGCGACGCCGGCCCGGGCCAGCACCTTCTGCAGCCGGACGCCGTCGGGTTCGTGCTCGGTCACTCGGTCTCCTCGTCCAGGGTCGGGTTGGCCAGCCCGGCCAGTTCAGCCTCCAGCGCGGTGGCGTCGGGCAGGTTGGGGGCCAGCGGCGGCAGCTCGTCCAGGCTGGTCAGGCCGAGCCGCTCCAGGAAGCTGGCGGTGGTGGCGAACAGCCGGGCACCGCTTTCCGGGTCCCGTCCCACCTCCTCGATCAGGTCGCGGGTGGCCAGGGTGCGGATCACGCCGTCCACGTTCACCCCACGGACGGCGGCCACCCGGCCGCGCGAGATCGGCTGCAGGTAGGCGACCACCGCCAGGGTCTCCAGCGCGGCCTGGGAGAGCCGGCCGGGCTGGCCGTCCAGCAGCCAGGCGCCGATCAGGTCGGCGTGCTCACTACGGGTGTAGTAGCGCCAGCCCTGGCCGACCCGGCGCAGCTCGAAACCCCGTCCGGTCTGGTCGTAGAACCGCGCCAGCTGCTCCAGGCTCGTGGTCACCACCTCGGTGGGGGCGCCCAACGCCCGGGCTAGCTCCTCGGCGGGTAGCGGTTCGGTGGCCATCAACAGCAGCGCCTCCAACGGCGCGCCGAGGGTGGCCGGATCCCATTCCATGTCGGGGATCTGTTCTGCGCCGTGTTCCTCGACAGCCTGGTCAGTCATTGGACACCACCTCCGCCTCCTGGTCGAATTCCGAGATCTCGCCCACCTCGCCGCCGAGCCACCGGATGGTCAGCTCGGCCAGCGGCGCCACCTGCTCGAAAGCCACCGTCTGTTCCCGGTACAGCTCCAGCAGGGCCAGGAACCTGGCCACCACCACCAGCCGGTCGGCGGTGTCGGCGGTGAGCGCCCGGAAGGAGAGGCTGGTGTGCTCCCGCAGCCGGGTGACGATCACCTCGGCCTGTTCCCGCACGCTCACCTTGGGGACGTGCAGGTGGGCCAGCGACACCTCGATCGCCGGCTTGGGCTCCAGCGCCTTGCCGGCCAGCAGCGCCAACTGCTCGGCCATCCCGCTGAGGTCCACCTCGGGCAGCAGCCGGGCGTACTGCTCCTCCAGCCCGCCGGGACGCGGCAGCCGCCGGTCCTGCACGGTCAGGGTGTCGGCGATCCAGCCGGCGACCAGTTTGAACGCCCGGTACTGCATCAGCCGGGCGAACAGCAGGTCGCGGGCCTCCAGCAGCGCCAGATCCTCCTCGTCGTCCACCTCGCCCTGCGGCAGCAACCGGGCTGCCTTCAGGTCGAGCAGGGTGGCGGCGACCACGATGAACTGGCTGGTCTCGTTCAGATCCCAGGCTTCGGTGTCCTGGGCGTGCCGCAGGTGGGCGATGAACTCGTCGGTCACCCGCGAGAGCGCCACCTCGGTGATGTCGAGCTTGTGCTTGCCGATCAGCTGCAGCAGCAGGTCGAAGGGCCCGGAGAAGTTGGTCAGATGGACGGTGAAGCCGGTGGCCTCGACCGTCTCCTCGCCGGTCAGCGTCACTGCTCGGACAGGGCGCGGACCAGCCCGGACTCGTCGCCCTGGGCAACGAAGTCGGCCATGATCAGCCCGATCGCGGTGCGGACGATCCGGCCCCGGTCCACCGCCACGCCGTGCTCGGCCCGCAGCCGCAGCCGGGCGTGCTCCAGCGCCAGCAACTCCTCGCTGCTGACGTAGACGGTGATCTTCTCGTCATGCTTCACCCGGCCGCTGGCCAGCTTCTCCGCCGGCGAGCTGTCGCCGGCCTCCGGTTCGGCGGCGGTGGGGACGGTTGGCCGGAACAGCTCCGCCGCCCCCGGCAGCCCTACGCGCCGGGGCACTTCGCCAACACCTCTCGGGCCAGTTGCCGGTACGCCTCGGCACCGGCGGAGTTGGAGGCGTAGCTGGTGATCGGCTCGCCGGCAACGGTGGTCTCGGGGAACTTGATGGTCCGCCGGATCACGGTGTGGAAGACCTGGTCGCCGAAGGCCTGCACCACCCGCTCCAGCACCTCGCGGCTGTGCAGCGTGCGGGAGTCGTACATGGTGCCGAGGATGCCGAGGATCTCCAGTTCGGGGTTCAGCCGGTCCTGCACCTTCGAGATGGTGTCGGTCAGCAGCGCGATCCCGCGCAGCGCGAAGAACTCGCACTCCAGCGGCATCAGCACCTGGTCGGCGGCGGTCAGCGCGTTCACGGTCAGCAGGCCGAGCGAGGGCGCGCAGTCGATCAGGATGATGTCGTACTCGCCGCGCACCTTGGCCAGGGCGCGGTGCAGGGTCTGTTCCCGGGCCACCTCGCTGACCAGCTGCATCTCCGCGGCCGACAGATCGATATTGCTCGGCAGCAGGTCCATCCCCTCGGTGGAGGACGGCTGGATGATCTCGTGGATGTCCAGGTTGCGGCGCACCAGCAGGTCGTAGACGCTCAGTTCCAGGGTGTGCGGGTTGACCCCCAGGCCGACCGAGAGCGAGCCCTGCGGGTCGAAGTCGACCAGCAGCACCCGGCGTCCGGTCTCGGCCAGCGCGGCGCCCAGGTTGATCGTGGTGGTGGTCTTGCCCACCCCACCCTTCTGGTTGCACAGCGCGATGATCAGCGCCCGGGTGGGACGGCTGCGGTCCGGCGGGGTGGGCTGGGGCAGGTTCGGCAGCGGACGCCCGGTCGGGCCCAGTTCCTGCGACTGTTCGGCCTCGAACAGCGCGTTCTCCTTGTTGGTCACGTGCCGCACCCTACTCCGGAAATGTCGATAAGTCTTTTTGTCGCGGCGTGTTGTGTCGATCGATGGAACCTCAGCGGTCATGAGCCTCAGGCATCAATGAGGATCGCCACGGTCTCCCGGATCTTGCGCAGCACCACCGGACCCACATTGCCAATTCGGCTGCTGACCCGCGTTGTGGCGACTGCCCTGATGTGCTGGCACTGCGCAGCCGACCTGGCACTCAGGCCGTTGTGCCGATCGGGCTCGATGACGATCTCGGTGCCGCTGTCGCGAACCGTGCGGGTGAGTGGGACGACCTGCACCACATTCGGTCCGCCGCGAAGAACCCGCTCGGCAGTAATGACCACCGCGGGCCTACGGAGCCCGGCCTCCGAACCCGCTGGGCCAAGGTCCAGTTCGACGACGTCACCCGGCGTCAGCATCAAGCCAAGTCCGCTCGTCATCCCGCAGATCCGCAGCGAGATCAGCCCCCATGGCTTCCTGCTCAAGCAGCCTGACCGCGCGCTCCAGCACGGCGGTCACAGTCTGGCCGCGGCGGGCAGCCACGCCGCGTAGGGCTTCGTGGCTGGCCCGGCTTAGCCGAACTGTCGTGGTGTCGCTCATGGGGAAAGCGTACGTCGTGTAGACAAATCAGTCTACAGGGCTCGCGGGTGCGAGCTGAGGAACACCTCCCGCAGGTGTTCGACGGTGACCAGGGTGTACAGCTGGGTGGTGGTGACCGAGGCGTGACCGAGCAGTTCCTGTACCACCCGGACGTCCGCCCCGCCGTCCAGCAGGTGGGTGGCGTAGGAGTGCCGCAGGGTGTGCGGGCCGACCTCGGCGGTGATCCCGGCTGCCTCGGCGTGCTGCCGGATGATCGCCCACGCGCTCTGCCGGCTCAGCCGCCGGCCCAGCGAGTTCAGCAGCAGGGCGGGGGTGGCCCGGGTGGCCTTCGCCGCCCAGCTCGGACGGCCGCGGACCAGCCAGGCCTCGACCGCCTTCCGGGCGAAGCTGCCCAACGGCACCAGCCGCTCCTTGCGTCCCTTGCCGAACAGCCGCAGCCCCAGGTCGGGGTCGGCCAGCGCCGGCGTCAGGTCGTCCACGTCGAGGTCGAGCACCTCGGAGATCCGGGCGCCGGTGCCGTAGAGCAGTTCCAGCAGGGCCGCGTCCCGCAACCCGGTCGGCGTGCTGGGATCGGGTGCCTCCAGCAACCGCTGGACGCTGGCCTGGTCGAGCGCCTTGGGCAGCCGCCTGGCCTGCTTGGGCGGGCTGATCGCGGCGGCCGGGTTCTCCCCCAGCCCCTCCGCGGCGGCGAACCGGTGCAGCCCGCGGACGGCGACCAGCGCCCGGGCCACGCTGGAAGGGGCCAGCGGGCGCTCCCCCTGACCGAGGTCGGCGCCGAAGCCGGTGATCTCGGCCTCGGTCACCGCGCCCGGCTCGGTGATGCCGCGGCTGGCCAGGTGGTTCAGGTAGCGGTTCAGGTCGCGGCGATAGCCGGCCAGGGTGTGCGGGGAGGCGCCGCGCTCGACGCCGAGGTGGTCCAGGTAGGCCCGGACCAGCCGCTCAAGCCCGGTCGCCATCGCCGAGCGCCGTCAGCGCCTCGCGCTGCTCCCGCCAGGCGTCCCGGGCCGGCCAGGGCGCGTCCACCGGGCGCAGTGACTCCAGCCGGCCGGACAGCCGGGCGGCCTCCAGCGCGAGCACCCCGGCGGCCATGGTGGGATTCTGCAGCCGGCCGGCGAAGAGCGCGTCCACCAGGTCTGCCCGGGGCACCCAGCAGGCCTCCATGTCGGCCTCTTCGTGGTCGGCGACGTAGCCCTCCGGCGCCGGGGCGAAGCGCAGGTCACGGGCCAGGTAGATCCGCAGCGACTCCTGGTTCGCCCCCGGGCTGGTGAACAGGTCCACCAGCACCTGCCAGCGGGTGGCCTGCAACCCCGCCTCCTCGGCGAGTTCCCGGGCGGCGGCGATCGCGAAGTCCTCGTCGGCGTGGTCCAGCAGGCCGGCCGGTGGTTCGGTGAGCCGGAAGGCCACCGGGTGCCGGTACTGCCGCACCACCGCTATCCGGTCGGCCTCGTCCCAGGCGATCACGCCGACCGCGCCGGGGTGCAGCAGGTACTGCCGGGTCATGGTCTCGCCGTCCGGCGTGCGCACCTGGTCGGCCACGAACTCACTGACCGCGCCGCGTCCCAGCACCCGGTGGGCGATCACCGGCCAGCGCATCGGCTGGTCGGCGATCTCGTCGGCCGCCAGCTGGCGCAGCTCAGTCATCGGCGCTCTCGGCGCCGGCCTCGTCGACCGGCAGCCGAGCGGAGAGCTTGCGCTTCAGCGCGGCCTTGACCAGCCCGGCGAACAGCGGGTGCGCCTGGGTGGGTCGCGACTTCAGCTCGGGGTGGGCCTGCGTCCCGACATAGAACGGGTGCAGGTCGGTGTCGAGCTCGACGAACTCCACCAGGCTGGTGTCCGGCGAGGTGCCGGAGATCCTCAGCCCGGCGGCTTCGAGCTGCGTCCGGTAGGCGTTGTTCACCTCGTAACGGTGGCGGTGCCGTTCGGAGACCTTGGTGCTGCCGTACAGCCGGGCGACCAGCGAGCCGGGCACCAGCTCGGCCGGGTAGGCGCCGAGCCGCATGGTGGCGCCCATGTCGCCCTGACCGGAGACGATCTCGACCTGCTCGGCCATGGTGGCGATCACCGGCGCCTTGGTGTCGGGGTCGAACTCGGTGGACGCGGCGTCCGCCAGACCGGCCAGATCGCGGGCGGCCTCGATCACCATGCACTGCAGCCCCAGGCAGAGCCCGAGGGTGGGCAGCTGGTTCTCCCGGGCGTAGCGCAGTGCGCCGAGCTTGCCCTCCACGCCGCGGATGCCGAACCCGCCGGGCACCACCACGCCGTCCACGTCTCCGAGTTGCGCCTCGGCGCCGTCGCGGGTCTCGCAGTCGTCGGAGGCCACCCAGCGGACGTTCACCTTCGCCCAGTTGGCGAAACCGCCGGCCCGCAGCGCCTCGGAGACCGACAGGTAGGCGTCCGGCAGGTCGATGTACTTGCCGACCAGCGCGATGGTGACCTCTTCCTTCGGGTGGTGGACGCGCTCCAGCAGGCTGGCCCACCGGCTCCAATTCACGTCCCGGAAGCTCACCCCGAGCCGGCGCACCACGTAGGCGTCCAGCCCCTCGTCGTGGATCACTTTGGGGATGTCGTAGATGGACGGGGCGTCCGGGCAGGAGATCACCGCCTCCTCGTCGACGTCGCACATCAACGCGATCTTGCGCTTCACGCCGGCCGGGATCTCCATGCTGGCCCGGCAGACGATCGCGTCCGGCTGGATGCCGACCTGGCGAAGCGCGGCCACCGAATGCTGGGTTGGCTTGGTCTTCAGCTCGCCGGACGGGCCGATGTAGGGCACCAGCGAGACGTGCAGGAAGAAGGCATTCTCCCGGCCGACCTCGCGGCGCACCTGCCGGGCGGCCTCCAGGAAGGGCAACGACTCGATGTCGCCGACCGTGCCGCCGATCTCGTGGATCACCACGTCGATACCCGGCGTGGCCATCGCCAGCATCTCGTCCTTGATCTCGTTGGTGATGTGCGGGATCACCTGGACGGTGTCGCCCAGGAAGTCGCCGCGCCGCTCCTTGGCGATCACCGTGGAGTACACCTTGCCGGTGGTGACATTGGCCTCGCCGCTCAGCGCGACATTGAGGAAGCGCTCGTAGTGGCCGATGTCGAGGTCGGTCTCGGCACCGTCCTCGGTGACGAAGACCTCGCCGTGCTGGAACGGGTTCATGGTGCCCGGATCGACGTTCAGGTACGGATCGAGCTTCTGCATGGTGACCCGGAGCCCGCGGGCTACCAGGAGGCTTCCCAGGCTGGAGGCCGTCAGCCCCTTGCCAAGCGAGGAGACCACGCCGCCGGTGACGAATATGTGCTTGGTATTTCGCGAGCTGCTCACGGGCCTCCAGCCTATCCAAAGATCGGGCCTGGAAGAACCCGACGCTCCGGAACGAGACCCGGGCCGCGATCCTGGCTCGCTCGTCCCCCCTGGGCGCCTCGGCCAGAAACGCGGCCGGATCACCGGGGCCGGTAGGCTGCTGACATGCCCCGAGCCACGCTGGTGACGGCCGCCCTGACGGCCCTGCTGCTGACCGGCTGCTCCGCTGCGCCGCCGGCTCCGCCCAGCCCGACGCCGTCCGCCCCGGCGCCGGCCACACCCATCAGCCAGCCCTCGCCGACCTCCGCCGCGCCCACCCCGACCCCCAGCCCGACGCCGGCAGCGACCGAACCCACCCAGCCCGAGGAGTTGACCATCGACAGCGTCTGGAACTTCCGGGATGTCGCGGGCACGGCGCAGGGTCTGCCCCTGGCCGACGGCGGCCGGATGGCCCGCGGGGTGGTGTTCCGGTCCGGCAAGCTCAAGGGGATCTCGGCGGCGGACCGGCGCTCGCTGATCGACGCCGGTATCACCGACATCTTCGACCTCCGCACCGACGAGGTGGCGCGGCGGACGCCCGACCCCACGATCGGCGACATCGCCTATCACCTGGTGAACATCTACGCCGTCCGCTCCTACACCGACCCGGAGGCCGCCAATGCCGAGCAGGCGAAGGTGCAGCGCGAGGAGCTCTATCGCAAGTTCGTGGCGGACCGGAAGCAGCGCGCCCGGATCGGCGGGCTGCTGAAGGACATCGCCCGGGCCGATGGCCCGGTGATCATCCATTGTTCGGAGGGCAAGGACCGCACCGGCTGGGTCTCGGCGGTGCTCCAGCTGATCGCCGGCGTCGATGAGCAGACCGTGATGGAGGAGTACCTGCTCTCCAACGAACGGCGCGCCGACCTGGTCGCCAAGGACGTGGCCAAAGTGCGACGCTCCCAGGGCCGCACCGCCGCCGAGATCAGGCAGGTCCGGCTCGAGGTCTACGACCGCTTCCTGCAGGCCGCCCTGGACGAGCTGACGGATCGCTATCAGGACGTCGACGGCTACGTCACCGACGGGCTGGGCCTGTCGCCGGCGGTGCTGGACGCGCTGCGGGAGCGGCTGATCCTTCGGTAGCCCGCTACGTCAGCTCAGTGGCCGGCCGTGCTCGACCTGAGCAGCTCGGCGGCGTGGGCGAGCGCGGACTCGCTGGATTCCAGCCCGCCCATCATGGTGGCCAGTGTGTCCAGCCGGTCGTCGGCGGTCACCAGGCGCACTCCGCTGGTGGTCACCTGGCCGTCGTCGGCCTTGGCGACCACGTAGTGACGGTCGGCGAAGGCGGCGACCTGGGCGAGGTGGGTCACCACGATCACCTGGGAGTGCTCGGCCAGCCGGGCCAGCCGGCGTCCGATCTCCAGCGCCACCGCGCCACCCACCCCGGCGTCCACCTCGTCGAAGACGAAGGTCTGGCCGTGGTTGGCGCCGGCCAGCACCACCTCCAGCGCCAGCCGGACCCGGGAGAGCTCGCCACCGGAGGCCACCTTGGCCAGCGGCGCCGGCTCGGAGCCGGGGTTGGCCGAAAACAGCAGCGCGACCTGGTCGCCACCCTGCGGCCCCAGTTCGGGCAGCGGGCTGACCTCGAACGCCAGCCGGGCACGCGGCATGGCCAGCGCGGCCAGCTCGGCCTGGACGGCGGTGGCCAGCTCGCCGGCGGCGGCCCCCCGGAGCCCGGAGATCCGGCCGGCCCGGGCGGCCAGGTCGGCGTCCAGGTCGGCCAGTTCCGCGGTGAGCTCGGCGATCCGGTCGTCGGCCGAATCCAGCACCGCCACCCGGGCGGCGGACTCGGCGGCGTAGGCCAGCACCTCGTCGATGGTGTGGCCGTACTTGCGGGTCAGGCCCTGCAGTTCGGCCAGCCGGCCGGCGATCCATTCCAGCCGGAGCGGGTCGGCGTCCAGCCCGGCCTCGTAGCCGGCCAGCCGGGAGGCGACATCGGCCAGCCCGGCGGCGGCCCCCTCCAGTTCGGTGGCCAACTCGGTCAACGAGGGGTCCGCGGCCACCGCGTTCGCCAGTGCCTTGCGGGCGGTGCCGGTCAGCCCCAGCGCGTCCGGCGCGTCGGTGAAGTCCTCGTCGCCGGCCAGCGCGACCACCGCGGTATGGACGGCCAGCCGGACGTCGTCCACCGACTGCAGCAGCTTCGCCTCGGCGGCCAGCGCGGCGTCCTCTCCCGGCTGCGGGTCGACCCGGGAGATCTCCTCCAGGCCGAACCTGAGCAGGTCCAGTTCGCGCAGCCTGGCCTGGGCCAGGCCGGTCAGCTCGGCCAGTTCGGCGGCCAGCCGGCGACGGCGTTCGTAGTGTTCCCGGTAGGGCTCCAGTTCGGCGGCCAGAGCGGGGCCGGCGTGGGCGTCCAGCACCTCTCGCTGGCGTTCCGGGTTGCCCAGCCGGAGCTGTTCGGACTGACCGTGGACGGTCACCCACTCCCCCACCAACTGCTGCCCGGCGCCGGCCGGGATCTGGGCGCCTCCCAGGGTCATCCGGGAGCGGTTGGCGGAGAGCTGCCGGGCCACCAGGACCCCGCTCTCCTCCACTTCGCCGCCCAACTCGGCCACCGCGACGGCCGTGGCCGGTTCGATCTCGAACCGACCCTCCACCAGGGCGCGGCTGGCACCGGAGCGGACCAGCCGGGCTTCGGCCTTGGCCCCGGTCAGCAGCGCCAGGCCGGTGACGATCATGGTCTTGCCGGCCCCGGTCTCGCCGGTCACCGCGGTGAAGCCCGGGCTGGGCTCCAGGCTGGCCTCGCCGATCACGCCGAGGTCGACGATCCGCAGTTCAGCGAGCATGGGCCTGCTCCCGCTCCGCGGCGCCGCGCCAGCCGTCCACCGGAAGGCCGAACTTGCGCACCAGCCGGTTCACGAAGGGCTGCTCGGAGGTCCGCGCCAACCGCAGCCGGTGGGTCCCGGCCCGGACCTCGATCACCGAGCCGGCGGTCACCTCCCAGCTGCGCCGGCCGTCGCACCAGATCACGCCGTCGGGGGTGGCCGGCAGCACCTCGATGCTGACCACCGAGCGATCGCTGAGCACCAGCGGCCGGTTGAACAGGGCGTGCGCCGACAGCGGCACCAGCAGCAGCGCGGAGAGGTCGGGCCAGATCACCGGGCCGTGGGCGGAGAAGGCGTAGGCGGTGGAGCCGGTCGGGGTGGCGACCAGCACTCCGTCGGTGGCCCAGCGCGACAACGGCCGATGGTCGACCCGCACCAGCACCTCGAGCATGCGTTCCCGGGCGAGCTTCTCCACCGAGCACTCGTTGATCGCGAACGACTCCCAGAGCACCTTGCCGGCCGGGTCGCGAACCACGGTGTCGATGGTCATCCGCTCCTCCACCTGATAGTCGCGCTCCAGCACGCGCTGCACCAGGTTCACCACCTCGGAGGATTCCAGCTCGGCCAGGAAGCCGACGTGGCCCAGGTTGACCCCCAGCACCGGAACCTCCCGCGGGAGTGCCCACTCCGCGGCCCGCAGAATGTTGCCGTCCCCGCCGAAGACCACCACCAGTTCGCTGCCGCAGGCGTCCGCCCGGTCGGGCAGCGGCGCGACCGCCCCGGTCGGGACGTGCCGGGAGACCCGGCCGAGGTCGTCGGGCGCGATCAGCGTCTCGACCCCCTCGGCGTGCATCCCGGTGATGAACTGCGCGGCCGCGGCCAGCGCCGCCGGGCGGCCCGGATGGACGGTGACGGTGACGCGACGCGCAGCTTGATCCACGCTGCACACCCTAACGTTCCGGACTGACCTTTCCGAGCGCGCCCAGTGCGACGAAGTACTCCTGGTTGCCGTTCTCACCGGTGATCCGGCTCGGCCCGCGCCAGGTCACCGGACGCCTGAGCTCGGCGGCCGCCTCGCACACCTGGCGCACCGCCTGCTCCCGCAGCGCCGGCCGACGGACCACGCCGTGGTCGTCCAGGCCGCCGCGGCCCACCTCGAACTGCGGCTTCACCAGCAGCAGCGCCGCCCCGTCCGGAGCCAGCACCGACAGCAGCGGCGGCAGCAACAGCCGCAGCGAGATGAACGAGACGTCGGCGACGATCAGGTCCACCGGCCGGCCCTCGACGTGCTCGAGGGTGAGATCGCGCAGGTTGGTCCGTTCCCAGACCACCACCCGGGGATCGTCCCGTACCGCCGGGGCGAGCTGGTCGTGGCCGACCTCGACGGCATAGACCCGATCGGCGCCGCGAGCCAGGCAGACCTGGGTGAAACCACCGGTGGAGGCACCGGCGTCCAGCACCCGGCCGGCCACCCGCAGGCCGGAGTCGGCCAGCCCGCCGAGCAGCTTGTGGGCGGCCCGGGAGACCCAGGGGTCGACATCGGCGGCCAGGACGTCGGTGGTGACCACCGGCTGGGAGGCCTTGACCGCCGGCCGGCCGTTCACCGTCACCGCGCCCGCGCTGATCGCCGCCTGCGCGGCGGTGCGGGAACGGGCCAAGCCGCGCTCGACGAGCGCGGTGTCCAGCCGGGTCACGGCTGGTTGAGCGCCTGCTGCAGGGCGTCCAGCGCCGCGGCGAGCGCTGCCGGGTGGGTGGTGACGTCGTCGCCCAACTCGAGTTCGGCGAGCGCCTGGTCGATCCGCGGCACACCGGTCACCGGCGGCTGGGTCGGCTCCGGGCTGGTCACCGGGCCATCCTAGCCAGTGCCGACTGCCCGGCGAGGATGATCGTCAGCCCCCGGTCGAAGGACGCCTCCAGGTCGGGATCGGCGGCGATCGCCCCCAGTTCGCTGGCCTGCCGGTGAAGCTGGCTGGCCTGGGTGTGGCCGACCACGTAGATCAGCAGGGTGCGGGCGACGTCCGGCGAGGTGTGCCGGGCCAGCTCGGCTTCGAACTCCGAGACCCCCAGCCGGAAGGCGGTCGCGGTGGCGACCACCTCCGCGCCGTCCCGGACCGCGAGCATGGCCTGCCGGAGCCGATGGCAGGTGGCCACCGCGTCGTCGTCCACCAGCACCCCGCCGACGATCCGGGCGGCCAGGTGACCCAGCAACTCCTGTTTGTTGGCGACGTGGTGGTAGAGCGCGCTGGGCTGGACGTCGAGCTCGGCGGCCAGCCGGCGCATCGAGAAGGAATCCAGCCCCCAGGCGTCCAGCAGGCGCAGCGCCGCGGTGACGACGTCCTGCCGGCTGTTTCCCATGACGGCATTCTATGGGATAACCTGAACACCGTTCACCTGAACACCATTCAGTAGCGTTCCACAAGGAGTTTCCATGGCCCGCCCCGCCAACTCGACCGGCGCCGATCTGGCCCTGGTGGCCGTCTTCGCAGCGCTGATCGCGGTGTTCTCGTTGACTCCGATCCCGGCCGGCGTGATCGGCGTACCGATCACCCTGCAGACCCTCGCGGTCGCGCTGGCCGGTCTGGTGCTGGGCGCCTGGCGCGGCTTCCTGGCCACCCTGCTGTACGTCGTGGTCGGGCTGGCCGGGCTGCCGGTGCTGGCCGGCGGCGCGGCGGGCCTGGGGGTGCTGGCCGGTCCCACCGCGGGCTACCTGCTGAGCTTCCCGCTGGCCGCCGCCGTGACCGGGGCGATCGCCGGCTACGGCATGAAGCGGGCCCGGAAGTTCCACTACCCGTGGCTGGCGATCGCCGCGGTGGCCGGTGCGGTGCTGGTGACCACACCGCTGGGCATCGTCGGCATGATGCTCAACGCCGGCCTGACGCTGCCGGCCGCCACGGTCGCGGCGCTGGGCTTCGTCCCGCTCGATCTGGTGAAGATGCTGGCCGCGGCCGGGATCGCGCTGGCGGTCCACAAGGCCTTCCCGGCGATCCTGGCGACCCGGGCCGCCCTGGCTCAACCGTGATCCGACTCGACGCCGTCGAGGTTCGGGTACCCGATCCGGCCGCCGGGCCGCGCGCCCGCCGCCGGATCCTCGGCCCGCTCAGCCTCGACCTCGCCGAGCGGCGGATCGCCTTCGTCGGCGCCAACGGTTCGGGCAAGTCGACCCTGTTACGGCTACTGAACGGGCTGGTGCTGCCGGACGCCGGACGGGTGCTGGTCGGCGAACTCGACACCGCCCGCGATGCCCGCCGGATCCGCCGACAGGTGGGGTTCGTGTTCACCGACCCACTGGCCCAGTTGGTGATGTCCACCCCGGCCGACGACATCGAGCTGAGCCTGCGCGCCACCGTCCCCGACCGGGCCGAGCGGCGGGCCACCGCCCACCGCCTGCTGGCCGAGCGCGGCCTGGCGCAGCTGGCCGATGCCAGCGTGTACGACCTTTCCGGCGGTGAGCGGCAGCTGGTCGCGCTGACCTCGGTGCTGGCCTGCGCTCCGGCGATCGTGGTGGCGGACGAGCCGACCACCCTGCTCGACCTGCGCAATCGCAACCGGGTGAGAGCCGCGCTGGCCGGGCTGGAACAACAGGTGCTGGTCGCCACCCATGACCTCGCCATGGCGGCGGAGGCCGACCGGGTGATCGTGATCGACGGCGGGCTGGTGGTGGCCGATGGCGAACCGGCGGCGGCGATCGCTGCCTATCGGGAGTTGATGGCGTGAATCTGTTCGGCCTCTACATCCGTGGTGACTCGGTCTTCCACCAGCTCGGCGCCGGGCCGAAGTACCTGATCATGATCGCGCTGACCGTGCCGGCCGCGTTGCTGCGGGACTGGCGGCTGGGCCTGGCCTGCCTGGTCCTGGCGCTGGGGCTGCTCGCCGCCACCAGGACAGGCCTGGCCCGGGCCTGGCGGCTGCCGGCGATGATCTGGCTGCTGGCCGCGATGCTGCTCGGCTACCACCTGCTGGCCGGCACCCCGGGGGTCGGGCTCAATGCCGTGGCGGTGTTCCTGACCGCGATCTACGCCAGCCGGCTGCTGACCACCACCACCCCGGGGGCCGATCTGGTGGACGCGTTGATCGCCGGGTTGCGGCCGCTGGCGGTGTTCGGTGTCCCACCGGAACGGGTCGGGCTGGCGATCGCGGTGATGCTGCGGTCAATCCCGGTGCTGCTGGACACTTTCGGGCAGGTCAGGCAGGCCGCCATGGCCCGGGGCCGGGAACACCGGCTGTTCTCGTTGGTCACGCCCGTGGTGGTGCGCGCGGTCGGTCACGCCCAGGCCACCGGGGCGGCGCTGGCCGCCCGGGGCCTCGGCGAGCCCGAGGAGTGACTCAGTTGATCAGGTCGAGCGCGTCCAGCGCGGTCGTGGCGTCGAGGTAGGACGCCGACCAGGCCAGGTTGGCGACCGCCCAGAGCGCGTCGAACTGCTCCTCGACGGTGTTCGGCGAGCTCGCCAGCACGATCCGGTGCTCGTCCTGCCGCACCTGCTGACCGTTGCAGCCGGCGGTATCACCGGCCACGGTCGCCTGCCGGGGTGGCAGTAGCAGCGCGCTGACGTCCGCGCCGATGTGGCTGGGTCGCTCGCCGGGCTGGCAGCCGACCAGTTCCCGCTTGCCGTGGGCGCCGCTGAACACCATCAGCGAGTCCATCCCCGCGTGGTTCGCACCCGCGATGTCGGTGTCGAGCCGGTCGCCGACGAACAGCGGCCGCTGCGCCCCGGTTCGCCGCACCGCTTCGGCCATCATCGGCCGGTGTGGCTTGCCGAAGGTGGTCGGGCTGCCGCCGATCGCGGTGGCGACCGCGGCGATCATGGCGCCGGCGCCGGGCACCAGGCCGCGTTCGGTGGGACGCGAGGCATCGTCGTTGGTGGCGTACCAGATCGCCCCGCGGGCGATCGCCAGGCAGACCTCGTCCAGCACCGGCCAGCCCAGGGTCGGGTCGTAGCCCTGCACCACCGCGACCGGATCGTCGTCCGCGCTGGCCACCGGGCTGAGCCCGGACTCGGCGATCAGGCCGGCCAGGCTGGCGCTACCGGCGACCAGCACCTTCGCGCCGGGCGGCAGCACCTCGGCCAGCGCACCGGCCGCCACCTGGGCGCTGGTCAGCACGTTGTGCAGGCCGGCGTCGATACCGAGGCCACGAAGATGCTTGACCACCGTGTCAGCCGCGCGGGCGGCATTGTTGGTGACGTACATCACCCCCTTACCGGCGTCGGTCAGAGCTGTCATGGTCTCGGCCGCACCGGGCACCGCCAGCGGCCCCAGGTAGATCACGCCGTCCAGGTCGAACAGCGTGGCGTCGTAGGGGTCGACCAGCCGGGCCTGCGGCTCAGTCATCGCTCTCCTCCTCGGCCTCGGGCTCCGCCTCGGGATCGGCCTGGTCTGCCTCCGATTCCTCGCCGGGCTCCGACTCCTCGCCGGCTTCGGCTTCCTCCGGCTCGTCCTCGCTGTCGTCGAAGATGATGGTGATGCCCTGCAGCGCCTCAGCGCGTTCGGCGGCGTCGGTCACCTGCTCGACGTCCAGCGCGGCGGCCGAGTTGAACCAGCGTTCGGCCAGGTCGGTCTCGCCGGCCGACTCCAGCAGGTCGGCGTAGGCGTACCGCAGCCGTGCCCTGGCCAGTTTCGGGCCGCGGGCGCCGATCCGCTCCAGTTCGGTGCGCAGCAGCCGCACCGCCTCCTCGGACTGGCCGGCGTCCACCCGGACTCCCGCCTCGACCAGCCGGAGCTCGACCAGCTGGGCGACGTCCGGCTGCGCGGCCAGGCCCTCCTTGACCAGCCGGAGCGCGGCCTGCGGCCGGCCCAGCGCGCGTTCGCAGTCGGCCATCGCCGGCAGGTACTCGGTGGTGCCGCTCATCCGGCGCAGCGCGCGGAACTCATTCAGCGCGATGTCGTAGCGCCCGGCAGCGTAGGCGGTCTCGCCGGCCGCCTCCCGGGTCACCGGCAGCCGGGCCGCCCGGCGACGGGCCGCCTCGGCGTGGGCGTAGGCGAGCTCCGGGTCGGTGTCGATCAACTCGCCGGCCATCAGCAGGTGAGCGCCCACCACCTCGGCGTGCTCGGTGGTCAGGCTGCGCAACTCGGCGCGGACCGCCCGCGGCAACTGCCGCAGATCCAGCCCGGTCGGGGTCGCCGGCTCGTTCGGCTTGGGCGCCAGGCCGGGGTGCAGCGGTTCGCGCTCCTCTTCCCGCCGCGGCCCCCGCGATGCCCCCCTGGGGTCGCGGGACGGACCTCGCTCGCCGGGCCGACCGTCACGCTCCGGACGCGGACCACCGCCCCGCCGATCAGCCGGTCGACCGTTGTCCCATCGTCCCCGCTCGGCGCCCCGATCATCGCCGCGGCCAAAGCCGGTCCGGCCGCGATCGTCCGGACGTCCGCTACCGGAGCGATCCCGGCCGGTACCACGGGCAGCACCCGACCTGGCAGCCCGATCGCCGTAACCACCTTCCGAGCGACCGCTACCGGAGCGATCCCAGCCCGCACCACGGCCAGCACCCGACCTGGAGGCACGGTCTTCGTAACCACGGTCCGGGCGTCCGCTACCGGAGCGATCCCGGCCGGTACCACGGGCAGCGCCCGACCTGGGCGCGCGATCATCGTAACCGCCTTCCGGACGCCCGCCACCGGAGCGACCCCGGCCAGCGCCGGATCTGGGGGCGCGATCGTCGTAGCCGCCAGCGGACCGGCCACGGCCGCCACCGCCTTCGGCCGGACGGGCTCCGCCGTCTCGGGCACGACGATCGCCGCTCACCGGGCCGCGTGGCTTGCGGTCGTCACCGGCCGCACCACCGGGGCGCGAACCACGGCCAGCCGCCGCCGGCTTGGTACGCGAGCGGCCATCGTCCTTCGCTGACCAGTCCCGGCCGATCGAGCCAGTCGCCGACCGGCCGGGACGCCCAGCGCCCTGATCGCGCGTCGTGCGGTCGCCGCGGGCAGCTGCCGAACCCCGGCCAGAGCCAGCGGCGGAACCTCCCGACCTACCGGGGCGACCCTCGCCTCCAGAGCGCGGACCTCGCTCTCCCGACCAGTCGTCCTGCCTGCGCCGGTCGTCCGACGAGCGTGACGAACCGGATCGGGGCGCGCCACCGCGACCGCCCGCCGGCTTGGCACCGCCACGACCGCCCGGCGCCTTCGCGCCGCCGCGGCCGACGGGACCGCCTGGACGTCGGGGCCCGCCCGCATCGCCGGAACCCCGTCCGGGCCGGCCGTCCCGAGAACCCGCTTGCACCACTCGTTCAATCCTCTCGCCGTGGTCAACCAGTCAAACGTACAGCAACCTCGCGTTGGGGCCTCAACTGAGCACCCCGGAAAGCACAACACCCCCGTAGGTCCGAAGACCCACGGGGGTGTTGAAATGTCCGGCGATGTCCTACTCTCCCACAGGGTCCCCCCTGCAGTACCATCGGCGCTGAAGGCCTTAGCTTCCGGGTTCGGAATGGAGCCGGGCGTTTCCCCTTCGCCATGATCACCGTAACTCTATGGAGTTGTATCGGTCT
>JASGLB010000016.1:0-211214 GCA_049840415.1 Propionicimonas sp. | reverse complement strand
CGGCAGCCAACCGATTCCTGGACGAACTCCGCGCCGGACCGCGTCTGGTGCAGATCGACGGCGCCCAAGCCACTCTCACCGAGCGGGGTCTGGAGCTCACCGTCACCGGCCTCGTCTTCGTCAGCCGCAGCAACTAGGAGCACTCGTGTCCTACTCCCCCAGCTCACTGGATCTGATCCTGAATGCCGCCGCTGGAGCTCGCGCCTCCGACATTCACCTGACCGAAGGCGCACCGGCGCTGATGCGGGTGGACGGTGATCTGCTGGCGGTTCCCGGGCATCCTCACGCTCTCGACCGGGCCTGGCTGGAAGCCGCCGCCCGTAGCGTGATGAACCCTCACCAGCTGCAGACCTTCCAGGCCGAGAACGAGGTCGACCTGGCCTACGCGGTACCGGGCACCGGGCGTTTCCGGGTGAACATCTTCCGCCAGCTCGGCAAGCTCGCCGGCGCGTTCCGGTTGATCCCGACCGCGATCCGCACCCTTGAGGAACTCGTCATGCCACCGGTGGTGCGCGAGTTGGCGCTGAAGCCCCGCGGCCTCGTGCTGGTCACCGGACCGACCGGTTCGGGCAAGTCGACCACCCTGGCGGCCATGGTCGACATCGTGAACCGGACGCTGCCGGTGCACATCATCACCATCGAGGATCCGATCGAGTACCTGCACCACTCCCGCCGGGCGCTGATCCACCAGCGGGAGATCGGCTCGGACACCGCCTCTTTCGGCGAGGCACTGCGCCGCATCCTGCGGCAGGACCCGGACGTCATTCTGATCGGCGAGTTGCGGGACGCGGAGTCGATCTCGGTCGCGCTCACCGCCGCCGAGACCGGCCACCTGGTGCTGGGCACCCTGCATACCCAGGGCGCCGCCAAGTCGATCGACCGGATCATCGACAGCTTCCCCGCCCACCAGCAGAACCAGATCCGCTCCCAGCTCAGCGACACCCTGCAGGGCGTGGTCAGCCAGACCCTGTTGCCCTACGCCCAACTGCAGGGCCGGGTGCCGGCGACCGAGGTGCTGGTCCACACCCCCGCGGTCGGCAACCTGATCCGCGAAGGCCAGGTCGAACAGCTCTACTCGGTCATGCAGGCCGGGGCTTCGCTGGGCATGCACACCCTCGACATGAGCCTGCGCGAGCTGGTCGCCTCGGGCAAGGTGTCCAGCAACTCGCCCAGCAGTACGCGGTCGATCCCCACACCCTGGACGGCGTCCGGGTACGCGTCGAGGATCTCGACGCCCAGGAGTGGCTGCTGCATCAGACCCAGATGCGGAACGGGAGCCTGTAATGGCGCTCTTGGTCGAGTACGCCTACCGTGCCGTCGATGCCAAGAGCGGCGGAGTGGTCAAGGGTGTCCTGGAGGCCCCCGGCAAGCCGGCGGTGGTCTCCAAGCTGCGCGCCCAGGGACTATTGCCGTTGGACGTCACGCCGGTCTCCAAGACCGGGCTCAATCAGGAGATCAAGCTCTTTCCCGACAGCGAGCGGCGAGTCAAACTCAAACCGTTGGCGGTCTTCGCCCGGCAGCTCTCCGGCCTGATCAATGCCGGTCTGCCGCTGATGCGCGCACTCGCAGTGTTGATCGAACAGTCCGAGGACGTCGGATTGCGTGCCTCGCTCACCTCGGTACAGGCCGATGTCGAGTCCGGTCTTTCCTTCTCCGCCGCGCTCGGCAAGTATCCCCAGGCTTTTCCCCCGCTGATGGTGAGCCTGGTGCGGGTCGGCGAGACCGGCGGCTTTCTTGGCGACTCCTTGGCCCTGATCGCCAAGACCTACCAGTCGGACGCCGAACTGCGCGACAAGCTCAAGGCAGCCTCCACCTACCCGATGGTGGTGCTGGTGATCGCGCTGCTCGCCGTGGCTTTCATGGTCACTTTCATCGTTCCCGTCTTCGAGGGAATGTTCACCTCGCTGGGCGGCGAACTGCCGCTACCCACCCAGATCCTGGTGACCGTCTCGCACAACATGATCTGGATCCTGCCACTGATGGTGGTGCTGGGGCTCGGTGGCTGGTTCTGGTGGCTGAAGAACCGCAACACGGTCGCGGTGCGACGCGTGATCGACCCGCGCAAGCTAAAGATGCCCGTGTTCGGCCCACTGATGACCAAGCTCGCGGTCGCCCGGTTCGCACGCAACCTCTCCATGATGCTCACCGCCGGCGTCCCGCTGATCCAGGCTTTGGCCAGCGTCAGCCAAGCCGCCAACAACTGGGCGGTGGAACAGGCCATCGCCGCGGTCCAGCAGTCAGTGCGCGACGGCAAGTCGTTCTCCACCCCGTTGGCCAAGGCGGGCGTCTTCCCACCGATGGTCGCCCAGATGGTCGCGGTCGGCGAGGAGTCAGGCACTCTGCCGGACATGCTCGGCACCGTGGCCGACCTCTACGAAACTGAGGCGAAGACGGCCACCGAGCAGTTCGCCAGCACCATTGAACCCATTCTGATCGTGCTGATCGGCATCCTGATCGGCGGCATGGTGCTGACTCTCTACATGCCCATGTTCAGCATCTACGGCGCGCTCAACGACCAGTAACCCCGCCCCGCCCGTCCCGTCTCCCGGGTCACTCCGACCTGGCAGCGCCCGTCCACCGACCGCTTGCCTTCGCATCGAGCGCCACACCCCAGGCACAAGCGGTCGACGGGAAGGGAAGCACTCGCTGTGGACAACGCACTCGATGACGGCCGCTGTGGATAACTGGCACGATCGGCGTCGGCCTGCCCAAGCTGGACGGGCATGACGAACACACCACAGCCCGCGGGCACCATCATCACCACCCAGCAATGGACGGACGCCGGCCGCACCAGGTCCGAACTCGTCTCCGAACTCGCCAGCCAGCGACTGGTTCGGCTTCGCCGAGGCGTCTATCTGCGATCACCCGCACCCAACAAGCAGGCCCTGCATCGCCTGCGGTTGGACGCCACGGCGCCAGCGCTGGGCCCGAACACGTACTTCTCACACGCCTCCGCGGCAGTGGTCCATGAACTCCCGCTCCTCGCCAAGCGGACGAAGGAGGTTGTGGCGGTCCGCACCGGGGGTGGCCACGGGACCATCACCCGCAGGCTGCACACTCGCATCGGACACCTCGAGCAACACGAGACGGAGGTGGTCAACGGGCTTCCCGTGACCAGCCTGACCCGAACGGTCACCGATCTGGTCCGGAGCTTGCCGTTCGCCGAAGCGGTGATGGTGGCGGACGCGGCACTGGCGCGCGGCCTGGACCGGACAGAGTTGCTCGCCCTGACCGAGAAGGGGCGGGGCTGCCGGATGGCACGCCGCGCGCTGCTGTTCGCCGATGAGCGGGCCGAGAGCCCCGGCGAGTCGCTCAGCCGCGTCCGGATAGCTGAAGCGGGTCTGCCCGCCCCCGTGCTGCAACGCACGGTGTACAACGCCAACGGCATCTTCCTGGCACGAGTCGACTTCTGCTGGGACGAGTTCGGCGTGATCGGCGAGTTCGACGGCGCCCTCAAGTACAACCAACTGCTCAAGCCCGGCCAATCCGCCACGGACGCGATCATGGACGAGAAGCAGCGTGAGCAACTGCTGTCCGATGCCACCTGGTGGGTGGTCCGCTGGGCCTGGCCCGAGCTCTGGAATCACGGCTTCGAGCCCCGGCTCCGGCGCGCCATGGAGACTCGCCGCCGCGAGCGCTACCCCTGGTTCGCGTCCGCCTGAGCCCAACTCCCCACATCGACCGCTTCCCTTCACGTCGAGCGCCACACCCCAGGCGCAAGCGCTCGACGGGAACGGAAGCGATCAACGAATCGGGGACGCCTGCCAGCCGCAGCAGCCCACCTCTGGGCTGGCTGCAACCCCGCGCCCGCCCTGCACATCGAGCGCTTCCCTTCACGTCGAGCGCCACACCCCAGGCGCAAGCGCTCGACGGGAAGGGAAGCGGTCGGCGTCGGCGGGGAAGGGCCCCAGCCAAAGTGGCGGAGATCGGGGCGGCCGGGATCGGTGAGGGCGGGGCTAGGCGGAGACCCGCAGGACTTCCTCGATGGTGGTCAGTCCGGCGGCCACCTTGGCCCAGCCGTCGTCGCGGAGCGGGACCATGCCCTGCTCGACGGCCAGCTTGCGCACCTCGTTGCCGGTGGCGTTGCGGACCACCAGGTGCTCAACCTCCTCGGTGATCACCATCACCTCCTGCAGCGCCAGCCGGCCGCGGTAGCCGGTGTTCGAGCAGGTCGGGCAGCCCGCTGCCCGGAACAACTGCGGCGGCTGATCGGGACGCAGCGGGAAGCCGATCCGCTGCAACAACTCCAGATCGGCGGCGATCGGCTGCTTGCAGCGCTGGCAGAGCCGCCTGGCCAGCCGCTGCGCGACCGCGGCCGACAGCGCCGTCCCGACCAGGTAGGGCTCGGCGCCGATCTCCACCAGCCGGGTGAGCGCGCTGGGGGCGTCGTTGGTGTGCAGCGAGGAGAGCACCAGGTGACCGGTCAGCGCCGCCTCGATCGAGATGATCGCGGTCTCCTGGTCGCGGATCTCGCCCACCAGCACGACGTCCGGGTCGGCCCGCAGCACCGAGCGCAGCGCCGACTGGAAGGTCAGGCCCGCCTTGGGGTTGATCTGGATCTGGCTGATGCCGTGCATCCGGAACTCGACCGGATCCTCAATCGTGATCACGTTGACCTGCGGGCTGGAAACCCGGTGCAGCGCGGTGTGCAGCGTGGTCGACTTGCCCGAACCGGTCGGTCCGGTGACCAGCACCATGCCGTGCGGACGGGTGATCGCCTTCTCGAACCGCGCCCGGTTCGCCGACGACAGCTGCAGGTCGTCCATCGTCATGGTGTTGCCGGCGGTGTCCAGGATGCGCATCACGATCTTCTCGCCCCACACCGTGGGCAGGGTGGCCACCCGCAGATCGATCTGCCGGCCCTCGTGGTGCAGCGAGATCCGTCCGTCCTGGGGACGGCGGCGCTCGGCGATGTCGATATTGGACATGATCTTCAGCCGCGAGGTGATGCCGTCTTGGATGGAGCGGTCCGCCCGCTGCATCTCGTGCAGCACGCCGTCGATCCGGAACCGGACGGTGAGCTCGCGCTCCCCCGGCTCGATGTGGATGTCGCTGGCCCGGTCGTTCACGCCCTGGGCGATCAGCAGGTTCACGAACCTGACCACCGGCGGCGCGTCCGCCCCACCCTCGATGTTCTCGGTGATCGAGAGCGGATCCTGGGCGGCGTCGGCCTCGAGCACCGCGGAGAGGTCGCTCAGCTCGTCGTCGGAACGGATGTAGCGCTCGAACACCTGCGCCAGCGCCTCGCGGGTGACCACCACCGGCTCGACCACCATGTCGGTGATCGAGGTGATGTCGTCCAGCGCGATGATGTCGGTCGGGTCGACCATGCCGACCACGAGGGTGCGCTGCACGCTGCCGAAGCTGACGTCACCCAGCGCGCGGCGCGGCGGCGGCAGGGCCGCCTCGTCCAGCCGCTCGATTGGGATCGCCTGGTAGCGGCGGCACAGATGACCCGGCAGCAGCGCCACCACGTCCGGATCGAGTTGGGCGTCGGTGAGGTCGTAGAACTCGTACTCCGGCTGCTCGGCGACGCTCGGGGAAGTCTCGGCGTCGGTCGCCAGGCGGGTGCTCACCGGGTGCCATTGCGGCTCGCCCGCTTCCCCGAAGCGCGACCCAGCGGACACCGTCGATTCCGGTATGACCTCGCCGTTGGGCGTGGGTCGCTGCGCGACTCCCGACATCCTGTTCCCTTCCCCCAAGGGTCAGTCTAGGGATCGGTTCAGCCGCGGGTGGGCGAGTGGTGCGAGAAGTGCGCCGTTCTGCAGTACAAGTTGAGAGTGCGTCCGGCGGTGAAGAAACCGCCCCCGTCGGTCTCGGAGCCCTACCCCCCAGCAGTGGGGCTCCGAAACCAACTCGGGCCTAGCGCCAGCCAAAACTGGACCGTCGAGGACACCCGGCCACCCGCAACAGAAGATCCCGTCCCCAGAACCAACCACCACCAGCAACCTGACGAACCCCGTCCCCGGAACCCGCCGATGTCTCCCCCTTGCCCGACGTCGCTACCCACAAAGACCCCCACCCACCCGAACTATGACGCCAAACCACCAAACTTCTTCGATCTTTTTTCTCGGTGGCGGTGACCGGCCTCGGCCCGACCCTGGTGAGCGCGTTCCCGGTGGTCACCCGCGGCGGGCAAAGCCGGGCACGCTGACCCCTAGAATCTTCCATGGAACGGGCCCGGTGACGGGAAGCGGCCGCCCGGCCGCGTCCTCACCGGCACCTCCTGCCCCGGTAGCTCAGTTGGATAGAGCAGCCGCCTTCTAAGCGGCCGGCCGCGAGTTCGAGTCTCGCCCGGGGCACCTCGTCCGGGTTCTGGGTAGATCGGCTGGCTGATCCACCCAGGCCTACCGTCCGGTCACCGCGTCCGCGATGATGGAGCCATGCAGCCCACCGATGTCTACCTCGACTCCCTCGAACGCGTTCACGAACTCGTCCCCGCCGTGCTGGACGGTCTCAGCAGCGAGGACATCGCCTGGCGGCCGGACGCCGACGCCAACCCGATCGGTTGGCTGATCTGGCATCTGCTGCGCGCCTGGGATGATCACGTCGCCGAGATCGGTGGACGCGAGCAGGTCTGGCTGGCGGACGGCTGGGAGCAGCGGTTCAGCCTGCCCTACGACCGGGCGGCGGTCGGCTTCGGGATGACCAGTGAGCAGGTCGGGCAGTTCTGGCTGGACGACCCCAGCGTCCTGGTCGGCTACGCCGACGCGGTCTGGGCGATGTCGCGCGAGGTGCTCCGCGGCCTCGATCAGGAGGGGCTCGCCCGGATCATCGACACCCGCTGGGATCCGCCGGTGACGGTCGCCGCCCGGCTGGTGTCGGTGGTGATCGAGGTCGCCCAGCACATCGGCCAGGCGTCCTACCTCCGCGGGCTGCGCGAGCGCGTGCTCGGCACCGACTCCGGCTGGAAGGGCTATCCGGCCTGACGGACGACGTCCGCCACCCACCGGCTGATGGCGAATTTCCGGACGAGTCTTTCTTTTCCCTCCCCATGTCACCGCAAATACGACCCCTCCGATGTGTGGCGGCCGGGAGAAAAACCGGAAGGCACACTCCCCCGGCCGTGATCCTGAACCGTGGCCAGCGCGTGCCCGATCTAAGTCAAGCTACTTGACTTGCATGGATTGGCGTGCTTTGCTGGGCGCATTGATTCGCCACCCAGTTCAAGGGAGCAATGATGAAACTGGTCACGCCTTCGCCGGAGCGCACCACCCGTACCGCGGCCGCTGTGATGACGTCGCTCGCCACCCCGGCGGTTGCCGCGACCGAGGTCAGCACCTGGCAGGTCGAGGTGCCCGCTGGCGAGTCCTCGCCGGTGCACACGATTGACCGTACGCAGGTCTACCTGCCGATCTCAGGCACGCTGAGGTTCACCGTCGGCGAGCACAGCGAGTACGTTGGAGCCGGTCAGGCACTCGTGGTCGAGGCGGGCGAGCAACGGCAGTTCTCGAGCGGCGACGCCCCGGCGGTCGCTCTGGTCGTGATGCCTGCCGACGGCGCGGTGCAGTTGCCCGACGGTGGGCGGATGCCGCTGCCGTGGGCGCAGTGAGCCAACTTGGACGCCGCGAAAGGCGAGGAGTAGCCATCACATCGGAAGCCGAAGTCCGCGCACAGTTGCACGACTGGGAACTGCTGTTTCTGCTCGGCATGTCATTCCAGCTACAACTGCGTGACTTCGTTGCCGCCCTTGACCACGCCGGATTCCACGAACTCAGGCCGATTCATGGGCTGATCTTTCAGGCCGTCAATTCCGGCATAAACACCGGAAGCCAGATCGCGGCACATATCGGGGTGACCAAACAGGCGGCGACATTGCTGCTCGATGAACTGGAGGAATGGGGCTACGTGAGCCGCGAGCCTCACCCCGCGGGCGGACGTCGCAAGCTGATCGTCATGACCCCACGAGGTATCGATCACTTCACCGTTGCGGGTCGCACCTTGCAGGACCTCGAACGAGCCCTCGCGGCGAAGCTCTCCGTGCCGGTCACCCAGCAACTCCGCGCGAGCTTGATAGACCTCATCGCCAGCACTTCGGGCGGAGAGCTGCCCCCGTTCCGTCCGAGCTGGTAGCGCGGTAGCTCGGCAGTTGGCCACCTCCGGGGACGCGGCGCTTCCACCCTTCGGTGAGCTGTAGAAGGTCAGTCCCCGACGGTGTCCCGGGCGCGCTGGACGATCAGCGGGTCGACCTGGTCGACCACGGCGTGGTCCTTGCCCTCGTACTCGAACTGGCTGAGGAAGAACCGCATCGCGTTGAGCCGGGCGCGCTTCTTGTCGTTGCTGCGGATGGTCGTCCAGGGCGCGTGGTCGGTGTCGGTGCGGGCGAACATCGCCTCCTTGGCCTGGCTGTAGGCGTCCCACCGTCCCAGCGACTCCAGGTCCATTGGCGACAGCTTCCAGCGCCGCACCGGATCGATCTGCCGGATCGCGAACCGGGTGCGCTGCTCGCGCTGGGTGACCGAGAACCAGAACTTGGTCAGGTGGATGCCGGCGTCGATGATCATCCGCTCGAACTCCGGCACCTGCTTCATGAACACCTCGTACTCGTCGCTGGTACAGAAGCCCATCACCCGCTCGACGCCGGCGCGGTTGTACCAGGAGCGGTCGAACAGCACGATCTCGCCCTCGGTCGGGAAGTGCTGGACGTAGCGCTGGAAGTACCACTGGCCCTGCTCGCGGCTGGTCGGGGTGGCCAGCGCGACCACCCGCGCGGCCCGCGGGTTGAGGTGCTCGGTGAACCGCTTGATGGTGCCGCCCTTGCCGGCCGCGTCGCGTCCCTCGAAGACGATGATGTGCCGCATCCCGCTGTCCTGGCCCCAGTACTGCAGCTTCAGCAACTCCACCTGCAGCAGGTACTTCTCGTGCTCGTAGGTGTCGCGATCGAGCAACTCGTCGTAGGGGTAGTCCTCCCGCCAGGTCTCGACCGCCCGGCCACCGGGATCGATCAACTGGGGGTCGGTGCCCTGCGCCTCGCCGACGGTGTAGCCCTCTGCCACCAACTGGTCGATGTACTCCCGCAGGTTCACATCGGCATCGGGCAGGATGCCCTCGAGATCGGCCGGCCCGGTCATCGTTCCTCCTCGTCCGCCCGCTTTGGCGGATGCGTCCACGATAGCCGTCCGACACCCTCCCGAGCGCGAACAAATCGACCCCTGGATGGCTCCGAAGGGAGCGGAAACCGGCCCTGGAGCCCATCTGGATGTCGATTTGTTCAAGATCGGCCGGAAGGCACGTCGGCGGCGTCAGGCACAGCGCCATACAATGGCTGCTTGTGACTGACTTGCTGGTGTGGATCGACTGTGAGATGACCGGGCTCGACCTGACGGCGGACGCCCTGATCGAAGTTGCCGCCCTGGTCACCGATGCCGATCTGAACGTGCTGGGAACCGGGGTGGACGTGGTGATCCGGCCCAGCGACGAGGCGCTCGCCCAGATGGGCGACTTCGTCCGCCAGATGCACGAGAAGTCCGGCCTGCTGCCACTGCTGGAAGCCGGCGTCACGCTGGAGGAGGCCGAGGAGCGCGTGCTCGACTACGTCCGCGAGCACGTCCCCGAGCCGCGGCGCGCCCCGCTGGCCGGCAACACCGTCGGCACCGACCGGACCTTCTTGGTGCGCGACATGCCCACCCTGGAGAGCCACCTGCACTACCGCAGCGTGGACGTCTCCAGCCTCAAGGAACTCGCCCGCCGGTGGTTCCCGCGGGCCTACTACAACACCCCTGAGAAGACCGGCAACCACCGCGCGCTGGCCGACATCGCCGAGTCGATCGAGGAACTGCGGTACTACCGGGAGGCGATCTTCGTCGACCCGCCCGGCCGCACCACCCAGCAACTGAAGGCGATCGCCGCCCGTCACCAGGCCGCCGTGGTCAGCGCCCTCAACGCCGCTGAGGAAACCGCCGGATCTCGATCCTGATTTCCGCGCACCGGCCCTGACCGGCTAAGCTTTGCTAGCCGTCGGCGACGACGGTCATGGTGGGTATAGCTCAGCTGGTAGAGCACCTGGTTGTGGTCCAGGATGTCGCGGGTTCGAGTCCCGTTACTCACCCCACGTGGCGAGGTTCCGACCCTCGACCAGAAGAACCACTCTGGTCCCGGGTGCGATCCTCGCCCTTTTTCTTTGCCTCGGCGGCCCAGTTCAGCAGCGGCCTGGGAACATCCGCATCGGCGGCGACCACAGCATGGGTAGCATTGCGGTCACCGAGACGACCGCTCCAGCAGACAATAGGGCGCACGGGTACCAAGCCGTTGGCTGCCCCGAGAGCGCGACCACCGCGACCCTGGCGACAACGATGATTCCGTCCACAATCAACGGCCATGCCCAAGCCTGGTCGGCGACCACGCCGGACCGGTGAGCCAAGTCAGGCAGTGCAGAGAACGACAGCCAGAACGCACCTGCCGCGATGAACACCGTCCCCACCACCGCTGTCCATGCCGCCAGCCTGGCGCCTCGCCAGGTGGGCGCTCTCATGCCAACACCCCGCAGTCGGCCCTATGCGGAGTGCGATTGGGCGAGGTTTCGGCACCAGTTGTGACTCGGATCGCTCCACAAGCCCCCGTCGGTAGGCGCATCGCGTCACCGAGAGGATCCCGCGCGGGGATGGGTCCAACCTGCCGGCGACACTCGCGCCGTTCCCGAGCCAGCTGTTGCGCCCAGCCTCTGCACGCGTCGCAACCCGCGCTTCCAGGCGACCCATATGCACCTCAGGGGTCAACCTCCTTCGGGCCGCATCGGTGCCCGCCCAGAAGGTGTGCAACGCGCATCGCCGACCCTGCTCATAAACGACAGCACGATGCCTTGCTCCGCGACATCATTTCGCACTAGGACATGAGGTGGCTGCCCCTACCTTAGCTTCGATCCGAGAGCTGTCAGTGCTCGCCGTCCGTAGTCATTCCCCGCGCTAACTCAATGAGACCAGCTCCTCCACGTTGAGGCGGAGAACCCGCGCCAAGGCATCGAGAACGCCGTCCGATACGCCAGCCAGTTCACCAGGCTCGATGCGGATGTAGTAGTCGAAACAGTGCGCCCAACGTGTCCGAGACCACGCCACCGATCCCGCCACCACCGGGCCTGGCCGAGGAGATCCTGCCCCTGTTTCCCTCCTACCCGATCCCCGAGATCGCCAACTCGGAAAGACACTGACGCAATGGGTCGATGGGTTCCTGGGCTACTTCCTAGCGGAGCCGCCAACAACGGCGGCACCGAAGCCATCAACGGCCGCATCGAACTCCACCGCCGCATCACCAGGGGATTCAAGAACCGGTAAACCACCGACTACGCATGCTCCTCATCGTCGGCAGTCTCGACCAGCCCTGGCGTGAAGAGCCAGCTATCCAGCTGCGCGGGGCGGGTGGGACTTCGTGAACAGTTGCCAACACGATCTCTGGAAGCCCGCCCACGCTCCCACTGTGCAGGTCGGCTCGTTGCCAACAGCCGAGAACACAGCCTGCTCCAGCCGAAGCTGTTCATAGTCTTTGGTCCGTGGTGAGATGCAGCGCTGCAAGCTGAGCGCGAGTTGGAGTGCCGATCGTGCGTTATCGCCCAAGAGTGGCTGAATCAAGTACTGCCCGAGAGCCCGGTACACACGCGCGGCCGACGGCGCCAACTGGTCGGTAGGGAGACACACGAGTTCGGTCACGACATCGCTCCGCGAGACGCCATCGGGAGCGTACTGGCGCTCCAAGGCCCTCTCCTCTTCGATTAGCGACAGGTAGTGCAAGGTCTTCGGATCGCGTGGCCGTCGACGCAAGACAGAGTCGAACTTCTCTTTCGCGAGGCCCAATTCGCCGACGGCGAATAGCATGACTCCCCACGGGTAGTAGGTGCGCGCCTTATCTCCCGACCGGGGATATGACTCTATGGCACGAGAGTAACACTCAGACGCCTTCTCGGGGCTAAATAGTCCATTCCCCGGCTCCGGAAAGCCATATAGCATTCCAAGTCCATTATTGGCAGACGCACTATTTCCACCGCAGTCGAGAGCCTGAACGAACGCCTTCTCAGCCTCCCCGTATTGACGTGCCAAGTGGTGAAGGTATCGGCCATAGGCACAAAGAGCGATGGCACGTTCCGAGTCACCTACCCTCTCGAGGCCGAATCGGTAGCACGCCTCGATTAACTCCGTCAGGTCGTCGCGTTGTGAAGGCGATGCACGTCGCCCAATTCGCCTCAGCTGGGCCTGATAAACCTCAGCAAGATTGAAGTAGGCTTGATGCTGGTCGGGATGATCCGCAATTAGCCGAGAGAGGTGCAGTTCGGCAACATCAAAATGTCCACGAAGTCGTTCGATACGCGCGAAATTTGTCGGGCCGGGACATCCGCGGGGTGCTGTGCCAGTATGCGTTCGTAGATCTGGCCGAGCATGTCGTCGAGAGGCTTCATTGGCTGACCCGTGGCACCATAGCTATTGCGGAGACCATCAAGGACGCTGCAGGTCTCACGGTAGCCCAGTGCCTCGATCGCCTCGTGCACCGTGGGCGGGAGCGGCAATGCCAAGTCGGCGCACTCGTAAATGCACGAAATAACAGCATTGAGCGTCGCGGACTTCGATTCGGTCGGTGCAGCGGCAACGACCCGCGCCAGCAAATCGTCCCAAGCGCGGCTTAGGGTCTCCGGTTTGGTGTCCCGCATCGCGTAGATGGATGCCTGCTCGAGCCAGTAGGTATGTGCATTGCTGCGCGGAAGTGCCACCAGACGATCCTCCTGGCGATACTTCGCCAGGAGGCGTGCGACGTTTACTCCCGCAGGCGGAGGAGTCTGGCCACGAAGCCACTTCCGCCGGAACACAGCCCTCTCGAATAGAAGGGCCGTCTCTTGGTCAAGCAGGGTGATTGCCTGTTCTAGGCTGGGCTGAGCGAAGTGGCCGTCGATTGAGAAGTAGAGGTCGGCGATGGTGTCATGACGTAGCGACAAGTACCACTGCTGGTCGCGGCTGCCCAACGCAGCTGGCTGGCCGTTGGCCAAGGAATCCCCAATGATCTCGAGCAACTCGACTTGGCTCAGCCCAGTTATTTGCTGAAGGCACCGCAGGCTCATCGGAACCTTGAATAGGTCAAGTGCGGCAATGATCGGGAATGCAGCAGCGAGAGGAACCGTGGGAGTCGGGCCAGCAGCTCGTGGGCTATTGGAAAAAACTTTAATCCAGTCGTCCCAATCGAAAGTAATGCCACGGCTAGAACTCACGCCTGAGTTCTCGATGCGGTCATTGTAGGCTACAGCGACACGCAAGTAAAGCTCACTGATGGATTCGCGCGAGTATGCATCAGAAATCCGAGGCAGCACAGTACTTAGGGCCTGATCGACAGTTTGCGCGTCAAGCGCTTCGGACACAGTCAGCGCACGGAACATTGTAGCGAGTATCCGCTGGCGCTGTTCTATTGCCAGAGGGAATGAGTATGTATTATTGACCTTCGCCCAAGCCAGCGGTCGCACTTTGTCATCGAGAGTGAGTCGCAGCACTCGGCACTCCTCGAAGGCTCTTTCGTAATGTGGCTCAACCAACAGGTCTTCGTCAGCCATCACGGCCGCGAGCCGAGTAGTGCGATCGGCTAGGACGACCTTGAGCCTTGGTTGGCGGAACGGAAGGAGGATCAACTCGGTCGCGAGATCCGGGTTCTGGCAGGGATTATCTACGAAGAGGACCAGTGACCCATTCTCCCCACATGAGGCCAGTGCCCGCTCCACTGCACCAAAGATCTCGGAACCGCGCGTCCTCGGCGTCAACTGAATGAGCATGTTCGCGAACGGCCCGTTTGTGGCCCGGTGAACGGCAAGTTGTGTGAGTATCGTGCTCTTGCCAGTCCCTCCGTCACCGACAATGAACACCACCCGGGAGTCCGACTCCACCAGATCCATCGCTGTGGACATCAATTCTTCGCTCGGCACAACGAGATTCGAGCAAACAGCAGCGAGGATACTCTCGATCGAGCTGGACATTCTGAAAAATAATTGCGGTATCCTATCGCCAGGTTCGGTCGCGAAGCGCGCTAACGTGAGGTCATCGAGAAGGTAAATCCCTGGTTCGGATGCGAACCCTACCGAGGGCAGTTCGGTTTCCGCGGACATCGCATGCTGTATCTCTCCGACATGGTCCTTGATGGCTCTGATGTCGCGCCACAGCATGCGCTGTGGTGTCGGTAAGGTCCGCAGTGCCACATTGAAGACGATTGCTCGCAGGTCGGTCAGCAACGCTGCTTGGAGCACCTCGGAGGCTCCGTCGAGGGGACCTCGACGCTGCAGTAGAGCAGTCTCCTTCGCAGTGAGCGCATCGCCGCACACCTTCTTGATAAACGGCTTCCTCGTAATTGTCCGTGCTAGTGCGCGCTGCTCGCTCCGCGACAGCATCGAGTTGGCCCTCACGAACTTCCTGAACTCATGCTTGAGAGAGCGAGTCAGGCGTCTGTCTTCGCCGACCCTCTTGAGTGATTCGGCCGATACACCCAGGGCCGTTCCCAGGCCAAGGTTGATGGCCTCTGCCAAGGAGAAGATGACGAGGCTCACAGACCGCATTGTGCCAGCGCCATCGACGCGATCGGAACTGATCTACACATTTCGGTTCCAGATCTAGCGGGGAGGATGCTACTGCAACCCTCTTCTAGCGGGTGCATCACTCCCCAATCCCCGACGCAGCCCGCCAACGCATGCAGCCTCACGATCACCTCAGGACGGCGCACTCGACCAGGCGGGCTAGCGGAACAACCCTCTCCGGTCGGGCCCGGCAACAGGGCTTTGACGCGCTTCGGCGGCCAGCGCGCCGAGACCGCGCGGGTTCGCATCGCGCCAGATCGCGGCGATGCATGTACTGGAGCGGGCGCCCGCGCTATCGACTAGTCTCTCGATGAATCCAAACAACGGGGAGAGGCCACGATGGCTTTGAAGGAACAGATCGCCAGCCGCGCGAAGGAGATCCGAACTGACGGCTACTCGATGTCTATCGGCGAGGTGATCACGCTCTGCGATGACGGCGACATCGACATCCACCCCGAGTTCCAGCGCATCTTTCGGTGGAAGGCGGCGCAGAAGTCACGTCTCATCGAATCGGTCCTGCTAGGTATCCCGATCCCGCCGATCTTCGTCTCGCAGCGCGACGACGGTGTTTGGGACGTAATCGACGGCGTCCAACGTCTGTCAACCATCCTGGAATTCACTGGCAACTACAAGGATGAAGACGGGAAGCGCAAGGACGGATTCCGGCTGCAGCCCGGCGAGTATCTGAGCGAGATGTCAGGCTTCGCATGGTCGGCCGGCCAAGGCGCAGCCGATGATGACGACAATGACGACCTGCCAGTCGAGGCCCAGCCCACCTCGGACGATCAGCTCGAAGACCTCGTGTTCGATGACGTCCTGCGTAGGGACTTCAAGCGTGCAAAGCTCGAGTTCCGCATCATCACCAAGGGCTCCGACGCCTCCGCCAAGTACGACCTCTTCCAGCGCCTAAACTCTGGCAGCGTTCTCTCTCCCCAGGAGGCACGCAACTGCCTCATGGTGATGATGAACAGTGAAATGTTCCACCTCGTCCAGCGGTTGGCCGCGGAGCCGCCGTTCGAGTCGAGCATCCAACTCTCCGAGCGCCAGGAGGAGCAGGCGTACAGCCAGGAACTCGTTCTCCGCTTCTTCGCCCAGCGCGCCTTCACCGGCGGCGAGACAGAACTCCGCCAGGAGTACGGCGAATACCTGACCAACTGGATGCGCGGCGTCGCTGACAACGGCGGCATCTCACAGGCCGACGAAACCGCCTTCGAGGAGACTTTCCGTCTCCTGGTCGAAGCCTTGGGCGACGATGTCTTTCGGCGATGGGATGGATCGCGCCACACCGGGCCGTTCTCCATCTCAAGCTACGAGTTCATCACCAGTGGGGTGGTTCACAATCTCGATCGCTGGAAGCAGGCCACCAGGGAAGACCTCGCCGAACGAATCAGGGGCGTGTGGTCGGACGAAGACTTCCGGTCGTGGAGCGGAACGGGCGTCAGCCCCCGACGCCGGGTGCCGCGACTGGTGAACCGCTCGCGTGCCTACTTCGCCTGATTCATGCGTTCGATGACGGATGATGACTTCGAGGCTGCGCTCGGGGAGGACCTCGGGTGGCGCAGGATCGAACTGGCTTACTTGAAGGACGCCTTGGATCGTTCGGCCCGGCTGAGCGCGGACAGTCCAGCGACGCGCGGCCTGAGTCGCGCGATGGTAGCGATGTGTTACGCGCACTGGGAGGGGTACTCCAAGAACGCGCTAGAGCGCTATGCCCGCCTGGTCACACGTCGCAAACCGAAGCTCTCGGAGTCCAGTGAGGCCTTGGTCTTGGAGCACGTGCGTCGGCTCATGCACCGACTCACCTCCGGGGACCGCCGCGCCCGCGAGGCTATCACTAAGACAATCCGCGGCGATTCGGACGAGCGACTCAACGTCGACAAGTCCTTACTCTCGTACACCAAGTCCAACCTCCGATACAGCACTCTGTCGGAGCTTTTCGACCGTGGCGGCATCCCCCTCGATGCCTTCGAGCTCAAGGCGAACCTGATCGACGTTCTCCTGTGCGATAGGCGCAACGGTGTCGCTCACGGCAGGGCGCTCTTCGTGCCGGCCAGCGACAGCCTGGATCTCTGCAACGAGGCCATCGAACTGATGGAGGCGATGCGCGACGTCCTGGTCACCCAGGTACGGGCCAAGGGCTACCTCACCATGGTCGCAGTGGCCTCGGCTCGCCTCGCCCCGATCGGCCAGGCGTAGCACGCGTGGAGTGATCAGCCTGCACGGCAACGATGGTGAGGTTGCGTTGGCGTTCCTCGTGAGCATGGGCGAAACTGGGCGGTTCGAAGTGAATGGACGTCGGTCGGAGAACTGTGGACAGCGAGCCGCGGCGGACGACGAGCTACCTTCAGTTCAGGGCCTTCGCTTCGATCAAGGCGACTCGGACGACCCTGCGATCAACTCCCATGCTGTTCGCGATGGCCCGCATCGAGACACCGCCCAGGTCGAGTTTTCACGGCCTCCGCCGCCTCATCGACTTCCAAACCCGGACGACGCCGCGCCACCCGGCGGCGAGTCAGGTGAGGCCGACACCGTGGCACGGTGCACGCCGTACCGCTCGGCCAGCTCGTTGACACTCGCTCCGGCGAGGTAATCGTCCACGAGACGATCGACCTCGGAGGCGGTGAGAAAGTTTGAAGATTTTCAATCCTCCGAGTAACAGGTCCCCGAGAGTCCAGAATCGGGGCGGAATCCCGCCGTTGAGACACCCGGTAGACCCCCGCTTCCACTGCGTGACGAGGGTGTTTAGCCTTGGGGAAAAGTTGACGAACGTGCTACGAAGGGACCCTGATGTGGCGAGGTTCAGACCCTCGACCAGAAGAACCACTCTGGTCCCGGGTGCGATCCTCGCCTCTTTTTCTTGCTTCGTCGGCCAGTGCCTGACTCGTCTTCATCAACGCCAGCCTGCTCGGGGTAGCGCCCTAGCGTTCCGGGACGTCACGGACACGGTAGCGGTGCACGCGAACCCAGCCGAAAGCGGCATCGGTAGGGTTGCTGGCATGGCCATTCGTTTCGAGAACGTCGGGATCGCGGTACGCGACATCGAGGACGCGATCGCGTTCTTCACCGACCTCGGCCTCACCGTGGCAGGGCGCGACACCGTCAGCGGCGAGTGGGCCGCGACCGCTGTCGGACTCGACGGCAACCACGCGAAGATCGCCGTCCTGCAGACCCCCGACGGAAACGGTCGGATCGAGCTGTTCGAGTACATCCACCCCAGCGCCATCGAGACCGCACCGACCTTGCCGAACGAGATCGGCATGCACCGGGTCTCGTTCGAGGTCGACGACATCGACGAGGCCCTCGCCATCGCGGCGAAGCATGGCTGCTACCCGCTGCGCGGTGTCGCGAACTACCGGGATATCTACAAGCTCACCTACCTGCGCGGGCCCAGCGGCATCCTGGTGATGTTCGCCCAGGACCTCACGAAGTAGGCGGCCGCCTCGTCCGCTCAGGCGAAGGCGCGGTCCAGGAAGTCGGACACCAGAGCGATGTAGCCCGGACGGTCAGCGAAGTAGCCGCCGCAATGCTCGGCGCCCTCGAAACTCACCGTCTCGACCGCGCCGGAGCCGGCGGCCTCCACGAGCCGGGCGAGCTGGTGATACGGGATCACCTGGTCGGCGGTGCCGTGGAGCAGCAGCATCGGCCTGGGCGCGATCGCGGCGATCCGGTCAACCGGACGCACCTCGTCGAACGAGTAGCCGTGGACGGCGCGGTTCAGCAGGTTCGCGACCGGCACCATCGCGTCCGGCAACCGATACCTGGCATAGGCGGCCGCCACCACGTCGGTCATCACGGCGAACGCCGAATCCGCCACCACCGCCTCGATCCGCTGGTCCTCGGCGGCGGCGAGGATGGTGGCGGCCGCGCCCATCGAGAAGCCGACCACGGCGATCCGCGAGCCCGGTTGACGATGCCGGACGAAGTCGACGGCGGCGCGCACGTCTCGCTGCTCGAAGTGCGAGAGCGACTGCCGCCCGTCGCCGGAATCGCCATTGCCGCGGAAGTCGAAGAGCAGCACGCTGTGGCCGGCGCGCCACAGCCCCGAGCCGATCCCCAGCAGGTCGGCCTTGGTGCCCCGGTGGCCGTGGCAGCAGATCACGACCGTCTCCGCTTCCGGCGCCTCCAGCCACCAGCCGGCCAGCCGGACGCCGTCGTCCGCAGCGAAGGCAACGTCCGCCGAGGGCGCACCGACCTCGAATGGCGAGAAACCGTACTGGAGCGCGGGCCGGAACCTGCCGTTCAGCTTGAACACGGTGGCCCCCGCCACCACCCCGACTCCGACCCCCAGGCCCGCCAGCACCCGCACCGCCACCCCGAGAGCCCTACTCACGCCGGCAACCCTACGCGCCATCCGAAACTCAGTACGCGCTCTCGGTCGAGGCGGCCTTCGCGTAGACGGCGCTGATCAACTCGGCCGTGACGTGCTTGAGTTGTCGTGGTTCCGGGATCACACTGTCGAATTCCCAGACAGGGACGGACTCATCACCAGACGATGCTAGAGAAGCTGAAATCCCCCACGCCCGGGAGGCGAACCAGTGAACGATCAGCCTGAAGCCCCTCCGCTGTCACTCGATGACCCGGCATGGCAGGCGCTGCTCTGCCGCAGCGGCAGCGCCGATTGGGTTCCGGAGTGGCTCCGGGGCCTGCCCGGCCAGCCGGAGTCGTTCAGCCAGGAATGGCCGGAACTGTGCTCCGAAGACACCACCTGGCCCGCGGGGATCGCCGCCTTCCCGCACCTGGTCCGGATCGCCGGGTCACTGCCGGCCGGCAGCCGCCTGGAGTACGCGGCGGTGCTCGGCCTCATCGTGGCTGACTGGCAGCCCGATGCCATGCCCGCGCTGCCCGGCGCGGTCGAAGCCGCCTACCGGACGGCGCTGACGCCGGCGATCCGGATCGTCGCGGACGAGGCGGCCCGTCCGTTGAGCAACGAACGCGACGTCCGGTACGTCCTCATGGCGCTCGCCGCGCTGCAGGGCGTCCCGGAACTGGCCAGTTGCATCGACGACCTGGACGACGAGGACACCTGCCCGCGCTACGCCGCCCACGTCTGGGGCGGCTAGGCTGCCCGGCATGCAGCTGGTGACAGCGACCGACCCGCCCCGCTTCGCTCAGCTCTGGCCGAGCAGTTCCACCGGCGAGTGGGTGGTGCGCGAGGGCACTCTCGGACGCACCGGACGGCTGCGCGAGACCGGCCTGGACGCCGCGACCACCCCGATCGAGGAGCTGGCGGCACCCTACTTCGCGCAGGGATACACCGAGGCCGAGGTCGACCGCTACGACCAGGTCGTGGTCCAGTTCCCGATGCGGAACAGCGGCTACGACCGCCGCCTGATCGAGCGCGCCACCAGCTGGCTCGACAACTGCCTGGACGAGCGGGGGCTCGGCTACGTCGACGGGCACGATCGTGGCCGGCGGATCAGCGACGGACGGATCGTGGTCAATCTCTTCGCCCGGGTCAAGGATGGCGAACTGGGCTGCGTGGCCGCGCTGGCAGCGCTGCGCAAGGGCGCCGCGGACGCGAGTCGGGCGACCATCGCGCATCGCGGCAGCGACGCCGAGGAGTGGACGGTGCGGTACGAACGCAGCTCCGGCAAGCTCCCGGGGCCGTTCAGCCTCTAGCGCCGACCTCCTGGGAAAGCCATCGGGCCGGGAAGGTGCGAACACCTTCCCGGCCCGATGCCGGATGGAGAGCTCAGGACTCGGCGCGGCGGCGGCGAGCCATCACCAGGGCGGCGCCCAGGATCACCAGGCCGAGGCCGGTGAACAGGATCTGCGCGGTGCCCTCGTTACCCGTGAAGGGGAGCGAACCGGTCGGCTCGCCCGGCTCCTCGTCCTCCCAGCCCAGGACCGGGGGAACCGGAGTGGCGGTGTTGGTCAGCTCGACCTTGACGGCCTGAGCCTCACCGACGGTGAAGGTCGCGCTCTGACCGGCAACCACACCGTCCACCGAGAACACCGGGGTACCCCAGACCACATCGGTCACCTCGGGCAGCTTCACCTCAGTGATGCTGACCTGCGAACCGGCCGGAACACCCTCGACCACCAGCGGCTGGCCGACCACCAGGGTCGCCTCCACCGCTTCGCCACCGTTGATCTGGTAGCTGACGGTGAACTCGGTGCCCGCCGGGACATCCTGCACGCCCTCACCGGCGAGCAGCTTCTCGATCGAGAACGAACCCGGCAGCAGCGGACGGTCGGTCGCGGTGTTGGTCAGCTCGACCTTGACGGCCTGAGCCTCGCCCACGGTGAAGGTCGCGCTCTGACCGGCAACCACACCATCGACCGAGAACACCGGGGTACCCCAGACCACATCGGTCACCTCGGGCAGCTTCACCTCAGTGATGCTGACCTGCGAACCGGCCGGAACACCCTCGATCACCAGCGGCTGGCCGACCACCAGGGTCGCCTCGACCGCAGCGGCATCACCGATCTGGTAGGACACGGTGAACTCGGTGCCCGCCGGAACCTTGCCCAGCGCCTCGCCGTCCAGCAGCTTCTCGATCGAGAAGGAACCGGGGACGAGCGGCCGCGGGGTGGCGGTGTTGGTCAGCTTGACCTGAACGGTCTGGTCCTGACCGACGGTGAACGCGGCGGTCTCGGTGGCGGCGGCGCCGTCGATGACGAACATCGGGGTGCCCCAGACCACGTCGGTGATCTCCGGGAGCTTGATCTCGGTGATGATCACCTGCGAACCCGCCGGGACGTTGTCCACGACCAGCGGCTCGCCCACGGTCAGCGTGGCCTCCACCGCGTCACCACCGTCGATCTGGTAGCTGACGGTGAACTCGGTGCCGGCCGGAACCTGATCGGCAACCTCGCCGGTGAGCAGCTTCTCGATCGAGAACGCGCCCGGGGTCTTGGTGGCGGTGTTGGTGAGCACCAGGCTCAGCAGATCGCCGGCCTGCGGGGTGACGCTGTAGGTGCCGTCACCGTTGTCGGTGACGCCGTCACCGGTGATCACCGGGGTACCCCAGACCACACCGTCGATGGCGGGCAGATCAACCTCGCTGAGGGTGATCTTGGTGCCGGCCGGAACCCGCTTCGACTGCACGGCGGAGCCGTCGTTGCGCAGCGTGATGTCCTGGCCGCCGCCGTTCCACTCGGCCTTCACCTGGAAGGTGGTGTCCGCGGGGACCGCGGCAGCGTTCTCACCGGTCACGGTCTTCTTGATCAGGAAGCGGCCCAGCTGCGACGGATCGCCGCCGCCACCGGCCAGCGCCTTGAAGGTCGCCGAGGCGGTGTAGTCAACGCCCCGCAGCGAGACGCCGTTGCCGACCTTGTCGCCGGTGAACAGCTGGCCGTCGGCCTCGGTGTTGTAGTTCAGCCGGTAGGCGGCCTTCGGGTTCAGCGCGTGGTCCTTGATCGTCAGGGTCCGTCCGTCCTCGCTGATCGAGTAGGAGCCGGCGGTGAAGGTGGTGTCGGTACGCCAGGTGGTGAGGTAGCCCTCCTCGTTGACCTCGTTGTAGTACAGCACCGGCTTGCCGCTGTAGCTGTGCGCCTCGAAGCCCGCGCCGGTGTTCAGGGTGTCGACCAGGCTCAGGGTGTCGCCACCGGCCGGGATCATGATGGTCCAGCTGAACTTGCCCGAGTCGGACTGGGCGTAACCGGACTTGTAGGCGTTCGCCGGGGCCTTGGTGCCCGGGGACGGGTTGGTGCCGCCGCCGTTGCCCGGGTTGGGCTCCGGCTTGGGATCGATGCCGCCGGGCAGTTCCACCGGCACCGTGACGGAGCCGAACAGGAAGTCAACCTCGTTGACGTTCTCGGCGGTCTCGGACTTCGCGGTCAGGGTGAACCAGATGTTGCCGGACTGGATGTCCTCGACGCGCTCGGTGAACACGCAGGTGGCGGTCACGCCCTTCCAGGTGCAGTTGGCCAGCACCGAGGAGCTGCCGTTGTCGACCAGCGGGAACTGGTTGGTGCTGGTCGGCGCGAACTCGGCCGGCAGCGTGAGAGTGAAGTAGTCGCCGGCCTCGGTGTCGAGCGGCACGCTCCAGTTGGCGTCGAAGCGGATCGTCTGACCGACGACCAGCGGCTTGCCGTTGTTGGCGAACTTCGCGTCGGTGACCTTCACCGCGACCTGCTGCGGATCCCGGGTGGGAGCCTCAGCGGCCATCTGCTTCGCCGCCACCTTCGGGGCGTCGGCGGCCGGCTCGTCCTGCTTCACCGGCTCGGTGTCCGTGGTCTTGGCCTGCTCGGCTGGCGGAGCGGCCGGTTGCGCGGTCTCGTCCACCTTGGCGGCGTCGCCCTTCTGCTCGGCCGGTTCGGCCTTGGGCTCCGACTTCTCCTCGGCCGGCGCGACCGGCTGCGGAGCCGGGTCCGCGGCGGGTGCCGAGGTGTCCTCGGCCTTCGGCGCGGCCTCCTGCTTCTCTGCGGCCGGCTTCGCAGCGGGCTGCTCGGCGGCGACCGCGGCCGGTGCGGCCTGATCCGGCTCACCCTCGGCGTACGCGGCCGACGCCCCACCCACAATGACGGTGAAGCCCAGCGCGAGAGCTGCGGCAGCAGCCGCCGCCTTCTTCATCAACTGGTGTAGCGGGCGCCGGCCACTCAGGGCCACGCCACGGTTTTTGACGGCGCTAGCCATCGTCCCCCCCTTTATCCCTCGCCCCCCGACGAGTTCCGAAAATCAAGGCTGCGACGCATCGATCCCCACCGATGACTGGTGTCGCATCCCTCGGGCGCCCCACGCGCCCTTCACAGACAAAGACCCCAGAAGCCGCCAGCTATGACGCGATCCGCAGAAATTTCTTTGGACTTTTTTCCGGCCGGCCGATCCAGGCCCTGCCCGGCAGCCTCACCAGCACCGAAGCAGCCCGGTATACCGCCTGGTCAACCAGCGTTTCCGGGCTCACAACTACGCCGGCTCGCGGGTTCCCTCACCCGCGCCGCGGTGCGGCAGAATCACCAGATTGCCGGTCTTGCGACCCGTGTCGATCCGGCGATGTGCCTCCGGAAGCGCCTCGAGGCCACCCAGCGTCTCGACCAACGGGTCAAGCGCGCCGCGGGCGACGAGGTCGAGCAGGAAGGCGAAATCCTCGCTCCGCTCCGGAGCGGAGCCGGCGAACACCCGGCCGCGGGCGGTCACCGTCTCCGCCAGGCTCGCCACCGCCAGGACGAGCGCCCCGTCGGGGGTGAGGAGTCGCAGCCCGGCCGCGCGGCGGAGATTGCCGACGGCGTCAAAGACGAGATCGAACCGCTCCTCCAGCTCGGCCACCGGAACAGACCGGTAGTCGACCACCCGCTCCGCGCCGAGCTTCCGCACCAGCGGGTGGTTGCCGGCACTGCTGACCGCGGTCACCCTCGCCCCCAGCTGGACGGCCAACTGAACCGCGCTGGAGCCGACCGCTCCCGAGGCGCCATTGACCAGGACGCTCTGTCCGGCCCGCAATCGTGCCCGGTCCCGCAGGAAGTACAGCGCCGTGGAGCCACCGAACAGCACCCCGGCGGCATCGACGTCCGCGACCTCGTCCGGGTTGGCTGCCAGCGCGGTGGCGGGGACGGCGACGTACTGGGCATGCGCGCCCAGCCGGGCGCCGGTCATTCCGGCGACCCGCTCACCGACGACGAACCCCGTCACACCCGCGCCGAGTTGCTCGACCTGCCCGGCGAAGACCATTCCGGGCACCTTGGCGCGCGGACGGCGCAGGCCGATCCCGAGCCGGGCCAGCAGCCCGAACCCCGGCGGGAAGCGGGCGGCCCGGATCCGGGCGTCCCCGGAGGTCACCGCGGCAGCCAGTACCCGGACCAGCACCTCGCCGGGCCGGGGAGCCGGGATCGGCACGGTGCCGACGGTGATCACCTCGGGCGGACCATAGCTGTCGATCAACGCCGCCATCATCTGAGACGCCATTCCTCTCCTTACAGGTGTAAGACTGTGTGAGCAGAGTAACCTTACAGCCGTAAGACCACAAGGAGGCGTCCATGCAACCAGGCCGGCCGCTCAACACCCCGCGGATCGTCGAGGCGGCGGTGGTGGTCGCCGACCGCGGCGGATTCGGCGCGATCAGCATGCGCAACGTCGGCAGACAGCTCGGCGTCGAGGCGATGTCGCTCTACCACCACGTCGCGAACAAGGACGCCCTGCTGGACGCCCTGGTCGACTGGGTCTTCGGCCAGATCGAACTGCCCACCGCCACCGACTCCTGGCAGGCCGGCATGCGTCGGCGGGCGGGTTCCGCCCGGCGCGTCCTGGTGGACCATCCGTGGGCGCTCACCCTGATCGACTCCCGCAGCAACCCCGGTCCGGCGCTGCTGCGACACCACGACGCCGTGATCGGCTGCCTGCGGAACGCGGGCTTCTCGCCGAAGCTGGCCGCCGAAGCGTTCTCGGTGATCGACGCCTACGTCTACGGCTTCGCGCTGACCGAGCGGAACCTGCCGTTCGACCCCAGCACCACCACGGAGGCGGTGGACTTCGCGGCAGAGGTCGCCCCCCTGCTCGACGAGTTCCCCCATCTGGCCGAACTGGTGCAGCAACTGACCGGGTCCGGCGACTACTCCTTCTCCCGGCAGTTCGAGACCGGCCTGGAGATCATCCTGGCCGAGTTGGCGCATCGGCTCGGCTGAGACTGCTTCCCCGGTCCCGACCCGGATCACGGCTCCGGATAGAATCGGCCGATCAGGCGACCTGGAACAGACCGGAGGACCGTGCGGATTCGACTGGTGGCGGTCGACATGGACGGCACCTTCCTGCGTCCGGACGACAGCTACGACCGGGAGCGCTTCCTCGCCCTGCGCCAGCGGATGCGGCGGGCGGGCATCCGGTTCGTGGTGGCCAGCGGCAATCAGTTCTGGCAGCTGCGCTCCTTCTTCGAGCCCGCCGACGAGGTCGCCTACGCGGCCGAGAACGGCCACTTCCTCTACGACGTCAGCCAGGAGCTTCCGTTCTTCGCGCCGGCGCCCCGGACGGAGGTGGCACGCGAGCTGATCTCCGTCCTCGACCAGCGGCGCATCCCCTACCTGGCCTCCTCCGCGCAGGGCGCGGTGGCGCCTTCCTGGATCGGAGCGGAGGACGAGGAATGGGGACGTCGGTACTATCACCGGCTCGAGCTGCTCGACGACCTGCTGCCGCTCGCCGACCGGATCGTGAAGGCCTCGCTGCGGGCGTCCGATCCGGTGGCCGTGGCCCGGCAACTGGACGAGGTCTTCGGCGGACGGCTGACCCCGGTCGCCACCGGGCCACAGGACGTGGATCTGAACGTCCCCGGTCACGACAAGGCCGACGGGTTGCGCCGGCTGGCCGATCGCTGGGGCATCGCGTTGTCCGACGCGGTGGCCTTCGGCGACAACCACAACGACCTGGAGATGCTGCGCGCGGTCGGGCTGCCGATCGCGATGGAGAACGCCCGTCCCGCCGTCCGGCAGGCGGCTGCCCGGATCGCGCCGCCGAACACCGAGGACGGCGTGCTGGCGGTGCTGGAGGAGCTCATTTAGGCCCGCTGAGAGCGGGAACCGGACCGGACCGGGGTGTGGCAGGATTCCCGCCACGAAGGAGGAGCCGGTGGAGGAGACGATCGCGGAACTGCTGGCGCTCGACGGGCACTCCCTGCGGGTCAGCCGGATCGCCGCGGACACGGTGCGGGTGCAGGTGGTCGACGCCGTCGATCCGGCGGCGCTGGAACTCGACCTGGCGATCGACGTCCGGCTGGAGCCCGACCATCGCTGGTACCGGTTCACCACCCGGTTGCGCGAACGGGACGGGTCGTCGATCTCGGAGCGGGTCTTCCCGGGGCGGTTCCGCTACCGGGTGGCCGGGGTACGGATCAACCTCGACGGCGTCCACGGCTACGAGTTCGACACCGACCTGGTGTTCGACCTGCTGGAACAGCGGTTGCGGGCACGGGAATGGCGGCCTAGGCCCGGCTTCTGGTCGCGGCTGCGCAGCGGATGTGGGGCCCGTGATGGTCTCGATCGGCGCTGACCGGTCGGGTAGCGTGGACGCCCTGCGATGACGGGAGCATCCATGACCCGACTGCCACTGCCACATCTGCTGGCCGCCGTGGCCGCGCTGACCCTGACCGGCTGCGGCCTGGCCTCGCCCGAACCGCCGCCGTCGATCGATCCGGACAATCCGTCCTTCGTGCCGCCGACCCCCGAGTCGCCGGTCGCCGCACCCGAGTTGAGGGCGATCGCCGGCGGCCTGGACGCTCCCTGGTCGATCACCTTCCACCACGAGACGCCGCTGGTCAGCGAACGCGACCGGGCCCGGATCGTCGAGCTCACCGCGGACGGCACGCTCCGCGAGGTCGGCCGGATCGAGGACGCGGCGCCCTCCGGGGAGGGTGGGGTGCTCGGCCTGGCCGTGCACGACGACCGGCTCTACGTCTACTACACCACCGCCCAGGACAACCGGATCGAGCGGTTCGACCTGCTCGGCTCCCCCGGCGGGCTGAGCCTGGGCCAGGGCGAGGTCATCCTGGACGGGCTGCCCGCGGCCGGCAACCACAACGGCGGCCGGATCGCCTTCGGTCCCGACGACCTGCTCTACGTCACCGTCGGGGACGCCGGGCAGCGGGAGCAGGCCCAGCAGCTCGACAGCCTGGCCGGCAAGATCCTGCGGATCACCCCGGACGGCGAGGTGCCACCGGACAATCCATTCGAGGGATCCCCGGTCTACAGCTACGGCCACCGCAACCCCCAGGGGCTGGCCTGGGACGCCGACGGGCAGTTGTTCGCCACCGAGTTCGGCCAGGACACCTGGGACGAACTCAATCTGATCGACGCCGGCGGCAACTACGGCTGGCCGGAGGTCGAGGGCGCCGGCTACACCGAGGGCTTCGTCGACCCGCTGCAGCAGTGGGCGCCCTCCGACGCCAGCCCCAGCGGCATGGCGCAGTTGGACGGCACGTTGTACCTGGCCAACCTGCGCGGCGAGCGGCTGCGGGAGGTTCCGCTGGCCGACCCGACCACAGCCACCGAGCGCTACGTCGGGGAGTTCGGCCGGTTGCGGGACGTGACGGTGGCGCCGGACGGCTCGCTGTGGATGCTGACCAACAACACCGACGGACGCGGCAACCCCCGCTCCGGCGACGACTGGATCCTGCAGATCCCCGCCCACCAGTAGTCGGCCGGCGACCGCCTCAGGCCGACTCGTCCGGGTTGGCGGCCGCTGCCAGGGTGGCGGCATACTCCACCGTCCACTCCCCGGGGGTGCGGCCGAACGTGGTCTGCCGCAGCTCAGCCGGTTCCGCGCCCGAGGCCTCGCAATACTCGGCGAACGCGATCCAGGTCGGATCCGGCAGCGGGCCGCCGGCCAGGTCGTCCAGCCGGTCCGCCAGTAGCTCGGGTTGACGCAGCTGAACGTAGGCCTCGGTGCGAGCCGGCAGGGTCCCCCGCCGGATCTCCAGCCCCGGGACCGCGAAACCGGTCGGCAGCGCGGCCGCGATCGGCCAGGCGAGCTGGACGGTCACCGTCCCCGGGCCGCCGGTCAGCGGCATCGCCGTCCAGAACTGCCCGATCGGCGGCTGCCCGGCCTGGGTCAGGGCCTGGAACAACCGGCCGAGCTGCTCCTCGGCCACGGCGTTGACGGCGTCAACGTCGGCCTCGTCCAGGTCGGTGTCGACCTGGTAGCCGACCGCGGCCCAGTGGGTGGCCGGAACCTGGCGCGTCCGGAGCTCCAGCGGCGACTCGTCGCCCTGCTGGTCGGCGATCGCCAGCGCCCGGTCCTGCCGCTCCCGCTCGGCGGTCAGCTGCGCCCGGTGAGCGCTGAGCAGTTCCGGCAGGCGGTCGGCCTCGGTCAGCGCCCGCTCCACCAGTTCCAGCGACATCCCGGCCGCCCGCAGCAGCCGGATCGTTCTGGCCTGCCGTAGTTGGCTGGCGGCGTAGCTGCGGTAGCCGGTGATCGGATCCACCGCCGCCGGGGGAAGCAGCCCCCGCTCGTCGTAGAACCGCAGGGTCTTGACGCTCAGTCCGGTCGCGCTGGCGAACACGCTGATGCTCATCACAGGGATCATCCTCCTTCGGTAAAGGCCGGTCTGGCCCCGCTACCCACCCTGGGGCCTCCAGCAACCGGAGGGTCAAGCCCGGGCCGGAACCGGTCGCTGCGCGAGCTTGGCGCGGCAAGTTGGCTGTGGACGGCACAATAGGGGCCATGTCCGCCGCCATCGCCACCCGGGGCACTCCCCCGGCGCGCAGCCTCCGGCTGCGGCTGGCGACGCTGGCCGGGGACGTCGCGGCGTCCCTCTCCCGGCTGGCCGGCCGGGGCTCCGGGGCGTCCATCCGCGGCCAGGTGCTGACCCGGATCGCGCCGGACGCCTTCGCCGAACTGCTGCGCGGGCGCACCGTCCTGGCGGTCTCCGGCACCAACGGCAAGACCACCACCACCCATCTGCTGGCGGCCGCGCTGCGCGCCGGACTGGGCACCGAGGCCGACCGGCTGGTCACCAACGCCGACGGCGCCAACCTGCACTACGGCATCGCCTCGGCGCTCAGCCAGGCGCCCCGGGCGGACATCGCGGTGCTGGAGACCGACGAACGCGTGGTCAGCGACATGATCGCCACCGGGTCACCCCGCGTCCTGGTCTTCCTGAACTTCAGCCGGGATCAACTCGATCGCCACCACGAGATCAAGGCGCTGGGCCGGGCCTGGCGCAACGCGCTGGCGAAGGCCGGCAGCGACGGACCGGTGATCGTCGCCAATGCCAGCGATCCACTGGTGGTGTGGTCGTCGGAGACCGCGGCACAGGTGATCTGGGTCGAGACCGACACGCTGTGGTCGGCCGACGCCGCGCTCTGCCCGGCCTGCGGCACGGTGCTCACCCGGCTTCCGGACGGCGACCGGGAGCGCTGGGACTGCCCGGGCTGCGAACTCACCCAGCCGGCGGCTTCCTACGTCGTGGCGGACGGTTCGATCCGACTGCCGGACGGCGAGCTGGTCACACCCGCGCTGCAGGTGCCGGGCCGGTTCAATATCTCCAATGCGGCCTGCGCGCTGGCCGCGGCCGTCCAGTTCGGGGTGGCTCCCGCCACCGCGCTGGCCGGCATGGCGACCGTCACCGCGCCGGCCGGCCGCTACGCCACCGCCCGGTTCGGCACCACCCAGGCCCGGCTGCTGCTGGCCAAGAACCCGGCCGGCTGGGCGGAGGCACTGCCGCTGGCCGGCAGCGACCCGGTGGTGCTGGCGATCGACTCGGTTGCCGCCGACGGCAAGGACGTCTCCTGGCTGTGGGACGTGGAGTACGAGCAGCTGGCCGGCCGACGGGTGGTCGCCACCGGCCCCCGCGCCCACGACCTGGCGGTCAGGTTGAGCTACGCCGGGGTGGAGCACACCATCGTCCCCGACCTGGACCAGGCGCTGGCCGACCATCCGTCCCCGATCGACGTGATCGCCACCTACACCCCCTTCCAACGGCTGCTGAAACAGGCGGGGCTGCGATGAAGCCGGTCGAGATCGTGCTGGTCTACCAGTCGCTGCTGGGTATCTACGGCGACCGCGGCAACGCCATGGTGCTGCGGCAGCGGTTGGCTTGGCGGGGCATCGATGCCCGGCTGATCGAGGTGGAGCCGGGCGAGGCGCTGCCCGCCTCCGGCTCGGTCTACCTGCTGGGCGGCGGTGAGGACGCCGCCCAGGTGTCGGCCGTCCGCCGGCTGAAGGAGGACGGCAACCTGTTCCGGGCGATCGACGACGGCGCGGTGCTGTTCGCGGTCTGCGCCGGCTATCAGATCGCCGGCACCACCTTCACCGTCGGCGAGCGCGACGAGGTGATCGAGGGCCTCGGCCTGCTGGACGTCACCACCCGTCGCGGCACCGAACGCGCGGTCGGCGAGACCCTCAGCCGCTGGACGAGGCCGGACGGTGCCGAGTCGCTGATCACCGGCTTCGAGAACCATGGCGGCTTCACCACGCTGGGCGCGGGCGCCCGCCCGCTGGCCTTCGTCGAGATCGGGGTGGGCAATGCCAACGACGGCACCGAGGGCGCCGTTCAGGGCAGGGTGATCGGCGCCTACCCGCACGGCCCGGTGCTGGCCCGCAACCCCGACCTGGCCGACCACCTGCTGGAGTTGGCTCTGGAGCGCAGCCTCGACCCCCTGCCCAGCCCCGAGATCGACGAACTGCGCCGGCAGCGGATCGCCGCCGTCCGCAAGACCGGCCTGCGCCGCTGAGCCACCTGCCTCGCTGCAGTTCCGTTGTTCTCAGGCGACTGCCGGAAGGCCTGGCCGAGCTTCGCTGCGGAACCGTCGTGATGATTGGGGCCACGTGGCCTATTACCACGGCTCTGCAGCGAGGCAGCCGGCAGGGCGGTTCGAGCAACCTCAAAACAACGATCTGACGCAGTGACTCTCTCCGCGCCCGGCGTGAGGGCTGTGGATAACTTCGCCGCGCTGTCGGTCATCCACAGTTCCGAGAACTCGTTGGCACATTCGCCGATGGACTGGCCATCTTGGCTGGCATGAGAACTCCTCGCCCCTGGCCGCTGCCTCAGCAACCGACGGCCGCCAAGCGTCTGCTCTCGCCTGCGGTCACCGAGGCGATGTTGCGCACGGCGGTGAAGAACGGTGCGCTGATCCGGCTGAGACCGGGTGTCTACCTCGCGGCCGACGCCTGGCCCGACGACCCGGCCGACCAGCACCTGGTCCTGGCCAGAGCCGAACTCGTGGCTCATCCGGGCGCGGCGCTGTGCCAGGCCTCAGCCGCGCTGACCTGGGGGCTGCCGTCGCTGGGCACCGAGTGGCACCAGCATCCCCCGACCATCAATCTCCCCAGATCATCCGGCTACCGGGCTCGCCACCATCCCGCCCGCTACCGAACCGCCAGCCTGCCGACCCACCACGTCACCGTCGATCCGGTCGGCTACGACGTCACGACCATCGCCCGCACCGCGGTCGACCTGGCCCGCGGCGAGCCCTTGCCGCGAGCCCTGGTGCTGCTCGACGCGGCGGCGAGACTCTTGGTCGAGGCCGTCATCACGACGCCCCGACGTGAGCACTACGCGAACCCGAGACTGGTCCGATCCGCTCGGGACGCCCTTGCCGAGGCGGTCTCCGGCACCGGAGCAGCAGCCCTTCGGGCCGCCGTCGCGCTGACCGACCCTCGCCGCGAGAGCCCGATCGAGTCGCTCAGCGCGGGCCACTTCCAGCTGGCCGGCATACCGACGCCCGAGTTCCAGTACCCGATCCGCACCCCCACCGGCTGGTACTTCGCCGACTGCTACTGGGAGGCGGCCCGGCTGATCGGCGAAGCTGACGGCCGGGACAAGTACCGCGATCCGTTCGAGATCGAGCGCGAGAAGGCCCGTCAACAGGATCTCGACGACTTCGACCATCGGTTCGTCCGATGGTCGGGTAAGGAGATCTGGTCCACGCCGCAGGTGGTGGTGAACCGGGTAGCCCGAAAGCTCGGCCTGTAGCAGCGCCGTCGGGATCGCGGGGAACTCAGTCGGCGGTCAGCGGCGGCCAGTCGCCACGGGGTGCGATCGGGTCGCCGGCGTCCAGCACTGCCGACCAGTGCGGCCGGTCCAGCCGCTCCACGATGCCGGTGTAGTCGAAGCCGGTGCGCTGCGCGATCGCCACCGAGGGCAGGTTGCCGACGAACGCGTACCAGCGGACGGCGGTGGCCCGCAGCGGCCCGTCCGGGGCGAAGGCGACCTCGAGCAAGCGCGCCACCGCGGCGCGCATCACGCCCTGGCCACGGACGCCGGCGCCGAGCCACCAGCCGATCTCGACCTCGCCGAAGCCGTGCGGACGCAGCCCGAGGCTGCCCCACAGGCCGGTCAACGGCGAGCCGTCGCCGACCCGCACCCCCCAGATCAGTTCCGGACCACCGAGCGCGGTGGTGAAGCTGCCGTCGTCGAGTTGCCGCCAGGCGGCAGCGGCGTACTTGCCGACGAACTCCTCGGCGGCCTCCCGCAGGTAGGGGCTGGGAACGGTCGTCCAGCGCTGGATCTCGGGATCCTGGCAGAGTTCGTGGACCCGCTCCACGTCCTGCGCCGTGAACGGACTCAGCACGACCGGCAGGCCGCTCCGGGTGGTTGTGGTCAGCCGACACACGTCCATGATGGTGTCTCCAACCCCGCCGCGGCGGGGCACTCGGGGTGGAACGGAACGATCAGAAGCCGAGTTCGCGGCGCAGTTTGGCGACGTGCCCGGTGGCGCGGACGTTGTACTGCGCGACCGCGATCGTGCCGACGCCCTCGGCGTCCACGTCGACCACGAAGGTGGAACGGATCACGCCGTCGATCTTGCGGCCGTAGAGCATCTTGCTGCCGAAGGCGCCGTAGGCGTTGAGCACCGTCTTCTCGGGATCGGACAGCAGCGGGAAGCCGAGTTCGGAGCGCTCCCGGAACTGGGCGAGCTTCTCCGGGGAGTCCGGGGAGATCCCGACCACCCGGTAGCCGGCCTTGGCCAGGTCGTCCAGCGCGGCGTCGAAGTCGACCGCCTGGGTGGTGCAGCCCGGGGTCATCGCGGCCGGGAAGAAGTAGACGATCACCCGTCCGCCGGCGAAGTCGGCCAGGGAGACGGGGCGCTGGTCGGCATCGGGCAGAGTGAAGGCGGGCGCGGTGTCTCCGGGTGTCAACTGGGCCATGCGTTCACCTTAGTGGTTCCGGCCGGCGCAGGACGCTGCTGCGCCGAAGTCGATTCCGGCCGCGGGGAAGCGCCGGAGCGGTTGCTGGAATAGGGTTGCGGCAGGCACCCGGATCGGAGGACACCATGGCGGAAGCCACTCGCAGCAGGGCCGAGATCGAGGCGGAACTTGACGCGGCCCGCGATCGGCTGGCGCAGAACATCGCCGGGCTGATCAACCAGGTCCACCCGCGGGCGATCGCGCACCGCGCGGCGGCCGACGTCCGCGGCGCCGCGACCCAGCAGTTCGCCTCGGTGAAGCGCCAGTTCGTCGAACCCGACGGCACGCTGAACGTGCAGCGGGCCGCGCTGGTCGGCACCGCGGTCGCCGGGGCATTGGTGTTCTTCGGCGTGGTGCGCTCCCTGGTGCGCCGCTGACCGCCACCCGCCGGGCCGTCTGATCGGGGCCGGCCGGGGAAAAGCTAACGGGCCTCTCGCTGAATATCCTCGCGAGAGGCCCGCCGTGCGCCGCCAGGGACTCGAACCCCGAACCCGCTAGTTAAGAGCCAGCTGCTCTGCCAGTTGAGCTAGCGGCGCGCGCGGATCGACTTTAGCGCAACCTGGCCGTGAGGACGAAATCGGCCGGGCAGCAGGCTCACCAGCCCACTTCCCTGGTGGACGGGGCGCCGGGTCAGCCCGGGAAAGGGCTGGGACTGCGACTCGATGAAGTCCTGCACGACCGAGGTGTCGTTGTTGCCCAGGCCGGCGTCGGTGAGGTCGCCGAACACCTTGCGCAGCACGTCGATGCTGACCAGGTTCAGGCCGGTCTCGGCGGCCTCCTCGGCGACCGCCCGCAGGTCCTTGACCAGGAACCGGGCCGGGCCGGACGGGCTGTGGTCGTGGTTGGCGAACCGGTGCGCCTTCACCTCCATCACCCGGCTGCCGGCGTACCCCTTCTGCAGTACGTCGAACAGCTGGGCGACATCCAGCCCGGCGCGCTCGGCGAGCAGCGACGCCTCGGCCAGCGCCACCACCTCGGCGGCGACGATCAGCTGGTTGCAGGCCTTGGCCACCTGCCCGGCGCCCAGCGGGCCGAGGTGGACGGCGGTGCCGGCGGCCCCGAGCACCTCGCAGGCCAGCTCCACCGACGGCCCCTCGCCTCCCACCATGATGGACAGCGTCCCGGATTCTGCACCCTCAGCACCCCCGCTGACCGGGGCGTCGACCACCGTGACCGGTTGCTGAGCCTCGCTGAGCTCGGCTGCGAGGTCGCGCACCTCCTGCGGCGAACAGGTCGAGGAGACCACCAGCGTCCAGGGCCGGACGGTGTGCGCCAGCAGGCCGTCGGGGCCGTCCAGCAGCGAGCGGACGTCCTTGATCTCGGGGACCATCGCGATCACGATCTCGCACTGCGTAGCCAGGTCGGCCAGGGTGTCGGCCCACACCGCCCCCGCCTGCAGAAGGTCGCTCTGGCGCTCCTGGTCGAGATCCCGGATCAGCAGCTTTCCACCGGAGCCGGACTGCGCGGCCAGGATGTACCGGGCCATCGGCCGCCCCATCACGCCCAGCCCTACGAAACCCACTGTGTGTGCCATGCTGACCTCCCTGTCGGAATCATCATAACGAACCCTTTTCACGATTATGAACAGCTGCTACGGTCTTCGTCACCGAGGGCGCTCGGTGGAAGGAGTTGCGATGAGCACTGCCGACCGACTTCGGGTCGTGGTGGCCACCCCGCTCGACGAAGCTCTCTGCGAGCGTATCGAGGCTGCCGAGCCTCGGATCGAACTGGTCAGGGATCAGTCACTGCTGCCGCCGATGCGCTGGGCCGCCGACCATCCCGGCGACCCGTCCTTCCAACGCACCCCCGAGCAGCAGCGGGCCTTCGAGGCGCTGTTGCGCTCCGCGGACGCGCTGTACGGCTTCCCGGACGAGAGCCCGGCCGCCCTGGCCAGGACGGTCCGGGCGAACCCACGGTTGCGCTGGGTGCAGGCGATGGCCGCCGGCGCCGGCAGCCAACTCAAGGCCGCCGACCTCACCCGGGAGGAACTGGACCGGATCGTCGTCACCACCTCCGCCGGGGTGCACGGCGCCCCGCTGGCCGAGTTCGCGGTCTTCGGCGTGCTGGCCGGGGCCAAGACGCTGCCCCGGCTGCTGCGGCAGCAGGCCCGCAAGGAGTGGACCGGGCGCTGGTGCATGAAGCAGGTCAGCGAGATGACCGTAATCGTGCTGGGCCTGGGCGCCATCGGTCAGCAGACCGTCTCGCGGCTGGCGGCGCTCGGCGCGTCCGTGATCGGCGTGAACCGGACGCCGGTCGAGGCCGAGGGGCTGGCCGAGCTGATCGGCCCCGAGCAGCTGATCGAGGCCATCCCTCGCGCCGACGCCCTGGTGGTGGCGCTGCCCGGTACCGCCGCCACCCACCAACTGGTCAGCGCGGAGGTGCTGGCCCGGGTGCGGCCCGGGATCATCGTGGTGAACGTCGGCCGCGGCACCGTGATCGACGAGGCGGCGTTGATCGGGGCGCTGGAGTCCGGCCGGGTCGGCTACGCCGCGCTGGACGTCTTCCACGACGAGCCGCTCCCGCAGGATTCGCCGCTCTGGAGCCATCCGAACGTCCTGGTCAGCCCCCACACCGCGGGCCTCAACGAGGCCGAGGACCGGCTGATCGCCGATCTCTTCGTCACCAACGCCACCCGGCTGCTGGACGGCGAGCCACTGCTCAACGTGGTCGACACCGTCGAGTTCTACTGAGGCCGGTGCGATGAACGCGTGGTGGGACGACACCGCCGGGATCGAGCGGGTGGCCGGCGGCGCCGGCTGGCTGGAGGGGCCCGCCTGGACGCCCTGGGGACTGCTGGTCTCCGACCTGCCGGCGAACCGGATCCTGCGCTGGGACGGCACCGACGGTTTCGAGGTGTTCGTGGCCGACGCCGAGTTCAGCAACGGCCGGACGGTGGGGCGCGACGGCCGGGTCTACCAGTGCTCCCACGGCCGCCGGGCGATCGAGGAACTGCACGCCGACGGTTCCACCACCACGCTGGTCGACCGGTATCTGGGCGTCCGGCTCAACTCGCCGAACGACCTGGTCGAGGGCCCGGACGGGGCGCTGTGGTTCACCGACCCGCCCTACGGCATCGTGCAGGCCCACGAGGGCCACCCCGGCGAGCGGGAGTACGGCGACCACTACGTCTTCCGGTTCGATCCGGCCGACGGCAGCCTGCGTCCGGTGGTGGTGGACGCCGAGGAGCCGAACGGCCTGGCCTTCTCCCCGGACGGCCGGACGCTGTACGTCGCCGATAGCTCGGCCGCGCTGCGCTCCGACGGGTCGGGGAACCGGCTGATCCGGGCCTACGACGTCGTCGCCGGCCGGGCCGCCAAGAACGGCCGGGTGTTCGCCACCATGACCGAAGGGCTGGCGGACGGCTTCCGGGTGGACGCCGAGGGCCGGCTCTGGACCAGCCACGGCGCCAACCTCACCGTGATCGCATCGGACGGCACCTGGCTGGAGACCATCGGGCTGCCGGAGAAGGTCGGCAACCTCTGCTTCGGCGGCCCGGCCGGCAACCAGCTCTACCTCGCGGCCTCGTCCAGCCTCTACCGCCTTCACACCCACACCACCGACGCGGCGAGGGGGTTCTGGTCGTGAACCCCGCTCGCCACCGTGCTCGGTCCGGCGTCCGGCCACCGGGATGTCTACCCGGCCAACCCGGGCAACTGATCGAGACTGGAGGTGGGGCCAGCCACGTCCTGCCCACTCCCCGACCCGCAACCCAACCTCACTAGGAGCACACCCATGACGTCCATGTTCAGCCTGCAGGGCCGGGTCGCCCTGGTCACCGGCTCCAGCCGCGGGATCGGACTGGTGCTGGCCACCGGGCTGGCCCAGGCCGGAGCGCAGGTCATCCTGCACGGCCGGGACGCCAGCACTCTGCAGGCCGCCGCGGCCGGGCTGACCACCGCCGGCCACAGCGTCGACACCGTGGCCTTCGACCTGACCGACCCGGACGCGGTCAAGCAGGGCATGGCCGGCATCGCCGAGCGCACCGGGGTGCCCGACATCCTGGTCAACAACGCCGGCATCCAGCTCCGCGGCCCGATCACCGACTTCACCGTCGAGCAGTGGCACGCCATCATCGACACCAACCTGACCAGCGCCTTCCTGATGTCGCAGGCGGTGGCCGGCGGCATGATCGCCCGGGGCAGCGGCAAGATCATCAACATCGGCTCGATCCAGAGCCAGCTCGCCCGGCCGTCCATCACGCCGTACTCGGCCTCCAAGGGCGGCATCGTGATGCTCACCAAGGGGCTGTGCGCCGATCTGGCCAAGCACGACATCCAGTGCAACGCGCTGGCCCCCGGCTACTTCGCCACCGAACTGACCAAGGCGCTGGTGGCCGATCCGGTGTTCAGCGAGTGGGTCTGCAACCGCACCCCGGCGGGTCGCTGGGGAGCGGTGGAGGATCTGGTCGGCGCCTGCGTCTTCCTGGCCTCCGACGCCTCCCGGTTCGTCAACGGCCAGGTGCTCTACGTCGACGGCGGCATGTCCGCCGTGGTCTGACCGACCGCCCCACCACCCATCCAGCACACGGAAGGCCAGTCGCATGAAAGCCGCCATCATCGAAGGAGCCCACGATCTCCGGGTGGCTGAGCTCCCCGATCCCACCCCCAGCGACGGTGAGATCCTGCTACGGGTCAGCCACGTCGGGGTGTGCGGTTCGGATCTGAGCTACTACCGCAAGGGCGCGGTGGGCGCCTTCGTGGTGACCGAACCGCTGGTGCCCGGGCACGAGCTGGCCGGGACGGTGGTCCGCGACACCCGGCCGGACGGCCTGGCGCCCGGCACCCCGGTCACCCTCCACCCGGCCACCCGCGGCACCCCGCTGCCCGGCCTGGCCGACCGCCCCAACATCTGGCCGCAGGGCCGCTATCTCGGCAGCGCTGCCACCACCCCCCACCAGCAGGGGGCGATGAGCGAGTTCTTCGTCACCGACGGCGAGCACGTCCGGGTGCTGCCGGACGGGCTGCCGCTGCGGCGGGCCGCGCTGGCCGAGCCGCTCGCGGTCGGGCTGCACGCCATCGTGCTGGCCGGCGATCTCGCCGGGAAGCGCGTCCTGGTCTCCGGCGCCGGACCGATCGGCGTCCTGCTGGCGGTGGCAGCGGTGATCAAGGGTGCCCAGGTGACCATCACCGACATCCTCCCCGAAGCCGTGCGGCGCGCCCTGGAGCTGGGGATCCACGCCGGCCTGGTGGTCGGCCGGGATCCGCTGCCGCAGGAGAGCTTCGACGTGGTCTTCGAGGCCGCCGGTGCGCCGTCCGCCCTCTCGCCCTGCCTGAACGCCGTGGTGCGGGGCGGCACCATGGTGCAGTTGGGCATCCTGACCGCCGGTCCGCAACCGGTCGACGTGGCCGCGATCACCACCCGCGAACTGCGCTACCTGGGTTCCTTCCGGTTCAACGAGGAACTCGACGAGGCCATCGCCATGCTGGCCGAGCATGCCGAGCTGGAGCGGGTGGTGACCCACGAGTTCCCGCTCGAGGACGTGGTCGCCGCCTTCGACTGCGCGGCCGACCCGCTCGCCTCACTGAAGGTGCTGGTCGCGCTGCCCCAGTGAGGTCGAGAACCACCAGCGCAGCGAGAACGGAGGGACCGGGTTGACTCCCAGGAACGAATCGAACAGCGGCGCGCCCGCCGTCACCCGGGCGGCCGCCATCCTCACCCTGCTGGCGGACTCCGGCAGCGCGCTCAACCTGACCGACATCGCCCGCTCGCTCGGCCTGGCGAAATCGTCCACCTTCAACCTCTGCAACGCGCTGGAGGAGGCGGGGCTGATCGCCCGGCGGGACTCGTCCTACTACCTGGGCCGGCGGCTGGTCGAGCTCGGCGGCGCCTACCTGCGCACCTTCGACATCGTCCGGGAGTTCTACCGGCTGAGCTCGGAGTCGACCGTGCTGCGGCACGAACTGCTGCAGTTGGCGGTGCTGGACCGGACCGACGTGCTCTACGTCGCCCGGCACGAGGGACGGGCGCCGCTGCGACTCTCGGCCACCATCGGGGACCGGTTCCCGGCGTCGATCACCGCGGTGGGCAACATCCTGCTGGCGCAACTGCCGCCGGAGGTGGTGGCCGACCGGTACCGCGACGGCCGCGCGCTGGCGCAATGGACGCCGAACTCGGTCTCGACCTTGGACGGGCTGCTGGCCAAGCTGGAACAGACCCGGCAGCGGGGCTACGCGATCGACAACCGGGAGACCAACCCCGCCGTGGTCGGCATCGCGGTCCTGGTCAGCCCCCGGACCTCGGCGGAGGAGCGGTTCGCGCTCGGCGCCTCGCTGTTCATGGCCGACGACATCGACGTCCGCCGCGAGAAGGTGGTGCCCGAACTGTTCCGGGTGGCCGAGACGTTGTCCAACCCGATGCTGATCGAGGTGACCCGGGCGGCCGGGCAGAGCTGAGGCTGCGGCTGACCCGCGGTACCGGAGAAGGGACTTGAACCCTCACGCCCGAAGGCACAGGAACCTAAATCCTGCGTGTCTGCCAATTCCACCACTCCGGCCGGCGACGCCGAGAGTCTAGCGGGCGGACGTCCGGCCCGCCTGCCGTCCCCGGCGGCCCGGGCGGCGAACCCGGGGTCGGGGACAGGGCCGAACCGGGGTTCACTGGGGGATGAGCACGGCGCGGCCGCTCGGTGCCGCGGCGTAGGGTCGAAGGGTGCCCTCGACCCGACCCGCCGCCGAACTGCGGACGCCGGCCTTCCGCTGGCTGACCACCGGCTGGGTGCTGACCAATGTCGCCGACTCCCTGCTGATGCTGCTGCTGGCGGTCTGGGTGAAAGACCTCACCGGCTCCAACGCCGCCGCCGGGATCACGTTCGCGCTGTTCGGCGTCCCGGCGCTGGCCGCCCCACTGCTGGGCCAGGTCGCCGACCGGGTCTCGCGTCGCCGGATGCTGATCGTCAGCTACGCCATCGGCGCGGTCACCCTGCTGCCGCTGTTCGCGGTCCGGGACGCCGGCCAGGTCTGGCTGATCTACCTGGTCACGATCGTCTACTCCACCATGGGCTACGCCACCGCGGCCGCCCAGTCGGGCATCCTGCGCGACCTGCTGCCGGACGACGCCCTCGGCCCGGCCAATGGCCGGTTCACCATGATCGATCAGGCGATGCGGGTGATCATGCCGGTGCTGGGCGCGGCGGTGTACGCCGCCACCGGCATGGTGCCGCTGATCCTGACCGCGATCGCCGGCTTCCTCGGCGCCGCGGGTGCGCTGGCCAGGCTCCGGCTGACCGAGACGCCACCCACCCCGGCCGATCAGCAGCAGGGCATGTTCACCGAGCTGGCGGCCGGCTTCCGGCACCTGGCGCGCACTCCCCCGCTGGGCGTCCAGTCGATCACCCTCACCGTGGTGTTCGGCGCCCTCGGTCTGGTGAACGCGATCGTCTTCGCGATCCTGGACGCCTTCGGCATCCCGGCGGCCATGCTCGGCCCGCTGATGGTCGCCCAGGGCCTGGCGGGCGCCCTCGGCGGGGCGGTGGCGCCGCGGATCATGCAGCGGATCGGCCGTCCCCAGGCGGTCGCGCTCGGCCTGGTCGCGGTGGTGCTGGGTCATCTGCCGCTGGCCGGCTCGATCCTCTGGCTGGCGCTGGTGGGCGTGGCGCTGCTCGGCTTCGGGATCACCGTGGCGATCGTCGCCTTCGTCACCGAGCGTCAGGTGCGCACCCCGGCCACCCTGCAGGGACGGGTCTCTTCGGCCACCAACGTGCTGTTCAACCTGCCCTCGGTGGCCTTCACCGCGCTCGGCGCGGGGCTGCTGGGGATCGTCGACTACCGGGTGCTGGTGCTCGGCAGCGCGGTGGCCGCGCTGGCCTGCCTGCCGATGGTGCTGCGCAGCCGCCGGACCGCGCCGATCCCGGACGACGGCCGCCACGCCGCTGACAGCGGCGGGAAGGGAGAAGTCTCGACGAGGGCCGCGTCAGCGGGCCGAGGAACAGAGCCTGACGAAGGGTCGGTGCCCAGCGCGGCGGAGGAGCTCCGGTAGGGCTCACTTTGGCGGGTGCAGCGCGGGGTCGTCCAACGGGAAGCTGCGGACCGGGCCGGGGCCGGTCGCGGCGGTCTCGAACCGGACGGTGATCACGCCGTGCCCGCTGCCCCACACCCAGCCATCGCCGAACTCGTCGTGGACGATGTCCGCACCCGGCGTCCAGCCGTGACCACGGCGATCCGGGACCTCCCCCGCCACCCTCTCCTCTATGTCGGTAGAGGAGTCGACGAGATCGAACAACGCCTCCTGGGCCACCCCGACCAGACCGGACACCCCGACCCCCGCCAGCCGGGCACCGATACTGGTGTCCACGCCCGCCAGCAACTCCCGCGCGACCTGGCGGATCACCTCGACCCGGTCGGTGGCGCCCAGCAGGGTGCGCGAGCGGGTGACCGCGGAGAAGTCCGGCCAGCGCAGCTTGAGGGTGACGGTGCGGGCGAACAGGCCGTGCTTCACCAGCCGTTCGGCCACCTGGCCGGCCTGCCGGTCGAGCACCGCGGCGAGGGTGGCGGGATCGGCGATGTCGGTGGCGAAGGTGTCCTCCACCGAGATCGACTTGGTCTCCCGATCCGGCTCCACCGGGCGCTCGTCGCGTCCCTGGGCGAGCTGGAACAGGCTCTCTCCCGCCGATCTGCCCAGCGCCCTGACCAACTCGGCCTCCGACAGCCGCTGCAGGTCGCTGACCAGCTGGACGCCCAGCCGGGCCAGCCGTTCCATGGTGGCCGGGCCGACCCCCGGGATGGCGCGGGCGGGCAGCGGCGCGATGGTCGCCACCTCCTGGCCGGGCGGCACCAGCTGCACCCCGTCGGGCTTGGCCAGCTCGGTGGCCACCTTGGCGATGAACTTCGACGTGCCGAGGCCGACCGACGCGGTCAGCCCGCCGGTCTGCTCCCGCACCCGGCCGCGCAGCTCGCCGGCCAGCCCGATCAGGTCGTCGGGCAGCAGGGAGTGGCCCGGGCCGGCCGCCAGGTCGACGAACGCCTCGTCCAGGCTGAGCGCCTCGACCGCCGGCGAGAGCTCCCGGAGCAGGGCCATCACCACCCCGCTCGCCTGCCGGTAGGCGTCGAACCGGCCGGCCAGGAAGGCCGCGTGCGGGCAGCGGCGGCGAGCCTCGTGCATCGGCATCGCGGAGTGGACGCCGAACCGCCGGGCCTCGTACGAGGCGGTGGAGACCACGCCGCGCTGGCCCAGCCCGCCGACGATCACCGGTTTGCCGCGCAAGGACGGTTTGTCCCGCTGCTCCACGGCGGCGAAGAAGGCGTCCAGATCGAGATGCAGGACATGAGGGCAAAGGTTGTTCATGCTTGACCTTGAACGCGAGCAGGACTCTGGCGGTGGCGCGCACCTAGTCGCCGGCGGGCGATTCGGCCGACCGCAGGTAGCGGACGAAGGCGAAGCCGTCGCGCTGCTCGCGGGAGACCTCCTGCCATTCGGTGGGATCGAGCTGCGGGAAGAACACCGTCCCCTCGGCGGCGGCGTCCACCTCGGTGAGGTCGAGTTCGGTCAGCTCCGGCCAGGCCTGGACGTAGATGCTGCCACCCCCGGCGACATAGATCTCGTCGTCGAGCGACCGCGCCAGGTCGAGCGCCTCGGTCAGCGTCGAGACCGCGTAGCCGGTCGCCCGGTCGCCGGTGGGCAACTCGATGCTGTCGGGGTTGCTGGTGACCACGATGGTGGTGCGGCCGGGCAGCCAGCGTCCGATCGCCTCGTGGGTACGGCGGCCCATGATCATCGGATGCCCCATGGTCACCCGCTTGTACCGCTCCCAGTCCTCGGCGATCTGGAAGGGCTGGCTGTGGCCGTCCCCGATCACCCCGTTGGAGCCCACGATCGCGATGCCGATGATCCGCATCCCGCGATGCTACCGCCCGCCGATCCGCGGCGCGCGATCGGCTCGGTCTAGCGCTTGGCGAACACCCACAGGGCGTTGCTGTTCGGCCACTGCTGCGGAACCGGCGCGCCCTCGCCGGGCTGCGCGGCCAGGCGTCCGAGCCGGTCGAACTGCTGCCGGTAGCCCGGCTGCAGGTAGGCGCGGGAGAACCGCGGCAACAGCCCGGTCGCCCGGGTGACCGCGCGGGAGCAGCCGGCGTGGCTGCCGGCGGCGGTGTAGAACTCGGAGCCTTCGCGGGGCAGCGACGCCCAGCCCCAGCCGTAGGTGAACAGGAACTCGGTGAGCTGTCCGGCGGGGCCGATCAGGGCATCGCCGACCTTGTCGAGCTGCACCGGACCGACCAGCTCGCCGGACTGCTGCCGCCACTGGTCGAAGAAGGCGAAGCCGTCGGCCGGGTCGGCCAGGGTGAGCCGCCAGGGCTGCGCCGGCTCGGCCGGCGCCACCCCGTCCCGGATCACCAGCCGGCCGCCGGGCGCGAGCAGCCTCGCCGCCTGCCGCACCGCGTCCGTCCAGGTCTCCCGGCCGTTGCCGTAGGACCAGATCTCGTGCAGCGACGAGCAGAAGACCACGTTGTCGAAGGACTCCGGCACGAAGAGCTCGGCGAGTTCGCCGGCCTCGCCCAGGGTCACCAGCCCGCCGGACCGGGCGACGGCCGCCGGCGAGGCGTCGAGCCCGGTGGCCTCCCAGCCCTGGTCGCGCATCACCCGTACCAGCGAGCCGTCACCGGCGCCGACGTCCAGCACCGTGCCGGGCACCAGGTGCTCCAGCAGTTGCGCCTTGTCGCCCAGGCCGGCCCGCATCCGGTCGAAGTAGGTGTCGTGGTGCAGCGTGCCGAGGGACGCGGCCACGCCCCCGGTCAGGCCGCTGGAATCGATCTCGCTGGTTCGCACCCCGCGATGGTACCCGGGTGGCTCAACCGGGCCGACGGCGCTGCCGGTCGGGTTGAGATCCAGCGCCGGGGTCGGGGATCAAAAGGCAAGCCGACCGGGCCGGAGGTGGTCGCGGGTCGAGGACTAGACGGCGATCGGGGCCTTGATGCCGGGGTGGGGGTCGTAGTCGACCACCTCGATGTCGGCCAGCGTCCAGGCGTCGATGCTTGTCACGTTCGGGTTCAGCACCAGGCGGGGCAACCGGCGGGGCTCGCGGGAGAGCTGCAGCCGGGCCTGCTCCAGGTGGTTGCTGTACAGGTGGGCGTCGCCGAGGGTGTGGACGAAGTCGCCCACCTCCAGCCCGGCCGCCCGGGCGATCAGGTGGGTGAGCAGCGCGTAGGAGGCGATATTGAACGGCACCCCGAGGAAGATGTCCGCCGAGCGCTGGTAGAGCTGGCAGGAGAGCCGGCCGTCCGCGACGTAGAACTGGAAGAAGGCGTGGCAGGGCGGCAGCGCCATCTGGTCGAGTTGGCCGACATTCCAGGCCGAGACGATGTGGCGGCGGGAATCGGGGTTGCTGCGCAGCGACTCGATGACGCCGGAGATCTGGTCGACGTGGCGGCCGTCCGGGGTCGGCCAGGAGCGCCACTGGTAGCCGTAGATCGGGCCCAGGTCGCCGTTGGCGTCGGCCCATTCGTCCCAGATGGTGATGTTGTTCTCGTGCAGCCAGCCGACGTTGGTGTCGCCGCGCAGGAACCACAGCAGCTCGCCGAAGATCGAGCGGGTGTGCAACCGCTTGGTGGTGAGCAGCGGGAAGCCCTCGGCGAGGTCGAACCGCATTTGGTGACCGAAGACGCTGCGGGTACCGGTCCCGGTGCGGTCCGACTTCTCGACCCCGTGGTCGAGGACGTGCTGCATCAGGTCCAGGTACTGCCTCACAGCTCCTCCTCCAGGACCGCCTTCAGCAGCGGCACCATCATCCGGACGGCCTGGCCGCGGTGGCTGATCGCGTCCTTCTCGGCCGGGGTGAGTTCGGCGTTGGTGCGGGATTGCTGGTTGGCGACGAAGATCGGGTCGTAGCCGAAGCCGTTGCCGCCGCGGGGCTCGAGCACCAGGCGTCCGAGCATCTCGCCGTGCACCACCCACTCGCGTCCGTCCGGGGCGACCATGGCCATCGCGCAGACGAACCGGGCGGTGCGCTGCTCGTCGTCGGTGCCGGCCAGTTGCCGCAGCAGCAGTTCGAGGTTGGCCAGATCGGTGGCGTCCGGGCCCGACCAGCGGGCGGAGCGGACGCCGGGCATGCCGTTCAGCAGGTCGACCGCCAGGCCGGAGTCGTCGGCCACCGCCAGGTGGCCGGTCTCCCGGGCGGCCGCGCGGGCCTTGAGCAGGGCGTTGCCCTCGAAGCTGTCCTCGGTCTCCTCCGGCTCGGGGTAGGGAACGCACTCGTCCAGCCCGATCACCTGGGCGGCCAGGCCCTCCTCGGCCAGGACGCGGCGGAGTTCGACCGCCTTCTTGGCGTTGTGGGTGGCGACGACGACGGTTCTCATGACCTCAGGGCCTCTCGTTGCAGGCGGGCGAGGTCGGCGCAGCCGGCCAGCCCGAGATCGAGCAACTGATTGAGGACGTCGCGATCGAAGGGTTCGCCCTCGGCGGTACCCTGCACCTCGACGAACTTCCCCGAACCGGTCGCGACGACATTGAGGTCGACCTCGGCGCCGGAATCCTCGACGTAGTCGAGATCGAGGACGGGCGTTCCGTTCACCACGCCCACCGACACCGCGGCGACCGAGTCGAGCAGCGGCTCGCCCGCCAGGGCGCCGCGCTCCCGCAGCCAGCTGACCGCGTCCACCAGGGCAACGTAGGCGCCGGTGATCGAGGCGGTGCGGGTGCCACCGTCCGCCTGCAGCACGTCGCAGTCGAGCACGATGGTGTTCTCACCGAGCGCTTTGTAGTCGATCACGGCGCGCAGCGAGCGTCCGATCAACCGGGAGATCTCGTGGGTGCGTCCACCGATCTTGCCGCGGACCGATTCCCGGTCGCTGCGGGTGTGGGTGGAGCGCGGCAGCATGGCGTACTCGCTGGTCACCCAGCCCAGGCCGGAGCCCTTCCGCCAGCGCGGAACGCCCTCGGTCACCGAGGCTGCCACCAGCACCCGGGTGGCGCCGAACTCCACCAGTACCGAACCCTCGGCATGGTCCAGCCAGCTGCGGGTGATCCGCACGTCGCGGAGCTGATCAGGGGCGCGACCGTCATGGCGTGGGGGCATGCCACAAGCCTAACCGGCAGGTCGCCTCCCCGTAGCACCCCACCCCGGATTGGACGCCCCCGCACTCCCGCTCCCGCCCTCTACCCCGTCCCGTCCCAGCCCCCTCCGTCCCACCCACAACCCCCGGTCCAGCCAACCGCCACCGCCACCACCCCACCGAGGGCTCCCGCTATCGCCGAGGACTCCCACCCAGACACGAGCCCTCGACACGAAGAGGAGCCCTCAACGAAAGGGACAGGTGGGGAAGGCGCCGGACCTCCCCGTCCCACCCACGACCCCCGCCCCGCACGCCGCCACCGTCACCACCCTCACCGAGGGCTCCCGCTATCGCCGAGAGCTCCCACCCAGACACGAGCCCTCGACACGAAGAGGAGCCCTCAACGAAAGGGACAGGTGAGGAAGGCCGGGGCGTGGCGGGCTCGAGGTCAGGAAGAACCAGCTCAGCTGAGGGCGTAGACCTGCTCGACCTGTTGGACGAAGCCGCCCAGCAGCCGGGAGCCGACGCCCTCGAACAGCTCGGGGCTGCCGGTGGTGAGGAAGCGGAGCTCCGGCGCACGTGGGCCGTCACGCAGCAGCCCGTGATCGGTGAGGGTGGCGTAGGTCTCCCGGGCGCACTCCTCGGCGGACGAGACCAGGGTGACGTCCTCCCCCATCACGTACGAGATCACGCCGGCCAGCAGCGGGTAGTGGGTGCAGCCCAGGATCAGGGTGTCCACCCCGGCCTCGCGCAAGGGCAGCAGGTAGCCGCGGGCGGCGTCCAGCAGTTCGGGGCCGCTGGTGACGCCGGCCTCGACGAAGTCGACGAACCGCGGGCAGGGGGCGGTGAGCAACTCGATGTCGGGGACGGCCGCCAGCGCGTCGTCGTAGCTGCCCGAGGTGGCGGTGGCGGTGGTGCAGATCAGCCCGATCCGGCCGTGGTTGGAGACCCGGACGGCGCGGCGCGCGGCCGGCAGGATGACGTCGATCACCGGGACGTCGTAGCGCTCCCGGGCGTCCCGCAGCACCGCCGAGGAGGCGGAGTTGCAGGCGATCACCAGGGCTTTCACGTCCTGCTCGGCCAGGTAGTCGAGGCACTCCAGGGCGTACTCGCGCACCTCCGGGATGGACTTGGTGCCGTAGGGGGCGCGCGCAGTGTCGCCGAGGTAGACCATGTCCTCGCCGGGCAGCTGATCCAGGATCGCCCGCGCCACGGTCAGCCCACCGAACCCGGAATCGAAGACCCCGATCGGGGCGTCCACCTCAGCCACGATTCCCGACCCTATCCGGTCAGGGCATGATTGTGGGGAGCGCCCGCGAACCCAGGAGGCCCGGCATGCAGCTCCCGCCGATCGACGTCACCCGCTGGACGCTGCGCGCCCTGAAGCTGCTGGACGACGCCCGGCGAGCGCTCATCCCCGAACCCCGCAAGGCAGCCAAGCCGGAGGAACCCGACCGCCGCCGGCCGGACATCTGGTAGCCATGCACCGCGAGCCCGTCCCAACAACTTGGCTTTGACTAGGTGGGACAAGGAACCGTCCCCTGTCCCAAGGGTTCGCTCCGGAGTCAGGCGACGGGGCTGAGCGCGCAGCCGGACGATGCGCAGTCGCGACAACCGGTGGGGGCGCAGGCGCTGGAGATCACCAGGGGCTTCACCCGGCCGGCCCGGATCAGGCGGTCGGTGACCGCCCGCACCAGGTCGGGAGCCAGGCCCGTCCGCGAGACCAGGTCGGGGACGGAACGCACCCCGGCCTCGATCTCGGTCAGCACGGCGGTGACCGGGGCGGTCATAGAAAAAGCCTGCCGATCTGGAAGACCGCCACCGCCAGCGTCCAGGCCACCACCAGTTGCATGGCCACCCCGAACAGGGTCCACTTCGGGCCGATCTCGCGCCACTGGGTGGCTACCGTGGCCATGCAGGCGGTGTAGGACATCATGAACACCAGGAAGGCCAGCGCCGCCGGTAGCGGGTGGCCGCCCGACGACTCGGTGAAGTCAGCCACGATCCGGTCGCCCAGTGCTCCGGCCTCACCCTCCTCGGGCTCGTCCAGGGCGTAGGTCTGGGCCCAGGACGAGATCACCGCCTCCTTGGCGACGAAGCCCACCACCAGCGCCGAGGTGGTCTCCCACTTGGCGAAGCCGGTCGGGGCGAACACCGGGGTGATCGCCTGGGCGGCCACGCCGTAGGCCGAGTCGACCACCGGGGTGTCGGCGAACGCGCCATCACCCCGGACGGGGGTGGCCTGCAGCAGCCAGACCGCCGCCACCGTCACCACGATGATCCCGGTGGCGGTCTGCAGGAAGCCCTTCAGCCGCACCCAGCTGACCGAGGCGGTCAGCCGCAGGGTGGGCACCTGGTACTGCGGCAGGTCGATCACCAGCGGCTCGATCGGCTGGTTGCGCCAGATGGTGTGCCGCAGCACCAGTCCGGTGAGGATGATCACCACCACCGACGCGAGATACATCGCGAACACCACGGTGCCGGCGTTCGGACCGAAGAAGGCCACGCCCACCATCACGAACACCACCAGCCGCGCGGTGCAGGCGGTGAACGGCACCAGCAGCGCGGTCAGGATCCGCTGGCCGGCGACCGGCAGCACCCGGGTGGCCGAGACCGCCGGGACGTTGCAGCCGTAGCCGACGATCAGCGGGATGAACGCCCGGCCGGGCAGGCCGATCGCCCGCATCACCCGGTCGGTGACCACCGCGGCGCGGGCCATGTAGCCGGAATCCTCCAGCAGCGCCAGCAGGATGAACATCAGCGCCATCAGCGGGACGAAGGTGAGCAGCGAGCCGACCCCGGCGATCAGGCCGTCGACCAGCAGGCCCTCGAGCCAGCCGCCGCCCAGCCCCACCATGGCCAGCAGCCCGCGGGCGCCGTCCGAGATCGGGCCGGCGACCAGTTCGTCCAGGCCGTCCTGCAGCGGCGCGGCCACCACGGTGGTGATCTGGAAGACCACCCACATCACGGCCAGGAAGATGACCGGACCGAGGATCGGCGCGGTCAGCCAGCGGTCGATCTTGTCGGATCGGGTGGCGGCGGACCGGCCGGGCTCGACGGTGGCCGCCTCGGCAGCTGCGGCGACCCAGTTGAACCGGTCGTTGTCCAACGCCCACTCATCGTCGTCGAGCAGCAGCGGCTCCCGGGGAGTCGGGACGGGGTTGCGCAGCGCTTCGCGGACGGCGACCGAGAGCTCCTCCAGGCCGGTGCGGCGGCGGGGATCGATGCCCACCACCGGGACGCCGATCGCCTTGCTGAGCGCGGCCAGGTCCAGCCCGATCCCCTGCTTGCCGGCCACGTCCACCATGGTCAGCGCGACCACCAGCCGGGTCGGATGCTCACGAACCTGGGCGGCCAGATAGAGGCTCTGTGACAGCCGGGAGGCATCAGCCAGCAGCACGCAGACATCCGGACGCTCGGACGCCGGGCCCTCCAGCAGCAACTCGCGGGTGAGCGCCTCGTCCGGGGATTCGGGCTCCAGCGAGTAGGCGCCGGGCAGGTCGACCAGGGTGACGTCGAGCCGGCCGGAGTAGCAGAGACAACCCTCACAGGTGCAGGCCGCCTCGCCGCAACAGGCACAAGCCGGGCCGTCGCTGCGCCACACCCCACGCGAGACCTCGACGGTGGTGCCGGGCCAGTTGCCCATCGTCACCCGGGCGCCGGTGAGCGCGTTGAACAGGGTGGACTTGCCTGTGTTGGGCGCGCCGACCAGCGCGACCACCGGGGCGTCCGGCCCGGCGGTGACCGACGAACCGCCGCTGTGGCAGGTCGCCTTGACCGAGGGCGGACGGGTCTCCAGCAGCTTCTCGGAGGGATGCACCGGAGCGGTCATCACACCACCACCTGAATCTGCTTCAGGACGCCGGGACCGAGCGCGATCCGGGTGCCCCCGACCACGGCCACCCGGCCGCCACCGGAGGTGCGATGCAGCAGCGTGACCTCGGCTCCCCGCCGTAGTCCGAGGGCGGTCAGCCGGCGAACGGTTCCCACTCCGGAAGCGTCCTGCAGCACCAGCGGGCGGCCCAGCGGCGCCCGATCGAGACTCATTTCCTGCACATAGGCAAGGCTACGCTTAATTGCGCATCCCCGGGCCTTCTACCGCCTTTTCCCGGTTGTCAGCCCGGACGCCGCTCGCCAGCCGCTGGTTGACTCCGAGTTTGTCCACCGAACACGGTGCACAAACTCGTAGCTACGGGCCGAAGTGGGGTCAGGGCGGGGGCGATTGGAGGCCGCGCAGTCGCTCGGTCAACCCGGCCCGCAGCGACAGCAGCGGGGCCGACCGCGGCGAGCCGAGAATGCGGCCGTCGACGGTCAGGAAGACGGCTGCGGAGTCGAGCCGTCCGGCCAGCGCCATGCCCTCGCGCAGGCCGAGCACCAGGCAGGCGGTGGACAGCGCCTCGCTGCCCATCCCGTCCTGGCTCAGCACGCCGACCGCGACCAGGTCGGTCCGCGCCCAGCCGCCGGTCCGCGGATCGCGGACGTGGCCGGTCAGCACCTGCCCGCACCGGATCCGCTGGCCGCGCAGCCCGGACATGGAGAACGAGCCGGCCGTGACCGTCAGATACCCGAGGGTCTCCGGCACCGCCTCCCAGGGTGAGCCGAGCGCGATCCGCCAGGCCTCCCGGCCGGCCGGACGGCCAGCGACCGAGATCGACGAGGTACCCAGCGAGACCAGCACCCCCGCGGCGTCCGCCTCGTCCCGGACCAGATCGGCGGCATATCCCTTGGCGATCGCACCGAAGTCGAGCTGGCAGCCCGGCGCCAGCCAGGCCTCCCAACCGGTTCCGGCGGGCCGCACCCGCAGCCGGTCCCGGCCCGGGCCGGTGAGCGCGTCGAAGACACCGGCGGTGAGCTCTCGATAGCGTTCGGCGGCCTCGGCCACCGTCGCGAGGTGGGAACCGACCGGCAGCCACTCCCCCGGCGTGGCGTTCAGCCGGCCGACGTCGCTGCCGGGCTGGAAGCGGGACAGCGCGGCGTCCACCTCGGCCACCAGCGCGTGCAGCCTGGTGGCCTGCCGGTCGGTCGGCCGGTCGTCCACCAGGCAGAGCTGGACGGTGGTACCCATCGCGGTGGACGCCGACCAGCTCTCGCCGGCCGGCCCCGACGACCCGTCGTCAGGCTCTGTTCCCCGGCCCGCTGACTCGGCCCTCGTCGAGACTCCTCCCTTCCCGCCGCTGTCAGCCGCGTGGCGGTCGTGAACCTCCCCGGGCTCGGGGCTCATCCGGCGTGGCTCAGCGCGTCCGTGATCGCCTCGACGAACTGCCGGTGGGACAGCGAGGCGCCGGCGATCACGTCCACCTGGTCGGCGTCCCCGACCTCCTTGAACCGGGTGACGTACTGCTGCTCGGCCTTCACCGCGGCCTGAGCGCGCTGGTAGAAGGCCTCGTCGACCGGCTTTCCGGTGGCCTTGGAGAGCCCGTAGTCCTGGTCGTGCGGGGTGCCGTCCGGGTCGACGACCACGAAGCTGGCCTGGGTCACCCGGCCGCCGGAGATGGTGAACTCCACGTTCCCGACCGCGCCGGCGTCGTCGGGAGCGCTGACCCCGCGGTACTCCCCGTCCGGATAGTCGGCCACCTTCACGCTCTGCGCGCAGCCGGAGAAGGCCACCACGCCGACCGCCGCGGCCAGCGCGAACAGCCGGGCCCGACCCGCCCGAGCCTGGGACGCGGGGACGGTTCCGGTGTCCCGGTTCACCGCGCACCTCCGTCCGCCGACGTCCCGAAGGCCCGGACGTAGTCGTCGGTCTCCACCACCTGGTCGATCCGGCCGTGGTTGAGGATGATCTGCCGCTGGCCCTGCGCCGCGACCATCGCGTCGTGGGTGACCACCACCAGGGTGGTGCCCTCGTCGTGCAATTGGTGGAACAGGTCGAGCACGATCTGCTCGTTGGCCTCGTCCAGGTTGCCGGTGGGCTCGTCGGCCAGCACCACCGAAGGCGAGTTGATCAGCGCCCGGGCGACGCACACCCGCTGCTGCTCGCCGCCGGACATCTGCCGGGGCAGGTGGCTGGCCCGGGCACCCATCCCCACCCGCTCCAGCGCGGCCCGGGCCTCGGCCTCGTCGGGCAGCGAATGGTAGTACTGCGCCACCATCACGTTCTCCAGCGCGGTCAGGTGCTTGACCAGGTGGAACTTCTGGAAGATCAGCCCGATCCGGCGGCGCCGGATGTTCGCCAGCTCGCGCTCGCCCTGCCGGTCGAGGTGCTCCCCGTCCAGCAGGACGGTGCCGGCGGTGGCCGAGTCCATACAGCCCAGGATGTTCATCAGGGTGGTCTTGCCCGACCCGGACGGGCCGACGATCGACAGCCACTCCCCGCGCCGGATGGTGAGGTCGACCTTGTCCAGCGCCGCGACGTCACCGTAGAGCCGGCTGACCCCGGTCAGCTCGTAGACGATCTCCGAATCCATGTCACTCTCCCCCCAGCACGGTGGCTGGATTGATCCCGATGATGCGTCGGACGGTGAGGAAGCTGCCCAACCCGCTGACCAGCGCCGCCGCGACCATGGTCACCGGCACCACCCACCAGCTCGCCTGCAGGCTGAGGTTGAACACCTCCTGGGTGACCAGGCTGCCCACCGCGATCCCGGTCAGCGCGCCCACCAGGCCGCCGAACAGACCGAGGATCACGCCCTCGCCGATGAACTCCCCGACCAGTTCCCGGCTGGAGGCGCCCAGCGCCTTCTTCAGCGCCAGTTCGGTGGCCCGCTCGCTGACCACGGCGTTCATCGTGGTGGTGACGCTGATCAGGGTGAGCCCGCCGATGATCAGGCTGACGATCCAGATCAGCGCCCGCAGGGTGAGCAGCACCCCCGACTCCGACTTGGTGATCCGCTTCACCACCTGGGCATGGACGGCGTCGTCGGTGGCGTCGATCAGGTCGGCCGCCCGCTCCAACTGGGTCTGGTCGGCCAGCAGGGAGTACTCGATCATGTCGATCCGGCCGTCCGCCGGAAAGGCGGCTTCCAGGTCGTCCAGCGAGAGCAGCAGCATGGCGTCCTCGGGCCCGCCGGTGCGCAGCAGGCCGGAGACGGTCATCGCCACCGGTTCCGAGTCCACCCCGGCCTCGACCTGGGCGACCAGGTTGAGCTGGTCGCCGACCTCGAAGCCGTACCGGTTCACCAGGTCGCGGCCGACCAGCACCTCCCCGGGCCGGCTGGGCAGCTCGCCGTCGATGCTCCAGTAGGGACGCAGCGTGGTGGCCAGCCCGAAGTCGGTCGCCATCGCGGCCAGCGGCTGCTGGTTGTAGAGCAGGTTGTCCTGCCGGTAGGGCGCGTAGCCGACCAACTGGAAACCGGCGTCGGCCAGCGCGGTGTTGACCGTCGTGACATCCCCCACCCGGACGGTCTGCGTCCCGGCGGGCGAAACCACCAGGTTCGCACCGTAGGAGCGCAGCTCCCGGGCCATCTGCTCCGGAACGGTGTAGGTGATGATCCCCAGCGCCGACAGCGTGGTCGCCCCGACCACGATCGCCAGCGAGGCGATCACCACCCGGGAGAGCCGGCGGACGAAGGCGCGGGTGATCATCCGCAGGTACATCCTGGCGCGGGTCATCCGGTCACTTCCCGTGCAGCACGTTGGAGGGCTTCAGCTTCATCAGCGCCCGCAGCGAGGGCAGCGAGCCGGCCAGGATCATCGAGACGACCAGCGCTGCCATCACCGGCAGCACCAGCGGCCGCAGCGTGATCCAGGACGAGAACACCACCTGCCCGATCACCTGCGCCAGGCCCACCCCCAGCAGGAAGCCGACCGCGCCGCCGACCAGCCCGACCACCATGGTCTCGGCCAGGATCAGCGCCACCACCGAGGCATTGCGGGCGCCGATCGCCTTCAGCAGGCCGATCTCGGGAGCCCGTTCCATCACGCCGGCGGTGACCAGGTTGGCGATCCCCAGCGCCGAGCCGACCATGGCCAGGATGGCGATCAGCAGCATGATCAGCTGGGTCTTCTCCAGGATGACGCCCTCGCTGTCGGCGATCTGCCGCACCGGCTTGGCGACCGCGTCGGTCAGCGCCTCCTCGATCTGGTACGAGATGGACGACACGTAGGCGGTGCAGTACCAGGTCTCCCAGTCGGCCACCGACAGGCTGGACGGATCCCGCTCGGCCCGCTGCGAGAGCTCGTTCTCCGGGGTGGTGATCGCCCGGACCTCGATCCGGTCGACCTCGCCGGGTCGTCCGGTCAGCTGTTGCGCGGTGGCCAGCGGGACGTAGACGACGTCGTCCTCCTCGCTGCCGGCGTGGAAGATCCCGGCCACCTGCAGGGTGGTGGTGCCCTTGGCACCGGTGACCGGGACGGTGTCGCCGACCGACCAGCCGCGGGCGGCGGCCAGGTTGGCGCCCACCATCGCCTGCTGGCCGTCGGCGTCCCGCGCCCACTCGCCGTCCACGTCCCACCAGCCGCGCAGTCGCAGCAGCCCGGTCTGCACCGGTTCGCCGATGTCGAGGGTGAGGGTGTGGTCGAACCAGGTGCCGTAGAGGGTCACCGGGGCGGAGTCGCCGGCCGGCCCGGTCTGCACGGTGGTCTTCAGGTAGGGGGCGAAGTCCTCCAGGTTGTAGGCCCAGAAGATCGACTTCAGCCGGGGCAGCTCGTCCTCGCGGAGCGCGCCGGTCGGCTCGTCGTCGGTGCCGTAGACCTCGGAGACCACCGAGGCACCCTTCGGGGTCACCTCGATGTTGGCGCCGTAGGAGCTCAACTCCTGCTTGACCTTGTCGCCGATGTCGAGCATCACGGCCATCATCGAGGTGGTGAGCGCGGCGCCCAGCCCGATCGTGACCGCGATCATCACGCGCTTGCCGACCTGCTGTCGCAGCGCGCGGGTGATCATCCGGAAGAAGAACATGTCAGGCGAACACCCTTGCCTTCTCCTCCAGTTCCGCGACCTGGAACAGGAGCTTACCGTCGGCCAACTCGTACTGGAGCGGGATCGGGTTGCAGCCACCGGGGAAGCCGATGGTCTGGGTGTTCATGATCACGTCGCACTCCCGGCAGACCACTTTGCCCTCCCGTTCGTAGTAGCCGCTGGGGCCACAGATCTCGCACGCGTCCAGTCCGGTGCCGAACGAGGTCGGGTTCTTCTGGATCGCGATGAACCGCACCTGGGTGCCCCCGCTCGACTCGTAGCCGAACCGGTGCAGATGACCGTCGCTGACCAGTTCCAGCTCCACCTCGACGTGGCGGCCGTTGACGGTGGACGGCTCGATCGGCGACAGCTCCGGAACCGCCTCGGCGACCTGCTTGCCCACCGTGTAGGTGGCCAGCAATCCGACTCCCAGCGCCGCCGACCAGCCCAGCAGCCGGCGGCGGGAGAAGCCCTCGGCCTTCACCAGCCGGTGCTCGGCGGGCGCGGCGTCCACCGGGGCGCTGCGACGCCGGGCAGCGTAGGCGATCGCCGCGGTGATCACCACCAGGGCCGTCAGGGTGAGCAGGATCGCCACGTTGTTGCGCTGCACCCAGAGCAGGGTCTGGAAGTTGAGCGAGTTCTTCGGCACCAGCTTCGCGGTCGAGAACTGCTGGTACAGCGGCGGCCATTGGGTGAGCAGCGCTATCCCGACGATCGCCGTGGTCAGCACCCGTCGGACCAGGCCGGGCACCCGTCCCAGGCTCATCGCCAGCACCAGGCCGACCGCCGCCATGGCCGCGATGCCCAGCAGATAGCCGATCAGGTTGATCAGCGAGTCGCTGGCGAACAGCGCCCCGCCCATCGGCACCACCCGGTCGCTGGCCAGGTACAGCGGGATGCCGTGGACCAGGTTGACCAGCGCCAGGGTGACCAGGCTCGCGCCGGTGAGCAACCGGGCGGGCAGGCCGCCGCCCGCCTCGGCGACCAGCGGGCGGCGTCCCATCCCCCACAGCGCCACGACGAAGGCGATCAGCGCCACCACCACGGCGGCGCCGGCCCACAGCGTGATCATCGGCAGCCGGACGAGCTTGGTGTTCAGCCGTAGCCCGGCGATCACCGCCGCCGCGATCGCCCCGGTTGCCAGGGCGGCCACCGTCCACCGGCCCACCCGCTGGCGGCGGGCCGGCGGGTAGGCACGGTTGGCGATCAACACCGCGGAGTACAGGCACAGCGGTAGCGCGAGTTCCGCCGCGGCGACGAACAGTTTGAGCATGGGCAGTTGGACGCTTTCAGCTCGTCAGAGCAGCTGTCCGTCCCACTCGAAGTTGTCGAAGGTGACCTTCAGCGGTTCGTTCCAGAACCGGCCCTTGACGCCGCTGGTGTCCTTGCCGGTGTGCAGCATGAAGTCGTCGGCCGGCGACTGGATGGTCAGCTCGACGGTGTACAGGCCGGGCTCCAGCTTGATGTTGTTGCCATAGTGCGGGCCGTCGGAGGCGATCATCGGCATCAGGGTGCCGAGCTCGACCACCTTGCCGGTGTTCTTCTCGGTGAGCTTGGGGGTGATCTTCAGGTAGGGCAGGAACTGCTCGGCCTCGAAGCCGATGTCCTTGGCCTTCTCGTTGGTCTTGATGTCGATCTCGAAGTGCATGTCCGACTCCGAGGCCGGCGGCATCGCCATGGTGCCCTGCTCCATGTCGATCGCCTGGAAGTAGACCGCGTTCACCTCGAGGTAGTCGCCGGCCTGCTGCGGTCCGGAGTCGCCCACCGGGAGTTCGTTGATGCCGACCAGGTTCGGATCGGTCGACTCTTCCGGCGCGGCGGTCTCGGCGGGGGCACTCGACGCCGGTGTCCCCGACTGCTCGGCCGGGGCAGCGGAGCAGCCGGCGAGCAGCAGCGCTAGCGCGCTGGCGGCGACGGCCGCCTTCTGGATGGTCTTCACTTGGTATCAACCCTTTCTTCGGTGTTCTCTTCTTCGGTTTCGTCGTGGCCGGCTTCGACGGCGTTGGCTCGAGTGGCGGCGGACTTGCGGAACTGCCAGAGCATCAGGCCCAGCACGACGGCGGCGGTGATGCCCTGGACGGTGAGGGTCTCGACGGTCGGGTACAGCCCCAGCCAGTCGATCTGCGGGACGCCCGCCACCGGGGTGGCGTCCAGGATCATGGCGTCCTGGAGCTCCTTGGCGGCGCCGCCGGCGATGGTGACGGAGAGCGCCGCCAGCAGCACCGACGTCCAGCGGAAGAACGGCCGCAGCGGCAGCCGGACGCCGAAGTACCGCACCGCCACGAACACCACCGCCAGGATGGCGACGGCGGCGGCCATGCCCGCCCAGATCAGCAGGTGGTCCGAGGTGGTCTGGGCGGCGCCGAAGACCGGGATGAAGAACAGGATGGTCTCGAAGCCCTCCCGCGCCACCGCCAGGAAGACCACCGCGATCAGCGCGAACCGGCCGCCGGACTCGGCGCGCTGGTCGACCGCGCCGGTGATGAACCGGTTCCAGGCGTCGCCCTCGGACTTGGAGAGGATCCAGCTGGTGGCGTAGATCAGCATCGCCGCCGCCAGCACCCCGCCGATGCCCTCGATCAGCTCCTGCGCCATGCCGAGATCGGCGCTGCTGGTGAGCGAGTTGAACAGGACGGCCAGGCCGATGCTCAGCGCCACGGCGGCCCCGATTCCCAGGTAGACCCCGCGCAGCTGATCGCGCCGCCCGATCTTCACCACGTAGGCGATCAGCGCGGCCACCACCAGCAGCGCCTCGACGCCTTCGCGCAGCAGGATCAGCAGCGCGGCGACGAAGCCGCCCCAGCCGACCGCCTCGCTGGCGCCCAACGCGTCCAGCGCGGCGGCGTCCTCGGTCACCATCTGGCTGAGGGTGGCGACGTGCCCGCGGACTTCGTCGATCGGCGCTCCGTCGCGGATGCCGACCCGGATGTCGCGGAACTCGGCCTCGACCGCAGCCGCTCGGCCGGTGCTGAGATAGGAGAGCGTGGCCTTCTCCAGGCCGTCCGCCTCGTAGTGCTGCAGGTAGGCCCGGGTGGCCTCCTTCAGGCCCTCCTCCGGCTTGCCCTGTTCGTACTGCGCGAGCGCGTTCTCGGCCGTCGCCACGATGCTCTGCGCCACCCGGCTCCACCGGTCGGTCACCTCGGGTGCTTCGCGCAGCTCTGCCAGGTCGGTGGCCAGTTGGGCGGTCAGCTGGCCGGTGCGCTGCTCGATCTCGTCCTGCGGCGCCCCCGTCCGGGCCAGGTTGCGCAGGTCCACCACACCGGTCTGGAAGGCCTTCGCGCGGTCGGCACCCAGCCGGTGCTTGATCTCGTCCTCCAGGCCGCGGGCCTGGTACTCCTCGTAGTAGGCCTTGCGGATGGTCGCCTCGACGGCCTTGAGATCGCCGGAGCGGTAGAGCTCGGGCACCTCGTCCAGCAGGGCCGTGACGGAGTCGGCGACGGCCTGCCAGGGATCCTCCGCGGCGGCCGGGGTGGTGACCCCGCCGGCGATCGCCAGGCCCAGCAGCACCGCCCCCAGCCAGGCCAGGGCCCGGCTGGCCAGCCGCTCGCGGGGTTGCCGCAGGGTGCGGACATCGAGCGGTGTTCGATCGGGAACGGTCCTGGGCACGTAGGTAAGGCTACGCTAAATTGCGTACGGTCGGACCATTTCCGAAAAACAGCCGGAACGAAATCTCAGGCGTGGGCCAGCAGCGCCTCGGTGAGGTAGCCGAGCCACTCGTAGACCCGGTAGGTGTAGCCGCGGGGATCGTCGTCGTCCAGCGCCTCCAGCCGGTCGGCGTCCTCGGCACGTTCGATCCCCAGCCGGACGGCCAGGCTCAGCCGAAGCGCGGTCAACGCCTTCAGCCACTCGTCGAGCTCGATCACCCGCACCTGCACCGCGTGCCGGCCACCGTCGGAGGCGCGCAGCGCGTCCATCACCAGCTCGGCCTGGTCGATCCGGGCCTGCCGCTGCCGGGATTCGGTGAACCGGCGGAACTCGTCGGAGGCCTTCGGATCGTCCGGGTAGGCCTGCGGGAACAGCCGCTCGATCACCGGGTCGCTGCGGTCCAGCGGATCGGATTCGGAGAACTCGGCCTGCCAGCGCTCGAACGGATCATCGGCCACCACCGGCCCGTCCTCCGGGGCCAGCATCTCGCTCAGCTGGTCGAGCAGCGACTCCAGCAGGGCGGCCTCGTACTCGGTCAGCCGCAGCCTGATCACCGGTCCGTCCCGGACGATGTCGCTCACGAGGCCTTCTCCAGGGTGGCCCACAGGCCGTAGGCGTGCATCGCGTCGACGTCGGCCTCCATCTGCTCGCGGCCGCCGTGGGAGACCACCGCCTTACCGTGGTTGTGCACCTTCAGCATCAGCTTGGTCGCCTTCTTCTCCGGGTAGCCGAAGTAGCTGACGAAGACGTGCGTGACGTAGCTCATCAGGTTGACCGGATCGTCCCAGACGATCGTCACCCAACCGCCGTCCAGCAGCTCGGATTCCGCCGGGCGCTCGGTGACAGCCACGCCACCGGCGGGCTGTTCGGGTGCAGCGGGAGTGCTCATACCGCCATTCTGGCACGCGCCCCCGACGCCGCTGCCGGCCGCCATCACCGCGACCGGTTCCCCCCGAACCCGGCTGGGACACCGGAACCGTCCCCGCGTCCCAGCCCCTGCGGAGCCCTCCCCCACGACAGAAACCGGGGAGCAGCGGCGACTCGCGTGGATAATCCCCTCGACTCCCCGGATTCTCCCGGTTTCTGTCGGGCAGCTGAGAAGTGGGACGAGGAGCAATCCCCTATCCCGGGCTGGGCGGCGGGGGTCGTATTGTGGCCGCCATGAGCGAACTCCGCGCCAGCACCGCGTTGCTGACCGACCACTACGAACTCACCATGGTGCAGGCCGCGCTCGGCTCGGGCACCGCCGGACGCCGCAGCGTCTTCGAACTGTTCGCCCGCCGGCTGCCGGCCGGACGGCGCTACGGCGTGGTCGCCGGCGTCGGCCGGGTGCTGGACGCGATCGAGGCCTTCCGGTTCGATCCGGCCGAGATCGACTTCCTGCTCTCCCACCAGGTGGTGGACGAGCGCACCGCCGACTGGCTGGCCGGCTACCGGTTCACCGGCGATGTCTGGGGCTACCCCGAGGGCGAGGTCTACTTCCCCGGCTCCCCGGTGCTGACCGTGACCGGCAGCTTCGCCGAGGCGGTGGTGCTGGAGACAGTGCTGCTCTCGATCTACAACTACGACTGCGCGGTCGCGGCGGCCGCCTCCCGGATGATCCAGATGGCCAGCCGCCGGCCGTGCATCGAGATGGGTTCGCGGCGGGCCAACGAGCAGGCCGCGGTGGCGGCCGCCCGCGCGGCCTACGTGGCCGGCTTCTCGGCCACCTCGAACCTGGAGGCGGGACGGCGGTACGACATCCCCACCACCGGGACGGCCGCGCACTCCTTCACCCTGCTGCACGACAGCGAGGAGGAGGCCTTCGCCGCCCAGCTCTCCGCGCTCGGCGAGAACACCACCCTGCTGGTCGACACCTATGGCGTCGAACAGGCCATCCGGACCGGCGTCCGGCTCACCGAGGGCCGGCTGGGCGCGGTCCGGCTCGACTCCGGCGACCTGGCCGAGCAGGCCGCCGAGGTGCGGGAACTGCTCGACTCGCTCGGCGCCACCCGGACCCGGATCATCGTCACCTCCGACCTGGACGAGTTCCAGATCGCCGCCCTTCGCTCGGCGCCGGTGGACGGCTACGGCGTCGGCACCTCGCTGGTAACCGGCTCCGGCGCCCCCACCTGCAGCTTCGTCTACAAGCTGGTGGCCAGGGCGGAGGACGACGATCCGGCCTCGCCGCTGCTGCCGGTGGCGAAGAAGAGCCAGAACAAGAGCTCGATCGGCGGTCGCAAGTTCGCCCTCCGCCGGCTCGGCCCGGACGGTCGCGCCGAGGCCGAGGTGGTGGGGATCGGCGCCGCCCCGGCGAACGACGGCAACGATCGTCCGCTGCTGGTCGAGCTGGTGCGCGGCGGCCAGGTCGTCGGCCGGGAGTCGCTGGCCGCCGCCCGGGAGCGTCACCTGCTCTCGGTCGCCGAACTGCCGCCCAGCGCGCGCAAGATGTCCCGCGGCGAGCCGGTGATCGAGACCATCATGCTGGACGAGCTCGGCCAGCCCACCCACAACCCCTACGCCACCAAGGAGGCCTGATGAGCGCCACCCCGTCGCCGTTGACCGGACCTCGGAAGGGGACGCGATGAGCCGGGCGCTGATCGTGGTGGACGTGCAGAACGACTTCTGCGAAGGCGGGTCGCTGGCGGTGGCCGGCGGGGCCGCGGTCGCGTCCGCGATCTCGGAGCTGCTCGGTGGCGAGCACGGCTACGACCACGTGGTGGCCACCCAGGACCATCACATCGATCCGGGGCCGCACTTCTCCCAGACCCCCGACTACGTCGATTCCTGGCCGGTGCACTGCGTGGCCGGCACGCCGGGGGCCGACTTCCACCCCAACCTGGTGAACCGGCCGTTCGAGGCGGTGTTCACCAAGGGCGAGTACGCGGCCGCCTACTCCGGTTTCGAGGGGGCGGCGGACGGCGAGTCGCTGGCGGAGTGGCTGGCCGACCACGAGGTGACCGCGGTGGACGTGGTGGGTATCGCCACCGACTACTGCGTCCGGGCCACCGCGCTGGACGCCGCCGCGGCCGGCCTCACCACCCGGGTGCTGCTCGACCTCACCGCGGCGGTGGCACCCGACCGGGTGGACGCCGCGCTGGCCGACTTCGACCGGGCCGGCGTGACGATCGTCGACTGACCGGCTCGGCTACCCGCGTCCCATCTCGGCCGCCGGCGGGCAGACGAAGGCGTGCCGTCCCTTCCAGCCGACCTCGTTGAGGTAGCGGACCACGATCCCCAGCGCCCGGAACAGGTTGTTCTCCTCGTAGGGAACCTGCTGCGCCCGGCAGTGCTGCAGCACCAGGGCGCGGGCCCGCCGCAGCTGCGGCCGGGGCATGCCGGGGAACAGGTGGTGCTCGATCTGGAAGTTGAGCCCGCCCATCAGCGCGGTCATCCACCAGCCGCCGGAGACATTGCGCGAGGTGAGCACCTGCTTGTCCAGGAAGTCGAGCTTCACGTCGTGCGGCACCACCCGCATCCCGATGTGGTTGGGGGCGAAGCTGACCCCCATGTAGAAGCCGAACACCGCGAGCTGGACGCCGAGGAAGGCGAACGCCATGCCCACCGGCATCAGCCAGAACACCAGCCCGAAGTAGCCGATGAACCGGACCCCGAGCAGCACCAGCTCGGTGGCGCGGCCGGCCAGCTTGCCCGGCTCGAACAGCCGCCGGATCGAGACCTGGTGCAAGTCGATGCCGACCAGCAGCAGCAACGGGAAGAACAGCCACCCCTGCCGCTTGTTGATCCAGGCCTGCAGCCCGCTGGCCGCCGCCACGTCCTCGACGGTGTAGGAGACCCAGCCCGGCGCGATGTCGGGATCGCGTCCGACCTGGTTCGGGTTGCCGTGGTGGCGGGTGTGCTTGGTCATCCACCAGGCGTAGCTGATCCCGACGAAGAAGGTGGCCAGCACCCGTCCGAACCGGTCGTTGGCCCGGCCGGAGGCGAGCACCTGGCGGTGCGCGGCCTCATGGCCGAGGAAGGCGAACTGGGTGAAGATGATGCCCAGCGCCCCGGCGATCAGCAGCTGGAACCAGCTGTCGCCCAGCAGCACCATCCCGGCGATCGCCCCGCCCAGCGCCAGCACCAGGCCGGCGAACACCGCCGCGTAGAAGCCGGGCCGGCGACGGTTCAGCCCGGCGGCGCGGACCGCCTGGGCCAGTTCGGTGAAGCTGTTGGTGCGGCGCTCCCATTCGGCGCGGGCCGCGGCAGCACGGGATGGACGGACGGGCGCGGTGGCGTCAGTGCTCAACTACGGATCGCTCTCTGGCCGTTCAGACAGAGAACCCCGGTGGTGACCTCGCGAACAGTTGCCGTCACTGTAGGGGCTGAGCGGCCCGCGCCGGTACCCGCCGTCCATCGCTGGTGATGTCACTTCGGTAACGTTCTGGTCGCTCTCGACAACTTTCAGATGACGACGTTGAGAGGCAGGCGGGACGTGAGCGTGATGGCGAGGCAGGTGGTGGGTGCCGAGGAGGAGCAGTTCAGTGCCTATTTCCGGACCCACTACAACGCGATCGTCCGCTATGTCGAACGCCGCGTGGCGCAACGCGAGGACGCCGCCGAGTTGGTCGCCGACGTCTTCCGGATCGCCTGGCAGCGGTTCGAGCCGGCGAACTCCGCCTCCCGCGCCTGGCTGTTCCAGGTGGCTCACAATGTCGTCCTCGATCACTATCGGCGCCACGGACGCCAGCGGGCGCTGATCGCCCGGGTGGCGGACGAGGCGGCGACCCAGCCGCTGCCGGTGCCGGTCGAACCCGACCACCCGGTGCTGCTCGCCCTGGAGCACCTCGACGAGCCGGCCCGGGAGATCCTGCGGCTGCGTTACTGGGAGGAGCTCAGCGTCGCCGAGATCGCGACCGTGCTGCAGCTCTCGTCCGGGGCGGTCCGGGTGCGGCTCCATCGCGCCCGGCAGCAGCTCAAACCCATTCTCACCACCGGTCCAGTCAGGAGGGAGCCGTGATGCTCGACTTCGCCCAGCGGTTCGCCGCCGCCGACCCCGCCACCACCCCGCTCGATGCCCCGCTGTCGGACGACGCCCTCGCCCTGCTCGACCGGGTGATGACCCCGCGGGCCGCCCAGCCGGCAGCAAAGCCGCCGGCTCTCCCCCGTCCGCCGCGGTGGCAGCTGCCGCGACTGGCGATCGCGATTGCGATACCGGCGCTCATCCTGGCCACCCTGGCGGCGATGGGCTGGGGCTGGTTCGGGTTGTTCAGCCGGTCGACCGGGGAGCTGACGGCGACCCCCGCGCCGGGCTGGGCTGAGCCTTCCGCGCCCGCCTTCGCCAGCGAGCAGGAGCTGGTGGCGGCCTCGGACGCCATTCTGGTCGCCGACACCATCGGGACCGGCACCCTGGAACTCAACGGGCTCCGCCACTGGCTGGCCACGGTCAAGGTGGTCAGCGTGGGCAAGGGCGACTTCGAGCCGGGCGAGATCCTGCAGGTGACCTGGCCGGCGCCGGAGGACAGCGGGCTGTGGCCGGCCGCGCTGGAGATGGGCAACCGGGGGTTGCTGTTCCTCACCACTCCCGGGGCGCCGGGCACCTCCGCCGACCTGGTCGACCCGCTGGAGGGCACCTACCTGATCGACGACAGCTACCCCGACCCGATCCCGGAGGGCGGCAGCTCGCTCGATGTCGGCGCCGGTTTCCTGGACCGGCTGGGGATCCGGATCCCCTGACCGTCCGGCCTGCCCCCGGCCTCCCCTGACACAAACCGGTGAGCAGCGGCCGGTCGCGTGGATAATCCACTCGACCCACCGGATTCCCCCGGTTTGTGTCAGGCAGGGACGGGCTGGGCCGGCTGGAGCCGACCTACTCGGCCCCGAGATCCCGGGTGACCCGGGCGATCGGCGGGGTGGAGAACTCGTTCATCACCCCGGCCAGGCGGAGCGCCCGCGGGTCGGTGTACAGCTCCTCCAAGGTCATCGGAGTGCCGTCGGGGTGGCTGAGCGGGATCCGCCAGTTCGGGTACTCCTTCCAGGTGCCCGGCTGGTTCTGGGTCCGGCGGTCGCCGACCGCGTCCGGCAGCGCGGCGCACAGCACCCGCGCCGGGGTGGCCGCCAGGTAGCGGTGCAGCGCGAGCACGATCTCCTCGGTGGCCGGATCGGCACCGGTCAGGAACCCGCGCTCGCGCAGGAAGTCGATGAACGCCGCCTGCTCGCGATCGGCCGTCTCCAGTTCGGTCTCCAGCGGTTCGGTGAGCAGACCGAGCTGGTGCTGCAGCCGGATGTGGTCCTTGTCGAGGTAGCCGGCGGTGGGCGGCAGGTCGTGGGTGGTGACCGAGGCCAGGCAGTACTCCCGCCACTGCTCGGGCGGCAGCGGCCGGCCCTCGGCGTCCTTCTCGAACCAGCCGATCGAGGTGCCCAGGATGCCCCGCTCCCGCAGGTACTCCCGCACCCAGGGCTCGACCACGCCGAGGTCCTCGCCGACGATCAGCGCGCCCGCCCGGTGCGCCTCCAGCGCCAGGATGCCGACCATCGCCTCGTGGTTGTAGCGGACGTAGGTGCCCTTGGTGGGGGGCATCCCCTTCGGGATCCACCACAGCCGGAACAGCCCCATGATGTGGTCGACCCGCATCCCGCCGGAGTGCCGCAGCAACCCGGCCACCGTCGTCCGGAACGGGGCGTAGGAGAGATCGTCCAGCCGGTCCGGCCGCCACGGCAGCTGGCCCCAGTCCTGGCCGACCTGGTTGAAGTGGTCCGGCGGCGCACCGACGCTGACCCCGTCGGCGAACAGGTTGCCGTAGGTCCACGCTTCCGCGCTCTGCCCGCTCACCCCGACCGCCAGGTCGCTCATCACCCCGATCCGCATCCCGGAGTCGCGGGCCACCGACTGGGCCGCCCGCAGTTGGACGTCCGCCACCCACTGCAGCCACTGGTAGAAGCCGATGTCGTCGGCGTGCCGCTCGGCGAAGGCCGCCACCTCCGGCGAGGACGGACGGTGCAGCTCCGGCGCCCATTCCCGCCAGTTCATACCGTGCTCGGTGACCAGCGCGCACCAGGTGGCGAACTGGGTGAGCGCCCGTCCCTCCCGGCGGACGAAGTCGTCGAAGGCCATCCGGCGGGCCGGTGGCAGCCCGCTGTCATGGATCACCCGCAGCGCGGCCAGCTTGAAGCCCCAGACGGTGTCGCGGTCGATCAGCGGCTGGTCGGTCAGCGCCGCCGCCAGGTCGGCCTTGAGCTGCTTGATGCGGGCCCGGCCGGCGTCGTCCAGCGCGCCGTACTCCGGTAGGGACTCCGGCCGGATGTACAGCGGGTTGACGAACCGGCGGCTGGCCGGCAGATACGGCGAGGGTTCCAGCGGCGGCATCGGCTCGCCGGCGTGCAACGGGTTGACCAGCACGTAGCTGGCGAACTGCTGGGTGGCCGCCCAGGTGGCCAGGTCGGCCAGGTCGGCCAGGTCGCCGATCCCCCAGGAGTCCTCCGACCGGACGCTGTACAGCTGCACCGCGTAGCCCCAGGCCCGCTTCTCGCCCATCGACGCCGGGAAGCCCAGGAATCCCGGGCTGACCACCAGCGTGCTCTCGGCCGGGCCGGCCGCGGTCTCGGCGTGCAGCCGGTGGTAGCCCAGCGGCAGGTCGCCCGGCAGTTCGAAGGCCGCCTCCCCGGTCAGCACGCCGTCGATCCAGCGCGGCGGCTCCAGGTGTTCGACCTGCGGCAGGTCGCGCCAGCCGCCCTCCTCCAGCCGCACCCCGACCCGCACCCACTCGCCGTCGGGCACGTGCGCCAGGACGCGGTGGACGTGTCCCTCCCGCACCACCACGCAGGGCGGCAGCACCCGCGTCCAGGGACGGTTGCGCCAGGCCTCCAGCGCGGCGGCGGCCCGTTCCGGGTCGGAGGCGTCGACGTCCATGCTGGCCAGGATGGCGACCATGGTCTCGTCGTCGATCTCGGTCCGGCGCCCCTTCCAGTCCCAGAACTCGGTGGCGATACCGAAGGCAGCCGCCAGCTCATACAGGAACGGGTTGGACAAAGCCATGCTGGGCGCCTTTTGGTGTGATCAGGGAGGAATCGGCCGCAGAGAACGATACCTCGTGTCTCAGCGTCCTTCGAAGGACACCAGCAGGCGGCGCAGCGAATCCGCCAGTTGATCGCGGTCGGACGGCTCCAGGCCGGCCAGCAGGGTCCGTTCCGAGACCAGCAGGTCGGCCAGCGCGGAACTCACCCGGGTCCGCCCTTCCTGGGTCAGCCGGACCCGCACCCCGCGCCGGTCGGCGGCGTTGGGCTGCCGCCGGACCAGGCCCTTGGCCTCCAGCCGATCGATCCGGTTGGTCATGGTGGCCGAGGTGGAAAGGGTCTGCCGGGTGAGTTCGCCCGGGGAGAGTTCGTAGGGCGGGCCCTCCCGCCGCAGGGCGGCCAGCACGTCGAACTCCCAGACCTCCAGGTCATGGGCGGCGAAGGCCTCCCGCCGGGCCAGGTCGAGGTGGCGGGCCAGCCGGCTCACCCGGGAGAGCACCTGCATTGGCGAAACGTCCAGTTCCGGCGACTCCGAGCGCCAGGCAGCGACGATCGCGTCAACTTCGTCGCTCATGACCACCTCCGATGTCTCGATATCAAAATAACATCCCTCGCCCCACCACGAAACGTCCCAACCGCTGATCGCCACCACCTCCGTCGAGGGCCGTCGCCACCTCCCGCCCCGCCCCGGCATCGAGGGCTCTCGCTAATGCCGAGGGCTTCCTCCCAGGCAGGAGCCCTCGACAACAAGGGGGGCCCTCGATGCAGGTTTGAACAGGGACGCTGAAGGCACCGGGTGCCGCGCCTAGGATGAGGGGTGCACCGCACCCCGGAAGGGAGACCCATGACCGAGCAACCGGGCACGGCCACCATCCTCGACGAACGCACCGAAGAGCGCACCGAGTACCGCCTGGACGAGGGCGACCACGAACGCTTCTCGCACTACGTCGACAAGAGCAAGCTGACCGAGGCGATGGTGATGGGCACCCCGGTGATCGCGCTGTGCGGAAAGGTGTGGGTGCCCTCCCGCAACCCGGACCGGTACCCGGTCTGCCCGGAGTGCAAGGAGATCTGGCAGTCGCTGCGTCCCGGCGACGAGGGCTGAGCCGGGCGGTCCGGGACTGGTCTACGATGCCAGGCAGGTACCCCCACACAGGAGAGCCATGACCGAGCCGTCCAGCCAGCCCACGCCCGAACCGCGGCGCGCCGCCGCCGATCCCGCCGAGACGACGTCTCCGGTGAACCCGGTCGAGGGTGCGCCGGAGACAGGTTCGGTGCCGGAGTTCCTGCCCGCCTCGGATCCCGCCGCTCAGCCGGGCGCTCCCGCTGGCTATCAGGCTCCCGCCGCCGGCTATCAGGTTCCCGCCGCTGCGGATCCCGCCTATCAGGCTCCGGGCGCACCACAGGCGTATCCGCCGGCGGTCGGGCAGTACCCCGCCGCCGATCCGGCCGCACCGGTACCGGCACCGGTCCCCGTCGGCCCGGAGAACGTCGGACGCGGGGTGTTGTTCAGCCTGCTGGCCATCGTGCTGGGCGCGGTGCTGGCCGTCCTGCTCTATCAGCTGGGCTTCATCGCGTCGATCACCAGCTTCGCGATGGCCTGGGCGGCCGGTTGGCTCTACACCAAGGGCGCCGGCGCCCCGCCGCGCAAGGGTGTGGTGCCGCTGATCGGGGTGATCGTGGTCGGCGTGATCGTGTCACTGATCGCGATGCCGGCCTGGGCGCTGTACAGCGGCCTGGCGGCGCAGAACCCCGGCGCGGGTTTCGGCGAGATCATGCCCTACGTGCTGCAGTTGCTGCCCAATCCCGAGCTGTGGCAGGCCTTCGGCGTGGACGCGCTGATCTTCGTCGCCTTCGCCGCCCTGGGCACCTTCTCCACGCTGCGGCAGCTGAGCCGCAACGCGACCCCGACCGCCTGACGGCTACCTGGAGTCGAAGTCCGGCAGGATCTCCAGCCGGGGGTACTCCGGCTTCCACATCCGCTGGTAGATGTCGTTGACCGGGTCGGTGAACGGACGGCGGGCGTAGCCCTGCTCCACCGCGCACTCGGCCACCGCCATCGCCACCGTCGCCGACACCAGCCGCAGGTCGCTCATCGAGGGCAGCAGCGAGGCGCCGGGACGGTACTGGTTGGCCAGCCCGGCCAGCGCGGCCGCCGCGGCGTAGATCATCTCGTCGCTCACCCGACTGGCCCGCACCACCGACACCCCCAGCCCCAGGCCGGGGAAGATCAGCGCGTTGTTGGCCTGGGCGATGGTGTGGTAGACGTCGCCGTGCTTGATAGTGCCGAACGGGCTACCGGTCGCGATCAGCACGCGACCGTCCGTCCATTCCAGCAGATCGACCGGGTGCGCCTCGATCCGGGTGGTGGGATTGGAGAGCGGCATGATGATCGGCTTCTCGCAGCCGGCCGCCATCGTCCGCACCACCTCCTCGGTGAACGCGCCGTGCTGCGCGGAGGTACCGATCAGGATGGTGGGCTGCACCTGCCGCACCGCCTCCAGCAGGGTGATCCGGGACGGGTCGCGCACCTCCCATTCGGCCAGTTCGGCCCGGCTGCGGGCATAGGGACGCTGGAAGTCACGCACCCCCTTCGAATCCTCCACGATCAGCCCCCGGCTGTTGAACGCGTAGAACCGGTCGTAGCCCTGCTCCGGCGTGACGCCTTCGCGGGCCATGGCGTCCCGGATGATGTCGGCGATGCCCACCCCGGCCGTCCCGGCGCCGTAGATCAGGATGCGGTGCTCGGCCAGCGGCAGCCCGCTGTTGCGGACGGCGGCCAGCACCGCCGCCAGCACCACCGCGGCGGTGCCCTGGATGTCGTCGTTGAAGGTGCAGATCCGGTCGGAGTAATGGTTCAGCAGCCGGTGGGCGTTGCCGGCGCCGAAGTCCTCCCAGTGCAGCATGGCGTTCGGGAAGAGCTTGGTCACCGCCGCGACGAAGGCCTCGATGAACTCGTCGTACCGCTCGCCGCGCACCCGGGCATGACGCTCGCCGAGGTAGACGTCGCTGTGCAGCAGGCCGAGGTTGTCGGTGCCGACGTCCAGCACCACCGGGATGGCGCGCCGCGGGTGGATGCCTGCCGCGGCGGTGTACAGCGCCAGCTTGCCGACCGCGATCTGCACCCCGCCGATCCCCTGGTCGCCGATCCCCAGGATGCCCTCGGAGTCGGTGGCGACCACCAGGTCGACGTCATCGGCATCTAGCTCGAAGTCGCGCAGCGACTGCTCGATCAACTCGGGGTGGTCGATGGAGAGGAAGACCGCGCGGGCGCCGTGGTACTCGTGGCTGAACCGCTCGATCGCCTCGCCGATGGTCGGGGTGTAGACGATCGGCATCATCTCTTCCAGATGCTCGCTGAGCAGCCGGTAGAACAGCACCTCGTTGCGGTCGCGCAACTGGGAGAGCTGGATGAACTTGGCCAGCGGGGAGGGCGAGCGGCTGTACTGGGCGTAGACCCGGCGCAGCTGCTCCTCGATGGTGGTGACCCGGTTGGGCAGCAGCCCGGCCAGGCCGAGCGCCTCCCGCTCCTCCAGGGTGAAGGCGGTGCCCCGGTTGGCCATCGGATGGACCAGGATCAGCCGGCCGCGGGCGGAGAGCGTCAGGGTGACTTCCCGGGTGCTGGTGTCCAGGTCGAATCCGTGCTGCCTCATGTCGGTCCTCTCCCACGATGTCGTGCTGAGCCTAGTGGGCCGCGCCGTCCCCGCGTCCCCCCGACCTCCCACTGAGCCGGGTCCCGGTTCCCCGCCGTCCAGCGAGGGCCCCCGCTAACGCCGAGGGCCCCTCCCTGGGCGGAGGCCCTCGGCGTCGAGGGAGGCCCTCGATGAGTTGGGACGGGCCGCAGACGGGCGGAGTGCCCCCGCCGTAGGATGAGGCGCTATGGCTACCAAGACCCTGCTGGTGCTGCGGCACGCCAAGTCGTCGTGGCGGACGCCCGACCTCGACATCCGCCGTCCCCTGGCCGAACGCGGCATCGCCGACGCCCGGGTGGCGGGCGGCATCCTGGCCGGGTACGACCTGGACGTGGTGCTGTGCTCGTCGGCCGTCCGAGCCCGGCAGACCTGGGAGAACGCCGAGGCCGGCGGCGCCGCCTGCCAGGACGTCCGCTACACCGAGGCGATCTACCACGCCTGGACCGACGAGTTGCTGGACGAGGTGCGCGAGCTGCCCGAGGAGGCCCCGACCGCGCTGCTGATCGGGCACCAGCCGACGCTCAGCGATCTGGTGCTGACCCTGGCCAAGCCCTCCGACCTCACCCAGGAGGTCGCTCAGCGGTTCCCCACCGCGGCGCTGTCCGTGCTCACCTACCGCGGCGCGTGGCGGACGCTGGGTGCGGGCAGGGCCACGCTGCAGCGCTACGAGATCCCGCGGAGCTAGCGTCCAGCCAGGCGGGACCGAGTTGGTGGCTCGGCCGGTCGCCCCGTACGGTTCCGGGGTGCGCTCTCATCCGCTGCGACCGTTTCTGATCGGACTGTTCTGCCTGATGCTGGCCGGTTTCGGGGTGCCAGCTGTCGCGCTCGCCGAACCCGGGGAGAATCCGACCGCCCCGGCCGGCGAGGTTCCCGATCCGACCCCGAGCCCCGAACTGCCCACGCCGTCGGCCAGCCCGACCGTCCCGCCGTCCGCGACGCCGAGCCCGAGCACCACCCCTACGTCGAGCCCCAAACCGACGCCGACGCCCACCCCTACCCCGAGCCCGACCCCGACTCCCCCGCCGGACTGCCGCGGCGCCAAGGACACCCGTAAGTCGAGCAAAGCCAAGCGCAGGCCGTTCACGGTCTGCGGTATCGCGGTGGTCTCGAAGAAGCATCGGATCACCTCCGCCTATCGGCCGAGCCTCACCACGGTGCGTGGCATCCGGCTCTCCGGGCTCTCCCGGGCCAGGCTGGCCCCGGAGGCGGCCCGGGCGCTGGAGGCGATGGCGGCGGCCGCGCGGGCCAACGGCCACGTCCTGGTGATCCGCTCGGCCCACCGCTCCTACGCCCACCAGCGGTCGCTCTACCGGCCCGGCATGAAGCTCACCGCGCCGGCCGGCGCCAGCGAACACCAACTGGGTTTGGCTGTCGATCTCGCCGCCTACAAGCACGGACGGGTGATCCGGGGGTACGGCTTCGGCACCTCGGCCGCCGGCAAATGGGTGCGGCGGAACGCGGCGAAGTTCGGGTTCATCCTGCGCTATCCCAGCGGGAAGCAGAAGATCACCGGCATTCCACACGAGCCGTGGCACTACCGCTGGATCGGCGTCGAGCACGCCCGCGGGATGAAGCCCTCCCAGACCCTGGAGCAGTACCTGAAGGTGCGCTGACGACCGTCAGTAGCGGTAGGTGTCGGGCTTGTAGGGCCCTTCCACCGGGACGCCGAGGTAGGCGGCCTGCTGTTCGGTCAGGGTGGTAAGTTTCACGCCCAGCGAGTCCAGGTGCAGCCGGGCGACCTCCTCGTCCAAATGCTTGGGCAGGGTGTAGACGCCGATCGGGTACTGCTCGGGACGGGTGTACAGCTCGATCTGGGCGAGCACCTGGTTGGTGAACGAGTTGCTCATCACGAAGCTGGGGTGGCCGGTGGCATTGCCCAGGTTCATCAGCCGGCCCTCGCTCAGCACGATGATCGACCGGCCGTCCGGCATCGTCCAGGCGTCCACCTGGGGCTTGATGTTGGTCTTGGTGACACCGGGCAGCTTGGCCAGCCCGGCCAGGTCGATCTCGTTGTCGAAGTGACCGACGTTGCCGACGATCGCCTGGTGCTTCATCCTGGTCAGCTGCTCGGCGGTGATCACGTTCACGCAGCCGGTGGTGGTGATGTAGATGTCGGCGGTGGCCAGCGCGTCGTCGACGGTGGTGACCTGGTAGCCGTCCATCGCGGCCTGCAGCGCGCAGATCGGGTCGATCTCGGCGACCAGCACCCGGGCGCCCTGCCCGGCCAGCGCGGCGGCCGCGCCCTTGCCGACGTCGCCGTAGCCGATCACCATGGCGACCTTGCCGCCGATCAGCACGTCGGTGCCCCGGTTGAGCCCGTCGATCACGGAGTGGCGGATGCCGTACTTGTTGTCGAACTTGCTCTTGGTGACCGAGTCGTTGACGTTGATCGCCGGGAACAGCAGCGAGCCGTTGGCGGCCCGCTCGTAGAGCCGGTGGACGCCGGTGGTGGTCTCCTCGGTGACGCCGAAGACCTCCTGGGCGATCCGCCGCCAGTCGGTGGTGGAGTTGCGCAGCGTCTCGAGGATGATCCGGTACTCGTGGGAGTCGTCCTCGGTGGCCTCGGGGAGGACGCCGGTCTTGGCCGCCTCAACCCCCAGGTGGACCAGCAGGGTGGCGTCGCCGCCGTCGTCCAGGATCAGGTTCGGCGGCTGGCCGTCGAAGTCGAACAGCTGCTCGGTGCACCACCAGTACTCCTCGAGGGTCTCGCCCTTCCAGGCGAACACCGGGACACCGGCGGGCTGCTCGGGGGTGCCACCGCCGACCACGATCGCGGCGGCGGCGTGGTCCTGGGTGGAGAAGATGTTGCAGGAGGCCCAGCGGACCTGCGCGCCCAGCGCCACCAGGGTCTCGATCAGCACCGCGGTCTGGATGGTCATGTGCAGCGACCCGGCGATCCGGGCGCCGGCCAGCGGCTTCGCCTCGCCGAAGCGGGCCCGCATGGCCATCAGGCCGGGCATCTCGTGCTCGGCGAGGGTGATCTCGGTGCGGCCGAAGGCGGCCAGGCTCAGGTCAGCGACGCGGTACTCCACAAGGGGTCAGCCTACCGGGCCGTGGCGGGATCGCCTCGCCGGGCCGTCACCCCCTCGCCGGACACAAACCGGGAAACAGCGGTGACTCGCGTGGATTATCCACGCGACTGTCCTCTGCTCCCCGGTTTCTGTACCGCGGCAGGCGGTCGGGCCGACCGCCGTCACTCGGCCCGAGCTGCTCCGACCGCGATCACCAGGTCCTGCCAGGACATGCCGACGGTCTTGAACACATTGGGACGGTCGGTGGCCCGGGTCACCTCACCGGTCACCACCTGGCGGATGGTGAACAGATCGGCTTGGCCCAGAGCGCCTTCGGCGATCGCCAGGACGACATCGCCGGCCTCCCGCAGGGCGGTGGCGACGTCCTCAACCACCACCTGGGCACGGCCCATCAGGACGGAGTCCAGCTCGCGTCGGTCCGGCTCGTGGGAGCCGATCGCGACCACGCAGGCGCCGTCCCTGACCAGCCGGCCGTCGAACAGCGGGCCGGGCGCCGAGGTGCAGCACAGGATCAGCTCGGCCTCCGCCACCGCGTCGGGAACCTCCGCGGCATCGATCGCCAGGCTCGGCAGACCCAGCTCGGTGGCGGCCGCGGCCACCCCGGCGGCGCCGCTCGGCGAGAAGAACCGGCAGCGCCGCGGCGTCCGGATCTCCAGCAGTGCCCGGGCGTGCCCCAGCGCCTGCGGCCCGCCGCCGAGGATCACCACCTCGTCCACCACGGCGGGGGCCAGGGCGTCCACCCCCACCATCGACATGCCGGGGGTGCGCAGCGCGGTAAGCGCCGAGCCGTCCAGCAGCACCGACGGAGTGAGGGTGGCGGCGTCCATCAGGACGTACCAGGCCTGGATCCGGGGCAGTCCGCGGGCCGGGTTTTCCGGGGCCACCGAGAGCACCTTCACCCCGACCGCGTCGGCGGTCTGCGAAGGCATGATCAGCAGCTGGCCCGATCCCAGCCGGGGACCAGAACGCGGCGAATCGCCGGCGGGATCGAACCCGCCGGCGAGCGCCTCGGAGAGCAACCGTCGGGCGGCATCCGGCGAGATCCTGCGGAGGATCTCATCGGCACCGATCCACTCAGGCCTCGTCATGGTCCTCCACGACGGCCACGTGCTTGGCCAGGTAGGCGGCGACGAAGGAGATCGCGCAGACCACGGCCATGTAGACGGCGACCGGAACCCAACTGCCGTAGGCCGCCACCAGGGCGAGCGCGATCATCGGGGCGGTACCGGAGAACAGCGCCGAGCCGAGCTGGTAGCCCAGCGTGATGCCGGTGTAGCGCACCTCGGCGGTGAAGGTCTCCGACATCATGGTGCCCAGGGTCGCGGTGACCGGCGCCCAGGCCACGCCCAGGCCGAGCACCGAGGCCAGGATCAGGAACGGCACCTGACCGGTGTGGACCAGGAGGAAGTAGAGGAAGCCGACGACCGCCAGCCCGACCACGCCGGCCATGTACATCGGCCGGCGTCCGGTGGTGTCGGACCACCTGCCGAACAACGGCACCAGGATGGTCGCGACCAGCGCGCCCCACAGCACCGCGCTCAGCGCCTGGCCGCGGTCGTAGCCCAGGTTGTGGGCAGGATCGATGGCGTAGGCCACGATGAAGGTGACGAAGATGTAGAACGGTGCGGTCTCGGCGGCCTTGGTGCCGGTCGCGATCAGGACGGCTCGCCAGTGCTTGGTCAGCGCGGTGACCAGCGGCACCTTCTCGACCTTGTTCTGCTGCTTCATCGCCTTGAAGGCCGGGGTCTCGTCCAGTCCCTTGCGGATCCACAGGCCGATGAACACCAGGACGATGGAGGCCACGAACGGGATCCGCCAGCCCCACGACTCGAACTGCTCGGCCGGCATCAGGTTGGCCAGCAGCACCGCGGCGTTGCCCAGCAGCAGGCCGATGGTGACGCCGATCTGCGGAATCGACCCGAAGAAGCCACGACGGTTCTTGGGGGCGTACTCGTAGGCCAGCAGCAGGGCGCCGCCCCACTCGCCGCCGATCGCCAGGCCCTGGATGATCCGGAAGGTGTAGAGCAGGATCGGCGCCGCGATGCCGATCTGGGCGTAGTTGGGCAGCAGGCCGATCGCCACCGTGCCCAGGCCCATGATGGTCAGCGTCGCCACCAGGGTGACCTTGCGTCCGATCCGGTCGCCGATGTGGGCGAAGATCGCGCCGCCGAACGGACGGACCACGAAGGTGAGCAGGTTGCCCAGGTAGGCCAGCATCAGCGCGACGAAGGCATCCTCCACCCCGAAGAACTGCTTGTTGAAGATGATCGGGGCGACGCTGGCGTAGAGCAGGAAGTCGTACCACTCAATGGCGCTGCCGGAGAGGGAGCCGATCAGCACCCTCCGGTTGGTGACGGTCTTGGCCAGGGGTTCCGCGGCAGGGGAGGTGTCTTGTGACATGGTTTTCCTCTCTCGGGGGTTTTCCTGCGTAACAGGCGTCAGCTTAGAAACGCTGGTCCGACCATGTGCGGATTTCGGAATACTCGTCACGCGGCGATAACGGAGCGGCCGTCAACCTCGTGCTGACAAGGGACGGGGCGCAAGTTCGAGACCGGAGTCCTGACAGGCGGAATCCCGCTTTTGGCGCCTGCTGCCGCGCAGCCACGATCAGCGCGGCGACACCCGACGCGCCCAGCCATGCGGTCAGCATCACCAGCCACCGAAATCCGGCCTGGTCCGGGAAGGAGCAGAAGTCCTTCGAGATCGGGGACGAGCTCCGGTGGGGTGCAGCCGGTAGGACGTCAGGAGGCGGCTTCCGGGGCGGCGCTGGGTTCGACGTAGATGTCGGGCTCCAGATAGAGCGCGGTGACCTGCGGCTCGGCGGTTCGGATCGCGGCCTCGGCGGTGTTGATCACCTCGGCGACCCGGACGGCGGAGTCGGTCGGCTCGACCGCGATCTTGGCGGCCACCAGCACCTCCTCGGGGCCGAGATGCAGGGTCTTGAGGTGGATCACCCGGCTGACGCCGTCCGTCCCCGACAGCGCCGACCGGATCCGCTTGACCGCCTCGGGCGAGGCGGACTCGCCCACCAGCAGGCTCTTGGTCTCCACCGCCAGGGTGATCGCGACCGCGATCAGCAGCACGCCGATCAGCGCGGTGCCGACCACGTCCCACAGACCGTTGTGGGTGAGCAGCGTCATGCCGACGCCGACCAGCGCGAAGACCAGACCCAGCAGGGCGGCGGCGTCCTCCAGCAGGATCACCGGCAGCTCCGGCGACTTGGCGGTGCGGATGAACCGCGCCCAGCTCTGCTTGCCCTTGGCCGGAATGGACTCGTGGATGGCGGTGCGGAAGGACAACCCCTCGGCGATGATCGCGGCCACCAGCACGGCGATCGGCACCCACCACCAGCCGCTCTCCAGCAGCTCGTTCGGGTGGCCGCCAATCACCTCCTCGTACTTGTGGAAGGCCTCGTAGAGCGCGAACAGGCCACCCAGGCTGAACAGGATGATCGACACCAGGAAGGCACTGATGTAGCGCTCCCGGCCGTAGCCGAAGGGGTGCTCCTCGGTCGCCGTCCGCTTCGCCTGCCGCCCGCCGAACAACAGCAGCAGCTGGTTGCCGGTGTCGGCCACCGAGTGGACCGCCTCGGCCAGCATGGACGAGGCGCCGGTCAGCGCCCAGGCCGCGAACTTGGTCAACGCGATGAACCCGTTGGCCGACATGGCCGCGATCACCGCGCGGTTACCACCAGATGCACTCACGGCGGAGATTGTGCCACCCGGTCAGTCCACTGCGACAGCCCGTTCAGATCCGAGGAAGGCCTGCCGGTACCTGACACAAACCGGGAGGCTGAGGGCAGTCGAGTGGATAGTCCACGCAAGTCGCCTCTGGCTCCCGGTTTGTGTCGCGTCAAGCGGACCGGGGACGGTTCTCTGGCCCACCTTGAAGCGGGAACTGTCGGCTGATCCACAAGCTGTGAGCAAACCAGGCGTCACACCCGTTTGCTCACAGCTTCGCGTCAGGCCCGCGCTATGGAGTGACCTCAGCCCGCGGCGTCGAGGCGTCCCAGCCCGATCCGCAGGTAGGCGGCCGCGAACAGGCCCTGCTGCAGCACCGCGGCGTACCGCTCGACCTCGCTGCCCTGCTCGTGGACGATCCGGCAGACCGTCACGTCCCGCAACGCGGCCAACTGCTCGAGCCGGTACCGCTCCTCGGCCGCCGCCTCGTCGTCCAGGCCGTCGTCGATCAGCACCAACGCCGGACGCGGTGCGGCGGAGACATCCTCGAACGGGTCGGCGAACGGATCCCGCGGCAGCACCGCGTCCACCAGTGGCTCCAGGGCGCCGGCGTCGGCGGAGAGCACGACCCGGCCGGTCGCCGACCGCAATGCCTCCGCGATCCGGCGACTGGCCCGGGCGGCCAGGATCGAGCCACCCCAGACCAACGGCTGGGCATCGGCCAGGGCCAGCGCCAGCGCCTTGGCGGGGTTCGCGGTGACGTCCAGCGCGTAGGACGACTCCTCGGCCACCCGGTCCAGCACGCCGGCCAGCTGTTCGGCGTCCACCGCCGGGCCGAGCCCCAGCCGGTGCAACGCGGCCAGCGTGACCACCGCCGCGGCGAACGGGTCCTGCGCGCTGGTCGGCAGCAGCGTGGTCGCCGATGAGGCCGACTGGCGGGCCAGCGGCGAATCCGACGGGCAGGCCACCACCAGCCGGGAGCCCCGGCGTACCGCCTCGAAGGCCGCCGCGCAGGACTCCTTGTTGCCCCAGCCCATCACCACCACGACGTCCAGCGGGCCAACCCAGCCGGGCAACCCCAGCCGCGGCCAGGCCAGGAAGGGCACCGGGCAGATCGGCTCCAGCACCGCCCGCAGCAGCCGCGCCTCCGGGCCGAAGGCGATCACCGCGCGGGGACGCCCCTCCTCGACCAGCGCGGACAGCGCGTCCTGGGTCAGCGCCACCTCGCGGCGGACCCGCGCCCCGGCCTCGGCCAGCGGACGCAGCACCGGGTCGGCCCGGCGCAGCGCCTCGGGGTCGGCCAGCCGGGCGTCGTCGAAGTCCATCGCCGTCCCCCTACCGGGCGGCGGGGCGGCGGGCCTCGTCCACCAGCAGCACCGGGATGCCGTCCCGCACCGGGTAGGCCAGCGCGCAGTCGGCCGAGGTGCACAGCAACTCGGAGGCCTCGTAGTCCCAGGCCAGCTTGGTGTGGCAGGACGGGCACACCAGGATCTCCAGCACGTCGGCGGGCAACTCGGTCATCGTTCTCCTCGGATGGTCGCCAGGGCGCGGTCGCGCAGCCTGGTCATGGTGGATTCGTCACGGGCTTCGACGTTCAGCCGCAGCAGCGGCTCGGTATTGGACGACCGGACGCTCACCTTCCAGCCGTCGCCACGGGCCAGCAGGCCGTCGGTCCAGTCCAGTTCGCAGGCCTCGAACTCGTCGGCGACCGCGGCCATCGCGGCAGCCGGATCGGCGACCGTGCTGTTGAGCTCCCCCGAGGCCGGGTAGCTGGGCACGCTGGCGGCCAGCGCCGAGGCCGACTGCTCGCCGTGCCCGACCAGGGCCAGGACGTGCAGCGCGCCCAGCATCCCGCTGTCAGCGCCCCAGAAGTCCCGGAAGTAGTAGTGGCCGGAGTGCTCGCCGCCGAACACCGCGTGGTGCTGGGCCATCAGCGCCTTCAGCTTGGTGTGGCCGACCGGGCCGACCACCACCCGGCCGTCGGCCGCCCGCACCACCTCCTCGACCGCCGACGAGGTCACCGTGTTGATCACGATGGCGGCGCCGGGCTCGCGGGCCAGGGCGGAGCGGGCGATCAGGGCGGTCACCACCGACGGGTCGATCAACTCCCCCCGCTCGTCGATCAGGAAGCAGCGGTCGGCGTCCCCGTCGAACACCAGCCCGAGGTCAGCGCCGTGCTCGACCACCGCCCGCCGGGCGTCCACCAGGTTGGCCGGCTCCAGCGGATTGGGCGGGTGGTGGGGAAAACTGCCGTCCAGGTCGAGGTAGAGGCCGATCAGCTCCAGCCCGAGCGGCCCGAGCACGGCGGGCGTGACATGCCCGGCCATGCCGTTGCCGGCGTCCACCACCACCTTCAGCGGACGCAGCCCGCGCAGGTCGACCAGCGAGTGCAGGTAGGCGGCGTAGCCGGCCAGGGTGTCCTGTTCCCGCAACGCGCCGGCGACCGGGGCATCCGGCAGCTCGACGCCGCTCAGCTCGCGGATCCGGGCCATCAACTCCGGGGTGATCGGCGCGGCGTGCGGCAGGCAGAACTTCACCCCGTTGTAGGCGGCAGGGTTGTGCGAGGCGGTGAACTGCACGGCCGGCAGGCCGGTCGTTCCCGAGGCGTACCAGACCTGGTCGGTGCTGGCCAGGCCGATGTCGACCACGTTCGCCCCGAGCCGTCGGGCGCCGTCAGCGAAGGCGCGGCTGAGTTCGAGGCCGCCGTCGCGCATGTCCCGGCCGAGCAGGAACTCGGCTCCGGCCAGCTCTAAGGCGACGGCGAAGGCCGCGCCCAGCGAGCCGGCGCCCGCGGCGTCCCACTCCGGGTGATCCCCGGCGACCAGCCCGCGAATGTCGTTGGCCTTGAAGATCTGCGGTTGCAGCATGTGCCCAGCGTAGGGCCTGCGCCACGAGCGCAAGCAGCGGCGCCGCGCCGGCGGTCACCAGCAGCAGAAGCCACCGTCCACCAGCAGGTCGACCCCGGTGACGAAGGAGGCCGCCGGGCTGAGCAGGAAGAGCGCGGGCCCGGCGATCTCGACCGGTTCGGCGAGCCGTCCGATCGGCGTGGACGCGGCGAACTCGACCGTCTGCTCGGCCACCTCCGGCCGCTTGTTCATCGGCGTCCAGGTGTAGCCGGGGCTGAGCGAGTTCACCCGGACGCCGCCCTGGATCCACTCCACCGCCAGCGACCTGGTGAGGTGGATGACGGCGGCCTTGGCGCTGTTGTAGTGCACCTGGGTCAGCCCCCGGTTGGCGATGCTGCCGGACATCGAGGCGATGTTCACGATCGCTCCCCGGCCGTGGGCCAGCATGGCCCGGCCCTCGGCCTGGCAGGCCAGGAACACCCCGGTGGCGTCCACGTCGTACATCCGCTGCCACTGCGCCAGGGTCAGCTCGGTGGCCGGCGCGGCATTGGCGATCCCGGCGGCGTTGACCGCCAGCGACAGCGGTCCGAAGCGTTCCTCCACCGCTGCCACCGCGCGCGAGGCGTCGTCGGGGTCGGTGACGTCCCAGGGGATGGCCACCGCCTCACCGGACACCTGGTCGATCGCGGCCAGGGTCTGCGCCATGCTGCTGGCGGCCAGGTCGGCACACCCCACCCTGGCCCCGGCCTCGGCCAGGGCGATCGCGATCGCCTGGCCGATCCCGCTGGCCGCACCGGTGACGATCGCCACCTCGCCGGCGATGCTGGTGTTGACGAATGCCATTGCTCTGCCTTTCTGTGCGGCGGCGCCTCAGTGCGTCGCCAGGTACATGACTCGTTCCGCGGTGGCTTCCTCGCGGGGCAGCACGCCCCGGTTCCGGCCGCGGCTCAGCACCATCACCCGATGCGACAGGCCGAGCACCTCCTCCAGGTCGGAGGAGACCACGATCACCGCGACGCCCTCCTTGCTGAGCCCGGCGATCACGTCGTAGATCGCCGCCCGAGCGCCGACGTCGATGCCGCGGGTGGGCTCGTCCAGCACCACCACCTTGGGGGATCGCGCCAGCCACTTGCCCAGCACGACCTTCTGCTGGTTGCCGCCGGACAGGTTTCCCACCGCCCATTCGGCCTTGCCCTTGACCCCCAGCTCCAGGATCGCGGCCTGGGCGAACGGCCTGGTCCGGCCGGGCAGCACCCAGCCGGCGGAGTTGGCCACCCGGTCGAAGTTGGGCAGCACGAGGTTGTCGTGGATGGTCATCGGGACGATCACACCCTGCTGCTTGCGGTCCTCGGGGATCATCACCAGGCCGCGGCCGACCGCGGCGGAGACCGAGTGGGCGGGCACCGGGCCGTCGGCCACCCTGACCTCGCCCTGGGCGGACGGGTCAGCGCCGGCGATCGCCCGGACCAGCTCGGTCCGGCCGGCGCCGACCAGCCCGGCGATGCCGAACACCTCGCCGGCGTGCACCTCGAAGTCGATGTCGCGGACGAAGCCGTTGGCCGCGCTCATCCTGCGCACCGACAGCACCACCTGCTCGCGGGGCTGCTCGACCGGCGGGAACAGCCGCTCCACCGAGCGGCCGACCATCTCCGCCACCAGCTGGTCGGTGGGCACATCGGGACGATCGTGGCTGGCCACCCACTCGCCGTCCCGCAGCACCACGATCCGGGTGGCGATCCGGGCGATCTCGGCCAGCCGGTGGCTGACGTAGATGAACGAGACCCCTTCGCGCTGCAGCTGCCGCACGCAGCTGAACAGCGCCTCGGTCTCATCGTCGCCCAGCGCCGCGGTCGGCTCGTCCAGGATCAGCAGCTTGGTGTCCATCAACAGCGCGCGGGCGATCTCGACCTGCTGCTGGCCGGCCACGCTGAGCTGGCGGACCAGGGTGCCCATCGGACGTTCGAAGCCGAGCTCGGCCAGCTTGGCGCGGGCCGCCTCGGACATCGCCTTCTGGTCGAGCCGGCCGCCCTTCATCGGCCAGCGGCCGACGAAGCAGTTCTCGGCCACGGTGAGATCGGGCAGCAGCTGCATCTCCTGGTGGATCATGCCGATGCCGTTGCCGATCGCGTCCGCCGGACCGCTCGGCTGGTACGGCCGGCCGAGCCAGGTCATGGTGCCCTCGGTGGGCGGCTGCACGCCGGCGATGATCTTGGCCAGAGTCGACTTCCCGGCGCCGTTCTCGCCCAGCAGCGCCACCACTTCGCCGGGGTAGATGTCGAGATCGACGCCGTCGAGGGCCAGCGTGCCGGGGAAGCGCATCACGGCGCCCCGGACGGTCAGGATCGGCTCGGCCTGCTGCTCGCTCATCTCGCTCCTTTGCGGTGCGCCCCGGCCGGCCGGATGGGCCGGGCCGGGGCTGGGTGGAGGCGGTGGGCGCCCGCTCGGTGCGAGCGCCCACCGGTTCGGATCAGGGGTGCTGCTCGATGAACGGCCCCACGTTCTCCTTGGTGGTGAGCTCGGCCGGCTGCAACTGCTCGGCCGGAACCTGCTCGCCGGCGGCCAGCTTGAGCGCCGACTCCAGCGCGAGCTGACCCATGTACTGCGTCTTCTGGGTCATGGTCGCCGCGATCACACCGTCCCGGACGGCTTCCAGGCCCGCGGTGTCGCCGTCGAAGCCGACGATCAGGATGTCGGTCCGGTTGGCCTGCCGGGCGGCCTGGGCGGCACCCAGCGCGAGGGCGTCGGCGCGGCCGAAGATGATGTTGATCTCAGGGTGCGCCTGCAGCATGTCCTGGGCGATGTCGTGACCCTCGTCCTGGTGCCAGCCGTCGGAGGCCTGACGGGCGACCTCGACTATCTTGCTGCCCTCGAGGCCGGCCTTGAAGCCCTCGTCGCGGGCCAGTTCCGGGGTGGTGCCGATCTGGCCCTGGATGACGCCCAGCTTGCCTTCGCCACCGGTCTCCTTGACCACCCACTCGGCCAGGGCCTTCGCCGCGGCGACCGAGTCGGTCGCGATGAAGGTGTCGCCCGGGGCGCCGTCGGGGTTGCGGTCGACGGTCACCACCGGGATTCCGGCGGCCTTGGCCTCGCGCACCGGGACGGTGGCCGCGGTGGCGCCGGCCGGGATGTAGATCAGGGCGTCCACCTGCTGGGTGATCAGGTCCTGGATCTGGCTGACCTGCTTCTCGGAGTCGCCGCCGGCGTCGGCGACGACCACCTTCACGCCCTGCTCGGCAGCGGCGGCCTCGACGGACTGGCGGATCTGGTTGAAGAAGTTGGCCTGCAGGTTGGCCACCGCCAGACCGATGACCTTCTGCTCGCCGCCACCGCCGCTGGACGGACCGGCGCTGGGGCTGCTGGTGGGCGTGCTGCTGCACGCCGCGAGGGTGGTGGTGGCGATCGCGGCTGCGACCGCGATCAACCGCTTCACGGATGTATGCATGATTCGAGTTACTCCTTTGTGGATGGTTGCCGGGGTTGGCGGGTTTATCTGTGGGGACGGCTTGTCCCGCGGGGATCTACTTGCGCCGCAGCGCGTCGCCCATCACCGCCAGCGCGATGACGAGGCCGATCAGGATGGACTGGATGAAGGGCGAGACGCCCAGCAGGTTGAGGCCGTTGCGCAGCAGCCCGATGATCAGGACGCCGATGATCGTCCCGGAGACCCGGCCGATGCCGCCGCTCAGGCTGGCGCCGCCGATCACCACCGCGGCGATGGTGTCCAGTTCGACGCCGGTGCCCGCGCTGGGCTGCGAGGAGTCGAGCCGGGTGGCCAGCACGATGCCGGCCAGGCCGGCCAGCGCGCCACCGATCAGGTAGACGCTGGTGGTGATCCGCCGGACGTTGATGCCGGACAGCCGGGCCACCTCCTGGCCGCCGCCGATGGCGTACACCGAGCGGCCGGACGGGCGGAACCGCAGCACCAGCCAGCCCGCCAGGTAGACCACGATCAGCGCCATCGAGGTGGCCGTGATGAAGCCGAGGTAGCGGGTGGAGGAGAGCGAGAAGAACCAGTCCGGGTAGCCCACGATCTGCTCGCCGTCGGTGATCAGGTTGGCCAGCCCGCGGGCGATCGACATCATCGCCAGGGTGGCGATGAACGGTGGCAACTTGGCCCAGGTGACGCCGATGCCGTTGATCAGCCCGGCCACCGCCCCGACCACCACCGCTGCGATCATCGCCAGCCACAGCGGCCAGCCGCCGTCGTGGGAGAGCCAGCCCAGCACCATCGTGCACAGCGCCAGCACCGAACCGACCGAGAGGTCGATGCCCCCGGTGATGATGATCGCGGTCGCGCCCAGGGCGAGAATGCCCAGCACGGTGACCTGGTCCACCACGTTCAGCAGATTCCTGGTGGTCAGGAAGTTCGGCGCCGTGAAGGACAACACAATGACCAGCAGGATGAGGCCGGCGAAAGCCCCTCCGGTGCCGGACAGCGCCCGCCTGATCCGGGCACCGACCGCGGCCGGCCCTACTGCGGTGGTCGCGTTGTTGGTCATCTGAAGACTCCTTTGTCAGACCGGGGATCCGGTCAGTTCATGAACATGCCGCCGTCGACGTTGAGGGCCTGCCCGGTGATGTACGAGCCGGCCTCCGAGGCGAGGAAGAGGATCGCGTTCGCAACGTCCTGTTTGGCGGCGGCCCGGCCCATCGGGATCTCCGAGATCCACTTGGCCATCAGCTCGCCGGGGGCGTAGTCGCCGAGCAGCCTGCCCCACTCGGCGTCGTTGTACGACCACATGTCGGTGGCGACGATCCCGGGGCAGTAGGCGTTGACCCGGATGTTGTCCTTGGCCAGCTCCTTGGCCAGCGACTGGGTGAGCCCGACCACGCCGAACTTCGACGCCGCGTAGCCGGGGGTGTAGATGAAGCCCTGCCGGGCCTGGCCGGAGGCGGCGTTGATGATCGATCCCCCGCCGGCCGCCTTGAGCAGCGGGTACGCCTCGCGGGCGCCGAGGAACTGCGCGGTGGTGTTCACATTGAGCACCCGGGCGAAGTCGCTCACCGAGGTCTGCTCCAGCGGGGCGATGGTGATGATGCCGGCGTTGTTCACCAGCACGTCGAGCTTGCCCCAGGTTTCGGCCAGCCCGGCGAAGAGTTGCTTCACCTGGCTCTCGTCGGTGACGTCGGCGACCGCCGCGGTCACCGCCAGCCCCCGGGCGGCGGCGGCCTCGGCGGACTGCTGCACCGCCGGCGATCGGTCGACCAGGCACACCGTGGCGCCGGACTCGGCGAACGCCTCGCCAATCGCCAGGCCGATCCCGGCGGCCGCCCCGGTCACCACCACGTGGCGGTCGGTGAAGTGTCCGGCGTAGATCGTCGAAGCTGTGGTCATCATTGTCCTTCCTCGGGGTCAGTCGTTCAGCCGGGCCCGGGCCACCGCCCGGGTCCAGTCGGTTCGGTGGGCCTGGCGCGCGGTCGGCGCCAGCGCGGGGGTGAAGTCCTGCCGGACGGCGGGCAGCCCGGCCAGGGCGGCGTCGTCCCACACCCCGGCGCTGAGTCCGGCCAGATGGGCGGCGCCGGTCACCGACAGCAGGGAGTTCTCCGGCCGGCCCACCACGCGTCCGGAGAGGTCGGCCTGGGTCTGCATCAGCCAGTCGTTGCGGCTCGGCCCGCCGTCGGCCAGCAGGAGTTCGATCCGCTCCCCCGCCACCTGGTCGGCCCGGGACACCACGTCCTCGATCTGGTGGACGATCGACTCGAAGGCCGCCCGGGCCAGCTGGGCTGCGCTCGAACCCTGGTCGAAGCCGCAGATCACCGCCTGCGCGGCGGCGTCCCAGTACGGCGCGCCCAGCCCGGCGAAGGCCGGAACCAGGACGATCCCGCCGGTGTCGGGCACCTCCCGCGCCCAGCGGTCGAGGTCGTCGGGGGTGGCGCCGAACAGTCGGGCCAGCCAGACCAGGGTCGCTCCGGTGGCCAGGATGTTGCCCTCGAAAGCCCGGGCGGGCTGCTCGGTGAGCCAGCCGAGGGTGTGCACCAGCCCTGAGTCAGCCGGCACCAGACGATTGGTGAGCCCCATGATCGAGGATCCGGTGCCGTAGGTGGCCTTCACCGTCCCCGGACGCCGCACCCCGTGGCCGAACAGCGCCGCGTGGGAGTCGCCGAGGATGCCGGTGAAGCCGACCGCCCGGCCCCGCTGCGCCAGCGGCCGGATCGGCGGGGTGGGGGCGTCGGAACGCCGGATCGGCGGCAGCGCCGCCCGCGGGATGTCGAACCGGGCGAGCAGTTCCTCGTCCCACTCCAGGGTGGCGAGGTTCATCAGCTGGGTCCGGGAGGCGTTGCCGGCCTCGATCCGGAACTCGCCGGTCAGCCGGTCAGCCAGCCAGGCGTCCACCGTCCCCAACCGGAGTTCGCCGGCGGCGGCGCGGCGTCGATCGGGGTCGATCCGGTCCAGGATCCAGGCCAGCTTCAGGGCGGAGAACATCGGGTCGACCGGCAGCCCGGTGCGCTCCCGGATCTCCGGGCCAGCCTCGGCCAGCAGCCGCTGCGCGGCGTCGGCGGTCCGCCGGTCCTGCCAGCCCAGGATGGGGCTGAGCGGCTCGCCGGTGGCGGCGTCCCAGGCCACCGCCGACTCCCGCTGGCTGGAGAGGCCCACCCCCGCCACCGGCGCGTCCAGCCGTTCCACCAGGTCGAGCAGGCAGCTGGTGACGCTGCTGAGGATCTCGTTCGGATCCTGCTCGACCCAGCCCGGCTGCGGGGTGCTGTGCCCGATCGCCACCGAGCTGGTGGCCAGCACGGCACCGTCCGGGCCGAAGGCCACCGCCTTCGACGAGCTGGTCCCCTGGTCGACCGCCAGGACGAGGTGGTCAGCCACGGTCGCGCGCTTCCCGCGCGGCCTGCGCGATGCCACTGGCGTTCAGGCCGAAGTAGTCCAGCAGGAAGCCGGTGGAACCGGTCGGCGCGAACTCCCGCAGGCCGAGCATGCGCAGCGGCGTCCCGCTGGCCCGGGTGGCCAGCACCGCCGCCACCGCCGCGCCCAGCCCCCCGGCGACGTTCGCCTCCTCGGCGGTCACGATCCCGCCGGTCTGGGAGGCTGCTGCCAGCACCGCGTCGACATCGAGCGGAGCCACGAAGGCCGCATTGAGCACCCGCGCCGAGATCCCCTCCGCCGCCAGCTCGTCGGCGGCGGTGAGCGCCCGCGAGACCAGCGTCCCGACCGCGATGATGGTCACGTCGCTGCCGGCCCGCAGCTCGGTCCACTTCCCCCGGGTGAGCTGGGAGTCGGGCGGGTTCACGTCCGGCACCGCGGTGCGTCCGATCCGGAGGTAGACCGGGTGCTCCTGCCGGGCGGCGAGCCGCACCGCCTGTTGGGTCTCCAGCCGGTCCGCCGGCACCACGATGTCCAGCCCGGGCAGCGCCCGCAGCCAGGAGAGGTCCTCCACCGAGTGGTGGGTGGGGCCGAGCGCGCCGTAAGCCATGCCGGGGCTGATCCCGCAGAGCACCACCGGGAACTCGCTGTAGGCGACGTCAGCCTTGATCTGCTCCAACGCCCGTCCGGTCAGGAAGGGGGCCGCGCCGCAGACGAACGGGATCAGGCCGGAGTTGGCCAGGCCGGCGCCGACGCCGACCATGTCCTGCTCGGCGATCCCGACATTGATCAGCCGGTCCGGGAACTGTTCCCGGAAGCCGACCAGGTTGCTGGAGCCCACCGAGTCGTTGCACACCGCGACGATCCGCTGGTCGGCCTGGGCGAGCTCGATCAGGGTCTGGGCGAAAGCCTGCCGGTTGTCGAAGGTCTCCGCGGTCATGCCAGCTCCTCCAAAGCCTTGGTCACCTGTTCGTCGGTGGGCACCTTGTGGTGCCAGGCCACGCCGTCCTCGATGAACGAGACGCCCTTGCCCTTCACGGTGTGGGCGATGATCGCCACCGGCTTGCCGGCCGCGGCCGGGGCGAAGGCGGCCAGGATCTGTTCGAAGTCGTGGCCGTCGATCTCGCGGACCTCCCAGCCGAAGGCGCTGAGCTTCTCGGCCAGCGGCTCCAGCCGGTTGGTCTGCTCGGTCCGATCGCCCTGCTGCAGCAGGTTGCGATCCACCACCGCGTACAGGTTGGTGAGTTCCTGGTGGCCGGCGCACATGAAGGCTTCCCAGTTACTGCCCTCCTGCAGCTCGCCGTCGCCCATGATGGCGACCACCCTGTAGTCGCGGCCGGTCAGCCGGGCGCCGAGCGCGCAGCCCACCGCGACCGGCAGCCCGTGCCCCAACGGGCCGGTATTGGTCTCCACCCCCGGCACGTAGGTGCGGTTGGGGTGACCGCTGAGCTTGGAGAGCGGCTGCATGAAGGTGCTGAGCTCGTCGGCCGGGAAGTAGCCGCAGGAGGCGAGGGTGGTGTAGAGCGCCACCGCGCAGTGCCCCTTCGATAACACGAAGCGGTCGCGGTCGGGGTGATTGGGTTGCTCCGGATCGACGTTCAGGACGCTGTTGAACAGCGCGGTCAGCAGGTCGGTCACCGACAGGTCGCCCCCGATGTGGCCCTGGCCGGCACCGGCGATCGTGGTGACGATCTGACGCCGGCTCGCCTTCGCCCGATCGGTCAACAGCGCGACCCGCTCATCCCCGGACGAGCTGGCCACTCGATTCCTGAACTCGCGCCACTCGGCCGCGCGGATCGGGTCCGACTGCAACATTGCATATCCATTCAATAGCGAATAGTTCTCCTCAATGGTCGCGCGCCCGACTCCGGTCGTCAAGTGGATTGAGGGAATTCGCGCAGAAAGACCTCTGGCGGGTCGACCGCGCAGGCCGGACCCAGGTCCGGCGCGGGGGCTTCCCGCCTTCGCCGGGAGGACCGGAACCGATCGGGCCGGCGTCCGGGACTTCGTCCCGGATCGAGCTAGGAGAGCAGGGCGTGCGCCGTCTCGGTGTCGGTGACCAGGACGTTCACCCAGCCGCCCAGCAGGGCGGACCGGATCGCGCCGTGCTTGCGCTCGCCGCCTGCCACCCCAACCCGGCGCGGCACGGTGCGCAGCACGGCCGGCGGGATGCCGACCACCCTGGTGCCGATGTCGGAGGTCACCTCGGCGCCCTCGGCGTCGAAGAAGGTCAGGCAGACGTCGCCGACCGCGCCCAGGCCGCGCAGCAGGTCCTGCTCCTCCAGCGGGATGGCGTTGCCCGATTCCCGCAACAGCGGGGACGGTTCCAGGCTGCCGATGCCCGCCAGCAGCACGGTCAGCCGGCTCCATTCCTTCACCACCGGAACCACGTAGGGCTCGGCCAGGATGGCGCTGCTCAGCGCCGCCGAGGAGACCAGTCCGGGGGCGGTGAGGAATTGCGGCGTCCCCCCGGTGATCCGGGCCAGCTCCTCGGTCAGCTGGGTGGCCTGCACCTGCGCCCGCGGGATGCCCACCCCGCCGAGCACCTGGGTGACCGACTCGGCGACCGGTCGGGCGCGGGGGGTCATCCGGCTCACCATCGCCAGCAGGGTGGCGCTCCACGACGAGATGCCGATCCGTTCCTGGCTGAGCAGGACGTCGTCGAGGTAGGCGGCCGCCGCCGCGCCGATCGCGGTGATCACGTCCGCCTCCGCGCTGGAGCTCGCCTCGGCGACCACCGCGTCGGCCAGGCCGTAGCGGCCGATCAGCGCCTCCTCCAGGTCGGTGAACCCGCCGGGCGGAACCTCGATGGTCACCCGGACGATGCCGAGTTCCTCCGCCCGCTTCAGCAGCCGGGAGACCTTCGCCTGGGAGACGTGCAGCTGCTGGGCGATCTGGGGTTGCTTGATGCCGTGCTCGTGGTACATCCGGGCAACCCGGATCATCAGCCGCTGGTGGCTGTCCACCGAGGAGGCCGGCATCCGCATCACGTCACCTTTCCGAAGCTGGCTGGTCGATAGTGTGGCATGCCGGCTCCGCGACCGCCCTCAGGCTGATACGAGTCGCCTTGCCGCGCCGACCTTCCGGCCTACTCCGGATCGGCCACCACGGCCAGGTGGCCCCGGCGGCGGGCCAGTTGCGGCGCGGGCTCGACCTCGTCGGCCAGCCCTACCCGGCGGACGGCCTCGGCCAGCGCCATCAGGTCGTCGGCCAGCGGGCGGGGGGCGTCCGGATCCTGCGGCAGCCGGATCACCTCCCAGCCGCGCGGCACGCTCAGGCTGGTCGAATGCGCGCGGCACAGGTCATAGCAGCCCGGCTCGGCGCGCAGCGCCAGCGGACCCACCACCGCGGTGGAGTCGGCGTACACGTAGGTGAGGGTCGCCACCGCTGGTTGTGAGCAGGTCGAGCGCGAACAGCGTCGGTTGATCACGCAGGCCACCGTACCCGCGTCCGGCGGTTCCGGACGACAACCCGGCCCGGTGTCGCGCCCCGCACCACCAGCCGGATCCGGGTTTCCAGCACGGGAGACCAGCCCTCCCCCGGCGCCCTTCGGCGTGGGGCCGGTGCCAGCTGGGCTGAACAAATCGACCTCCAGATCAGCCCGGCCGACCTGTTTCCGGCCAAAATCGGCAATCTGGAGGTCGATTTGTTCAGCCGCCAGCCAGCCGGCCGGAAAACGCGCCCGCTCGGGCAACGCCCTAGAGTGGGCGGTGTGAAGTCCCGGGATCGTCATGGCCGCGGCATGCGGGGTGCGCTGGCGGCGCCGAACCCGTTGACCGGGGCGCCGATGCCGGTGCCCTACCGCTCCGCCGGGGTGGGGTTCTTCGCCGACTGCCTGCGTGGCTCGCTGGCCCGGATCGCCGGCACCTGCCCGCGGGCGCTGGCCGGGGTGGACGTCGGCTTCGACGACGTCCCCACCCTCACCGACGCCTGGTACGACAGCGTGCCGCTGGCAGCGGCGGTGTCCGCCCGGCCGGAGGGCAACGCCCAGGTGGTGCTGTACCGCCGTCCGCTCGAACACCGGGCGACCGGACGCCGGGAGCTGGCCCGCCTGGTGCACCGCACGATCGTGGAGCAGCTCGCCGCGCTGACCGGGATCGACACCACCGAGATCGATCCGACCGCCACCGAGTGGGAGTAGACCGGCGAGGCTAACCCCGGCCCGGGCTCGACCTGATTCAGCCGCCGGTACGGTTCACCGGCCGGCGCCCGGGTCGTACACCGCCGTCGGGATCTCCTCCGGGGTCTCGCCGCGCGGCGTGATCAGCGGCACCAGCGCCAGGCTCTCCACCCCGCGGAGCCGTTCGGTCACCTGCAGCACCCCTCGCACCGGGCTGTCCTCCGCCCGCAGCCGCAGCCACGACGTCTTGGCGCTGGCCAGCGGGACGGCGATCGTGCTGCCGGCCGGCACCAGTTGCTGCGAGGTGGTTCCCTCCCCGCCCAACTCATTGCCGACGGTGACACTCACCTCGGCGTCGGTCGCGGCGGGGTTGCTGAGCAGCAGGACGACCGCGGCCCCACTGCCGGCCGGCACCGGCCAGCTTCCCTCACCGGGCAACCCGGGCAGCGCGGCCGACCAGGCGGGATCCTGGCTGGCCGAGTCGGCGGACGAGGTCTGCCGCACCCCGGCGACGATCGGCTGCTCGGAGGTCAGCCGCAGGCCACCGGGCTGACCGGCCAGCCCGGGGCTGAGTTCGACGCTGCGGGTGGCGCCGGCCGGCAGGTCGAGGCTCTCCGCGCCGGGAATGGCCGAACGTCCGGCCTCGCCCAGCAGCTCGACGGTGACGCTGGCCGTCCGGTCGCCGGGGTTGGTGACCACCAACTCCCGTTCGCCCTCGCCGGCGACCACGCCCGGAACCACCAACTCCGTGGCCGGCGCCACCGCGGGCGGCACCCAGTCGGCGCCCAGCGGGGTGGTGCCCTGCCAGAGCCGCTGCCGCAGGGTGGCGGCCACCCGTCCGGCGGAGCTCTCCACCAGCAGCGTGACCGGGCCGGTGGCGGTGGCCAGGACGCTCAGCGGCACGCTGCGGGCGCTGTGCGCCTCGACCACGATGCCGCGGGAGCCGGCGGCGTTGATCCGGCCGTCGGGGCCGAAGATGGTGACGTCCACCGCGGCGTCCACGGTGTCGGCGTTGGCCAGCACCAGGTCGGCCTGGGCGTTGTCGTTGAGCAGCACCCCGGCGAACCACCGCCGGGTGGCCGCGCTCTCGCAGGTCGTCGCCGACAACCCGCGGTCCGGTCCTGAGGTGGAACGGGTCAGGCTGACCGCCCCCAGGCCGGCGGTGGTCTGGGCAGTGACCAGCACCGGTTCGGCCGGGTCGTTGAGCACGCTGACGCCCTCGGGCTCGTCATTGCGTTGTTCCGGCGCGCTCAGCGGCGCGGTGGTGACCGGCCCCGCTGAGCTGGCGACGGCGGTGCGCAGCGAGGTGGTGGCGCTGTCCAGCGAGGGACAGACCGCGGTCAGGTAGACCGGCACCGGCTCGATGGTCGGTTGCGGCACCGGCGCGGCCGGCAGCACGGTGGTGGTCAGGCCGGTCGCGGCGGCCAGCACGATCGCGGTCAGGCCGGGGGCGAGCCAGCGGTTCATCGCTCACCTCCCAGGGCTCGGCGGGGACCGGCGGCGGCCTCGGGTTCGACCGGCCGGGCAGCGATCCGGCGCGGGCCGAGTTCCTCCCGTTTCGGACGCCGGATGCCGGGCGCGGCCAGCAGCACCAGCAGGGCCAGCCCGCCCAGTTGCAGCCAGGGCCAGACCGTCGGCGCCGGCAGCGAGATCCGCAGCACGCCGGTGGCTCCGTCCAGGGGGTACAGCGGCCACTCCGCTGCCGGGTCGGGGTCAGTTCCCGATCGCCGACCGTCACCTGGCGGCGCGGATCGGCCGGCTCGGCCAGCACCAGGGCGGTTCCGCCGGCGATGGCGCTCCCGTCGCCGACCGGCTCCCGGGTGGTGCCGTCGACCACCACCGCCCGGGCGGAGTCCGGCACCGGCCACACCATGGTGTCGCCGTCGGCGGTGCCCACCCCCAGGCCGGGGGTGTTGCTGATCGCCAGCTGCTGGTCGGCGGTGCCGCCGCGCAGCCAGACGTAGGAGACGCCGAGTCGCTGCAGATCGCCCAGCAGGCCGTCGTCGCCGGAGCCGCCGGCCAGCCGCTGGGCCACCGAGCCGGCCAGGTCCCGGCCCCGCTGGTCACCGTCGAACACCAGGCCGCGCTCGAGGTCGCCGAACCGGGCCAGGTCGTCCTGCAGCAGCAGCCAGCCGACCCGCTGGTCGGCGAAATCCAGCACCAGGGTGCGGCCCGGGGTGTCGGAGAGCTGGGCATTGCGGACGAACGGCGGCAGCGCGGTCACCGGGCCGCGTCGCAGCCCGGCCTCGCCGGCGGCCACCCACCAGCCGGCCGCGACCACCGCGACCACGATCGCCAGCCCGGTCAGCGCGAGGGTGCCGAAGTGCCGCAGCCCCAGGTTGGCGTTGCGCAGGTCGTCGCCGATGCCGTCCAGCCCCCAAGCGCCGGCCAGCACCAGCGCGGCGATCGTCGCCACCTGCCATTCCAGCGCGTCCGGACGGGCCCACTCCCCCGGCGGCACCCAGACCAGCGGACGGGTCAGGCCGAGCACCAGCGCGGTGGCCAGGCCGGCGGTCAGCAGCGCTCCGGCGGCGGCGCCCCGGCGGCGGACCGCCCCGGCACCGGCGATCAGCCACAATCCGCCGAAGATCAGGATCGACAGCCACAGCGGCGGCGGGCTGCCCACGCCGCGGCCCAGCAGCAGCTGCCAGGGCGCCACCGCGGCGGTACCGGCCAGCGAGGGTTCGATGCCGGTGAGCAGCCGGCCGGGGTAGGCCAGCAGGGTCTCCCGCCACGGTCCGACCAGCGGCAGCAGCGGGGCCACCGCGATCAGCAGCGCCTGCGCCCAGGCGCGCGGCCGGCGGATCACCACCGCGACCAGCGCGCCCAGCAGCACCAGCCAGGCCAGCGGCGTCACCGCCACCAGCAGCAGCGCCGACAGGCCGGTGGCCGCCGCCCGACGCCACAGCAGGGCCTCGTCGGTCAGCCAGGCCCGCAGGCTGTAGCCGAACACCGGCAGCAGCAGGGTCCAGACCGCGACGCCGACCGCCCCGACATCCAGCGCGCCGGTCAGCACCGGGGCGAGGGCGTAGCCGAAGGCGGCGATGGCGGCCATGGTGGCGCTGGCCAGCCCCTGGCGCAGGAACCGGAAGGCGGCCAGCCAGGCCAGCGGGACGCAGCCCAGCAGCAACAGGCCGATCAGCCATTCCGGCTGACCGCCGGTGACGAAGGCGGCCAACCCGGCCAGGCCGGTCCAGGCCGGGCCGGCCAGCTCGGCGATGCCGGGCACCGGATCGAGATAGCTGCCCAGCAGATCGAGCCAGCCGGACGGCGCCGGCAGCAGCCGGGCCGCCTGCAGCGCGCCCTCGCCGAAGGTGAACCGGGCCGCGGCCACCGCCAGGCCGATGGTGAGCAGCGCCCCGACCAGCAGCACCGGCACCCGGGGCTCGATCCGGGCGTGCCCGGCGAAGTCGTCGCCGGTGAGTTCGTCCAGGCTGACCGCCGGGGCCGGGCCGGCGAAGGTGCCCGCCCACTCCGCGAGCCGCTCCCCCACCCCTTCGACGAAGTGCCACACCCCGGAACCGGGACGGGGCCGCAGCTGCCGGATCCGCGCCTTCGCGCCCGGGAGGGGCTGGACGGCGCGCACCCCGGCGCGCAGCGAGCCGCGGACCGGCCGGTCGGTCAGCCAGCGGCCCAGCCCGGTGACCTCGGCCAGGGCGTGTTCGCCGTCCTTGCCCAGCAGATAGCCCAGCGCGGCCAGCAGGCTGGTCAGCACCAGCCAGAGCCTGCCCAGCAGCCGGCGACCGCGCGGCAGATGGGCGGCCACCAGCGCCAACCCGGCGGCCCGGGCGTCGCTCAGCGGGGTGGGCTCGGCGTGGCTGACCACCTGGGCGGCGGGTTCGATCGCCACCTCGTGCCCGGCCAGCCGGGCCCGCCAGCAGAGCTCGGCGCCACGGTGGCTGGCCGGCAGGTTCGGGTTGAAGCCGCCCAGCGCGCGCCAGACATCGCCGCGGATCAGCATGCCCATGGCATCGGTGGCCAGCGCGTCGGTGGTCTGCAGTTGGCCCTGATAGAGCTCGCCGGCCGGCACCAGGCCGCGGATCCGTCCGGTGGCGGTGACGGTCTGGCCGAACTGGTGCACCAGCGTGCCGGGGCCGCGGCGGCGCGGTTCCACCAGCAGCGGGCCGACCACGTCCAGCTCCGGTCGCTGTTCCAGGGTGACCAACAGCGCGCTGAGCGCGGTGGGCGCGGGTTCGCTGTCGGCCGGCAGCAGCCACAGCCACTCGCCCGGCTGGTCCGGACGGAGATCGTCCACCACGATCTCGTCGGGGGTGAGCTCGCCGGCCTCGATCGCGGTGACGCAGCGGCTGACGTCCACCCCCGGCCGCGGTTCGACGACGGCGGTGACCTCGGCGTCCGCCCAGCGGGCCCGATCGGCGTCACCGGTGGTGTGCAGCCAAGCCCACGGATCCTCAGGCAGGTCGGTCACGGAGTCTCTTCCAGGTCAGGGGTGTGGACAGCGGCCCAAGCCTACTCGTGGGCGCTGGTCGCACCCCAAGCCGGCTGCCGGGCGACCCCGCCCCGCTAGATCGCCTGCTTCTTCAGCCGGCGGCGTTCGCGTTCGCTCAGCCCGCCCCAGATGCCGAACCGCTCGTCATTGCCCAGGGCGTACTCCAGGCATTCGCTGCGCACCTCGCAGGACTGGCAGACCTTCTTCGCCTCCCGGGTGGAACCACCCTTCTCCGGGAAGAAGGCTTCCGGGTCGGTCTGGGCGCAGAGGGCGCGTTCCTGCCAACCGAGTGCCCCCTCGTCGTCTTCGTCGACGATCAGCAACAGCTCGCGCATCCACCCTCCTCGTCCGTGTCCGGCCACAGCAGAAAACTACTTGGAGAGAATTACATGCCTGTCATTCCCCAGAAGTCAACCCCGGGTGGGCTACCATGCCCGGTCCGCGGCCGATCAGGCGGTCGACGGCGGACGCCAGTCCTCACTCGGGGCGGGCTCGCGCCGGGGCTGCTCCAGCGCCCACTCCGACGCTGTCGAGGCGCCCAGGGACGGGGCACCGGGTGCGCCGGCGGCCGCCTCGTCGGCGGTCCGCCAGACCGTTCCGGTGGCCTCGGTCGGCTTCCACACCGTGGGATGCTCGGCCGGCGCCGGCTCCGAACCGACGGGTTCGGCAACCTCGTCGGCCGGCTCCGCCGGGTCGGCTGCCACCTCCCCGGTCGCCGTTCGGGCGGCCGAGCGCAGGCCCAGCACCCAGAGCGCGATCGCGGCCAGCACGCCGATCCCGACGCGGGCCGGCGGGTAGAGCACCAGCAGGGTCCGCCACCAGTCGGAGTCACCCGCCCACACCTCCGAGACCGCGGGCCACACAACCAGCCCGAAGAACATCAGCGCCCACGGCAACACCACCGCCAGGGTCGCCACCGTGGCCGCCGCCAGCGCGACCGGACGGGCGCGGGGCACCGCCGGACGCAGCGCGCAGCCCACCGCCGCCACCACCAGCGCGAGCAGCAGCGCCGGATCGGCGGCCGGCATGGCGAACAGCCAGCCGATCGCGGTCTCGATGCCGCCACCGGCCTCGACCAGGTTCCACCAGAACAGCCCGAACTGCAGCAGCAGGGTGAGCGCGGTCAAGCCGATCAGTGCCCAGGCCAGCGGCTCCCGGATCCGTTTGAGGTTCTCCACCATGCCTCCTCGCCGGCCACCCTATCCCGCCGACCGTGACCAGGAGCGCGAGGGGGTCGTTCGACTCGACCGGAGCGGGCGGCTGCCACACGCTGGGGTCCTCGGCGACCACCGCGACCGGCTCGGCGGCAGGGGCGTCCGTGGCTTCGCCGCCGGTGGTCGCGCGGGGGCGGCGGGCCAGCGCCCAGAGCGCGATCGTCGCCAGCACGGCGCTGCCCGAGCTCAGCGCGGGCGCGAGTCCGTCCACCAGCACCGCCGGCAGCCAGACCTCCTCGGCCGGCTGCCAGGCCCGCAGCGCGAAGCCGGCGAACCCCCAGGCCAGCCCGACGCTCAGCGAGGCCGTCCAGGCGGCGGCCAGGGCGAGCCGTCGGGCTCGGGCCACCGCCGGTCCCACCGAGCAGGCCGCGACCGCCACGACCAGGGCGAGCAGTAGCAGCTGGTCGAGCTCCCGCAGGCCGCTGCTCCAGTCGCCCACCGCCGTGACGGCGGCCAGTTGCTCGCCCATCGAGAGCTCGCCCGCCTCGTCGCCGCTCATCTCCACCTGGTAGTGGCCCGGGCCGATCACCGTCACCCTGACCCGGCCGATCTCGGCCAACCGCTGAACCAGGCCAACCGCCTGAAGCGCCAGGGTCAGCGCGGCCAGCGCGATCAGCCCCCAGGCCAGCGGCTCGCGCATCCGCTTGAGACTCTCCACCCTGCCTCCTCGGCCTCACCCTAGCCCCGCGAGCCGGCCCGGCTAGGCGAACTGCGGCCCGGCCTGGGCGGTGACCTCGGCCACCAGCTCCTTGACCCGCTCGGCCTGATCGAGCGGGACGACCAGGGTGGCCGCCGGGGTGCGGACCACCACCAGGCCGGTCACCCCGATCAGGCCGATCAGCCCGGCCGGGTCGGCGTTCACCACCACGTTGCCGGACGCGTCCAGGGCGACCGCCGCGCCGGAGACCGCGTTCCCCGCGGCGTCCTGGCTGAGCACCTCGGCCAGGCTGGGGTAGCCGCCGACGTCCTTCCAGTCCACCGCCAGGCCGACCGCCACCACCTGTCCGGAGCCCTGCCCGTGGGAGACCGGCTCCAGGATGGCGTAGTCGACCGAGGTCTTGAACAGGGTGGGGAAGATCTCGTCCAGCCGGCAGGGTTCGGCGGCCAGCGCGGTGACCCCCTCGTAGTTGGCCGGCAGCAGCAGCCGCAGCTGTTCCAGGACGGTGGCGGCCCGCCAGACGAACATGCCGGCGTTCCACCAGTACTCGCCGGAGGCGAGGTAGGCCTCGGCGACCTCCCGCGGTGGCTTCTCGGTGAACTCCCGGACGGCGTAGGCGCCCGGGTGTCCTGGGAGCGCGTCCCCCCGGTGCAGGTAGCCGTAGCCGGTGTGCGGGGAGCTGGGGACGACGCCCAGCGTGACCAGCGCGGCCGGCTCGGCCTCGGCGAGGGCGAACGCCCGCTCCAGGGTCGCCACAAAGCCGGCCACCGGCTCGATCACGTGGTCGGCGGTGACCTGGGCGATCACCGCGTCGGAGTCCCGGCGGTGCAGCACCGCCGCCGCCCAGGCGACGGCGTTCAGCGAGTCCCGTCCCACCGGCTCGCCGAGAATGTTCGCCGCGGGCAGTTCCGGCAGCTGGGCGGCCACCTGGTCGGCGTAGGCCGCGCCGGTGACCACCACCACCCGCTCGGCGGGGACGGAGCCGAGCGACCGCTCGAACGCCAGCCGCAGCAGGCTGCGTCCATCGATCAGCGGAAGCAACTGTTTGGGGGTGCCCTGGCGCGACAGCGGCCACAGCCGAGTGCCGGACCCGCCGGCCAGGATGACGACGTAGCGCATGAGGGCAGGCTAGTCGAGAGCCTCCAGCCCGCGTCGCCACCCGCCTCACCCGCCCCCCTCTTTCGCCGAGGGCTTCCCTAGTCGCCGAGGGCCTCTGCCTGGGGGGAGGCCCTCGGCGTTAAGGGAAGTCCTCGACGCGGGCGGACCTGCGGCTGAGCCCGCGGGTGAGGAGGGTCGGCGGGTCGGGTGGGGCCCTACCATGGGGGCGTGCCTGCCGTCCGTTCCGTGATCGACCTGCTGGCTGCCCGGGTGCGCAGCGACGGCAGTCGTCCGCTGTTGACCTACTATCGGCCGGCAGCCGGCGAGCGGGTGGAGTTCAGCGCCACCTCGTTCGCCAATTGGGTGGACAAGACCGCCAACCTGCTGGAGACGCTGGGCGTCGAGGGACGGGTGGCCGGCCCGGTCTCGCTGAGCCACCCCAGCCACTGGATGAGCCTGATCTGGCCGCTGGCCTGCTGGCAGCGCGGCCTGACCTACCAGGCGGCTGCGCCGCCGTTGTCGGACGAGGTCGAGCTGGTGGTGGTCGGGCCGGAGGATCCCCAGCCGATCCTGCCCGGGATGACCATCGCCTGTTCCCTGCACCCGTTGGGCCTGGGGCGCAGCGACCTGCCGGCCGGCGTGCTCGACTACTCCACCGAGGTGCTGGCCGAACCGGACGCCCACTGGGCCGAGCCGGTCGAGCCGGACGGCCTCGCCTGGCTGGACGACCGGCGCGAGATCAGCCACGCCGACTGGCTCGGCCTGCCGCCGGAGCCCGGCCGGGTGCTGCTGCCCATCCGACCTCCCTGGCTCGCCCTGCAGGAGGCGCTGGTCCGGCCGCTGCTGGGCGGCGGCTCTGCGGTGGTGGTCGACGGTGGGGTGGGGCGGGAGGAGTTGGCCCGTATCATCGCCAGCGAACGCGTGGACCACGAAGCCGGCGAGCCGGACGGCCCAACCGGCCGCAGCTACCCCGGCGTGGGCCGAGGAAGGACATCATGACCCGACAGATCACGGCGCTCTCCCGCCGGCAGTTGCTGGTCCGCGGCTCCGCGCTGGCGGTCGGCGGTGCCGCGTTGCTGGCCGGGTGCGGCGGCGCGCCGTCTATTCCCACCCCGACCGCCTCCCCCACCGGGACGATCCGCGGCCAGCTGGACGAGGCGATCACGGTGATCGCCAATGGCTCCGACAAGCTCGGGGTGGCGATCACCGATCTGCGCAACGGCGCGGTCTACGGGTACAACCCGGAGTACGCCAGCCAGAGCGCGTCCATGGCCAAGCCGATGATCGTGCTGATGGCCGAACGCCGGGCCCGGGCGACCGGCGTCCCGCTGACCGCCGAGCAGGTCGAGCAGGCCACCGCCGCGATCACCCATTCCGAGAACGACCCCGCCGACGCCCTCTACGCCTACGCCGGGCAGGGCGCTGCCTACACCGAACTGGCCAGCGAGCTCGAGCTGCCCAACACCCACGCTGACGACGCCCATCTCGAATCCTGGAGTTGGACCTGGACCACCCCCGCCGACCAGGTGCTGCTGGTGCAGCGACTGGTCGAGGGCTCCCCGGCGGTCACCGACGAGGAGCGCGGATTCGTCTGGGATCTGATGGGCAAGGTGATCGACGAGCACTCCTGGGGTGTCGGCGCGCCGCGCTCGGCCACAGTCAAGGTGCACCTGAAGAACGGCTGGGTTGAGTTCAAGTCCAGCGACGGGCTGTGGGCGGTGAACTCGATGGGCCAGGTGGACGGCGACGGCCGCAGCTACCGGATCGCGATGATGACCCGCAGCAAGGACTTCGACACCGGCCGCGAGACCCTGAACGCGATCGGCAAGTGGGTCTTCGACATTCTCGGCACCGGTCCGATCGAGCCAGGCTGATGCCGCACCTGGAGGTCAACGGAGTCAGCTACACCCTGCCGGACGGGCGCCCGCTGCTGAACGACGTGTCGTTCCGGGTGGGCGACGGGGCGCGGGTGGCGCTGATCGGCCCGAACGGCACCGGCAAGACCACGCTGCTGCGGATCATCGCCGGCGAGCTCACTGCCGAAGACGGCTCGGTTTCGGCCTCGGGCCGGCTGGCGGTGATGAGCCAGTTCATCGGCAAGCTGCGGGGGTCCGAGACCGTGCGAGATCTGCTGGCGTCGGTGGCGCCGGAGCGGCTGCGCCAGTCGGTCCAGGCACTGGACGCCGCCGAACTGACCATGATGGAGACCGACGACGAGCCCACCCAGTTGGCCTACGCCCAGGCGCTAGCCGACTTCGGTGACGCCGACGGCTACGAGTACGAGTCGACCGTCTGGGACACCGTGACCACGTCCGCCCTCGGCGTCCCGTTCCAGCGGGCGCAGTACCGCGAGGTGAACACCCTCAGCGGCGGCGAGCAGAAGCGGCTGGTACTGGAGGCGCTGCTGGCCGGCCCCGAGGAGGTGCTGGCCCTCGACGAGCCGGACAACTACCTGGACGTCCCGGCCAAGCTGTGGCTGGAGCAGCGCCTGGTGGAGTCGGGCAAGACCGTGCTGCTGATCAGCCACGACCGGGAGCTGCTGAGCAGCGTCCCGACCGCGATCGTCACCCTGGAGCCCGGCCCGGCCGGCGCCACCGCCTGGACCCATCCCGGCACCTACCGCAGCTGGGGCGAGGCCCGCGAGGCGCGCAACGCCCGGCTGGAGGAACTCCGCCGCCGCTGGGACGAGGAGCACGCCAAGCTCAAGGCGCTGGTGCTGATGTACCAGCAGAAGGCGGCGTACAACGACGGCCTCGCCTCCCGGCTGCAGGCCGCCAAGACCCGGCTGGCCAAGTTCGAGGAGGCCGGCCCGCCCGAGCTGGTGGTCACCCAGCACCAGGTGAAGATGCGGCTACGCGGCGGCCAGACCGCCCGCCGCGCGGTGGTGTGCGAGCAACTGGAGTTGAGGGTGGGGGCCGTGCCCCTTCGGGTCGACACCAGCACCACCCTCATGTCCCCCTTCGATCTCACCGTCTGGTTCGGGGAGCGGATCGCCGTGCTGGGCTCGAACGGCTCCGGCAAGTCCCACTTCCTACGGCTGCTGGCCGCCGGCGGTTCCCGTCCGGACGCCGAGCACGAGCCGGTCGGCGACGTCGCCGCCGAGCCCGTGATCCACCACGGCATGGCCAGGCTGGGCAGCCGGGTGCGTCCGGGCTGGTTCGCCCAGACCCACCAGCACCCGCAATTGGCCGGACGCACCCTGCTGGAGATCCTGCACCGCGGTGACGCCCACCGCTCCGGGATGGGACGGGAGGAGGCCTCCCGCGCGCTGGACCGCTACGGGCTGGTGTACGCCGCCGAGCAGACCTACGACACCCTCTCCGGCGGCCAGCAGGCCCGGCTGCAGATCCTGCTGCTGGAGCTCTCCGGCGCCACCCTGCTGCTGCTCGACGAGCCCACCGACAACCTCGACCTGCACTCCGCCGAGGCCCTGGAGGAGGCCCTGACCGCCTTCGAGGGCACGGTGATCGCGGTCACCCACGACCGCTGGTTCGCCCGCTCCTTCGACCGCTTCCTGGTGTTCGGCGCCGACGGCCGGGTCACCGAGCACGACGAACCGGTCTGGGACGAGGCCCGCGTCCGCCGCCCTCGCTAGCCGCGAACGCGGGCGCTCGAGGCGACCACCCGCGACCTTGAGGCCCGCCGCCGGCGTTAGCCGGGCGCTCGCTCCGCACATCCGCACCGCATATGCCGGCCCTGAAACCCGGGCCGGTCCACTCCCGCGCATTGACGCCGCATACCGGCCCGAAGTGGGCCTTTGTATGCGGCGTGGATGCGCAAACCCACCAGCTGGGTTGATCATCGCCCGGCCCTATGCGGTGCGGTTGCGCGAGAAGTCCAGTTGGGGGCAGCCGGCCCCACCTTCAGCGACGGCGCCCTCGACGTCGGTTCGCGCCACTTCCGCCGGTAGCTCTGGCCGGTCGGGCCTGCTTCGGAGTGGACCCCCGCTCGGCTGCCACAGACTCCTTGTCCCGGCTTGTCAGTGCCGTACTACGGGAGCTGTTCGGCGTTCGACCCCGAACGACGCCGATGAAGTCGTCGATCCAGGGGTGATCGTTGTCCACCCGCCAGGCCAGCCCGATCCGGGTAGACGGCGCGTCCGCGATCAGGCGGTGCACGAAGTCCCGCCGGCTGTGCGTCCGGGCGACCGAGAGTGGGACGAGCAGCACCGCGTCGGCGAAGGCGGCCTGCTGCAGGGCGTCCGGGGTGACCTCGGTGAGCAGCATCTCGCCGGTCAGATCGTCCAGCGTGACCTCCTCGACCGCGGCGATCGGGTGGTCCTTCGACGACCACGCCACCGGCAGCTCCTCGTACAGCGGGATGAGATGAAGCCCGTCGGTGTCGATCGGCAGCCGGACGAAGCAGAGGTCGACCTCGCCGTCGGCCAGCGCCCGCCGCTGTTCGGCCTGCGCCACCTCGGTGACCTCCAGCGTCACCCCGGGGTAGCGCTCGGCCCAGATCGTCCGCCACTTCCGCAGCGTCACCCCGGCCACGAACCCCACCCGCAGCACCGGCCGGCCCGCAGGTTGATCCGTCATGGCTGCAGGCTACCGTCACCGCCCGGTTCCGCCCGACTCCGGGTTTGTCCACCGAACCTGGTGCACGAACCCGGACGGAACCGACCAGCGCCGGCTAGGGCACCTCGGCCAGCGGGGCGGTGCAGGTCGAGCCGGTGCCGGGGACGGCGGCGAAGCCGTCGGGGCGCCATTCGGCGACCACGCACCGGACGGCGAAGTAGATGTTCCAGGTGAAGCGGGTCCGGGCCACCTCGTCGGTGTTCCGGGTGACCATCGTTGGTCCACCGGTGTCGCGGTAGACCTCGAACAGCCGGTCGTCCCAGGCATCGTGGTTGGCCTGGTAGTCGGCCAGCGTCGTCCCGGCGAAGAACTGGTCCAGTCGCTCGACCGCGTCCGACTGGCGGGTGGAAGCCGCCCAGGCCGGGCCGCCGACCAGCACCGCCGCACCCAGCCCGATGCTCAGGACGACGCGCGCGATCCGGCCCAGCCCGATCCGGCGGCGGCCGAGGGCATCGCCCACCAGCAGCACCACCGCTCCGGCGGCCGCGCCGATCAGCGCGCCGGAGGTATTGGCCACCAGATCCATCAGGTCGTTCACCCCGACCCCCACCAGCGGCTGGACGAGCTCAACCGTCAGCGACAACAGCAGGGCGGCACCGGCCGTCCGCCACGGGGCGCGCCAGAGCAAGGTGGCGAAGCAGGCCACCGGCAGGAACAGCACGACATTGAGCCAGACCTCGCTGCCCACCCGGCCGGCCAGCACCCGCTCCGGTTGCCACTGCGCCAGGCATTGCCAGCAGGCCCCGCTCCACGGCTCCCGCAGCAGGGTCACCACCAGCACCAGCCCCAGGCTGACCAGAAAGCCGAACCAGAGCAGTGGCCGCCAGCGCCGCGCCGGTCCGGCACCCGGCAGCCCCGCACCGGCACCGCCGACCCGGCTCCGGACGTGAGCCGGCCGCTGCAAACGGTCGCGCAGCAACCAGCTCGCGCCGGCCGCGAGCACCACGACCACCGCCAGCCAGCCGAGCACCCGGACGGTCAGAAAGCTACCCATGACCTCCCCCACTCCTTCCGCTCCGAGACTGCCCGAGCGGACCAAATCAACATCTATACACTCAACGTATACCTTCCATGTATAGTGCCGGATATGGACAACTCGCTGGTACTGCTGGGGCTGCTGGGCGTACAACCCAGCTACGGCTACGACCTCAAGCACGGCTACGACCGGCTGTTCGGACGCGAGAAGCAGCTCGCCTTCGGCCAGGTCTACGCGGTGCTGGCCAGGCTGCTGAAGAGCGGCCTGATCGACCTGCTCGGGGACGAGGCCGGCGCCGGGCCCGACCGCAAGCGCTACCAGGTCACCCCCACCGGACGGGACGAGATCACCCGCTGGCTGTTCACCCCCGACGTCCCGTCGGCCACCCTGCAGAGCAACCTGTTCGCCAAGACCGTGATCGCCCTGCTGCTGGAGGCCGACGCCGAGCAACTGCTCGAGGCCCAGCGGGCCGAACACCAGCACCGGATGCGCGTCCTCACCCAGCAGAAGCGAGGGGCCGACCTGGCCACCGTCCTGCTCTGCGACCACGCGCTGTTCCACATCGAGGCCGACCTGCGCTGGATGGATCTCACCGCCGCCCGGCTGGGGGAGCTGCGCAGCGAGGTGCGTCCATGAGCGTCAGCGCGGCACCGACCCACCCGGAACCGGCCGCCGCCGCCCCACTGCTCAGCGCCCGCGGACTGACCCGTTCCTTCGGCCTGACCCGGGCGGTGCGCGGCATCGATCTCGACCTCGCGGCCGGCGAGATCCTGGCGGTGATGGGTCCGTCCGGATCGGGCAAGTCGACCCTGCTGCATCTACTGGCTGGCGTGCTGGTGCCCGACTCGGGCACCGTCGAGTTCGACGGTCGTCGGGTCGATGGGCTGGACGAGGCCGCCCGGGCCCGGCTGCGGCTGACCGAATTCGGCTTCGTCTTCCAGTTCGGCCAACTGCTCCCCGATCTGAGCGCCCTCGACAATGTCACCGTCCCGTTGCTGCTGACCGGAGTCCGGCGGCGGGAGGCGCTGGGCAGGGCCCGCGGCTGGCTGGAACAGCTCGATCTGGCGGCGGACGCCGACAAGCTGCCCGGCGAGCTGTCCGGCGGCCAGGCGCAGCGGGTGGCGGTGGCCCGGGCGCTGGTCACCGCACCCCGGGTGCTGTTCGCCGACGAGCCCACCGGCTCGCTGGACTCGCTGGCCGCGGAGAAGGTGATGCTCGCCCTGACCGACCTGGCCCGCGCGGCCAGCACCACCGTCGTCCTGGTCACCCACGACCCGCGCACCGCCGCCTACGCCGACCGCGAGGTGGTGGTCCGGGACGGACGCCTCTCGGGAACCGGACGATGATCACCCTCGCCCGGCTGCTGAACGGCGCCCGCGGAGATCGCTGGCGGCTGGCGGCCATCGCCGGCGGGGTAGCCCTGGGCGTCGCGCTGGCGCTGTCGTTGTGGAGTGGCTTCACCGCGATCGCCGACCGCAACCTCCGCTCCACCTGGGTGGAGGCGACCTCACAGCCTTGGCAGAACCGCGTTGACCTGGACGACCGGACGAAGCTGGCGTCCGATCAATTGCTGATCCTCACCGACCGCCACCGCTTCGCCGACCGCGAGATCACCGTGCTGCGGGTGGCCACCACGGGTGATACCACGACCACCCTGCCCGGCATCGGTCGGCCGCCGAAACCGGGCAGGTCCGTGGTGTCACCCGCACTGGCGGAGTTGATCGCCGACCAGCCACGAGACCAACTGGGCGACCGCTACGGGAAGGTGGTCGCCGAACTCCCGGACGCCGTGCTGGCCGGGCCGAACGCGCTGGTGGCGGTGACCGGTGTCAAGCCCGCGGAGTTGGCCCGCGACGGCATGGTGTTCCACACTCTCTCCGGCAGCGCCTACGCCACCGAGAACTACCGCTACCTGGCGATGATCGGCGCGATCGCGGTTGGCTTCCCGGTGGTGATCCTGCTCGCCGTGGTGACCTCGCTGGGCTCGGCCAAGCGGGAGGAACAACTGGCCACGCTGCGGCTACTGGGGGCGACGCCGAGCGCGCTCGCCCGGCTGGCAGCGTGGGAGACAGCTGCCACCAGCCTCACCGGAGCGGTAGCCGGAGTGGCGCTGGCCTGCCTGGTCGCACCGGCGCTGGCCGGAATTAAGCTGGACGGCGTCCGCTTCTTCCCAGACGACCTGCGTCCTCGACCGGTGGCCGCGGTGACGATCGCGGCCGGGGTGGTGGCGATCGCGGTCGGAATTGCCGCGCTACGCGCCCGGCGGCTGCGCACCGGTCCGCTGGGCGGCTCCCGGGAGCGGGCCGAAACCACCCCCGGCTGGCGGCTGTTGGTTCCGTTGGCGTTGGGGCTGATCGGGTTGATCCTGGCCCATTGGCTGCCGGAACCGAGGGTCAATGGTCTGTTGGTGGTCGGCAGTTTCGTCCTGGTGACGGCCGGTCTGGTCATCGCTGGCCCCTCCCTGCTGGCCAGGCTGGCGGGGTTCGGCGCCCACCGAGCAGCCGGCCCGGTGGCGGTGCTGGCACTGAACCGGATCCACCGCCATCCGAGGCAGTCGTTCCGGGCGGTCAGCGGCCTGGTGATCGCCTGTTTCGTGGTCTCCGTGTTCGCCGGCGCACGGACCACGCTGGACAACGTCGACCTGCCGGACGGCCCCGACTACCTACCGCCGCAGACGCTGGTCACCCCACTCGACTGGCCGCTCGACGTCGAACCACCCACCCTGAACAACCGGGCGCTACGGGCCGACCTCAAGGCGCTGCGCGCCATCCCTGGAGTGACCGCGGTTGCGGCGGCCGCCGAGGGCGGGGGCCAGACGATGTACCTCACCGGCGCCGGCGCCAGCGCGCTGGGGTACCCCAACACCGCACCGCTGGTCAGCGTGAACGCGGACTACGTGGGTCAGCCTTTCCGGCCCCAGGCTGCGCCGAGCCCGGCTCATCGGCCGCGGGCCGACACCCTGTTCGTCCAGACCACGGGCGCCGCCGCGCTGGAGCGGGTCCGCACCGCGTTGATCACCGGCCAGGTCGGACTGCGAACCGACGGATCCCTGCTCACCCGGGCGGAATGGAGCCGAGCCGGCACCGGCAACGCCGAGGCGGACGGATATGGCAGGCTGGCCAGCCTCGGCATTCTGGTCGCCGCCGGGATCTCAGCCCTTGCCCTGGCTACCGCGACCCTGGCCGGCGTGCTGGACCGCCGCCGGGTGTTCGGTCTGCTCCGGCTCACCGGCCTCTCACCCCGGACGCTCGGCGGCATCATCGCCGCCGAGGCTGCCGTCCCGCTGCTGGCGGTGTTCGTCGCGGTCGCCGCCCTGGGCCAGTTCGTGGCCTGGGCGATGGTCACCGGGCTCACCGAGGGACGCCGCACCACCGGCTGGCCGGGCGCCGACTTCTATCTGGTGCTGGCAGCCTGCCTGGGGATGGCCGCCGCCGCGATCGTTGCGTCGGTCGCCGCCGCCCGCCACAACACCGCGGCGGTCACCCGCTTCGAATGACTCGGGATAGCCTGCCACGGTGACCAGTGAGCTCCGGGAATGCGGCTTCGACGTCGATGGCGACTGGTTCCGCTACCGGGCCGGTGCGGTGATCCTGGATCGGGGCCGGGTGCTGATGGCCCGAAACGAGGTCGACCCGTACCACTACTCGATCGGCGGTGGCGTCCGGCACGGCGAGACGGCCGAGGACGCGGTGCGCCGCGAGGTGCTGGAGGAGACCGGCGTCGCGATGGAGATCGACCGGCTGGTGTTCGTCCATCAGAACTTCTTCGCCGGCTCCGGCGGGCTGGCCGGACGCCGCTGCCACGAGGTCGCCCTCTACTTCCTGATGCGCTACGACAGCACACCGCTCGGCGGCGACAGCACCACCCTGGACAGCGCACGCGAGTGGCACGAATGGGTGGAACTCGACCGCTACGGCCTGGACCGGCCGGCGCACCCGTCCTTCTTCGCCACCGAACTGCGTAGCCTCGGCGATGCCCCGAAGCTGATCACCACCCGCGAGTAGCGAGGGGTCAGGAGCTGACCTGACAGACCGTCTCCAGGTCGTCAGCCTTGTTCTTGGTGTCGGCCTTCTTGGTGGGCTGGGAGGAGGGCTTGGCGCTGGCGTCACCGCTGGGCTGCGAGCTCGGCTCGGTGGTGGGCTGATCCTGCTTGGGGCGATCCTTCGCCTCGGACTTGGCGATCTCGTCGGCGACGATCTCGCGGATCTTGGGGAAGTTCGGCTTCACCGGCTTGATCAGCGGCGGAGTGAAGTTCACCGACGACATCGGCAGCGAGCGTCCCTTCAGCGCCAGGTCGAGCGCGGTGCCCAACTGCTCGCTGGGGATGTTGCTGGCGATCACCTTCTCGCTGGCCGAGGCGAGGTCGTTGAACTTGGTCAGCACGGTGGTGGGGTTCAGCTGCTTGACCATCGCGTTGATCACGCACTTCTGCCGCGACATCCGCTCGTAGTCGCTGGCGCCCTCGCGGGAGCGGGCGAACCAGAGCGCGTGGAAGCCGTCCAGCAGCACGTTCTTGCCCGGCTCGATGTAGCCGTAGACCCCCTTCGGCCCGCTCTTGGAGCCGATCGGGATCCGCTTGTTGATGTCGAGCCGGATGCCGCCGACCGCGTTGATCAGCTTCTCGAAGCCCCTCAGGTCGATCATCGCCCAGTAGTTGATGTCCAGCCCGAGGATCTCCCCCACCACGTCGGCGGTGGCCTCCGCACCGGGGTACTTCACCCCCGGGAACAGATCCTTGTTGGTCACCGCCAGGGTGTAGACCGCGTTGAGCAGGCACTCCTGCGAGGCGCACCAGAAGCCGTCGGGGTACTTGGCGTGCAGCGGGTTGTCCTTCGGGAACGGCGCCCACTGCAGGTTGCGGGGCAGGCTGAACAGCACCGTCCGGCCGGTGTTGGCGTCGATGCTGGCCACGATCATGGTGTCCGGCCGCATCCCCCAGCGGTCGGCCCCGGCGTCCCCACCCATCAGCAGCACGTTGTACCGGCCGTCGGTCACCTCGGTGTCGCCGCCGCCGGTGAACACCGTGCCGGTCAGGCTCGACATCGAGCCGAACAGGCCGGACGCCGCCCACGCCGCGGTGCCACTGCTCGCCGCCAGCGCGAACGCGAGCACTCCGGAGATCACCCGGCCACGGCCGGACATCGCCTTGGGGTTCGCGATCCGCCAGGCGTCGAGCAGCAGCAGGATCCAGCCGGCGCCGAGCACCAGCACCGCCACCTGCAGCACCCGCAGCAGGATCGGATTGGCCAGCACCGAGATCAGGAACGGCCGGGCGACCAGCAGGGTCACCCCGGCCACGATCACCAGCCCGATCAGGGAGAGCCAGACCCGCAGCGCGATCCGGCCCAGCCGGCGGTTGCCGGCCGCGACCTGCGCCGAGCCGGGGATGATCAGCGACATCAGCACCAGCACGATGCCACGCCGGATGGCGATGCCTTGGGATCGCTGCTGGGGTGGCGGCAGGGTCATCGCCGCGCTGGTTGTCATCGATGGTCTCCCCGGGGAAGGTGGTCGGACTCACCCCAGTATGACCATGCCAACCAATCCGGCCGTGGTGACGCGCCGGGCGGCGCGCCGACCTCCACTGGTCAGCACCCCCGCGGGCACTTTCTGCCAAATAGCCACGCCAGCCGACAAATACGTCGGCCAGGTGGATCAGGTGGCAGAAACTGCCCGCCACCTGGGCGGCGCGAAGAGCGGCCGGTGGCTAGCCTCCGTCCCAGAAGCCCTCGGGATCGCCGGTGGCGGCGCGGACCCGCTCGCCCTTGGCGGTGGCGGCGGCCCGCAGTTCCTGCTGGAAGGTGACCATGGCCTGCTGCAGGGCGGGATCGGACGCCCCCAGAATCCGGACGGCCAGCAGCCCGGCATTGCGGGCGTTGCCGACCGCGACGGTGGCGACCGGGACGCCGGCCGGCATCTGGACGATCGAGAGCAGCGAGTCCAGGCCGTCCAGGTGCTGCAACGGCACCGGCACGCCGATCACCGGCAGCGGGGTGAGCGCGGCCAGCATGCCGGGCAGGTGGGCGGCCCCACCGGCGCCGGCGATGATCACCTTCAGCCCCCGTCCGGCCGCGCCGCGTCCGTAGGCGACCATCTCCTCGGGCATCCGGTGGGCGGAGACCACGTCCGCCTCGTAGCGGACGCCGAACTCGCCCAGCGCGGCGGCAGCGGCCTCCATCACCGGCCAGTCAGAATCCGAGCCCATCACGATGCCCACCAGCGGGTCGGCCATGGTCACTCCTTCTCGCTCAGTGTTGCGGGACGCCCATGAACAGGTCGGCGGCGGCGCGGGCCCGGGCGCGGGTCTCGTCCAGATCGTCGCCGACCGCGGTGACGTGGCCGAGCTTGCGTCCGGGTACCCAGGACTTGCCGTAGAGCTGCACCCGGATGGCCGGATCCAACTCCAACACCTCGACCAGCCCGGAGGCCAGGTCGCCGCGCGGCCCGCCCAGCACATTGGCCATCACCGACCAGCCGGCCCGGGGTGCGGTGGCACCCAGCGGCAGGTCGGCCACCGCTCGCAGGTGGTTCTCGAACTGGGAGGTGACCGCCCCGTCGATGCTCCAGTGCCCGGTGTTGTGCGGCCGCATCGCGAGCTCGTTGACCACCACCCGGCCGTCGGGGTCCTCCATCAGTTCGACGGCGAGGATGCCGACCACGTCCAGTTCCTCGGCGATCCGCAGCGCGAACCGCTGCCATTCCTGCGCCTCGTCCTCGGGTAGGCCGGGAGCCGGGGTGGTGGTGTCGGTGCAGATCCCGTTGGTCTGGACGGTCTCGCTGATCGGGTAGGCCACCGCCTGACCGCCGGGCCGCCGGGCGACCAGCGCGGAGAGTTCGCGGCGGAACGGGACATACTCCTCGGCCAGGATCCGGACACCGGGCGCCAGCGAGGCGAACGGCACCCCCGCCTGCAGCGGGTCGTCCAGCTTCCAGACCCCCTTGCCGTCGTAGCCGCCACGGGAGGTCTTGGCGATCACCGGCCAACCGGTCCGGTCGCCGAACTCGATCAGCTCGGCCGGGGTGTCCACCGCCTGGTAGGCCGGGCAGGGAATGCCCAGCCCGCTCAGCCGGTCGCGCATCACGATCTTGTCCTGGGCGTGCCGCAACGCGTCCGGTCCGGGACGGACGGCCACCCCGCGGGCGAGCAGCTCCCGCAGGATCGGCTGCGGCACGTGCTCGTGATCGAAGGTGATCACGTCGCAGCCGGCGGCGAAGTCGTAGACCGTCGCCGGGTCGGTGTAGTCGCCAACCGTCACGTCCGCCACCACCTGGGCGGCGGAGACGTCCGGCCCCTCGGCCAGCAGCCGCACCCGCAGCCCCAGCCCGATCCCGGCGGCGTGCATCATCCGGGCCAGCTGGCCGCCGCCAATGATGCCGATGGTGGGAATCACGTCCGTCAGCCTATCGGCCGGGGTACGGCGGTCAGCCGACACGTCCGCTTCCTGATTCTGGCCGCCTCTACAGCCAGGGGGACGGTTCCGGTGTCCCAACACCGAGGGCCTCCTTTCGCGCCGAGGGCTCCTGCCTGGGGAGAGGCCCTCGGCGATAGGGCGAGCCCTCGATGGATGCGGGCTTCCGTGGCGCGGAAGTGGGCGTGGAGTGGACGGAGTCGGTGTGCGCTCCCGTCGGGGTGTCGAAGGAGCCTGGATGAGAGGGGAACTCCAGGGGCGCGAAACGACCCACCGGGAACCGGGTCCCGGTGGGTCGTTCGAAGGATTGCCTACTCGGCTGCCATGTGGGGGTAGCCGATGGTGGTGGGCGAAAGCAGCGCCTCCTTGACGGCGCGGGGGCTCACCCAGCGCATCAGGTTCCACAGCGAGCCGGCCTTGTCGTTGGTGCCGGACGCCCGGGCGCCGCCGAACGGCTGCTGGCCGACCACCGCGCCGGTCGGCTTGTCGTTGATGTAGAAGTTGCCGGCGGCCTGCCGGAGCTTGGTCGAGGCCTCCACGACCGCGGTCCGGTCGGTGGCGAACACCGCGCCGGTCAGCGCGTAGGTCGAGGTCCGGTCGATCAGCTCGAGGGTGGCCGACCAGTCGGCGTCGTCGTAGACGTAGATGCCCAGCAGCGGCCCGAAGTACTCCACGTTCAGGATCTCCTGCTCGGGGTTGTCGGTCACCGCCAGGGTGGGACGGATATACCAGCCCTCGGAGTCGTCATAGGTTCCGCCCGCGATCACCTCGACGTCGGACGCCGCGTGCGCCCGGTCGATCGCCCCGGACAGCTTCTCGAAGGCCCGCTGGTCGATCACCGCGGAGGTGAAGTTGGCGAAGTCGCGGACGTCGCCGACGGTCAGCTCCTCGGTGCGCGCGATCAGCTCGTCGCGCAGCCCGGCCTCCCACAGCGACCGCGGCAGGTAGCAGCGGGACGCCGCCGAGCACTTCTGACCGGAGTACTCGAAGGCGCCGCGGACCAGCGCGGTGACCAGGGCGGTCGGATCGGCGGACGGGTGGGCGACCACGAAGTCCTTGCCGCCGGTCTCGCCGACCAGCCGCGGGTAGGAGCGGTACCGGGCGATGTTCTGCCCGATCTCTCCCCACAGCTGCTGGAACACCCGGGTGGAGCCGGTGAAGTGGATCCCGGCCAGGTCGGGATCGGCCAGCACCACGTCCGAGACGGTGGCGCCGTGGCCGGGCAGCATGGTGATCACGCCCTCGGGCAGGCCGGCCTCGGCCAGCAGGTCCATCCAGAACTTCGCGGCGTAGGTCTGGGTCAAGGCGGGCTTCCACACCACGGTGTTGCCCATCAGCGCCGGGGCGGTCGGCAGGTTGCCGGCGATGGCGGTGAAGTTGAACGGCGTGATCGCGTAGACGAAGCCGTCCAGCGGCCGGTAGTCCATCCGGTTCCACACCGTCGGGGACGAGACCGGCTGGTTGGCGTGCAACTCCCGGGCGAAGGCGACGTTGAACCGCAGGAAGTCGATCAGCTCGCAGGCCGAATCGATCTCTGCCTGCTGGGCTGTCTTGCCCTGGCCCAGCATGGTGGCGGCGTTCAGCCGGTCCCGCCACGGGCCGGCGAGCAGTTCGGCGGCCTTCAGGAAGACCGCTGCCCGCTCGTCGAAGTCGAGCCCGGCCCAGCCCGGCTTGGCGTCGCGGGCGGCCTCGATCGCCGCCTGGGCGTCCGCCGCGGTGGCCTGATGGACGTTCGCCAGCAGCAGGGTGTGGTCCGACGGCGAGCGCACCTCGTAGCTGTCGCCGCCACCGCTGCCGACCTCGATCGGATCGGCCGGCAGCGACACCAGCGTCCGCTGCAGCGACTCCCGCTCCGCACTGCCGGGGGCGTAGCTCTTGACCGGTTCGTTGGCTGGCAACGGCACCTTGGTGATCGCCTCGATCGCGCTCATCTCACTACTCCTGTTCGGCTGGGGTACGTCGGACCTCAAGGGTCACCTTAGTGAGGTCGCGGGTGTCGAAGTAGGCAAACCCGGAACCATCCCCGCGCAGCCCGCGGGAGATCACGTCCAGCCCCAGGTCGTGGCCGGCGGCCACCGCGCCCGGCAGGTCGGCGACCTCGAAGCCGAGGTGATAGACCCCCTCGCCGTGCTCGTCGAGGAAGCGCCGCTGCGGGGTGTCCTCCGACCCGGGCTGGCACAGCTGCAGCTGAACGTTCGCCAGGTCGCAGCAGCGGTACCGCAGGTTGGCCGAGCCTTCCGGGTTCGGCACCTCGTACTCCAGGTAGGGACCGTGCTTGGGGTAGTCGTACCAGTCGGCGATCCCCAGTTGCCGGTAGGCGGCCTCGGTCGCCTCGAGATCGGCGACGACGATGCAGATGTGGTGGAGCTGACGGAAGATCGGAGCCATGAGAGATCCCTCCAGAGGCGGAACGACACAGAGCATGCCTGGGCAGCCATAGGTTTCGTATACGATCGAGTGTACAGTAAGCCTGGCAATCAACCGATCCTCGAAAGGGAGCCATGTACTACTTCGGCTACTGCACCTACCTCCTGGAATCCGAGCTCCGCAAGTACCTGCCCGAAGCGGTCGAGATCACCAAGGCCAAGGCGCCGAACCACCAGATCCAGTTCCGCGCCGCCGGCGAGCGCACCGACCGCGGCTGGTGCCACCTGGCCGATCGCGGCCGGGTCTACGGCAAGGCCGCCCAGGGCATCGTCTTCGAGGTGGACGACGCCCGGATGCAGGACGACTTCGACGACTTCGACATCGTGTTCCTCACTGTCCGCGGTGACGACGGCAACGCCTACGACTGCTTCACCTACGTGCTCAGCCAGCCCGGCGTCCGGATGCGTCCGCCGCGCTTCTACTGGGAGCGGGTGCCCAACGGCCTGGCCGAGCAGAACTTCCCGCAGGACTACCAGCAGGAAGTCCAGCAGATCTTCGACGACGCCGCCGAGTGCCCCGACTTCGACCGTCCGGCGCCGGCGGTGGCACCGGGCCGCTCCGCCGACACCCGGTAGTCGAACCGTCAGCCCGACCGGGCCGTGGTCGCCTCGCGCGATCGCGGCCCGGTTCCGCGTCCGGCACCGACCGACGGTCAGTCCGGCTCACCGGGCAGGTCGCCGCGATCGGCGATCACCTCCCGCAACCCGCCCCGCCGCGATGCCAGCAGCCAGCCGGAGACGACCGTGGCCAGCAGCGGCACGCCACCGGAGACCGCGAATCCCACCCGGGCTCCCCACCGCTCGGTGATCCAGCCCAGCAGCGGCCCGCCGAAGGCCTGGGCGCCGTTCGCGATCAGCATGTAGAGCGAGAGCACCCTGCCCCGGATGGACGGGCTCGACAGGGTCTGCAGCAGGGTGTTGGCCGCCGTCCACATCAGGACCAGGCCCGCCCCGGCCAGCCCGATCAGCACCACGAACACCACGCTGTTCGGGGCGAACGAGGCCAGCAGCTTGCAGGTCATGAACAGCAGCGTGGCGAGATAGACGCTGCGCAGCCGCACGCTCACCCGGGACAGCGCGATCACCGCCCCGACCAGCGAGCCGACGCTCAGCGCCGCGGTGTAGAGCCCGTAGCCGGTGCCGCCGGTGGCGAACTCCCGGTCAGCCATCGCCGAGAGCAGCACCGACCAGTTCAGGCCGATCAGCGAGACGAAGGTCACCACGAACAGGGTCCACAGGATCGGCGGCTTGGCCGCGACGTAGCGGAAGGTCTCGGCCACCTGGCCGCGGGCGCGGGGCGCCCGGGCCCGCGGGTGCAGGGTGCGGGTCCGGATCGACAGGATGGTGCCGAAGGAGTAGACCGCCAGCACCACGCTGCCCAGGAAGGGCAGGACGGGGCTGACCGGCAGCAGCGAGCCGCCGATCGCGGCGCCGATCGTCATGCCGAGCTGGAAGATGCTGGCGTTCATCGCGATCGCGTTGGGCAGCGCCCGCATCCCGACCAGCTCGCCGACGAACACCGCCCGGGCCGGCTGGTCGATCGGCGCCAGCCAGCCGATCGCCGCGGCGGCGACGAACAGGACGGCCGGCGGCACCTGCCCGCTGACCGCCACCGCGATCGCCAGCCAGGCGTAGACCGCCAGCATGCCGCCCTGGGTGATCAGCAGCAGCGACTTGGTCTTGTAGCGGTCGACGATGATCCCGCCCCAGATGCCGAATACCAGCATCGGCCCGAACTGGAAGACCGCCAGCAGCCCGACCAGGGCCGAACTGCCGGTGGTCTCCAGCATCAGCCAGTCCTGCGCCACCCGCTGCATCCACAGCGCGGTGGTGGAGGCCATCAGCCCGGGCGCGAATCTGCGGTAGGGCCGTTCCTGCAGCGAACTGAACAGCCGGTGCCAGCGCCGCGCCGGTGGCGGCAGGCTGGCGGGTTCCCTCCGACGGTCGGCGGACACCGAACAGTCTCCTCGTCTGATTCCCTCCGTCGCGCTCCCCGCCGTCCCACGATCGGGGACGGCGCTGGGCCGATCACTCCCAGGTGCGCGAGACGGTCTCCTTCACCGCGATCGACTGGTCGGCGAAATGACAGGCCACCTGGTGGCCGCCGCTGAACGACTGCAGCGCCGGCTCCTCGGTGTGGCAACGTTCCGGGTTGCCCAGCGCCTTGCGCAGCCAGCAGCGGGTGTGGAACCGGCAACCCGACGGCGGGTTCGACGGGCTGGGGATGTCGCCCTCGAGCACGATCCGCTCCCGGGTGGCCTCCACTCCCGGGTCGGGCACCGGGACGGCGGAGAGCAGCGACAGGGTGTACGGGTGCCGGGCGTTGTCGCCGACCTCGCTCGCCGAGCCCAGCTCGACCATCCGACCGAGGTAGACGACGCCGATCCGGTTGCTGATCCGGCGGACCACGGAGAGGTCGTGGGAGATCACCAGGTAGGTCAGCCCCAACTCGGCCTGCAGCCGCTCCAGCAGCCCCAGGATCTGCGCCTGGATCGAGACGTCCAGGGCGCTGATCGGTTCATCGGCCACCACCAGGTCGGGGTTGAGAGCGAGTGCCCGGGCGATCGCCACCCGCTGCCGCTGCCCGCCGCTGAGCTCGTGCGGGTACCGGGAGCCGTGGTCGGGGTTCAGCCCGACCGTGGCCAGCAACTCCCGCACCCGCTCCTTGCGCGAACCCGGCTCACCGACCGAATGCACCACCAGCGGCTCCAGCACGGCACCACCGATGGTCATCCGTGGGTTCAGGCTGGAGTACGGATCCTGGAAGACCATCTGCATGCGGCGCCGCATCAGCCGGAGTTCCTCGTCGTTGAGGGTGAGCAGATCCCTGCCCTCGAACAGGATCCGGCCGCCGGTCGGCTGGTTGATCCGGATGATCGCCCGGGCGATGGTGCTCTTCCCGCTGCCGGACTCCCCCACGATGCTGAAGGTCTCGCCCGACCGGACGTCGAAGCTGACCCCGTCCACCGCCTGCACGGCGCCGACCTGCCGGTCGAACAGCACGCCCGCGGTGATCGGGAAGTGGACCTCGAGGTTCTCGACCTCGAGCAGGGCACGCTCCTGGGTGCCCGCCGGCTTGCCGGTCTCGGCCTGGGTGGTGGTCACGCTTCCACCCCCTGGGCTGCCATGGCGAAGCGGTCGGCGCCGGCTGAGGCGTGGCCCTCGGGCGGCGGCGCCGGCCGGGCTCCGCTGAGCGGCCGTCCGGCGTCCGATTCCTCGGGGGTCGGCGGGTTGTAGCAGGCGATCCGATGGGTCGCGTTCGGCCCGGTCATGATCACCGGCACATCGCCCTCGATCGGGTGCAGCGCCGGATTGTCGGTCCAGCACCGCTCCACCCGCCAGGCGCAGCGCGGAGCGAACGGGCAGCCCACCGGCGGGCGATGCTGATCCGGCGGACTTCCCTCGACCGGCACGATGACGCTCCCGCTGCGCGGCCGGGGCACCGAATGCAGCAGGCCGATGGTGTACGGGTGCGAGGGGTGGTCGAACAGGTCGGTGGTGGTGGCGGTCTCCACCACGTAGCCGGAGTACATGACGTTGATCCGCTGGGTCATGCCGGCGACCACGCCGAGATCGTGGGTGATCAGGATCACCGCCGTCCTGGAGTCGGCGGTGAGCTTGCGCAGCAACTCCAGCACCTGGGCCTGCACGGTCGCGTCCAGCGCGGTGGTCGGCTCGTCGGCGATCACCAGCTTGGGGCTCAGGCTCAACGCCATGGCGATCATGATCCGCTGCCGCATGCCGCCGCTCAGCTCGTGCGGATAGGCGCGCAGATTCTCCTCCGGACGGGGGATGCCGACCAGCTTCAGCATCTCGACGCTGCGTTCCCGCGCCTGGGCCTTCGACAGCTTCTGGTGGGCGAGAAAGGTCTCGCTGAGCTGCTCCTCGATCCGCAGCACGGGGTTGAGCCCGGTCATCGGATCCTGCGAGATCATCGCCAGCTGAGCGCCCCGCAGCCGCCGCAGCTGGGCGGGGCTGAGGGTGAGCAGCTCCGTCCCGTCGAACCGGATCCGGCCGCCCTCGACCCGGCCGGCCGGCTTGGGCAGCAGGCCCATCACGGCCAGCGAACTGATGCTCTTGCCGCACCCGGACTCCCCCACCAGGCCGAGGGTCTCGCCCTCGTCCACGGCGTAGCTGATGCCGTTCACCGCATAGGTGGCCGAATCGCGAGTGCGGAGCCGAACCACGAGATCTTCAACTTCGAGAACCGGCATGGCTACCTCCGCGTCCGTGGGTCGAGCGCTCGGCGCATGCCGTCGCCAACCAGGTTGAAGGCGATGACGCTCAGCACGATCGCCAGGGAAGGGAAGAAGATCAACAGCGGCGCGTTGAGCAGGAAGCTCCGGCCGTCGGTCAGCATCGCGCCCCACTCCGGGGTGCGGGGATCGGAGGAGCCCAGCCCGAGGAAGCCCAGACCGGCTACCGCGATGATCGCCGACCCCAGCTCGAGGGTCGCCTGCACGATCAACGGCGTCAGCGCGTTGGGGAACATGTGCCGCAGCAGCACCCGCATCCGCTTGGCGCCGACCGATTGCGCCGCGATCACATAGTCGGAGCCGCGCACGGCCAGCAGGCTGCCGCGCAGCAGCCGGGCGAACACCGGCACGTAGGCGATCGAGATCGCCAGCAGCAGCTGCGGCACGCCGGGGCCCAGCCAGGTGATGATGCCGATCGCCAACAGGATCTGCGGGATCGCCAGCAGGGCGTCCACCACCCGCATCACCACGGAGTCGACCCAGCCGCCGAACAGGCCGGCGATCGCGCCCAGGACGGCGCCGCCGATCACTCCCATGGCAACCGCGACCACGCCGATGGTGAGGCTGATCCGGGCGCCGTAGAGGATCCGGCTGAACATGTCCCGGCCCTGGGTGTCGGTGCCCATGATGTGCTCGGCGCTGGGTGGCTGCCGAGCGTTGAGCAGCTCGCCGGCGTTCGGGTCGAAGGGCGCGATCCACGGGGCCAGGATCGCCGCCAGGGCGAACACCACGATGACCACCGCGCCGATCATGGCCAGCTTGTCGCGCCGCAGCCGGCGGAGCGCGTCCGACCACAGGCCTCGTGCGGCCGGCTTCGCCGCGGCGGTACCGGCGGCCCTGCTCTCTGCTTGCGTCATGAGAATCGAATCCTCGGGTTGAGGATCGCGTACAGCACGTCCACGATCAGGTTGACCAGGAGGAACAGCAGGGCGCAGATCAGGATCGTCGACTGGACGACCGGGTAGTCACGCTGCTGGATGGACTCGACCACGAAGCGGCCGATCCCGTTCCAGGAGAAGACCGTCTCGGTGAGCACCGCGCCACCGAGCAGGGCACCCAACTGCAGACCGGCGACGGTGATCACCGGCAGCCAGGCATTGCGCATGATGTGCCGTTTGCCCAACCGCCGTTCCCCCAGGCCCTTGGCGCGGGCGGTTCGCACGTAGTCCTCGTTGACCACATCGAGGACGGAGGCGCGGGTGATCCGGGCGATGATCGCCAGCGGAATCGTGCCCAGGGTGATCGCCGGCAGCACCAGGTGGTGCAGGCCATCCAGCAGGATGTCCCACCGCCCCTGGAGCATGGAGTCGAGCAGCACGAAGTTGGTGATCGAGTCGAGCTGGGCCCGCGGGTTCAACTGCCCCTGGGTCGGGAACCACCCCAACAGCACCCCCAGCACGTAGGCGAGGCCGAGGCCGAGCACGAACACCGGGACGCTCACCCCCAACAGGGAGAGCACCGTGGTGGTTCCGTCCAGCCAGCTGTCCACCCGGCGGGCGGCGAGCCGGCCGAGCGGCACCCCCACCACCAGCGCGAACAGCAGCGCAGCGAGGGTGAGTTCGATGGTGGCCGGGAACCTGACCAGCAGCGAGTCGAGCACCGGCAGCCCGTTCACCAGGCTGTTGCCGAGGTCGCCGCGCAGCAGGCCGCCGACGTAGGCCAGGTACTGCTCCCACAACGGCTTGTCCAGGCCGAGGGTGGCCCGCAGGCTCGCGCAGCTCTCCGGGGTGTACTCCTCGCCGAGGATGGTGACACAGGGATCCCCGGGAATCAGGTTCACGAAGGCGAACAGCACCACGGAGAGGATCACCAGGGTGGGGATCATCCCCACGAGCCTACGAACGATGTATCTGGACACTGCACCTCCGGCCACCCTGCATTGGGGGTGCTGCCCCGCCCGCGCGGGGCGGGACAGCACCTTCTGTCGTCGGTTGAGCTACCGCTCAGGACATCTGTACCGCATCCGTCACTGGTCGAGCCAGACGGTGTTGAGGTACTCCAGCTGCGAACCCGCCGGGACGAAGCCCTTGACGTAGTTGGCCTGTCCACCGGGGACGATCGGGTTGACCAACGGGATCGACGGCAGGTCCTTGCGGATGATGTCCTGCACCTGGCCCCACAGCTCGGTGGCCTCGGCCTGATCGGTGGCGACGGTGGCCTTGGCCATCAGGTCCTGCACCTCCTGGTTCTCCCACGAGTAGTAGCCGGAGGGCTTGCCGTCCAGGTAGCGGAACCGGCCCGGGCCGAACCAGGTCTGCGGGTTGGTCTGCGGAGCCACCATGCCCATCAGGTACATCGACAGCTTGGCGGTCGCGGCCTGCTCGAGGTAGTCGGGCGACCACGGCAGGCCGTGGGGCTCGATCTTCAGGCCGACCGCTTCCAGGTCACGGGTGATCGCCTGGAACAGCCCGCGGGGATCCGGCATGTACGGCCGGCTGACATCGGTCGGGTAGTAGAAGTCGATCGTCCGGCCCTCGGCCCCGGCCTCCTTCAGCAGCGCCTTGGCCTTCTCCGGGTCGTACTCCAGGGGCTCGGCCTTGAAGAAGTCGGCCCCCACCGGCATCCAGCCGGTCGGCACCTCGCCGAAGCCGGCGTGGAACGCCTGCACGTAGGACTCGCGGTTCAGCGCGTAGCCGATCGCCTCGCGCACCCGGACGTCCTTGACGCTGTCGAAGCTCAGGTTGAAGCGGAGATCCGAGATGCCCTTGGACTCCGGACGGGTGATCAGCTGTGCGTCGGCGTTGCCCTGCAGCACCGGGACGTCGGAGGGCGCCAGCTGCAGCACGATGTCGACCTCGCCGGTCTGCAGCGCGTTGACGCTCGCGCTGGAGTCGGTGATCGGCTTGTAGATCACGGTGTCGAGGTAGGCCTGGCCGTCCGCGTTCCAGTAGTCGGCGTTGCGTTCGATGGTCAGGTGATCGTTCGGCACCCATTCCTTGAACTTGAACGGGCCGGTGCCGACCATCGCGCCCTCGCCACCCTGCAGGGCGGAGATCTTGGTCGGGTCGGTCTCGGTGTTGTCGGCCTTGCCCGCGGCCAGCGCGGTCGGGCTCTGGATCGCGAAGGCCGGCATCGCCAGCAGCGAGAGCAGGTTGCTCTGCGGCGTCCGCAGGGTGAAGACCGCGGTCTGCGGATCCGGCGCCTCCACTGAGGCGATGTTCGCGTTCTCGCCGAACCCGCCGATGCCGCGCAGATCGCCGTTGGCCCGCGGCTGCAGGTCGGCGGCGAAGTTGATCAGCCGGTCGAAGGTCGCCTTCACCGCGGCGGAGTCGAAGGCCGTCCCGTCGTGGAACTTGACCCCCTCGCGGAGCTTGAAGGTGTAGGTCAACGCGTCGTCGGAGACCTGGTAGTCGGTGGCGAGCACCGGGACCACCTCGCTGGAGCCGGGCGCGAAGCCCATCAGGCCCTCGATCACCTGGACGTAGACCATGTTGGCGTTGAGGTTGTCGGTGAGCGCCGGATCGGTGCCGGTGGGATCGCCCGGCAACGCGACCACCAGGGTGCCACCCGGCTTCGCCTCCCCGGGGGCGGCACTGGTGCTCGGGCCACCGCTGTTTCCGGTGGTTGGCGCCGGCGTCGCACTGCACGCCGAGAAAAGCAGGGCGGCGGCCGCTATTGCCGCGCCAAGCCTGAGTGAACTACTTCTGAACATGGAGCAATCCCTCCGTATGTACAACGGTATACAGCTTCGCACACCGATGAGACCACACCGTCTGCAAGGGTGTCAACGCCCTTTACAGAACCGTAACCAGTAGGGAAACAAACCGCGCCGGGGTTGATCAGCCTTCCCCCGGTGGCAAGGGCGGCAAGGTCGAAGGCTCCCCCGGAAGCGCTGGATCGAGCTGTCCGGAGCGTGGAATCAGCCGGCTGAGGCCGAACAGCAGCACCCCGGCGACGATCACCACGAAGCCCAGCCAGCCCAGCGGCGTGGGCCGCTCGCCGAGCACCGCGACCCCCAGCAGGACGCCCACCACCGGCTGCAGATAGGTGTTCAGGCTGGTGGCCGACGAGCCCCAGGTACGAATGAAGTAGAAGAAGATGACGTAGGCGACGGTGGACGCCAGCACGCCGAGTTCGAGCACGGCGAGGAGTTCGATCGCCCCGGCCCGTTCCACCCGCCAACTGCCGGTGAGGGTCACCACCGGGATCAGCCAGACGGTACCGAAACCGAGCTGCAGGAAGGCCACCACCAGCGGCTGCACCCCCGAGACGAAGGCGGCGGTGTAGACGTTCCCGACCGCGAAGATCCCGGAGGCGACCACCAGCACCAGCGGCCAGAACCAGCCGCCGTCCGTCCCCGAACCGCCGGAGGTCAGCAGCACCACGCCGAGGAAGCAGACCACGATCCCGGCCGCGCTGACCGGTCGCAGCCGCTCGGTGCGGAAGACCACCGTGGAGAGCAGGAAGACGAAGATCGGCGTGGTGCCGGACAGCACCACCGCCATCGAGGAGTCGACCCAGACCTGGGCCCAGGTCACCAGGCTGAACGGCAGCGCGATGCTGATCAGGCCGAGCAGGGCGAAGTGACCCCACAGCCCGCGCTGCCGCGGCAGCGGCACCCGCAGCGCCGCGACCAGCGTCCCCAGCACCACCGCGCCGATCCCGATCCGCAGCACCACCAGCAGGAAGGGGTTGAAGGCGGGCAGCGCCAGGGCGGTGAAGAAGGCGCTCGATCCCCAGATGGCGGTCATCAGGGCGTACAGCCCGATCCGTCCCGGGGTCACGGCGTCATCGACCGGGCTGGTCACCGGAGCCACCATCCCGCTCGGACGCATCGGTGCTCACCACCCTCCACCGCTGAGGATCGGTTCCCGGCCGGGGCACGAGGCCGTCCGCCTCACCCCCGACCGGGCAGGGTTGACTACGGCAGAACCTTGCGGCTCCACAGCCGCGACGGGGTCCGGCGGCCGTCCGGGACGTCCTCGACCTCCAGCGTCTCCAGGGTCCACAGGTTGAGCGCGGGGGCGAGCACCTCCCAGTCGGTGTAGCGGCCCCGGTTGACCGTGCCGACCACCCGGGCGACGTCGCAGATGTTCTCCAGCGGGTTGCCGTCCACGATCGAGAGATCGGCGACGAAGCCGGGCTCGATGTCGCCGATGTCGTCGAACCCGAGCAGTTCGGCGTTGCCACGGCTGGCGTGCTTGAGCACGGTCGCCGGATCGAGGCCGACGTCCTCCACCAGGATGACCACCTCGTCGAGCACCAGTTCCAGCGGCGAGCCGCCCTGCGCGTCCGACCCCAGGCCCCACTTCACCCCGGCCGCGACGGCCTTGCGGAAGGTCTCGATCTTGGGCTTCAGGACGGCGATATTGAGCTGCTGCATCGGGTGCTCCGGCCGGGACGCCACATTGTCGTAGGTGGCGAAGGTCGGCACCAGGAAGGCGTCGTGCTCCAGCAGCGCCGCGATCCCGCGCTCATCCAGGAAGCTGCCGTGCTCGATCGAATGGACGCCGGCGTTCAGCGCCATCAGGATGGCGTCGGCGCCGTGGGCGTGCGCGGTCACCCGGACCCCGGCGACATTCGCCTCGCGGGTGGCCGCCTCGATCTCCTCCGGGGTGAACTGCATGGTGGTCGGCGACTCGTCGGCGCTGTCGAAGCCGCCGGAGGCCATCAGCTTGATCCACTGATGCCCGGTGTGGATCTCGTGCCGCACCACCTTGCGCATCTCGTCGACCCCGTCGACCTCGATGGCGTTCTCGTGGGCGTGACCGCCGGTCTGGCAGATGAAGTAGCCGCCGGAGACCATCCGCGGGCCCAGGATGTGGCCCTTCGCCGCCAACTCGTCCAGCACCAGGTCGACGTCGCCGTGGCCGCCCAGGGTGCGCACCGTGGTTATGCCGGCCCGCAGCAACCGCATGGCGTGGCCGACCGAGTAGACGATCTGCCGGCTGGCCTCCTCCTTGCCCAGCTTGCAGTGCACGCTGGGGTGGGTGTGCAGGTCGATCAGGCCGGGCAGGATGGTCCGGCCGGTGCAGTCGACCCGCTGGATGCCGGCCTCGACCTCCTCGTCGGCGCAGACCGCGACGATCCGGTCGCCGTCGGTGACCACCGCCAGCCGCTGCCGGGAACCGTCGGGCAGCAGGACGTGCCCGCCGACGAAGGCCCGCTTCTGGTTCGTCATGTCCGTGGGAGCTGCCAATGCCGCCATCTCAGTTCTCGCTCGCCTCGTCGAGGGCCTTCAGTTCGTCCTCGGTGAGCCGCAGGGTCACCGAGGCGAGGATGCCGGGCAGCTGCTCCAGCGTCCGGGCGCTGGAGATCGGTGCCGTGACGGTGGGCTTGGCCAGCAGCCAGGCCAGCGACACCGAGCCGAGCTCGGCGCCGTGCGCGGCCGCGACCTGGTCCAGCGCGGCCAGCACCCGCTTGCCCCGGTCCAGCGCGAGGTAGCCGTAGCCGGTCTCGGCGCGGGCGCTCTGCACCTCGACGCCCTCGCGGTACTTGCCGGTGAGGAAGCCCCGCGCCATCGCGTTGTAGGGCAGCACGCCGAGGTTGAACTCGGCGGCGACCGGGGCGAACTCCTGCTCGTAGCTGCGCTCCATCAGGTTGTACCGGGGCTGCAGCGCCACCGGCGCGTGCAGGTTCTCCGCGGCGGCGAACCGCATCCACTCCCGGATCCGCTCCGGCGCCATGTTGGACATCGCGGCGTAGCGGATCTTGCCCTCGTCGACCAGCGCGCTGAAGGTGGACGCGATCTCCTCGATCGGCACCTCCGGGTAGTCGAAGTGGACGTAGTAGAGGTCGAGGTAGTCGGTCTGCAGCCGGCGCAGCGAGGCCTCCAGCCCGGCCCGGACGGTCGCCTCCTTCAGCCCCTTGAACTCCGGGTGCTGAGCCACCTTGGTGGCGATGACGAGCTCGGAGCGGTCGCTGCGGCCGCGCAGCCAGCTGCCCAGCACGGTCTCCGACTCACCGCCGGAGTGCCCCTCGACCCAGGCCGAGTAGACGTCGGCGGTGTCGACGAAGTTGCCGCCGGCCGCGACGTAGGCGTCCAGCACGGCATGACTCTCGGCCTCGTCCGAGGTCCAGCCGAAGGTGTTCCCGCCGAGATTGATCGGGAACACCTGCAGATCGCTGTTGCCCAGCCTGACACGCTCGCTCATCGTTCTTCCTTCGTTTGTTCCGGATCGGATCGTCGCCCTGAAATTGACTGTTCTGCCCGCCCAGGAGGGTACACCGCGATGTATGCAGCAAGGTGCACGGCGTATCGCCTGGTGAGCGCCCGGGAGGCTACGGCGTGATGTGCAGCTGCCACAGCCGGGACGGGGTCCGCCGGCCGTCCGGGGCGTCCGGCACGTCCAGGGTGTCCAGCGTCCACAGGTTCAGCGGTGCCGCCAGCACCTCCCAGTCGTAGTACCGTCCGGCCTTCACCGTGGCGGTCACCCGGGCGACGTTCTGAATGTCGGCCAGCGGGTCGCCGTCCACGATCGCCAGGTCGGCCAGGTAGCCGGGCTCGATCGCACCGACGTCCGTCAGCCCCAGCAGTTCGGCGTTCCCGCGGGCGGCCCGGTCGATCACCTCGGCGGCCGGCAGGCCGATCTTCTCCACCAGGATGATGATCTCGTCGAGGATCAGCTCCAGCGGCGAACCGCCCTGCGCGTCGGTGCCGAGCCCCCAGGCCACGCCCTCCTCCATCGCGAGTTCGAAGGACCGGCGCTTGGGTTCGGCCAGCGCCGCGCTCAACTCCTTGGTGGGATGGGTGATCCGGGCGGCGACATTGTCGTAGATCGCGAAGGTCGGCACCAGGAAGGCCCCGTTGTCGCGCATCACCCTCGCCGACTCGCGGTCCAGGAAGCTGCCGTGCTCGATCGAGTCCACCCCGGCCGCCGCGGCCATGGCGATCGCCGCCGGCCCGTGGGCGTGCGCGGCCACCCGGACGCCCAGCGCCTTCGCCTCCTCGGTGGCGGCGGCCACCTCGGCGCGGGAGAACTGGACGTCGGTCGGGATCTCGTCGGCGTGGTCGAAGCCGCCGGAGCACATCAGCTTGATCCAGCTGTGGCCGTCGCGCACCTCGCCGCGGACCGCCCGGCGCAGCGCGTCCGCGCCGTCCACCTCAATGCCGTTGCCGCTGGCGTGGCCGCCGGTGATGCACAGGAAGTGGCCGCCGGAGAGGATCCGCGGCCCGGGGATCAGCCCGGCGGCGGCCAACTCGTCGAGCACCCGGTCGGCCCGACCGGCGCCGCCCAGCGAGCGGATGGTGGTGACGCCGGCGCGCAGCATCCGCAGCGCGTGGCGCACCGAGTAGACGGTCTGGTCGACGGCCTGGTCCTTGTCCAGCCGGGCGTGCGCCGACAGGTGGGCGTGCAGGTCGATGAACCCCGGCAGCACGGTGCGGCCGGCCAGGTCGACCACGGTGGCGTCCGGTGGCGTCTCCGCCGGATCGCAGACCGCCTCGATCCGGCCCGCGGACACCACCACGGTGCGCGGCTCGATCGTGCCGCCCGGCAGGAACACCCGTCCGTTGACGTAGGCGGTCCGGGCATTCACGTTGTCACTCACGACGACCTCCTGGGTAGCGATCACCCGGGGCCTGGCCTGCGATCGGCCGGGACCGGGCTCAGCACCACAGTACACATTTCCGTATACACCGCAACCGGTGTTCAGCGCCGTCCGAACAGCGGTCCTCACCTGGTTGGCAACCCCCGGCCTCAGGCGTCCCGGGGCGGAACCTCCAGGTCGGTCCGCGGACCGATCACCAGCACCTGGTCGTCACCGTCGTCGACGACCTCCCGCACCGACCAGACCTTGGCCGCGATGGTGGCACCGGCCGCGGTGACGAACTCGGGGACGGACAGCAGGTGACCGGGCGGCTCGGCCAGCGCGATCAGCTCGGCGTCGACCTCCACCCCGTCGCTGAACCGCACCGCCAGACCGCCGGGTTCGACCGGTGCGCCGGTCAGTCGGAGCCGGGCACCGGGGAACAGGTGGCTGTGCTCGACGGTCGCCGCCCGGGGTGCCATCAGCGGCGCTCCGGCCGTCCGGTCCGCTCCAGCCCGAGCGCGTCGGTGATGATCTGCGCGGTGAGCGCGACGTGCTGCCGGGCGACCGTCTCGGCGCGTTCGAAGTCCCCGGCCCGCAGCGCGGCGACCAGCTCGCGGTGCTCGGCGTTCACGATGGCGTCGTGATCGGAGGTGAATGGCACCGGCGTCGGGAAGTTCCAGTAGTTGATCCGGGTGGTCCGGGCCAGGTTGCTGAGCACGTAGTTTCTGGCCGCGTCGGTGATCACGGCGTGGAACTCGTCGTTGAGCAGGTTGATCTGGCGACGGTTGGGCTCGCTCTCCATCGAGGCGATCAACTCGTCGAGCCTGGCCAGCTCGTCGTCGGTGATCCGGGTGGCGGCCAGCCGGGCCGCCGACGATTCCAGCTCGGCGCGGGCCTCGAGGAACTCCAGGATCTCGGCCGGCCCGTGGTCGCGCACCTGCCAGCCCCGCTCGCGGCGCACCAGGCCCTGCTGCCGCAGGCTCAGCAGGGCCTCGCGGATCGGTGTCCGGCTGACCTGCATCTCGCGGGCGAGATCCTCTTCGATGAGCCGCTGATTCGGCCGGTACTCGCCGCTGAGGATGCCGTCTCGAAGCCGTTGGTGGATCTGGTCGGCGGTGTTCTCGCCGATCGTCTGGTTGGCACTCACCACGAGCCTCCTTCCCAGCGCAGCATACAAGCAGGACACCCCCCTGCCACCAGGTATCACCAGCCCCCGCCGGCGGGTTCTGCCAAGATGGAGCCATGACCACGCACATCCTCGCGATGGGCGGCGGCGGGTTCTCCATGTCGCCATCGGGCGCGCCGACCAACCTCGACCGCTACCTGCTGGAACTCTCGGGCAGGCAGGCGCCGCTGGTCTGCTTCGCCCCCACCGCTTCGGCGGACGATCCGCACTACGTCAACCGCTTCCTGCTGGCCTACGGCACGCTCGGCGTCCGCACCATGGTGCTGAGCCTGTGGGAGGGCGGGTCGGCGCACTCGGTGGAGCGGCTGGCCGGCGCGGACGTGGTGCTGGTCGGCGGCGGTCACACCGTGAACCTGCTGGCGCTGTGGGACGCCCACGGCGTCTCGGCGGCGCTGCGGCAGCGGGCCGCGGCCGGCGACGTGGTGCTGGCCGGGGTCTCCGCCGGCGGCAGCTGCTGGCACCAGGGCTGCATCACCGACTCCTTCGGTCCGCTGCGCGCCTGGCGGGGCGGCCTGGGGCTGGTGCCGGGCAGCTTCTGCCCGCACTTCGACGGCGAGGCCGATCGGGCTCCGGCCTACACCGCCGCGGTGGCGGCCGGTGAACTGCCGGCCGGGTTCGCGGCGGACGACGGTGCGGCCGTCCACTACGTCGACGGGGTGCCGACCGACTTCGTCGCCGAGGCCGAGGGCCAGCGGGTCTACCGGGTGATGCCCTCGGAACTGCCGACCGCCTCGGGGGTGCTGGTCGAACCGCAGCGGATGACGGTGCTGTAGGGACCCTCAGCAGGGTTTCTGGTCAGCGGAAGATGACGGTCCGCTGCACCACGAAGTTCACCGTGGTGGCGACGCCCTGGGCGATCACGAAGCCGATCGTATTGGCCAGCAACATGCTGCCGCCCCAGCCCAGCACCCAGGGGTAGAGCAGCGCGAACAGCCCCACCTGGACGACGAAGGTGACCGCGTACAGCGCCACCACGGCGGCGAACCGCCGCTTGCTGGGCTCGGCCTGGAAGGTCCAGCGGCGGTTGATCAGGTAGGCGGTGGTGGTGCCGGCCACGAAGGAGACCATCTTCGCCAGCCGGGGCTCCAGCCCGAGCGCGGAGAGGGCCACCAGCAGCCCGTAGTCGACCACCGCCGACAACCCGCCGGTGAGGACGAACCGCAGCAGCTGGGTGCCCAGCGGCAGCCGGGTGGGTGGGTCGGCGGTCACTCGCCCGCGTCGGGCACGCCGCCCGTCCGCTCGTCGCTACCGAAGAGCAGTTCGGTCATCACCACGTGCACCCGCTCCACGTCGGGGATGTCGTGCAACTCCACCGGCGCCTCCGCGGCGGTGGTGAGCTGCAGCGTCCCGCAGCCGAGGATGCGGTCGGTCAGGCTGCGCTCGTAGGCGACATTGTTGATCCGGGTGAGCGGCAGGTCGTGGCCGGTCTTGTTGATGATGCCGCGGCGGGTGATGATCCGGCGGTTGGTCAGGGTGTAGGTGGTGGTCAGCCAGCGCAGGTAGGGCAGCAGCACCCAGACCACGATCACCACCAGGGCCAGGCCGAGCAGCACCCAGCCCGCCCACGGCTGCCAGTCCTGCGGCGCGGCCGCGAAGGCGACGCCCGCCAGCACGGCGGTGATCAGCAGCACCAGCACCGGCGCGATCAGCGCCTTGCCGTGCGTGCGCATGTGCAGTACCTGAACCTCATCGGCTCCGAGGTATCTCTCTGGCAGACCCACGTCCCATATCGTCCCACATCGGGCAACAGCTCACCGCAGGTGCCAGACGTCCCCCGCCGAGAACGGACGCACCTGCTCGCCGGTGCGCACCAGCAACTGTCCGTCCGGGTCGATGCCGACCGCGACCCCCTCGACGCTCTCGGTCGGGCTGATCACCACCCGCACCTCCCGCCCCAGGGTGTCGCAGCGCTGGCCGTAGGGGTCGCGCAGCTCCTCACCGTCCGCCCAGGCGCCGTACCAGCGTTCGAACCCGCGCAGCACCTCGCGAACCACCTCGCCCGGCGCCACCCCGGCGCCCGCCAGGGCCAGCGAGGTGGCGGTGGGGACGGGCAGTTCGTCCTCGCTCAGCAGGGTGTTGATCCCCATCCCGACCACCACCGCCGGGGGATCGCCTTCGACCCGCTCGGCCAGGATGCCGCACACCTTGCGTCCGTCGATCAGGACGTCATTGGGCCACTTCAGCCGGGCGTCCACGCCGGCCGCGGCGCGCAGCCCGTCCGCCACCGCCAGGCCGGCCACCAGCGGCAGCCACAACCACCGCTGGGGTGGGACGGACGGCGGCCGGAGCAGCACCGAGATCGCCACCGCCCGGCCGGGCGGCGCCTCCCAGACCCGGGTGAAGCGGCCGCGTCCGGCGCTCTGGTGATCGGCCACCAGCACCTGTCCGGACGGTTCCCCGACCCGCGCCCGAGCGCCCAGTTCGGCATTGGTGGAGCCGATCGCGGCGACCGTCTCGACCCGCCGCCAGAGTCCGTCGCCGAGTTCGCCGGCCAGCCAGTCCGCGTCAATCAGGGGGTCCACGCCGGCACCCTATCCGGTGGCGGCCGGCCGGGCGGGGATCGGGCACCCCTGCCAAAGCCGTCCCGGAGCACTATCGTGCGGTTATGGGGATGGACATCCACACCACCGCCGGGAAGCTCGCCGACCTGACCGATCGCCGCACCGAGGCGCTCAACCCCGGCGCGCCGGAGGCCGTCGAGAAGGTGCACGCCCAGGGCAAGCTGACCGCCCGGGAGCGCATCCTCGCCCTGCTGGACGAGGGCAGCTTCGCCGAGTTCGACAGGTTCGCCCGGCACCGGGCCACCGCCTTCGGGATGGACGCCAAACGTCCCTACACCGACGGGGTGATCACCGGGGTGGGCGCCATCCACGGTCGTCCGGTCTGCGTCTTCTCCCAGGACGTCACGCTGTTCGGCGGGGCGCTGGGCGAGGTCTACGGCGAGAAGATCGTCAAGATCCTCGACTTCGCGATCAAGACCGGCTGCCCGATCATCGGGATCAACGAGGGCGGCGGCGCGCGCATCCAGGAGGGCGTGGTCTCGCTCGACCTGTACTCCCAGATCTTCCGCCGCAACACCCTCGCCTCCGGGGTGATCCCGCAGATCTCGCTGATCATGGGCGCCGCGGCCGGCGGCCACGTCTACTCCCCCGCGCTGACCGACTTCGTGGTGATGGTCGACCAGACCTCGCAGATGTTCATCACCGGGCCGTCGGTGATCAAGACGGTGACCGGCGAGGACGTCACCATGGAGGAACTGGGCGGCGGCCGCACCCACTCCACCAAGTCGGGCAGCTCCCACTACCTGGCCGCCGACGAGGCGGACGCGATCGAGTACGTCCGGGAACTGCTGACCTACCTGCCGCAGAACAACCTGGAGGATCCGCCGGTCTACGACGAGACCGAGGCCGACCTGACCATCACCGACCACGACCGGCGGCTGGACACGATCATCCCAGATTCGCCCAACCAGCCCTACGACATGCACGAGGTGGTGCGCGGGGTGCTGGACGACGACGAGTTCCTCGAGGTGCACGCCCTCTACGCGCCCAACATCCTGTGCGGCTTCGGCCGGGTGGAGGGACGCGCGGTCGGGATCATCGCCAACCAGCCGCTGGTCTACGCCGGCTGCCTGGACATCAAGGCCTCGGAGAAGGCGGCCCGGTTCGTCCGGACCTGCGACGCGTTCAACATCCCGATCCTCACCTTCGTGGACGTCCCCGGCTTCCTGCCCGGCACCGACCAGGAGTGGGACGGCATCATTCGGCGCGGCGCCAAGCTGCTGTTCGCCTACGCCGAGGCCACCGTCCCGCTGGTCACCGTGATCACCCGGAAGGCCTACGGCGGCGCCTACTGCGTGATGGGCTCCAAGCCGCTGGGCGCCGACGTCAACCTGGCCTGGCCGACCGCCCAGATCGCGGTGATGGGGGCCGAGGGCGCGGTGAACATCCTCTACCGGCGCGAGCTGGCCGACGCCGACCAGCCGGACGCCCGTCGCGCCGAACTCGTGCAGGAGTACGACGACGAGCTGGCCAACCCGTACGTCGCCGCCGAGCGCGGCTCGATCGACAAGGTGATCTTCCCGCACGAGACCCGCGCTCAGGTGATCCGGGTGCTGCGGCTGCTGCGCACCAAACGCCAGCAACTGCCGCCCAAGAAGCACGGGAACATCCCGCTGTGAGCACCCCACGAAGTTCCTCTCCCCCGCCGCGCTCCTCAGAACAACGTCGCGGGGACCCCGCTGTGAGCGAGCCGGAGGTCGCCTGGGAGCTCCGCTCCGGCCAGCCCACCGAGGCCGAGCTGGCAGCGGTGGCGACGGTGCTGATCGCGTTGCGCCGGCAGCGCCCTATCCCGCACCAACCGATGACCAGTACGCTGGCCGGCGGCTGGCGTTCGTACTGGCACACCGTGCGCACGCCCGTCGTGCCCGGCCGGGAGGCCTGGCGCAGTAGTTTCCGGTTATAAGAGGGGGACCATCTCATGAGTGACAACGCCGTCAGCCAGATTCTGGCCGGCATCGACCTGAACGCGCTGGCCAAGCAGGTGGGCGCCAAGCCCGCCGACGTGGAGCAGGCGGTCGAGGTGGCGGTACCGACCCTGCTGGGCAGCCTGCAGGTCAACGCCGCCGACCCGGACGGCCAGGCCAGCCTGCTGGGTGCGCTGAGCCAGCACACCGGCGACATCAACAGCCTGGACGACATCGACACCGAGGACGGCCGCAAGATCCTCGGCCACGCCTTCGCCAACGACCCGCAGCGGCTCGGCGCGCTGGCCGGACAGGACAGCGGCCTGCTGGCCAAGCTGCTGCCGATCCTGGCCCCGATCGTGATGAACTGGCTGGCCAAGAACCTGCTCGGCGGCGGCCAGCAGACCCAGCAGGCCTCCGGTGGCGACATGCTCGGTGACCTGCTGGGCGGATTGCTGGGCGGCGGCTCGTCCGGCGCTTCCTCCGGCGGCGGGATCGGCGACCTGCTGGGCGGTCTGCTGGGCGGCATGCTCGGCGGTGGCGAGCCGGCGCCGGCCAAGCAGACCCGGCGGACCAGCCAGCCGGCCGAGCAGTCCGGCGGGGATCTGCTGGGCGACCTGCTCGGCCAGATCCTGGGCGGCGGACGCTGAGCCCGCGGTTCGTCCTGGCCTCCCGGTCACCAGCCCGGCTCGCCACGCTGCGGGCCGCCGGGATCGAGCCGGAGGTGGTGGTGTCGGGGTTCGACGAGGATTCGATCGTCGAACCCGATCCGGTGAGGCTGGTCGCCGCGCTGGCCCGCGCCAAGGCGGAGTCGGTCGCGGCGTCGCTACGATCCCTGGGGTCCGAGCGCAACTCGGAGTCTCGAAGGGTCGCATCGTCCCGCATCGCTGATGCGATCGTGGTCGGCTGCGACTCGGTGCTGGCCTTCGAGGGCGAGATCCACGGCAAGCCGGCCGACTCCGCCGAGGCGACTGCCCGCTGGCGTCGGCTGCGGGGCGGGACGGGGGTGCTGCACACCGGCCATCACGTCATCCGCGGCGACGCCGCCCGCACGGCGGTGGCCAGCACGACCGTCCAGTTCGCCGACCTGAGCGACGACGAGATCGCCGCCTACGTGGCCACCGGGGAGCCGGTCGAGGTGGCCGGTGCGTTCACCATCGACGGCCTGGGTGGGGCCTACGTGACCGGCATCGCCGGCGACCACCACGCCGTGGTCGGGATCAGCCTGCCGCTGCTCCGCACCATGCTGGCCGAGCTGGACGTCGAGTGGCACACCCTGTGGTCGCGCAACGCTCCCTGAGCGTGACGAAGCGCCCCTGAGCGTGACGAAGGGTCGAGGTCACCAGGCCACCGACGACCGCCGATAAGCTGGAGCCGATGTCCGAGAGCCTTCCCGTCCCCACCAGCAGGTCCGCGTTGCCGGCCTGGCTGCGCGCCATGCGTCCCAAGCAATGGGTGAAGAACGTCCTGGTGCTGGCCGCGCCGGTCGCCGCCGGCCGGCTGTTCGAGCCCGCGGTGGCGATCGCCTCGGCCTGGGCCTTCCTCGCCTTCGCCCTGCTCAGCGCCTCGATCTACCTGTTCAACGACATCCGGGATGTCGAGGCCGACCGGCAGCATCCGCGCAAGCGGTTCCGTCCGATCGCGGCCGGCGAGCTGGCCATCCCGGTGGCCTACGCGCTGTCGGCGGTCTGCCTGGCGGCCGCGCTGACGGTGGGGTTCTGGGTGCGTCCGGAACTGGGCATCACGCTGGCCATCTACTGGGTCTTCCAGGTGGGCTACTCGCTGTTCTGGAAGCACCAGCCGATCCTCGACCTGGCGATGGTGGCGGCCGGCTTCCTGCTCCGCGCGGTGGCCGGCGGCGTGGCCTCCGGGCTGGAACTGAGCCAGTGGTTCCTGCTGGTCGCCTCGTTCGGCTCGCTGTTCATGGTGGCCGGCAAGCGGTACTCCGAGCTCCGCGGTCTGGGCGCCGAGGCCGGCACCCGCGCCTCGCTGGAGCGCTACACCGAGAGCTACCTGCGGATGGTGTGGTCGGTGTCGGCCGGGCTGGTGATCATGTCCTACAGCCTGTGGGCCTTCGATGCCGGCCGCGCGCCGCTGTGGGGGGTGCCGTGGACGGCGATCTCGATCGCCCCGTTCGCGCTGGCCATCCTGCGGTACGCCATGACGATCGACGCCGGCCAGGCCGGGGCGCCGGAGGAGGTCGTGATGCACGACCGCGTCCTGCTGGTGCTCGGCGGGCTGTGGCTGATCCCGGTCGCGATAGCGGTGTTCGCATGACCACCCCACGAAGTTCTTCTCCTCCGCTGCGCTCCCCCGAACAACTCCGCGGGGACCCCGCATGAGCACCCCAACCGCGAGGCCGCTGGCGCTGGTCACCGGGGCCAGCCGCGGGATCGGACGGGCCATCGCCAACGAACTCGGCCGCACCCACCGGGTGCTGGTCGGCGGCCGGGACGAGGCCGCGGTCGCCGAGGTGGTGGCTGTGCTGCCGGACGCGGCGCCCTTCCTGGCCGACCTGACCGACCAGGCCGCGCTCGCCTCCGCGGTCGCCGGCATCGAACGACTGGACGTCCTGGTGCACTCCGCCGGGGTGCTCGGCGGCTACGGACCGGTGGCCGAGTCGACCACCGAGCAGTGGCGCACCGCCCTGGAGGTCAACGCGATCGCGCCGGCCACCCTGACCCGGCTGCTGCTGCCGGCGCTCCGCGCGGCCCACGGCCTGGTGGTGTTCCTGAACTCCGGCGCCGGACTGCGCGCCAACCCGAACTGGTCGGTCTACGCCGCCAGCAAGTTCGCCCTCACCGCGCTGGCCGACGCGCTGCGCGCCGAGGAGACCGGCCGGGTGAAGGTGACCACCGTCCACCCGGGGCGGACTGCCACCGCCATGCAGGCCGGGCTGCGCGCGGCCGAGGGCGGCGCCTACCGTCCGGACGACTACCTCGCCCCCGCGGACGTGGCCCGCGCCGTCCGACTGGCGGTGGACCTGCCGCCCGGCGCCAGCCTGGACTCGCTGCGGATCGCTCCGACCCCGCGCTAGCCGACCGTGGTCGCGCGGGCCCGCCCGACCACGCCCCCGAACAAATCGACCTCCAGATGGCCTGATCTGGCTCCCTGGCTGCCCGAATCGGCAATCCAGCTGTCGATTTGTTCAGCCGACTACAGCCAGTCCACCTTGCGGAACAGTAGGTACAGCCCGACGCCGCCGATCAGGATCAGCGCGATGCTCAACGTCACCCCGAAGCCGGTGTTGTAGCCGGGATAGGGCAGGTTCTGGCCGAACCAGCCGGTGATCGCGGTCGGCACCGCGACGATCGCGGCCCAGGCGGCCAGCTTCTTCATGATGTCGTTCAGCCGGGCGTCCTGCAGCGAGAGGCTGGTCTCGAAGGCATTGCCCACCACCTCGCGCAGCGACTCGCTCCAGTCCGCGGCGCGGATCACGTGGTCGTAGAGGTCGTCGAAGTCACCGTCCAGCTCGTGCGCGATCGGCAGTGTCTCCGAGGTGCGGAAGCGCATCACCGCCGACACCACCTCGCGCATCGGCAGCACCTTGCGCCGCAGTTGCGCCAGCACCTTGCGGACGCCGAACACCCGCTGCTGGAACACCCGGGGACGGACGGCGTCGCCGAACAGCATGTCCTCCAGCCCCTCCACCTCGTCGTCGAGTGCCTGGATGGCGTCGAAGTGGCCGTCCACCACGACGTCGAGCATGCCGTGCACCAGCGCGCCCACGCCGTGTTCGAGCAGCCCCTCGTCCGCCCAGCGCTGCAGCACCTCGTCGAAGTCGAAGCTGCCGGAGCGGACGGTGATCAGCCCGTTGGGCAGCACGAAGGCCGAGATCCGCGGGGTGGCCAGCTGGAGGCCCTGGTCGTCCACCGTCAACCGGGTGGCGTAGCAGGTGAGGAAGACGTGGCCGGCGTGCCGGGTGGCCTTGGGACGCTCGTTCGGCGACACCGCGTCCTCGACGGCGTGCCGGTCGAGGTTGAGCTCCTCGGCCAGGGCGGCCAGCACCTCCGGCTCGGGCTTCACCAGATCCAGCCAGACCAGCGACTGCGGGTCGGCCAGCAGGTCGCTCAGTTCGGCCAGCCCGACGTCCTCGCGCTGCAACGTCCCCTCGCGCCAGACCCGGCCCTGCACCATGCTCATCGCCCCAGCATCCCACCGTCGGCGAGGAACGTCGGTACTGCGGCCCGACCCGCCGGGGTTCGTTCTAGACTGCCGACGGAACCCCACCCGGGTGCACTAAATGCCATCTGAGGGCTCTGGCCGACAAATACGTCGACCAGGCGCACCAGGTGGCAGAAACTGCAGAGCAGGGTGGGCAGGCAGGAAGGGGCAGCGATGCCGATCACCAAGGTGCTGGTGGCCAACCGGGGCGAGATCGCGGTGCGGGTGATCCGGGCGGCCCGGGACGCCGGCCTGGCGAGCGTCGCGGTCTATGCCGATCCGGACGCCGACGGGTTGTTCGTCCGGCTGGCCGATGAGGCGTTCGCGCTGAACGGGCTGAGCCCGGCCGACACCTACCTCGATGTCGCCAAGCTGCTGGCGGTGGCCGAACGCAGTGGCGCGGACGCCGTCCACCCCGGCTACGGCTTCCTGGCCGAGAACGCCGGCTTCGCCCAGGCCGTGCTCGACGCCGGACTGACCTGGATCGGTCCGCCGCCGGCCGCGATCGAGGCGCTCGGCGACAAGGTGCAGGCTCGCCACATCGCGCAGCGGGTGGGCGCGCCGCTGGTGCCCGGGACGGCCGACCCGGTGGCGTCGGCGGACGAGGTGGTGGCCTTCGCCACCGAGCACGGCCTGCCGATCGCGATCAAGGCTGCCTTCGGCGGCGGCGGCCGGGGGCTGAAGATCGCCCGCACCCTGGCCGAGGTGCCCGAGTTGTTCGAGTCGGCCACCCGCGAGGCGGTGACCGCCTTCGGCCGCGGCGAGTGCTTCGTCGAGCGCTACCTGGATCGTCCCCGGCACGTCGAGACCCAGTGCCTGGCCGACAGCCACGGCAACGTCGTGGTGATCTCGACCCGGGACTGCTCGCTGCAGCGCCGCCACCAGAAGCTGGTGGAAGAGGCCCCGGCTCCGTTCTTGACCGACGATCAGGTTGGGCAGCTGTACGCCGCCAGCAAGGCCATCCTGCGCGAGGCGGGCTACGTCGGCGCGGGCACCTGCGAGTTCCTGGTCGGGCAGGACGGCACGCTCTCCTTCCTCGAGGTGAACACCCGGCTGCAGGTCGAGCATCCGGTCTCCGAGGAGGTGACCGGCATCGATCTGGTGCGGGAGATGTTCCGGATCGCCGACGGCGAACCGCTGGGCTACGACGACCCGCCGGTGCGCGGGCACTCGATCGAGTTCCGGGTGAATGCCGAGGACGCCGGACGCAGCTTCCTGCCCGCCCCCGGCACGCTGACCGCCTGGCAGCCGCCGACCGGACCGGGCGTCCGGGTGGACACCGGCTACACCACCGGGATGGCCGTGCCCGGCGCCTTCGACTCGCTGGTGGCCAAGATCATCGTCACCGGCGCGAGCCGCAGCCAGGCGATCGAGCGCGCCCGCCGGGCATTGTCCGAGACCGTGCTGGAGGGGATGCCCTCGGTGCTGCCCTTCCACGCCGCGGTGCTGCGCGAGCCAGCCTTCGTCGCGACGGACGGCGACTTCGGCGTCCACACCCGCTGGATCGAGACCGAGTTCGCCACCCCGATCGCGCCCTACACCGGCGCGCTGGGCCAGACCGAGGCCGAGGAGAAGACCGCCTACGTGGTCGAGGTGGACGGCCGCCGGATCGAGGTCAGAGTGCCAGCCTCGCTGGCCGCCCCGGCGGTCAAGGCGACCGGGCCGAAGCGTCCGGTGAAGCGCAGTTCCGGTGGCGCCCGGGCGAAGGCGCCGGCGACCAACGACCTCGCCGCCCCGATGCAGGGCACGATCGTGAAGGTCGCCGTGGTGGAGGGCGATCAGGTCAGCGAGGGTGACCTGGTGATCGTCCTTGAGGCCATGAAGATGGAGCAGCCGATCACCGCCCACCGCAGCGGCGTGATCGCCAACCTGCAGGCCGCCCCCGGCGACCCGGTCTCCAGCGGCCAGGTGCTCTGCGAGATCCGCGACGCCTGACGCGGGCGCGGCCGATCCTGGGGGTTCCGCTTCCGTTTGGGACACGGGGACGGTTCCGGTGTCCCACCTGGTCAGCGCGGGATTGGGACGCGGGGACGGTTCCGGCGCCCCCAGCTTTGTCAGGCGTGGGACACGGGGACGGTTCCTAGCGCCCGGGGACGGTTCCCGGCGCCCAGGAACCGTCCCTTCGTCCCGGGGTGGACGGTTCCGGTGTCCCACCTGGTCAGCGGCCTACGGACGCCCCCGGTTCACGTCCGTTCCGGTGGGTTTCGGGGCCACCCGGCGCCGCCGGCACGGACCTCAGTAGGTGATCGGCTGGTCGGTGGCGTGGCTGTGCAGCCGGCGGGCGGCCTCGGCCAAGGAGCCGCTCAGCGACGGGTAGATGGTGAAGGACGCGGTCAGCTGGTCGACGGTCAGCTTGTTGCGGACGGCGATCGACAGCGGGTGGATCAGCTCGCTGGCGGACGGTGCCACCACCACCCCGCCGATCACGATCCCGGTGGTCGGCAGGCAGACGATCTTGACGAAGCCGTCGCTGACCGCCCGCATCTTGGCCCGGGCGTTGGAGCCCAGCGGCAACCGGACCACCCGGGCGCGCAACTCACGGGCCTCGTCCTCGCTCACCCCGACGGTGGCGATCTCGGGGGCGGTGAAGACGGTGGCGGCCACGGTCTTGAGATCCAGCGGGGTGACCGAGTCGCCCAGCGCGTGCCACATCGCTATCCGGCCCTGCATGGCGGCCACCGAGGCCAGCGCGAACACCCCGGTGCAGTCGCCGGCGGCGTACACCCCGCGGGCCGACGTCCGGGAGACCCGATCGACCTTGAGGTGCCCGCTCGGGGTCAGCTCCACCCCGGCCTCGGCCAACCCGATGCCGGCCGTATTGGGGATCGCGCCGACCGCCATCAGACAGTGCGAGCCGACCACCTCGGACCCGTCGGCCAGGGTGGCCACCACCTCGTCCCCGCGGCGGGCCACGGTGGTCGCGCGAGCATTGTTCAGCACTGTCATGCCGCTGGCCTCGAACACCTGCTGGATCACCGCGGCGGCATCGGCGTCCTGGCCGGGCAGCACCTGCGGACGGGAGGACACCAGGGTCACCCCGGCGCCCAGCGCCCGGTAGGCGCTGGCGAACTCGGCGCCGGTGACCCCGGAGCCGACCACGATCAGCTGCTCGGGCAGTTCGGTCAGGTGGTACAGCTGGGTCCAGCTGAAGATCCGGTCGCCGTCGGGTAGCGCGTCGGGCAGTTCCCGCGGGCTGGCCCCGGTGGCCACCAGGATGATGTCGGCCGGCAGGGTCTGGTCGCCGTCGGCGGTGCTGGCGATCACCTGGCGGGTGCCGTCCAGTCGTCCGGTGCCGTCGATCAGCCGGATGCCCTCGGCCAGCAGCCGGGCGCGGATGTCGTCGGACTGGGCCTGGGCGAGCGCCCGGATCCGGCGGTTCACCCGTCCCAGATCGACGCCCACCGCAGCGGCCAGGCCCGCCTCGGCGGAGCGTAGCCGCAGGCCGACGTCCTCGGCCCGGCGGATCTCGGCCATCGCCTCGGCAGCGGCGATCAGCGTCTTGCTGGGCACCACGTCGGTGAGCACCGCCGAGCCGCCCAGCCCCCGTCGCTCGATCAGCGTGACCTCGCCACCCAGTTGCCGGGCGACCAGCGCCGCCTCGTAGCCACCCGGTCCGCCGCCCACGATCACCACGTTCGTCACATCGGCATTGTCCCCTGCCGGCCGGCCCGGAACCAGCAACCCGCCGGGCCGGCTTACCTGGCCAGGCCGTCGGCGGGTTTAGGCTGCTCTGGTGTCCCGCCCCTGGCTCGTCATCACGCTGGTGATCTACGGCGTGGTCGCCTCCATCTCGATGGTCGTGCTCGGCTGGCCGGAGGAGACCCCTGCCCAGGTCGCCCTGCTGGAGCTCTCCGCGCTGCCGCTGCAGGGCGCGCTCGGCGTCGGCCTGTGGCACCTGAGTCGTCGAGCCCGTCCGCTGGGCAACCGTGGCCGGTTGGCCCGCTGGCTGGCGGTCGGCCTCGCCGGGCTCGGCGTGATCCTGGCGGGGATCGCCTACCTGGGGCCGCGCGGACTGGTTCACTTCGGCCTGGCGCTGATCTGGATCGGCTTGCTGATGGGCCTGGTGCTGGTGGTTGCCCACCTGCCGCGGCGTCCGATGCGCTCCCAGCTGAGCGCGTTGCCGTCCGAGGAGGACGAGGACGACCAGGACGAGGGGCTCGACATGCTGCACACCGCGGCCGAGCCCACTGCGGACGAGGTCGCGGAACCGGTGGAGTCCGGGGCCGCGGAGCCAGTCGAGCCGGTGGAGACCGGGCCCGAGCCGGCCGGCGACGCCACCAACCAGCCGGAACAGCGCTGAGCCACCGGGTCTTCTGGCGACCGGCCGGACCGGCTCGGTAGAGTCGCGGCGTGACTGATCACCTGGATGCATCGGCTGCGGCGGCCGCGCTGCTGGCAGCCTTCGAACTCGACCGGATCGACCTGGCGTTGGTGCTGGGCTCGGGCTGGTCCAGCGCCGCGGTCGGCCTCGGCGAGCCGATCGGCGCCCTTCCGCTGCCCGAGCTTCCCGGCTTCGCCGCCCCGGTGGTGGCCGGCCACGGCGGCGAACTGCGACTGCTCCGCACCCCCACCGGCAAGGTCGCCGCGCTGTTCACCGGACGCACCCACTTCTACGAGGGACGCGGGGTCGGCGCGGTGGTGCACGGCGTCCGGACCGCGGCGGCGGCGGGCGCGAAGGCGATCGTGCTGACCAACGGCTGCGGCGGCCTGAACCCCGACTGGGCGCCGGGCACGCCGGTGCTGATCCGCGACCACCTCAATCTGACCGGCGCCACCCCGCTGGAGGGAGCCACCTTCATCGACCTGACCGAGGCGTACTCCGTCCGGCTGCGCGAGTTGGCCAAGCAGGTCGACCCGACGCTGGACGAGGGGGTGTACGTCCAGTTCCGGGGCCCGCAGTACGAGACCCCGGCGGAGGTGAGGATGGCCCGCATCCTGGGTGGCGATCTGGTCGGCATGTCGACCACGCTGGAGACCATCGCCGCCCGCGAGGCCGGCCTGGAGGTGCTGGGCATCTCGCTGGTCACCAACCTGGGCGCCGGCATCTCCCCCGAGCCGCTGAACCACGCCGAGGTGATCGCCGCCGGCAAGGCCGCCGAGCCCCGGCTGCGGGCCCTGCTGGCCGGGCTGCTGGAACGACTGTGAGTTGACCGCCGGTGACCCAGGAGCCCGCTTCCCCGCCCGACCGGGCCGAGCCAGCGCCCCAGCTGTTTCTGGTGGCCGGCGCCTCGGGCAGTGGCAAGTCCCGGCTCGCCCACGCCTCGGACTGCCTGCAGTTCCGGCTGGACGACTTCTACTTCGACGCCGATCACCCCGGCCATGTGCTGACCGACTACGGCATCATCGACTGGGACGACCCCGCCTCCTGGGACGCCGCCGCCGCAGTCGCCGCGCTGCGCCGACTGCTCGACACCGGTGAGGTCGAGGTGCCGCAGTACTCGATCTCGGAGAGCCGGGCCGTCGGACGTCACACCGTGGCGCTGAACGACTGCCGGTGCGTGGTGGCTGAGGGGATCTTCGCGGTCGAGTTGCTCGCCCACCTCGAGGCTGCCGGCATCGCGGTCACGCCGATCTACCTCGACCGTCCCGGCTGGCTGGTGTTCGCGCTGCGGTTGCGCCGCGACCTGGCCGGCCACCGCAAACCCCCGCTGGTGCTGCTGCGCCGCGGTTGGGCGCTCTGGCGGGCCCAACCCGACCTGAAGCGCCGAGCCTTGGCCGCGGGCTTCCGCCCGCTCTCGATGCGGCGCGCCCTGGCGGCCATCTCCTGAGCCACCATCAGGCCCGACGCCACTATGGGTGTGGCTTTTGGTGCGACCTCGCACCGAAACCCACACTATGAGCTGGTCCGATCAGTAGGCCGCCACCAGCCGGCAGCGGGAGCAGGGTTGAACCGGACCTGGCCAGCCGTTCTCGATCAACAGGTATCCGACCTGCGCCGCCACCTCACAGGGCCTGCCCCGAACGGCGTGGCTGCCATACCGCAGCGTGGTCTTGTGGACCAGCGCGTGCAGATTGTCGCGGTTCAGGTCGCGGAAGGCTGACTCAGCGTCTTCATGCCCGAGCCGACCGTCCAGTTCCACCAGCACGCCGTACGCGGAGTAGAACACATCCGATCTGGTTCCCCTGGACACCGACACATTACGCTGACCGGCCGGCAGCCCGTGAGCGCGCTCGACATCCCGCCGGTAGGCGAACTCCAGCGTGCTCTCGATGCCACCCAGATCAGCCAGTAACACACCGAACTGCCGTCGTCCGCGCAGCCGGGTGCGGTGGCTCACCGCTTCGGCGATCCGACGCAGAGTGGTGATTCGAAGCCGGGTGGCATCCGAGATCAGCCCGACGAGGGCTTCGTCGGAGAGAAACTGGCCAACATCGACGACGGCGTCCTCAATCGAGATCCGAGTGAGTAGGCCGCGCGCCCGCGGGATCCGACCAGCCCGATCCCGCCGCACTATGACTCCGGCGAATGAGTTGGGCTGGCTGCCGGGTGGTACCCAGACCTCAATGCCGTCGTCCGCCCGGCGGTTCAGACCATGCAGCCTCAAGGCTGCCTCACCACCAATCGCCGCCCGGTCACCTGCGCCGAGGAGTGCCGCCCAGGCGTCCTTCTCGAAGTCATCGGTCAGCGGCGAAGCGTCGAAGAGGCCGGGGGTGATCCGTTTCCAGTACCCCTGTGCAACCAGCCTCGTTGAGGCGGAACGCCCGAGCCCGTGGGCTAACGCCTGATCGGCCCGGATGATGCCGCGCTGAGCGCCGATGAGGCCGCGCAGCTCAGGGGTGATCTCCTGTCGTTGATGCATGCCCGCTGTTCTGGCCAGTCGGAACCCAACTGTGCCAGCGAGTTTGTCCGGCTGTGGATAACTTCTGGTTGATCTGCGATATCCACAGGCCTCGACACCCTCAGGATGGTGTGGCTTCTGGTGCGAAGACGCACCATTTCCCACACCTTGTTGAGGAGGTCGTGCGAAACAGTAACCTGCCAAGGGTGGACATACGCGGCTCGAGGCATCCGGTGGTGCTGCGGACGGCCGCGGCGCTAACCAGGTTCAACAGCCGCCATCCGTGGAGTCACAACGACCACTTCCACCCGTGGATCCTGCGAAACCTGCCGCAGCGCCGGCGCACCGCGATCGACATCGGCTGCGGGCAGGGCGGGCTGGTGGCCAAGCTCGCACCGCGCTTCGACCAGGTGCACGGCACCGACCTTGACCAGGCCATGCGTACCCAGGCGTCCACCCGCTGCGCGGGGCTGCCGAACGTGACGATCGACGCCACGCACCTCGCCGATCTCGACGAGCCGGTCGACCTGGTGACCATGGTGGCTGTCCTGCACCACCTCGACGCCGGCCAGGCCCTGGCCCAGGTCGCCCGGCTGCTCGCCCCTGGCGGACGCTTTCTGGCGGTGGGGGCTGGCGCCACCGGTCACCCTCCGCGATACGGCGTGGGATGTGCTCTCCGCCCTGACCAACCCGGTGATCGGCCTGATCAGGCATCCGCGCCCACTCCCGGGCGGTGTCGGCCCCGCCCCCTTCCCGGTCGCCGAACCCCAGCTCGGCTTCGATGAACTGCACGGTGTGGTGAGGGCGACCATGCCGGGAGCGACCATGCGCCACCGGATCGCCTTCCGGCACACGATCAGCTGGACGAAACCCGACTGAGCCCCAGAAGCGCGACCGCCCCCGGCCTGAGGTCAAGCCGGGGGCGGTGGTTCGCAAAGGTCAGATCTTCACGCCCTCGAAGACCGGCTTGGCGTTGTAGGTGGCCTCGTCCAGGATGCCCTCGCGCTTGGCGACGATGGTCGGCACCAGCGCCTGGCCGGTGACGTTGAGCGCGGTGCGTCCCATGTCGAGGATGGAGTCGACCGCCAGCAGCAGGCCGACGCCCTCCAGCGGCAGGCCCACCGTCGACAGGGTGAGGGTCAGCATCACGGTCGCCCCGGTGGTGCCAGCGGTCGCCGCGGAGCCGAGCACCGACACGAACGCGATCAGCAGGTAGTGGGTCAGGTTCAGCTGGATGCCGTAGAACTGCGCGACGAAGATCGCGGCGATCGCCGGGTAGATCGCGGCGCAGCCGTCCATCTTGGTGGTGGCGCCCAGCGGGACGGCGAAGCTGGCGTAGGAGCGGGGGACGCCGAGGTTGCGCTCGGTGACCTCCTGGGTGACCGGCAGCACGCCGATCGACGAGCGGGTGACGAAGCCCAGCGTGATCACCGGCCAGACGTTCTTGTAGAACTGCGCGATCGAGAGCCCGTGGAACCGCAGGATCAGCGGGTAGACGATCGCCCACACCAGCACCAGGCCGACGTAGACCGCGATCACGAACACGCCCAGCGAGGCCAGCGACGCCCAGCCGTAGGTGGCGATCGCCTTGCCGATCAGCGCGGCGGTGCCGATCGGCGCCAGCCGGATCACCCACCACAGCACCTTCTGCACCACGGCCAGCGCCGACTCGGTGAAGCCGATGAAGCCGGCGGCCTTGTCGCCCACCTTGAGCGCGGCGATGCCGAAGGCGATGGCGAGCACGATGATCTGCAGCACGTTGAAGTCGGCGCTGGCGGTGAAGCCGGTCTCAGTGGTGCCCCGCAGCCCGACCTGCAGGCCGAGGAAGTTGCTCGGGATCAGCCCGGTGAGGAAGGCCGTCCAGGAACCGACCCGGCCGGGGTCGCCGGCGGCGTCGCCGGACACCCCGGCGGTGAGCCACGGTCCGGAGACCACGCCGATCAGGATGCCCAGCAGCACCGACGCCGCGGCGGTGATGGCGAACCAGATCAGCGTCTGGACGGCGAGCCGGGCGGCGTTGGTCACCTCGCGAAGCCGGGCGATCGAGCTGATCACCGCGGTGAAGATCAGCGGGACGACCAGCAGCCGCAGCAGGCCGACGTAGGCGCTGCCGACCTCGCCGAGGGTGGCGGTGAGCCAGTTGGGCTGGTCGCCGACCTTGCCGATGGCGGCGGCGGTGAAGCCGAGCGCGACACCGGCGATCAGGCCGATCACGATCTGGACGCTGAACTTCGACAGTGGGTTGGTGGATTTGGGCTTCTGGGTCAGGGCCTGGTCGGCACTGACCTGCGGGGATGCAGACATGTTCCTACTTCTTCTTGGGGAGGGTTGACCGGAGGCAGGCCTGGATCGGCCATGGTGTGGTCAGACGGGTGCCCTTATGGACGGCGGGCGAGAGAGCGGTCCGGTGTCTCAGCTACGACAGGCCGCGGAACACAGACGGCACAGATCAGCCCAGGTGCGGGTGACCAGCGTCGCGCTCATGTCGGGTATTTCAGCATCGACCCCACCAGCGACGCAACCCCGTCCACTCCATGGACGGTCGGCAAGGTGGTTCACCGCGCCCCTCCCCCACCGGCACAGTGGGGAATTCCTCGGCTCCGGTCGGCCGTCCGGCTCAGCCGATCGGGGCCCAGCTGGGGCCGGTCTGGGCGAGGGTCTCGTCCAGCTTGGCGAAGATCGGGGTGGGCTTGACCAACGGCGTCCCGACGGCGATCGGACGGGACTCCCAGCGGGCCTGCTGGGCGGTGTAGTCGCCGGTCAGCACCGGGTAGGACGACCCACCGTCCTCGCTCACCTCGATCAGGTCGGGCTGGGCGGCCCAGACCCCCTCACCGCCGAGCGCCTCGAACACCTTCTGGGAGGCGTGTGGTAGCAGCGGGGTCAGCAGGGTGTTGCAGTCCTGCACCACCTGCAGCGCGACGTGCAGCACGGTGTCGCGACGGGCCGGGTCGTCCTTCAGCTTCCACGGCTCCTGGTCGGAGAGGTACTTGTTGGCCAGCCCGACGATCCGCATCGCCTCGGTGGTGGCGGCCTTGAACTTGCACCGGCCCCACAGGTCGCCCACGGTCGAGAACGCTGCCTTCGACGCGGCCAGCAGCTCCCGATCGGCGTCGGTCAGCTCCCCGGCGACCGGGATCGCGCCGACATTCTTGTGCGCCATCGAGATCGACCGGTTGATCAGGTTGCCCCACTCGTTGGCCAGCTCGTAGTTGGTCCGGCGGACGAACTCCTCCCAGGTGAAGTCCGAATCCTGGTTCTCCGGACCGGCCACCGCGATGAAATACCGCAGCGCATCCGGACCGAACTCGGCCAGGAAATCCCGCACGTAGATCACGTGACCGCGGGAGGAGGCCAGCTTGGAACCCGACATGGTGAGGAATTCCGAGGAGACGATCTCGGTCGGCAGATCCAGCGGCCCATAGCTGGACGGGGATCCGCCCTTGTCGCCCTGGCCGTTGACGCCGAGCAGGATCCCGGGCCAGATCACCGAGTGGAAGGTGATGTTGTCCTTGCCCATGAAGTAGTACGACCGGGCGTCCGCGTTCTGCCACCAGGTGCGCCAAGCGTCCGGGTTGCCGGAACGACGCGCCCATTCGATGGACGCCGACAGGTAGCCGATCACCGCGTCGAACCAGACGTAGATCCGCTTCATCGGCGCGTCCTCCCACGCCGGCAGCGGGATCGGCACCCCCCAGTCGAGGTCGCGGGTGATGGCCCGCGGACGCAGTTCCTTCAGCAGGTTCTCGCTGAACCGCAGCACATTGGGACGCCAGTCGGTGCGGGTCTCCAGCCACTCCCCCAGCGCGCCGGCCAGCGCCGGCAGGTCGAGGAAGAAGTGCTCGGTCTCGATGAATTCCGGCACCTCGCCGTTGATCCGGGAGCGGGGGTTGATCAGGTCGGCCGGGTCGAGCTGGCGGCCGCAGTTGTCGCACTGGTCGCCGCGGGCGCCGTCGTAGCCGCACAGCGGGCAGGTGCCCTCGATGTAGCGGTCGGGCAGCGTCCGTCCGGTGGACGGGGAGATGGCGCCCATCTGCCGCTCGGCGATCAGGTAGCCGTTGCGGTGCAGCGTCCGGAACAGTTCCTGGACGACGGCGCGGTGGTTCAGCGTGGTGGTACGGGTGTAGAGGTCGTAACAACACCCCAGGCCCTGCAGATCCTCGGCGATCACCCGGTGGTACTTGTCGGCGGTCTGCTGCGGGGTAAGGCCCTCCTTGTCGGCCTGCACCTGGATCGCGGTGCCGTGCTCGTCCGTCCCCGACACCATCAGGACATCGTGCCCGGCCATCCGCATGTAGCGGGAGAACACATCGGAGGGAACCCCGAAGCCGGACACGTGACCGATGTGCCGCGGGCCGTTGGCATAGGGCCAGGCCACCGCGGTCAGGATGGAAGACGCCATGGCCCGAATCCTATCCGCAGCCACGACGCCCCATCACCGCCCCTCCACCACCCCGTACGTCCTCAAGCCCACCGAGGGCTCCCGCTATCACCGAGGGCTCCCACCCAGACACGAGCCCTCGGCGATAAGGGGAGCCCTCGGCGAGAAGGAACCGGGACGTCGGCACCGACCGTGGGGCAGAGCACCAACCATGCGATGGGCACCAACCACGGGGACGGCAGCGCCAAACCGGGACGTCGGCACGAACCGGGACGGCGGCGTGAACCGGCACGTCGGCACGAAACGGGACGGCAGCCCCAACCGGCACGTCGGCACGAACCGGGACGGCAGCCCCAACCGGGACGTCAGCACGAACCGGGACGTCAGCCCCAACCGGGACGTCGGCACGACCCCGTCCCCCGCGCTCTCCGCCGTCCGCCGGTCACACCATCGAGGGCTTCCGCTATCGCCGAGGGCTCCTACCCAGACACGAGCCCTCGGCGATAAGGGGAGCCTTCGGTGGAAGCGGGGGCGGACGGAGGTGGAGCGGCGGACGCACCCGCGTCCGGGGGGCCGATCCGACCAGTAGAACTCGCTAGCGCGGCTAGCGGTTTCGGTCCTCAAACCCGGTTCCCGCTTGGGGGGACGCGCTAGCGCGGCTAGCGGGATTCCCAGTTTCCGCAACCCGCCGTTCACCCTTACGATGATTGCTGTGTCCCCCGAGTTCATACTCCTGGCGCTCGTTGTCGTAACCGCCCTGGCGTTCGACTTCACCAACGGTTTCCACGACACCGCGAACGCCATGGCTACGTCGATTGCGACGAAGGCCCTTACTCCAAAAGGCGCCGTCACGCTCTGCGCCATTCTCAACCTGATCGGTGCCTTCCTGTCGGTCGAGGTGGCGATCACCGTCACCAACGCCGTCATCCGGATCCAGAATGCGGACGGCACCCCGATTCCCGAGGTGATGGGGAACGGCGGCGGCGCGCTGCTGCTGATCCTGATGGCCGGTCTGGCCGGCGCCATCCTGTGGAACATCCTGACCTGGCTGTGGGGCCTGCCCTCCAGCTCCTCGCACGCCCTGTTCGGCGGCCTGATCGGCGCCACCATCGCCGGTCTCGGCGTCGGCGGCGTGAAGTGGATCGGCGAGGGCTACCACCTCGACGGCGTGGTCGGAAAGGTGATCCTGCCGGGGTTGGTCTCGCCGGCGATCGCGATCGTGGTCGCCATGGTCGGCACCAAGCTGGTGTTCAAGGTGACCGAGGGCGTCAACCGGCGCTACCAGGAGGCGGGCTTCCGCTGGGGACAGATCGGGACGGCATCGCTGCTCTCCCTCTCCCACGGCACCAATGACGCGCAGAAGACGATGGGCGTGATCACCCTCGGCCTGCTGGCCACCGGCCACTGGGTCGACACCCACCAGATCCCGCTGTGGGTCAAGGTGGCCTGCGCCTTGGCGATCGCCAGCGGCACCTACATCGGCGGCTGGCGGATCATCCGCACCATGGGCAAGGGCCTGGTCGAGATCTCCTCGCCGCAGGGCATGGCCGCCGAGAGCTCCTCGGCGGCGGTCATCCTGACCTCCAGCCAGCTCGGCTTCCCGCTGTCGACCACCCACGTGGCCACCGGCTCCATCCTCGGTTCCGGCCTGGGACGCAAGGGCGCCGAGGTCCGCTGGGGAGTCGCCGGACGGATGGGCCTGGCCTGGCTGACCACACTGCCGGCCGCCGGGCTGGCCGGTGCGCTGATGTGGTGGCTGGGCCACCTGATCGGCGGCACCCCGGGCGCGGTGGTGGTCTTCGTCGTGATGGTGGTCGCCTGGCTGGCGATGTGGCTGCACTCCCGCCGCGATCCGATCGGCAAGCACAACGTGAACGACGAATGGGAGCCGGCCACGGTCGACGAGGACAGCGTGGCGCTTTCACCGGGGGTGAACCAGTGACGCAGGTGTGGGCCGCGCTGGACGCGGCATGGCGAATCCTGGCGATCGGCGTCGTGCTCGGCGCCGGGCTGCCAGCGCTGTTCGCCTTCGGGATCCGCGCCATGGCGTGGGGCACCGGTGGCGAGGCGGAGATCCACGATGAGGGGACGCTGCCCCCCGCCCATCCGGTGGGCCGGGTGATCGGCGTGGTGATCTTCGGTTTCGTGGTGCTGGTGGTGCTGCTGGCGATCAGCTACATCGTCGCCCACGGGCTGGGCTACAACGTGGTGTTCAACGGCGTGCTGCCGACCTTCGTCCCACGCTGACCGGCTGCTTCGCCGCGATCGACGCCAGGAACTGGCGGGTCCCCGCCCCGATCCCGGGCGCCAGCCAGGCCGGCTCGACCGGGAGTAGTTCCACCCGCGTGCCGACGCCGGCCAGCACGACCGGCAGGGTATAGCCCACCGACGAGGGGAAACCGACCACCCGCTCGGCCACCGGGCCGCGGCGCAGTTCCAGTTCCAGCGGCACCCGCGGACGGACCACCTGCAGTCCGGTCCGCTCCGCGATCCGGGCCAGCTTGTCGTCAGCCTCGCGACGATGGGCGTAGTACCGGCCCGATCCCCCGGCGGCCAGCGCGGCCACCTGGTCGAGGTAGGCGTCGACCGCCACCACCCCGGACTCCACCAGCGAGGTGCCGACGATGTCGGTGCCGGGAACCACGCTGGGACGGCCGAACCGTCCCCTGGCCCAGTCGTAATGGTTGGGGTGGATCAGCAGCCCGGGCACCCGGCTGGCCGGCATCACGGTGAACACCGTGACCGGACGGCCCGGCGACGGCGAGAAGATCCGGTGCGCCCGCCGGGCGGCGGGGTGACGCAGCCGGGTGGCCAGGCCGGGCGGGGCGTCCCAGCGCAGCAGCGGTGACCCCTCCGCCAGCCGGGTGGTGAACTCCATGGTGGCGGTGCCGTCGTCCACCACCACCAGCCGGTCGCCACGGTAGGCCGGCAGCAGCAGCTGGATCAGGCCGGAGAACGGATCGCCGACCACCAGCCGGTCGGCTGCCCGCAGCGCCGACCGCAGCCCGGCGAGGGTACCCACCAGGGCCGCCGGTCCCTGCCGCCGGGGGTCGCACCAGCGGGTGGCGATCCCCTCCTCCTCGGCGTAGTCGAGCATGGCCCGCAACTGCCGGCGGCTGGTGCTGTCGCCGGGGGCCAGCACCGCGATGCTGGTGCGATCGGCCGAGCCGGTGGCGTGGCACCACTCGATGACGTGCAGCAGTTGGACGGGGCTCTCGACCAGGGCGAGAGCCGTCACGCCACCGCCCCGTCCCTGGCCTCGGCGACCACCCCGGCCACCCGGCGCAGCTTGCGCATCGCCGCCAGCTCACCGGGGTAGACCTGCTTCACGCCGTCGCCCAGCGCCTGCTCGATCACCCGGATGTCGCGGACCAGCCGGACCAACCCGGCCGGCTCCACCGACGCCGCCTGGTCCGAACCCCACATCGCCCGGTCGAGGGTGATGTGACGCTCGACCATCACCGCGCCCCGCGCCACCGCGGCCACCGTGGTCTGCAGCCCGGTCTCGTGGCCGGAGTAGCCGATCGGGACGTTGGGGTAGTCGGCCATCAGGGTGTCGATCACCCGCAGGTTCAGTTCCTCCGCCGGCGCCGGGTAGGTGCTGGTGGCGTGCAGCAGCACGGTGTTGCGGCTGCCCAGCACCTCGACGGCGTGCCGGATCTGCTCCGGGGTCGACATGCCGGTGGAGAGGATGATCGTCCGGCCGGTGCCGCGCAGCGCCCGCAGCAGTTGGTCGTCGGTCAGGCTGGCCGAGGCCACCTTGTGGGCGGGCAGGTCGAACTGGGCGAGGAACTCGACGCTCTCCACGTCCCACGGCGAGGCGAACCAGTGGATCCCGCGCTGCCGGGCGTGGGCGTCGATGGCGCGGTACTCGGCTTCGCCGAACTCCACCCGGTCGCGGTAGTCGATGTAGGTCATCCGACCCCAGGGGGTGTCGCGTTCGACGTCCCACTGGTCGCGCGGGGTGCACACCCGGGGCGTCCGCTTCTGGAACTTCACCGCGTCCAGCCCGGCCTCGGCGGCGATGTCGATCAGCTGCAGCGCGTTGGCCAGCTCACCGTTGTGGTTGATCCCGATCTCGCCGATCAGGTAGACCGGCTGTCCGGGGCCGACCAGGCGGTCGCCCAGCCGACGCAGCCGGGGGTTGAGGTCTGCGGTCATGACAGGTCCTTTCCGAGAATCCACGAGGCGATCTCGCGGACGGCGCCGTGCCCACCGGGCACGGAGGTGACGGCGCGGGCGGCGGCCCGCACCGGAGAGTGAGCGGAGGCGACGGCGACCGGCCAGCCGACCTCGGCGAAGCCCGGCAGGTCGTTGACGTCGTTGCCGAGGAACAGCACCCGGGCGGGGTCGATGTCCTTCTCGGCGCACCAGGCGGTGAGCGCCTTGCCCTTGCCGGTGACCCCCTGGCGGCATTCGACTCCGAGCTTGGTGGCCCGGGCCGTCACCACCGGGTTGGTCTCGGTGGAGAGGATCAGTACCTCGATCCCGGCGCGGCGCAGCGCGGCGACGCCCATACCGTCGCCGCGGTGCACCGCCACCTGCTCGCTGCCGTCGGCGCCCAGCCAGACCCGGTCGTCGGTCTGGGTGCCGTCGAAGTCGAGCACCACGGCATCGATGTCCTCCCGGGCCGGACGCCCGCCGGGGTTGTCGAACCGGGGAGCCAGGATCCGGGCGCGCTCCAGGTCGCCCGGCTCGTCGATCTCCAACACCCGCTCGGCCGAGGTCTCGACCGCCCGGATGGTGCCGAAGAAGCGGCGGCGTTTGGCCAGAAAGGCCGGGCCGCGCATGGCGTAGGCGGCACCGGTCTCCAGCAACTCCACCGGACGCTCCTGGCGGCGGGCGCGGCGCTTGTGGTGGTGGTTGACGGCCACCGCGCCGTCCGGTTCGGGACGCCAGACGAAGCCGTGGAACCGGGCCGCGGTGAACGCGGTGTCGGCGCCGGCCAGCACCGCCTGCACCACGCCGTCGAGGTCGCCGGGTTCGGTGAACGGGCTGGTGCACTGCACCAGCACCACCACGTCGACGGTGTCCACCGCGCTGCCGTACAGCACCTCGAGGGCGTGGACGACCGCCTCCTCGCTGCCGGCGGTGTCGCCGGAGAGATCGGGCGGCCGGGCGACCACCACCGCGCCGGCCTGCCGGGCGGCCGAGGCGATCGCGTCGTCGTCGGTGGAGACCACCACCGCCGACAGCCGGGTCGCCGCCTGGCAGGCCCGGATCGTCCGGACCACCAACGGCACGCCGCCGACCTCGGCGAGGTTCTTGCCGGGGACGCCCTTGGAGCCGCCGCGGGCGGGGATCACCGCGACCACCTCCGGGCCGTTCTCGCCGGGCAGGACTGGCTTGGGGTTCACAGGGCTCCTAACTTGCGTAGCGCCGGCGCCACGACCTCGGCGCCGGTTCGGTAGAAGGTGCGGGCGGTGGAGCGCACCACCCGCCGCAGCAGCCTGACGTTGCCAGCCGCGCCCGCCGCGAGCGGCCGTCCGTCGGCGGCCAGGCCGTAGGAGGCCAGCAGCCGGGGTAGGCAGACCGGGCTGCGGCGCAGCGTGTAGTAGGGCCGCAGCGCGGGCGGCTCCGCGTCCAGCAGGTCAGCCACCCGGGCCCGGAAGGGGTCCGGGTTGGGGCCGCCGACGCCGTGCTGACGCGCCCAGCCGGCGTCCACCAGCGGGGTGAGGCCGTCGTCCACCTCGTCGAAGGAGGCCAGGCAGCCCGAGCCCACGAAGTGCGCGTTGCCGAGGGATTCGCGAACCCCGAAGTCGGTCAGCAGCACGGTCGGGACGCCGGCGTGCATCGCCTCCAGGGCGGCGGTGGAGGACACCGTGACCAGCAGGTCGGTGGCGGCCAGCACCTCGGTCATGGCGCCGATGTCGAGGTGCAGGTTGGGGGGCAGGTCGCCGGCCCGGCGCAGCAGCGCGGGGTAGGGATACGGCTCGGCGTGGGTGACCCGCTCGCCCGGCACGCTGCGCAGCTTCAGCAGCACCCGCCGATCGGGATGCAGCCGGGCATGCCGGATCAGCCGGCCGACCAGGTAGCTGCGATCCAGCTGACTGCCCGGAACGCTGGGCTGGGTGGCGAAGGTGAGGGTGAACGGGTGCGGTCCGGCCGGCCCGGCGGGTTCGGCCAGGAAGGGCAGCCCGGCCTCGACGATCGGCGCCGGGTCGAGCCCCAGGCCGGCGTACACCGAGCGGAACCGGGCCACGTCGGCCGGGCTGTTGGCCAGCACCACGTCGGTGCCGACCCGGCCGACCAGGCCCTCCACCAGCTTCTCGTAGACCACGCCGAAGTAGCCGCTGACCAGCACCGGACGTCGCCGTTCCACCGGCCAGCCGGCCGCCAGGGCGTGGACGGCGGCCACCACGCCGCCGCCACCCAGCGCGATCACCAGGACGTCCGGCGGCAGTTCGGCCAACCGGTGCGGCAACTCGGACATGGTCGTCGCGACCAGCGCCTCCGGATCGACCCCGGCCTCGGCGAGCTGGCGCGGACTGGGCCGGTCGCCGCGGTCGAGCTGGTAGGGATCGATGCCGTCGGTCGGTCGCAGTTGCCCGGCCGTGAGCATGCCCCACTTCCAGCGGCTGTCGGTGTCGGCCAGGACGGCGACCCGGCGAGGGCGGGTGGGGCTCATGGCTCGACGCTAGGCAGCCTGCCTCACGGTTCGAGCAACGCCAGTTGACGCCTCGATGAACGATGGCGGTCGGCTCGGGGCAGCAGCGGGCTGGCCCCGGCCGTCCTACCGGTCAGGGACCGACGTCGGCCGGAGCGCCCGGCGCCACCGTCCGGACATTGGTGGGACGCCACTCGTCGGTTCCCCCGCCGCCCTGGGTGAGCGCCCAGACCCCGGCTCCGCCGCCCAACAGCACGACCACCACCGCCGCGACGATCAGCAGCAACCGGTTCCGGCTGCGGGCCGGACCCTGCGGCGGTATCGCCGCCGGGTAGCCGGCCGGCGGATAGCCGCCCGGCTGCGGGCCCATCGCCTGCTGCGGCGGCAGTTGCTGGGGCCCCGGGTAGCCGCTGGGCGGATAGGGGGTCTGCTGCGGGAACTGCCCGGCCGGCGCCTGGCCGGACGGCGTCCACTGCGGGGCGGGAGCCTGCTGCGGCGGCGTCGGCTGCCAGTGCGCGGGCTGCTGCGGCAGGGGTTGCGGCTCGGTGACCGGGGACGGCTGCTCCAGCTCGTCCACCGGCGGCAGGGCCGCGGTCGGCTCGTCCGGGGTGGTGAGCTCCGGCAGCGGCATGGTCTCGACCACCGGCTCGACGGGCTCGCTCGGTGCCGTCTCCGGCGACTCGTCCGGCACCGGGAGATCGGGGACGAACTCGGTGACCGCCGGGGCCTCGACGTCCACGGGTTCACCGACCGCGGGCTCGGCCGGCTTCGTGGTCACCGCTTCCGGGAGCACCGTGGTCTCGGTCAGCGGATCCGAACCGAGAGGCTCGGGCTCCGCCAGGAACGCCGCCGGGGCCGGCTGCGCCGGAGCCTGCGGTTGCGGCTGGACGGGCGGGTACTGCTGCTGCGGGAAGAGCTGGGCCGGCTGGGGCATGGCGGGGTACTGGGGCTGCGCGGGGTACGGCTGACCCGGGTACTGCTGCTGACCTGGGTACTGCGATGGGCCCGGGTACTGCGAGGGGCCCGGCTGACCGGGGTACTGCGGCTGGCCCGGCTGGCCGCCGTACGGCGACGGCTGGGCGGGGTAGCGCTGTGGCAGGGTGACCCCGCGGGCCTGCAGCCAGCCCAGCAGATCGGGGTAGACGGCCGGGTGGGTTGCGACCTGCTGCCACAACCCGGGCTGGGCGGCCGCTATCGCGGCCAGTTCGGCGGCGGGCAGCCGGGGATCGTTGAGGGCCGCGCGCGCGTAGTCGTAGTTGCTCCAGTCAGCCATGCCGGCGCCTCACTTCTCGAACGGGTTCTCGGTGGAACCGCTGGGCACGTTGCCGCCGGATCCGATGCTGACCGTGTAGGTGTAGTTCGCCTTCACCACGATCTTCAGCGCCTTGCTGGACGAGGAGGTCTTGAACTCGCTGTACTGGCCGGTCGGCCCGAACGAGTACTTCTTGCCGTACCAGTTCTTGCCGGAGGCGTACACCAGCCGGTAGCTGCCCTTGGGCAGTCGCAGCCGCAGGCTCTTGTGCGCCTTGATGAAGGCCGAGACCACCTGCTTCTTGGAGCCCCACTTGAAGAAGGTGACGTGCAGGTCCTCGGCGAGCGAGTTCTTGACCGTGGTCGACTGCCCCGACTTGCCGCCCACCAGCAGCTTCGTGCCGGGACGCTTCTGCTCGGCCACCGTCCGCTTGTCGAGTTCCTTCAACGCGGCGTCGATCGCCGCGCTGCGCAGCTGGTTGAGATCCGCCGGCGGGGTGAACGAGGCCGGATCCACCGCCACCCGGTAGCGACCCGCCTGGGCCGCCAGGTTGTCGGCCAGCGAGAGCGCGGGATCGTACTGCCCGTCGGCCGCGGTGGTGACCATCACCTGAGCCTGGGTGGAGGTCAGCGCGAAGTCGGACGGCAGTTCGACCGAGGCCATCCGGGCCTCGAACTCCTTGCGGCTGACCTTGCCCCAGATCTTCCCGGTGCCGAAGGACTTCAACGCCTGCTCGACCTGGTAGCGAATCGCCTCCTTGGCGTCCGGATGGCGGACGGAGACCGCGAACCGCGCCTCGCCGGACGGCTCCACGCTCTCCAGCTCGGCCAGCCCGAGGAAGGTTCCGGTCAGCCCGGTGATCTCGGGGATGAAGCCACCGGCGTTCACCGTGACGATGGTGCGCTGCCACTGCGGCAGCTTCTCGGCGGTGCTGACGAAGAGCTTCAGGTTGGCCGCCTCGACCGGCGCGACGAAGGTCTTCAGCGCGGCCTCGTCCACCTGCACGGTCACCGGATCGCTGCCCTTGGCGCTGGTGGTGACCGGGATCAGGGTCTCGACGTAGCCGACCGCGTCGCGGTTGGCCTCGATCCACTTCTGCCAGGCGACCTGGCCGGAGTCGCCGAGCGCGGCGGCGGCCTCCTCGACGGTCTGGAACTGCTCGGTGGCGGTGGTCTCGGCGGTGACCTGGCCGGCGGCCGGGGTCAGATCCGGCACCAGGATCGGCACCATCACCCGGGTCGCGTCGCCGGCCTCCTCCAGCGCCTTGGTGACCCCCGCGGTACGGGCGCCGATCACCAGCGGCGCGGCGCGCGACACCGAGGCCAGCAACTCCTGCGCCACCGGTTCGATCCGGGTGTCGGGCGCGCAACCCGTCAGGCCCACCGTCAGGGCGGTGGCGATTCCGACCGTGAGGGCAACGGACGTGGTCCGCCGCAGCCCTGGACGCAGGCGTCCCATATCGACTCCGTTTCTCAGCCTGATCTGGTCAGCTGGGGGGTTCGCTACAGCTCGATGGCGTTGATTCTGCCACGCCCGGGTCTGCCAGCGGCAGGCGGACTGCCCCGCGGGGCACCGTCCCCGCTTCCCCTCAGATTCCCGCGGTGGGCCTTCCGATCCCGCCGCGAAGCTCCCTGACCCGGCCGACGAAGCTTCCGGCGGCGGCATCGCCCGCCGAGAACACGCCGCGCTTCTCGTCGCCCCGCAGCACCAGGACCAGGCGGCCCTCCAGGGTGAGCACCACCATCGCCCGGCGCTGTTCGCCGAACAGGGTGGCCTCGCCGGGCAGGACGTCGATCACGTCGGCCCACCGGACCGCCAGCACCGGTTCCACCGATCCGCGCGGGTCGAAGAGCGTCAAGCCGCCCGGGTCGGCTGCCAGCACGATCTCGGCCTGCGGCGGACGCCGGCCGTTCACATTGCGGAACCCGGCTTCGACCAGGTATCCGCCGCTCACCAGCGCACCCGGCAGGTGCTGGGCGGCCGCCCGGAGGCCGGCCTTGAACAGGCCGCGATCCCACACCCACCACAGCGCCAGAGCGGCGATCCCACCGGCGACGCCGATGCCGACGATGGTCAGCATCGTCCACTGGCCACTCAGCACCCGGTTGAGCACCAGGGCGACGGCCGGGACGCCGACCACCACCGCGGCCCACGGCGTCGTCTTCACCTGCGCTGACCCGGTCCGCGGTCAGCCGCGCAGCGCGCTGCCCAGCTGCTGGTCGATGTCGACCACGGCCTGGGCGTACTGGATCAGGAAGTCGCCCAACGGCTCCAGGTTCTCCGAGACGTTGCGCAGGCCGTCGGAGAGCGACTGGAACTGCTCGGAGTAGGCACCGGAGGCGACAACGGCGGCGAAACCGGAGCCGATCAGCAGGTCGACGGTGCGCTGCGCCTCGGTGAGCTTGCCGTCGATCTCCCGCTTGATGCTCACCAGCTTCCTACCGATGGAGTCCATCTGTTCGGGGGTGTAGCCGTAGCTGCGCAACATCGATCCTCCTCGTCGTCGAGATGGTTTCGCTTCCGGCCCACGACGCTAGCACGCGCGGATCGGCGGCGACCCGACCGGGAGGAGGCTGGCTAGAATCCTGAAATGGCAACCCAGCAGCACCGGCCCGGTCCCGGCTCACCGAGTTGGCCGGCCAGCGTCATCTGGTGGCACGTCTACCCGCTCGGGTTCGTCGATGCCGAACGGAACGCGGTCACCGAGATCAGCCACCGGCTGCCCAAGCTGCTGAACTGGCTGGACTACGTCATCGAGCTGGGCGCGAACGGGCTGCTGCTGGCGCCGATCTTCGCCGCCGGCTCGCACGGCTACGACACCCTGGACCACTACCGGATCGACCCCCGGCTAGGGGACGAGGCCGATTTCCAGGAGTTGGTCAGCCAGGCGAAGGCCCGCGGCATCCGGATCTGCCTGGACGGGGTGTTCAACCACCTCTCCCGCGATCACGAGATCGTCCGGCGGGCGATCGCCGCCGGGCCGGACACCCCCGAGGGCGGCTGGATCAAGTGGTCGCCGGAGGGCTACCCGTGGAACTTCGAGGGGCACCCCCGGCTGGTGGAACTGGACCTCGGCAACCCGGTGGTGGCGCAGTACATCGGTGACGTGATGATCCACTGGCTCGACCGGGGAGCGGACGCCTGGCGGCTGGACGCCGCCTATTCCGCCGGCGCGGCGGCCTGGCGTCCGATCATCGACCGGGTGCGGGCGGCCCACCCCGAGGTGTGGATCCTGGGCGAGGTGCTCCACGGCCCCTTCGACGAGTTCATCGCCGAGGCCGGGATCGACTCGATCACCCAGTACGAGTTGTGGCACCTGACCTGGACGGCGCTGAAGGACCGCAACTTCTTCGCCCTCGACTGGGCGCTGCAGCATCATCGGGAGTTCGTCCGGCAGTTCCTGCCGCAGACCTTCCTGAGCAACCACGACGTCACCCGGATCGCCTCCCAACTGGACGACCCGCGGGACGTCCGGCTGGCGGTCACGCTGCTGATGCTGCTGCCGGGGGTGCCGTCCATCTACGCCGGGGACGAGCAGGGCTTCACCGGCGAGAAGCAGGAGAACGCCTACGGCGACGACGCGGTCCGGCCGCCCTTCCCGGATTCGCCGGACGGGCTGCTGCCGTTCGGCGCCGAACTGCACGACCACTACCGCGCGATGATCGCGCTGCGCCGCCGGCACCCCTGGCTGGCCTCCGCCGACGTCACCACCTCGGCGGTGACGAACACCTCGATCACCATCCACCTGGCCGGCCCCGAGCACCGGCTGGATCTGCGACTGAACATCTCCGACGAGCCGGTGGACGGCGTCCCGCCCCACTCCTGGCAGCTCAGCTGAGCCGTCGGACCACCACCGCCCGGCTGCCGTCCGGCGTCGGGGTCAGGATCACCGTCGCCGCGTGCGGGCCGGAGAGCTTCAACCGACGGCGCAGGACGGCCGGGTCGACGTCGAGGCCGCGGACCTTGATCTCCAGGGTGCCGATCGCGGCTTCGCGCACCCAGCCGCGGAGCGTCCGCTCGTCGGGGGAGAGCACCCGTTCGACGGCGAACGGCGTTGCCAGCGGCATCTCGACCAGGGCATCGGAGGTCAGGTAGGCGATGCCGGGGGCCAACCCCCAACCGCCGAGCTGCTCGGCGACGCCCGGGATGCCACCGGCGCGGATCACCGCCGGATCGGGCTCGTACAGGTAGGCGCCCACTCCTCCGATCCTCGGCTCCGGACGATCCTCGACCCGCCATTCGACGCCGTCGGGAAGCAGCACGGCCAGCCGGGCGTCGGCCGGCCAGTCCGGCTGGCCCGACCACAGCCCAGCCTCCACCAGGTCGCCGCGGTCGCTGACCCAGGCGGTCGCGACCCCCGCCGGAAGGTCACCGCGGGAGATGCCCGGGCCCGCCTTCAGACAACCGGTCCGGCCGGCGAGCAGGCCGGTCGCCCACTCCCAGGGTGGCGTGACCTCGGCCACCCGCCAGGTGCGGCCGCGGGCGGTCCGGCGAGCCGGGTCGAGGAAGGCGGCGTCGCCGGGAGCCAGCAGTTCGGTGGCCAGCGCGACCGCGTCGCCGGTGAGCACCCGGCCGCGTTCCGCCAGGTTCGCCCGGGCCAGCACGGCGGTGGCCGGGTCGAGCTCGACCGCCACCACCTCCAGCCCGGCGTCGGCGAAGGCGAGGGCGTCGGCGCCGATGCCACAGCCGAGGTCGACCACCCGGGTCGCCCCGGCCGCGACGAACCGGGCGGCCCGCCAGCCGGCCACGGTCCTTCGGGTGGCCTGCTCCAGACCGTCCGGGGTGAAGAACAGGGTCGCTGCCCGCTCACCGAACTTCGTCACCGCCCGGCGGCGCAGCTCCACCTGCCGGGTGGCCGCTGCGGCCTGGTCGGGCGCCCAGCGTCGGCGCAGCCGCTGCGCGGTGGCCAGCGAGGCCGGGTCGGGGCTGGCGGCAGCCTCGGCCAGCGCCTCGGCCCCGTCCGGACCGACCAGCCAGCGTGCCAGCGACTCCTCCACGGCCGCGACTGTACGCCACGACCTCACCGACGACCTGTCGGTGGAGTCCATTTGAAGCCAGATAGGGCGCTTGGCTGCCAAATATGGCAGCCAAGTCGGCTATCTGACGGATTCTGTACCGCGTCCCGGGTGGTGAGCCGGCAAGCCGTGGTTAGGATGTGCGCCATGCGGATCGTCTCACTGGTCACCTTGTGGTTCGGCATCATCGTCGCCATCGCCGGCATCGGGATCGCGATCTGGGGCGGCTGGATCGCCTACTGGCACTACGCCGCGCTCTCCACCGGGCGCAGCGCGCAGTTCGACAACCCGCTGGTGCAACTGGCCGCCGGCGGCGCCGGGCTGCTGTTGGGTGGCTTCCTGGCCGGCCTCGGGCTGGGGCTGAGCAGCAAGCACCCCAAGGCGGATCCCAAGCCGGTCACCCCGGAGGCCTGAACCTGGTAGCTCCCGCGAAGGCGGAGCCCGGCTACCCCAGCAGGGTGTAGCTCCAGGAGACCGGACGGCCGTCCCGGTAGGGCATGACGCCGTGGAAGGCCGGCCCGTCGCCGAACACCAGCGGCAGGAAGTGCTGGTCGCCCTCCCACATCGGCAGTTCGCCCAGCCGGTCGATCTCCACCCATTCCAGCGGGCCGTCGTCATTGTGGTCGGGTGGTTCGCCGGTGAAGGCGTCGACCACGAAGATGAAGCCGAACCAGTCCGCCGAAGGGGGCAGCTTGCTGGCTTCCTCGCCGGTGTTGCCGAAGCCGGGCCAGGAGAGAGTGCCGCGGAGCCGCAGCGAGGTGACCTCGATCCCGGTCTCCTCGCGTAGCTCCCGGATCATGCAGCCGACCACGTCCTCGTCGGTCTCGAGCTTGCCGCCCAGCCCGTTGTACTTGCCCTGGTGGACGTCGCCGTCCCGGCTGCGGCGCACCATGAGCACCCGGCTGCGATCGGGTGACAGCACATAGCCGAGGGTGGCGAGGACGGGGGTGTACGGCATCAGGGACGACCCTTCGAGACTCCGGCTGCCGAGCAGCCGGACCTCAGGGACCTCAGGGATCGGTGAGCAGGCATCAGGCGACGACCTTGGAGACGTCCATTCCGGGGTCGGCACCAATGGTCAGCGCGGACGGCGGCAGGCCAGCGGTGACCACCTCGGCACCCAACACGGCGATCATGGCGCCATTGTCGGTGCACAGCGCCGGACGGGGCCGGCGCAGCGTGATGCCACGGGCGGCCGTCCGCTCCTCCAGCAGGGCGCGAAGCCGGGAGTTGGCCGCCACCCCGCCGCCGAGCAGCAGGGTGTCGACGCCGAGGTGCTCGCAGGCGTCCACCGCCTTGGCAGTCAGCACATCGCAGACCGCCTCCTGGAAGGACGCCGCGACGTCGGCGATCGGCACGTCCAGCCCGTCCCGCCGACGGGTCTCCACCCAGCGCGAGACCGCGGTCTTCAGGCCCGAGAAGGAGTAGTCGAAGCGGTGCTTCACCAGATCCTTGGACGCGGTCAGCCCGCGCGGGAAGGCGATCGCCTTCGGGTCGCCCTCGGCGGCGGCCCGGTCGATCACCGGACCACCCGGATAGGCCAGGCCGAGCAGCCGGGCGACCTTGTCGTAGGCCTCGCCGGCGGCGTCGTCGATGGTGGCGCCGAGTTCCCGGATGTCGCTGGTGATGTCCCCCACCGCCAGCAGCGAGGTGTGCCCGCCGGAGACCAGCAGCGCCGCGCAGGGCTGCGGCAGGTCGCCGTGGTCGAGCAGGTCGACCGCGACGTGGCCGATCAGGTGGTTCACCCCGTAGAGCGGCTTGTTCAGCGCGACCGCGAGCGCCTTGGCGGCCGACAGCCCGACCACCAGCGCGCCCATCAGCCCGGGTCCGGCGGTGACCGCGATCGCGTCCACCTCGCTCAGGTCGACGTCGGCGGTGGCCAGCGCGCGCCGCAGGGTGGGTGCCATCGCCTGCAGGTGGGCACGGCTGGCCACCTCGGGCACCACCCCGCCGAACCTGACGTGCAGATCGACCGAGCTGGCGACCTCGTTGGCCAGCAGTTCGTGACCGCGGACGATCCCGATGCCGGTCTCGTCGCAGGAGGATTCGATCCCCAGGATCAGTGGTCCGGTCACAGTTTCACCGCCATGACCAGGGCGTCCAGGCCGGCGCCGTAGTAGTCGCGTCGCCGGTCGAGGGTGGCGAAGCCGAGCTTCTGGTAGGTGCGCACCGCCGAGGCGTTGCCGGGCTCCACCTCCAGCAGCATCCGGCGGGCGCCGACCGCCTTGGCCCAGTCCATTCCGGCCCGGACCAGCGAGCCGCCGATCCCCCGGCCGCGGGCCTCGGGGGCGACGATCACCCGCAACAGGTCGGCCATGTCGGCGGCCAGGCTGAAGGTGGCCACCCCGATCGCCAGGTCGCGCAGGTCATGCCGCACCAGCACCAGCCGGTCGGGATTGTCCAGTTCGGCCTGCCAGGCCTCCCGGCTCCAGCGCAGCGGACGGTCGAAGCCGGCCTCCTCCAGCACCAGGATCTGCGCCAGGTCCTCCGGCCGCGCGGACGAGATGATCATCGGACCCTCCTCGGAGCCAGCCGCGGCGGCAGCAGGGTGGACTTGCGGGCGGTGGGCACCTCGGCGTCCGGCCGCCGCAGGTAGAGCGGTTCCAGCCCGGCGTCCGGCAGGTCGGCGGCGATCGCCGCCAGCACTCCGGCGTCCAGGGCGAGCGGGGCGTCGGTCACCGGGCCGACCTGCGGCAGAGCGGGCAACGCATCGGGGGCGGTGACGAAGGGGCCCTCCGCCCGTCGCCCATCGGCGTCGTAGCTGGCCCAGTACCACTCCTTGCGTCGGGCGTCGGTGGCAACGATGAACTCCCCGGCCCCGAAGGTGGCTCTGACAAGCTGGGACAAGGAACCGTCCCCTGTCCCACGGTGGTTCGCCTGATGCGCCAGGACGTCCAGCGAGCACACCCCGCGCACCGGAACCCCCAGCGCCTCGCCGAGGGTGATCGCGGCGACCACGCCAACCCGCAGGCCGGTGAACGGGCCGGGCCCGACCCCGACCGCGATCCCGGTGAGCTCGGTCAGCCCGCCCAGTCCGGCTTCGGCGATCACCTGCTGCACCAGCGGCATCAGCTGTTCGGCGTGCGCCCGGGTATCGGGGACGACGCCGGAGGCGACCACCTCACCGTCCCTCGCGACCCCGGCGCAGACCACCCCTGAGGTGTCGATCCCCAGCACAATGCTCATGCCAATGCCTCCAGTTCGGAGCGGACGGACGTCCAGCGCCCGCCGATCGGGGTGAGGAACACCCAGCGGGTCTCGTCCTCGGGGTCGAGCGAGCGGCGGATGTCGATCTCCAGCCGATCCTCGCTCAGCCCCTCGGCGACCCCGGTGCCCCATTCCACCAGGGTGACCGAATCGGCCAGCGACACCTCCAGGTCGAGGTCCTCCACCTCGGCGAAGGAGCCCAGCCGGTAGGCGTCCACGTGCACCAGGCCGGGGCCGTCGGTGGGGTTGCGGTGGATCCGGGCCAGCACGAAGGTGGGCGAGATGATCGCTCCGGTGACGCCCATCCCGGCACCGATCCCCTGGGTGAGGGTGGTCTTGCCGGCACCCAGGTCGCCGGAGGCGATCAGCAGGTCACCGGGGGCGAGCAGGCCGGCCAGGCGTCGGCCCAGCTCCTGCATGGCCTCGGCGGTCGGCGCCTCGACGCAGACCGGGAGCGCGCGGGAGAGATGCAGCCGGGTGCCTTCGGCGTCCACCCGGACGAAGCCGTGGCGCTGCCACCACCGGACCACCTGCGGGAACTCCTCCCGGGCGATCAGGTCGGCGGTCGGCACGCCGCGCTCGGCGAGCAGATCGAGGGCGACCTCGACCATGGCCGAGGCGATGCCGTGCCGCTGGAAGGCCGGACGCACCGAGACCCGGGTGATCCAGGCGTGGTCGGTGTCCTGGACCACGATCAGGGTGCCGGCGGCCTCGCCGTCGATCTCGGCCAGCACGCCGAAGCCCCGCTCCAGCGCGGCCGCGATGGCCTCGGTGGTCTCGCTCAGCGCCGGGGGCGGCGGATCGACCGGCGGCCGGTGCCCGAAGGCGTCAGCGATCACCGCCAGCATGCGCTCCGCGTCGACCGCGGAGGGTGCGAGAAAGCGGACGAGTCGCCCGTCGTCAATCCGAGCCTCGGCCCACAGCAATCTGCCACGCTCCTCACCAGACACCAGCGTGGAACTCTACCAGCGCCACGAGGAGCGACCGCCAGCATGGCCCACTCCGGGCATCGTGCACTTTCTGCCAAATGGCGCACCTGGCCGACGCATCTGTCGGCCAGCCCGCCTATTTGGCAGCCACTGCACGCACCTTGCCACCCGGTGTGACCCGGTCAGGCTGCTGGGCGCGGCAAGGCTCAGGCAGTGAGGCGGAGCACCACTGATTCGTAGGGGCGCAGCGCGATCGAGTCACCGAACGCCGGGTCTGGGTAGTTGCCGATGACCAGCGAGCTGGCGGTGTACTCCCCCACCTCGGGCGGCAGCTGCCAGGTCACCGGGTCGGCGTAGAAGTTGCTCACCACCAGCAGGGCCTCACCCTCGCCGCGGCGCAGGTAGGCGTACACCGACGGGTGCTCGCGGTCGAGCAATTCGTAGCGGCCGGTGGTGACCAGCGGGTCGGTCTTCCGCAGCTCGATCAGCCTGCGGTAGTGGTGGAAGACGCTGTCCGGGTCGGCCATGGCCGCTGCGGCGTTGACCTCCGGGTAGTTCGAGGCCACCTCGATCCACGGCTCACCGGTGGTGAAGCCGCCGTGCGGCGAGGCGTCCCACTGCACCGGGGTGCGGGAGTTGTCCCGCGACTTGCGGTCCAGGATGCGCAGCACCTCGTCCTCGGGCTTTCCGGCCGCCAGCAGTTCCCGGTAGGCGTTCAGCGACTCCACGTCCCGGTACTGCGAGATCGAGCTGAAGTGCGGGTTGGTCATCCCGAACTCCTCGCCCTGGTAGATGTAGGGCGTCCCCTGCAGCAGGTGGACGGCGGTGGCCAGGGCCTTGGCCGACTGCACCCGGTACCGCCCGTCGTCGCCGAACCGGGAGACCACCCGCGGCTGGTCGTGGTTGCACCAGAACACCGCGTTCCAGCCGCCACCGGTGGCCATCCCCACCTGCCAGTGGGTGAGGATGTCCTTCAGCGCCAGGAAGTCCATCGGGGCGTCGGTCCACTTCTCGCCACCCGGGTAGTCGACCTTGAGATGGTGGAAGGAGAAGGTCATGTCGAGTTCGGCGTTCTCCGGCCGGGTGTACCGGACGCAGTGCTCAACAGTTGTAGAGGACATCTCCCCCACGGTCAGCTTGCCCCGGAAGGCCTCGGCGTTCATCTCGTGCAGGTACTCGTGGATCCGTGGCCCATCGGTGTAGAACTGCCGGCCATCGGTGCCGGGTGGTGCCGTCGGGAAGGACTGGTCCTTCGAGAGCAGGTTGACCACGTCCAGCCGGAAGCCGTCCATCCCCTTGGCGAACCACCAGCGCATCATCTGGTAGATCTCGGCCCGCAGCTTCGGGTTCTCCCAGTTCAGATCGGCCTGGGTGACGTCGAACAGGTGCAGGTAGTACTGCCCGGTCGGCTCGTCGTACTCCCAGGCGTTGCCGCCGAACTTGGAGACCCAGTTGGTCGGCGGGCCGCCGTCCGGGGCCGGATCCCGCCAGATGAAGTAGTCGCGGTACGGGTTGTCGAGGCTGGACCGGGCCTGGACGAACCACTCGTGCTCGGTCGAGCAGTGGTTCACCACCATGTCCATCACCAGCTTGATGCCGCGGGCGTGGGCCTCGGCCAACAGCCGCTCCAGGTCGGCCATGGTGCCGAACGGCGGATACACCTCGTGGTAGTTGCGGATGTCGTAGCCGTTGTCGTTCTGCGGGGAGTCGTAGACCGGGGTCAGCCAGATCACATCGCAGCCCAGGGCCGCGATGTGATCCAGCTTTCCGATGATCCCGGGGATATCCCCCAGCCCGTCCCCGTCGGAGTCGGCGAACGACCGCGGGTAGATCTGATAGACGACCGCTGTCCTCTTCCAGTCCAGTTCGGTCATATCGCGTCCTCCTTCGGGGGCGGGTCGGTCAGGCCTCGGCCGCAGCCAGGTCGGCTTCCTCGGCCGCCTCGACCACGGCGGCGTCCTGGTTGACCAGTTGGCGCTTGCCGTAGAGCAGCGTGATCAGCCCCGGCACGACGATGCAGAACGCCATCGCGATGCCGAAGATCACCCAGTACTGCGGGAAGATCGCGAAGATGCCCGGCACGCCACCGACGCCGATGCTGGAGGCCACCACCCCGAAGATCGAGATGAAGGCACCCGCGATGCCGGCGCAGGCGATCGAGATCAGGAACGGGTACTTGTAGCGCAGGTTCACGCCGAACATGGCCGGTTCGGTGATCCCCAGCCAGGCCGACAGACCGGACGTGGCCGCCAGCGACTTCTGCTTGGCGTTGCGCAGCACGAAGTACATGCCGAAGGCCACCGAGCCCTGGCAGATATTGGACAGCGCCAGGATCGGCCACAGGAAGGTGGCCTGGTTGGTGGCCAGCAACTGCAGATCGACCGCCAGGAAGGTGTGGTGCATGCCGGTGATCACCATCACGCCGTAGAGCGTGCCGTACACCAGACCGCCGACCGCGGGCACCAGGTTGAACAGCCAGGTGACGCCCTGGGCGAGCAGGTCGCCGATCCAGAAGGTGACCGGGCCGATCAGCGCGAAGGCGAGGAAGCCGGTGACCAGCAGGGCGACCGGAGCCACCACCAGCAGGTGGAAGCTCTCCTTGACCTTGGCCTTCAGCCAGATCTCCACCTTGGCCAGCACCCAGGCGGCGACCAGCATGGGCAGCATCTGGCCCTGGTAGCCGATCTTGTCGATATGCCAGCCGAACAGATCCCAGTAGGGAATGCCGTCGCCACTACGGGCGCTGCCCAGGCCCCAGGCGTTCAGCAAGTCGGGATGGACCAGCATGGCGCCCAGCACGATGCCGAGCAGCGGGTTACCGCCGAACCGCTTCACCGCCGACCAGCCGACCAGCACCGGCAGGAAGACGAACGAGGTGTTGGCGATCGTGATGATGATCCCGGCCAGGCCGGCCAGGCCGGGGTTGGCCTCGACCAGCGACTGCGGGCCGAAGATGCCCGGCTGGGTCAGGATGTTGTTGATGCCCATCAGCAGACCGGCGGTGACCAGCGCCGGCAGCAGCGGGACGAAGATGTCGGAGAAGATCTTGACGAATTGCTGCAGCGGGTTGAGTTTCTCCGCCGCTGCCGCCTTGACCTCTTCCTTGGTGGCGACCTGGCCACCCATGAGTTCGGTGACGTCAGCCGCCACCTCTTCGACAACGCCCGGCCCGATGATCACCTGGAACTGGCCGGCGGTGGAGAACGAGCCTTTCACCAGATCGACGGCCTCGAGGGCGTCGTTGTTGACCTTGCTCTCATCTTTCAGCGCGAAGCGAAGGCGGGTAACACAGTTGGTGGCCGCCGAGATGTTCTCGAGACCTCCCACCGCGTCAATGATCGCCTTGGCTTGCTCGGGATACTTGCCCATCACAACTCCTTCGGGGTGAAGCGCGGTGACACGCTGAGCCTCATCTTTCCCCAGGCTTGCGGCGATGGGAAGGAACGACGCAGCCCAGGCGCGTCCTCTCACCCCGGGTCTAGTGCCAGGTCAGCACGAGATCCTGCGGAGTCAGCGGCGCCTCCGGAGCCGACATCGCCTGGACGCTGGCGGCCATCCCGGCGGCTTCTGGCGCCGCCACGCCGGCGGCGAGCAGGGCACCGCAGATCCCGGCCAACAGGTCACCGGAACCGGCCTGCGCCGTCCACCCCGGACCGGGGACGGCGACCTGGACGCTGCTCCGCCCCGGGGTGGCCACCAGCTGGGTGGCGCCCTTGAGCAGGACGGTGGCGCCGGTACGCGCCACCGCGTGCCGCACCGCCGCGACCGGGTCGGCGGTCACCTGTTCCCGGGCGATGCCCAGCAGCCGGGCCAGTTCGCCGGCGTGCGGGGTGAGCAGCACCTGGGGATGCAGCCGGTGCGGCAGCATGCCGAGCGCGTCGGCGTCCACCACCACCGGCAGGCCGCTGACCACCGCCGCGGCCACCACGTCCGGGCCGTCCGGCCGGTCGCCCCAGCCGCTGCCCAGCACGAAGGCCTCCACCCGCCCCTGGCCGGCCACCACGTTCGGCAGCCGGGAGAGCACCAGCTCCGCCACCTCGGCCGGGCCGAGGTAGCGCACCATGCCGGCGCCCGCCCGGACCGCACCGGTGGCCGCCAGCACGCCGGCGCCGGGGTACTTCGCCGAACCGGCGTCGATCCCCACCACCCCGCGGGAGTACTTGTCCGAGGTCGCCGACGGCACCGGCCAGGCGGCCGCGACGTCGGCCGGCGACCAGCACTCCAGTTCGGGTTCCATCGCCGGCAGGCCGATGTCGACCAACTCGATCCGGCCGCAGGCCGAGCGGGCCGGCTCGACCACGTGGCAGACCTTCAGCCCCCCGAAGGTGACAGTGACGTCCGCGGTGAAGTGGGCGGCCAGGCCGTCCCCGATGGTGCTGCGGGCAGCGACCGGCACCGGCACCGGATCGACCTGCTCGCCGGCCGGGACCAGGCTGACGAAGGGCAGGTCCGCCGGCAGCCCGGAGGGCAGGTCGACCGCCACCACCGGCACCCGGCCGTCCGCGCAGGCCCGGGCGAAGTCGGCCACCGGGGCGCGCAGCCCGGCCTGTCCGCCGATCCCGGTGACGCCGTCCAGCACCAGATCGGTGTCGGGCAGCTCGGCCAGCGCGGCCATCGCGTCGAGTTCCCGTCCGCCGGCGGCCAGGAAGGCCTCCCAGCCGGCCAGGTGCACCCCCGACCCGGGACGCCAGGCACGCACCCACACCCCGCGCCGGGCCAGCCGGGCTCCGGCGAACAGCGCGTCCCCACCGTTGTTGCCGCTGCCCGCCACGATCAGCAGGTGACGCCCGTAGAGGCCACCCCAGCGGCGGCGCAACTCCCCCGCCACCACCGACGCCAACCCGGCCGAGGCGCGCTGCATCAGCGCATCGTCCCCGACAACAGCAATGGCGGCCGATTCGGCCGCCCGGATGGTCGCTACTGAGTAAACACCGTGCATCATGCCTCGCAGACTACGACAGCCGCGGCGATCCCGGCGTCGTGGGTGATCGACAGGTGGAGCTGTCCGATGCCGAGTTCGGCGACCCGCCGGGCCACCGTTCCGGTGCAGCTGAAGAAGGGCTTACCGGTCTCGTCGGCGCAGACTTCGACATCGGTCCAGACCAGACCGGACGGCGCCCCCAGCGCCTTGGCCAGCGCCTCCTTGGCGGCGAATCGTCCGGCCATCCGCTGCATCGAGGCATCCCGTTCGGCCGGGGTGAACACCCGTTCCAGCAGCCCCTCGCGGGCGGCCGCCCGGGTGAACCGGGAGACCTGGGTGACGTCGATGCCGAGCCCGATGATCATCGGCTCACTCCACCGTCACCGACTTGGCCAGGTTGCGCGGCTGGTCGACGTCGTAGCCCTTCAGGGTGGCCAGCTCGCAGGCGAAGTACTGCAGCGGGACGGTGGCCACCAGCGGCTGCAGGATGGTCGAGACCCGCGGCAGCGGGAACACCACGTCGGCGTAGGGCGCCACCTCGTCGTCCCCCCGCTCGGCCAGGACGACGGTCAGCGCTCCACGGGCGCGCACCTCCTGGATGTTGGAGACCACCTTGTCGTGCAGCTGGTCGCGGCCCTGCGGCGGCACCACCACGAAGACCGGGACGCCCTCCTCGATCAGCGCGATCGGGCCGTGCTTGAGCTCGCCGGCCGGGAACCCCTCGGCGTGCAGGTAGGCCAGCTCCTTCAGCTTCAGCGCGCCCTCCAGCGCCACCGGGTAGCCGACGTGGCGGCCGAGGAAGAGCACCGACTTCTTGTCGATGAAGTCGCCGGCCAGCTCCTTGATCGGGCCGAGCCCGTCCAGCACCTGCTGGATCAGCTCGGGGGTGCCGGCCAACTCGTCCATCCAGCGGGCGATCTCGTCGCCGAACATGGTGCCGCGCACCTGGGCGAGGTAGAGGCCCAGCAGGTAGCAGGCGGCGACCTGGGTGAGGAAGCCCTTGGTGGAGGCGACGCCGATCTCCGGGCCGGCGTGGGTGTAGATCACCGCGTCCGATTCCCGCGGGATGGTGGCGCCGTTGGTGTTGCAGATCGCGATCACCTTGGCGTGCTGCTCGCGGGCGTGCCGGATCGCCATCAGGGTGTCGGCGGTCTCCCCCGACTGACTGATCGTGACCACCAGGGTCGAGCGCGTGATGATCGGGTCGCGGTACCGGAACTCGGAGGCGATCTCGACCTCGCAGGCGACCCGCGTCCAATGCTCGATGGCGTACTTGGCCACCAATCCGCTGTAATAGGCCGTTCCGCACGCGACGATAATGATCTTGTCGATGGTGCGGAGTTCCGCTTCGGAGATCCGCAGTTCGTCCAGCTTCAGCGCGCCGTCGGCGGTGTAGCGGCCCAGCAGGGTGTCGGCCACCGCCCTGGGCTGCTCGAAGATCTCCTTGCGCATGAACCAGTCGTAGCCGGCCTTCTCCGCGGCGGAGAGATCCCAGGTGACCTCGAACGGACGGAACTCGGCGGGGTTGCCGTCGAAGTCGGTGACGGTGAACCCGTCGCGGGTCACCTCGACCACCTGGTCCTGACCGAGCTCGACGGCGTCCCGGGTGAACTCGATGAACGCCGCGACGTCGGAGGCGACGAAGTGCTCGCCCTGCCCGACGCCCAGCACCAGCGGGGAGTTGCGCCGGGCGGCCACCAGCCGATCCGGCTCGGCGGTGTCGATCGCGACCAGCGTGAAGGCGCCCTCCAGCCGGTGGCAGACCGCCCGCATCGCGGCGGCGAGGCTGGCGCCGGCCGCCACCTCGACGCCCAGCAACTGGGCGGCCACCTCGGTGTCGGTCTGGGAGCTGAAGGTGATGCCCTGATCCTGGAGTTCCTGCCGCAACGCGGCGAAGTTCTCGATGATGCCGTTGTGGATCAGCGCCACCCGGCCGTTCGCGGAAAGGTGCGGATGCGCGTTGGCGTCGGTCGGTCCGCCGTGGGTGGCCCACCGGGTGTGGCCGATGCCGAGGGTGGTGGCGGGCAACGGGTCGCTGCTGAGCAGCTCGATCAGGTTGGCGATCTTGCCCGCCTTCTTCCGGATCGCGATGGCGCCGTCGCTGATCACCGCCACCCCGGACGAGTCGTAGCCGCGGTACTCCATCCGCTTCAGCCCGGACGTGACCACGTCCTTGGCATCCTGAGGGCCGACGTATCCGATGATCCCGCACATATGCCGCACTTTACTGGCGGATCACGGCAGACTGGGCGGGTGCACAAGCTCGTGCCGGAACTGCCGGCCCCCGAGGATGACCCGTTCGGCCCGTACCTGACGCTGGAACGACGGCACTGGGCGGCCCTGGCCGCGGCGCGGGAGGAGCTGGAGGCGGAGACGCTGGCCCGGCTGCGCGGGGTGAACGAGCCGACCGACGTGGACGAGGTCCGCGAGGTCTACCTGCCGTTGACCGAGCTCATCCAGCTGTACTCCGACCGCACCGCCGCGCTCTACCGCGACAGCCACGGCTTCCTGGGGTTGTCGGGGGCGCGGACCCCGTTCGTGATCGGCGTCGCCGGCTCGGTGGCGGTCGGCAAGTCGACCACCTCCCGGCTGCTGCAGGAGTTGCTCAGCCGCGCCCCGGGCAACCCGAAGGTCGACCTGGTCACCACCGACGGCTTCCTGTTCCCCAACGACCACTTGGAGGAGCTGGGGCTGCTGGAACGCAAGGGCTTCCCGGAGTCCTACGACCGGCGGCGGCTGGTGAAGTTCGTGATGGACGTGAAGTCGGGGGTGGACGAGGTGCGCGCCCCGGTCTACTCGCACCTAGTCTACGACATCGTCCCCGAGCAGGAGGTGGTGGTGCACCGGCCCGACATCCTGATCATCGAGGGGTTGAACGTGCTGCAGCCCGCCCGGCGGCGCAGCAACGGCACCATGGGGCTGGCGGTGAGCGACTTCTTCGACTTCTCGGTCTACGTCGACGCCGACGACGACGATGTGAAGACCTGGTACCTGCGACGCTTCCTGGCGCTGCGGGAGACCGCCTTCCGCGACCCCAAGTCGTACTTCCGGCGGTTCGCCGAGATCCCCGAGGCGGAGGCGATCGCGCAGGCCAGCGACATCTGGGACACCATCAACGGCCCCAACCTGCAGGCCAACATCAAGCCGACCCGGGGACGGGCGACCGCCATTCTGCGCAAGGCGGCCGACCACAAGGTCAGCTGGGTCCGGATCCGGAAGATCTGATGGCGGTCGTGGAACTCGGACCGGCGGACGCCGACGCCGCGGTCGCGCTGTGGCAGTCGACCGGCCTGACCCGTCCCTGGAACGACGCCCACGCCGACTTCGCCCGGGCGGTGGCCGGGCCCTCGTCCGTGGTGCTCGGGCTGCGGCTGGCCGACCGGCTGGTCGGGACGGCGATGGTCGGCCACGACGGCCACCGCGGCTGGGTCTACTACCTGGCCGTGGCGCCGTCCGCGCAGGGTGGCGGCCTGGGCCGGGAGCTGATGGGCGCCTGCGAGCGCTGGCTGGCCGAGCGCGGCATCCCGAAACTCCAGTTCATGGTGCGGACCGACAACGCCGGCGTGCTGGCCTTCTACGACCACCTGGGTTACCAGCAGCAGGACGTGGTGGTGCTCGGCCGTCGGCTCGACTGACCGTCCTTCCTCGCCACGAGCCGATCTACCGTCGCACCTGTTCGGCGTCCCGCCAGTGGATACCGAACAGGTACGACGCCAGGTGGTGTTGTCCGATTGTTGTCGGAGAGCCCGCCGGGGGCTGACAGGACAGCACAGCGGTTGGTCGAATGAGGGATGCCACCACCGCCGCCCGCCCTGCCCAGGCCGCTGGCCGGCATCGCCGTCAGGCAGGAAGGACTGGTCTCCAGTCAGCAGTGCCGGCGTTACGGCCTTTCCGGACAGCAGGCCAGCGAGGCCGTCCGCCGCGGTGACTGGCGGCGGATCACCAGGGGTGTGTTCGACCTGTCCGGTCGGGTCGAACTCATTGAGCGTCACGAGATCGACCGGCAACGGCGCCGGATGGCCGTCCTCGGTGCGCTCGCCTACCCGGGCGCTGTGGTCACCGGGGTGGCTGCTCTGGTCCTGCATGGCGTCCAGGGCGCGCCCGTGGTGATCCGTCCCGAGGTGACCTTTCCGGACGGCAGCCCCCGCCGGGCGCAGCCCGCCGTCCGGCTGCGCCGGCTCAGGTTGAGCCAGTGGCTGACCCTGGGTGACATCGCGCTCGCAACCGTGCCGGACGCGCTGGCTCAGGCCGTCCCCCAGCTGGAGCGTCGCCACGGGGTGGCGATGATGGACTCGGCACGCCATCAGCTTCGGCTCTCCGAGGCGGAGCTGCGCGCCGCCCACGACCGGGCGCGGTTCTCCCCCGGCGTGCTGCGTACCCACCCGTGGTGGGACGAGTCCGATCCACGGGCGGAGTCGCCCGCGGAGACCTGGGCGCGACTGGCCTGCGTCGACGCCGGGATCCCGCCCGACGCGCTTCAACTCCGCGTCCTGGATCGGAGCGGACGACTGCTGGCCAGGGTCGATCTGGCCTGGCTGCTGCCGGACGGACGATGGCTACTGGTCGAGATCGACGGCCGCGACGAGCACGAAGCGCCCACCGCCCTGTTCCGGGACCGGACGCGACAGAACAGCATCCTCACTGACCGGACGCTGATGCGCCGCTACACCGGCGCGGAGTCCCTGGACGGCACCCTGGCCGGGCAACTCACCACCCTGCTCAGGACGGTGGGCTGGCAGTCCGGCCGTCCCACCCCCGACTTCGTCCAGCTGCTGACCAGCTGACGTAGTACCTGTTCGGCGTCCCGTCGGCGGATACCGAACAGGTACTACGCCAGGTGCGGGACATCCTCAGGTGGATATACTTGAAGTGGGGTCAGAGATATATAGGGAGGCCGCAATGAGCAAGACGCTGATCGACATCGACGACGCCGTCCTGGAGCGGGCTCGGGAGCTCTCCGGCATCTCGACCAAGAAGGGGGTTGTCGCAGCCGCCCTCGACGAGATGGTGAGGCGACTGGAACGGGAGCGCTACACCGAGTTCGTCCTGCGCGGCGAGCTCGATGACCTGGCGGATCCCGACGTGGTGCGGTCGGCTCAGCGGTGAGGACAGCCTTCCTGGTCGACAACTCGGTCGTCCAGCGGCTTGCCAAACCCACCGTGCTGGCTGCCTGGCGGGAACTGTCTGAGCGAGGAGACATTGCCACCTGCCTGCCGACCATGCTGGAAGCCGGCTTCTCCGCCCGCTCCGCGGCGAGTCACCACCGCCTTCTCGAGCTCGAACAGGCGGCGAAGATCGTCCTGCCGCCCGAGGCCGGCATGGTCGCCGTCGCGCTGCGGCTCCAGTCCGCGCTCTTCGATGCCGGGAAGGGTCAGGCGGTCGGGGTCAGCGACCTCCAGATCGCTGCCACCGCGATCTTCCACTCCCACCCCACCCGGCCGGTGGTGGTGGTCCACTATGACGCGGACTTCGACCACCTCGCCTCGGTCGAACCACGCCTGCGGACGGAGTGGATCGTGCCGCGCGGCACGGTGGATTGAGCAGCCGGGGCTGCTGACCAGCTGACGTAGTACCTGTTCGGCGTCCCGTCGACGGATACCGAACAGGTACGACGCCAGGTGCGGGACCCCCGGGCAGGGATCAGCCGCGCCCTGGGCGGTTGGGCTGCGGGTAGGGCTGCCAGTAGCGATCCTCCGGTCGCACTGGTGCGGCCGGGTCGGACGACGCGGCGGCGTCCACCTCGGAGAGCACGCCGTCCGGTTCCGGGACGGTACCGATCTCGACGACTCCGGCGCCGGGCCACCAGGCGCGGCCCTCGGCCCGGGCGACCGCCGCCTCCAGCCGTCGCAGGGCATCGCAGGCGGTACGCGTCCGGGCGTCCAGTTCGCCGGCCGCCCGGCGTCGGTCCGCGGCCACCAGGCGGGCGACCTCGGCCTGCGCCCGGTAGGCCAGCTCGCGCACCAGGTTGAACTCGGTCCGAGGCACGGCGTTCGGCTGGCTGGCCCGGGTCCACAGCTCGTGTCCGCGCGCCCACAGCTCATGGGCGAGCCGGTCCCGGGGGGTGATCGTCACGCTCAGCACGGTGGCCTGGGCGAGTTCGGCAGGCCAGGCGATCCGGGCCGGAAGATCGAGGTGATCGCTGAGCCCGCGGATGCTCAGCACGGCGGCGGAGAAGCCGATCATCACCATCACGCCGAGCGCGTTGCCCTCCGAGGCCACCACCACGCCACCCGCCGACAGGGTGACCATCGCGACCAGCCCGCCACGGATGGTGCCCTTCAGCCACTTCCGGTCCCATCGCGCCAGCAGCGAGTCGCTGGCATTCCCGGCCAGCACCGCCGTCATGGCAGCCTCCCGGTCGGCGGGCGGGATCAGATCCAGTTCCAGGACGGTGAGCGTCCGGCGTCCCCGGGCGTCGGCCAGCGTCGACGCGACCCGTCCGATCAGCTCGCTCATCCGCACCCCCGCCCGCTCGCCGGTCCTGGGAACCAGCCTGCCCGGCGTCGGCCCGATGTCAACCGCTCCGGAGGTCACGGTTCAGTCCCGTTGTCGACCAGCTGACGTAGTACCCGTTCGGCTTCCGGACGCCGGACACCGAACAAGTGCGACGTCAGATCGGGAGGACGCGGCCCACCTCGAGGTCACGGGGTCCAGCGGACGGGGCCCTCGGCGCAGACGCTGGTCTCCACGGCTTCGCCGGCCAGGCAGGCAGCGTCCACCAGTTCCCGGTCGCCGATCGGCTCGGCGAGCTTCACCGTGGTCTCCACCCAGTCGTTCTCGGGACAGCTCCGCGGGCCGTCGCCCTCGATCCGCGCCACCAGCGCCCGGATCACCACTTCCGACCTGCTGTACGCGACGACCGGCCTCAGCACCTCTCCGGTGACGCCGCCGTTGCACTCCACCCGGGTCACCGCGATGGCCAGCTGGGTGGAGTCGGGGCCGACCTGCTCGGCGTTGACCAGCCTCCAGGTTCCGGCGGCACCGTCCGGGGCGGACGCGGACTTCCCGGGCCACCCGCCGTCGGAATCGTGGCTGAGTCGCAGCCCCAGCCGCTCGCCATTGCCCTCGTCGACCACCCTGATCTCATAGGTGTACCGGCCGGGCCTCAGCCTGGTCTCCCCGACATAGTCGACCGGCTGGTAGACCCACTCCTTGCCCCGCTGCTTGACCGCGATCCAGGTGGGTTCGTACGCCAACTGGACGATGTGGTACTCGCTGCTGGCGCCGGCCAGCAACGAGCCGAGTTCCAGCCGCTCATTGCTGGGGAAGGCCGCCCGGACGTCGTCCAGCCGGGTGTCACCGAAGTTCTGCATCCGGACCTGCACCGTGCCGGCGGCCACCTCATCGCGTAGCCCGTCGGTGAGCACGGAGGCGACCAGCTGGAAGAGGGTGCCGTCGGGGTCGGCGTAGATCTCCCGGTCATCGTCGGAACCCACCTGCACCAGGCCTGGCAGGATCAGCAGCGCCGGCCGGCCGGCGTCCGGCGCGTAGGTCACCCGGAAGCCGCGGAAGCCGAGCCCCTCCTCCGGCAGGCTCCAGTCGAGGCTCTGCTGAGCGAGTCGCTCCCGGCGATCGGTCACCAGCGCGTACAACTCCTCGGCCACCGACCCGTCCAGGTCGATCACCGGGTTCTCCCGGCCGGAGTAGAGCTCCACCTCCACCGTCGCCGCCGTGTAGCCGGGCTCGGGCGCCACGGACGGGGGCCCCGACTCCTCCGGGGGCTGCTCGGACGGCGCGCCAGGAGCGCTCGGCATGGCCGGGACACCACGGCCGCTCGCCCACACCGCGATCCCCACCCCCGCGATGAGCAGCAGCGCGGCGGCGGCCGCGAGCCCGCTCCGCCAGGGACGCCGGCCACGGCCGGCCCCTTTCACCTCGACCGGGTCGATCGGTGGCACCGGCACCTCGACGCTGTCGGCTCGCCGCAGGGCGTCGCGGAACGCCCGCTCCAGATCAGTCATGGTTCTCACCTTCCAGCCGGGAACGCAGCGTCGCCATCGCCCGATGGACGTGGGAACGCGCGGTCGATTCCGGGCACCCGAGCGCTTCGGCGATCTGGCCGAAGCTGTAGTCGTTGTAGAAGCGCAGCACCACCGCCGCGCGCTGCACCGGCGGCAGTTCGGCGCACAGCCGCCAGGCGGCGTCGGCCTCGGCCACCGCCGAGCTGGGGTCGGCGAAGACCGGCGCCTCGGCCAGGCCGGACGGATCGGCCACCGGCTGCCAGCGTCGCCGCTTGATCACCGCCAGGCAGGCGTTGATCACCGTCCGGGAGACGTAGGCGTCACGCCGTCCGTCCAGTGGCAGCCGGTCCCAGCGGCGGTACAGCGACGAGAAGGCGTCCTGCACCGCGTCCCGGGCGTCCTCCCAGTTGCGGGTGATCAGCCAGCCCAGCCGCAGCAACCCGTCCGAGCGCGCCCGGACGTAGTCGTCGAAGGAAGGCTCCACCTCCACCACGGCTCCGATCCGGTCAGCGACGCTCACACTGGGAAGAGTGTGACAGCCCCGGTTTTCGTTGCAGCCGGCCGGAGATGGGTAAAGCAGCGGTGGTCCGCCAGGCGACCTCGTCGCGGGGCGGCCAATAGGGCATGCTTGGGCATGGCAGAGGCATTGCCGTTCACCGACCGACACCCCGGCATCCGGGCTGAAGCGCGAAGGGATGGCAGCATGATCCCCCCGAACCTTGTCTATCCCGTCTTCGACAGCCAGATCGAACTGGCGATGCGGTTCCTCTCCCAGCAGGTCAGCGTGGTGTTCACCGGGATCCGCGGCTCCGGCCGGTCGATGATCCTGGGACGGGTCGCCGACCGGCTACGGGACGAGGGCCGCAATGTGCTGCGGCTGGAGGGCATCGGCGCCTGGCGCGACGAGCCGTTCGGCGCGCTGATGAGCCTCAGCGGCGAGATCGACATCTCCCGCCGCTCGCTGCACGAGGTGACCACGGTGCTGGAACGCTACGTGATCAAGCGGGCGCCGGTGGTGGTCTGCGACGACGCCGACGACTTGGACCTGCAGTCGGCCGGCGCCCTGCTGGCGGTGCAGCGCCGGGCCGGTTTCGTCGCCCTGCTCTCCCGCCGGGCGGCCTCCGACACCGCCGCCGCCGGGATCACCCGCGCGGTGCGGATCCCGGTGCCCTCCCTCGGGCTGAGCCAGCTCTCCGATCTGGCCGCCGAATTGCTCGGCGGGCCGGTGGAGACCAGGACGCTCTCCCGGATCGCCGCCGCCTCCGGCGGGCTGTACGGCATCACCCACGCGATCCTCACCGTCACCCGGCTCTCCGGCCAGCTGGTGCAGAGCCCCAGCGGCCAGTGGATCCTGTCGGGCGAGCTCTGGTCGGATCTGTTCGCCGGCACCCTGGCGCCGCTGCTGGTCGACCTCGACCCGGAGTCCCGGGAGGGTGCGCAACTGCTGGCGGCCTCCGGTCCACTGCCGGCGGCGGAGGCGGAGGCGCAGCTCGGTGGTCAGCGCCTCTCCCGGCTGTTCTCGCTGGGCCTGGCCCGCTACGTCTCCTACGGCGCGGTCAACCTGGTCAGCATCTTCCCACCCATCCTGGCCGACTACCTGAACACCCAGAACCCCTGGCGGAGCGCGCCGCCGATCGCCGGCACCCCGGCCGACCAGCCCACCGCCGGGCTGCTCTCGGTGGGCGCCGCCGCCATCGTCGGCAGCCGGATGGCCCGGGAGGCGGAGGCCCGCGCCCGCGCCCGTCAGGCCGACTGGGCGGCCAACCCCTGCCCCGCCACGGCGATGCCACTGCTGCTCGCGCTGGAGAGCGCGATGGCGCCGGACGAGGAACTCGACCGGGTGATCGCCCAGACCCCGTTGACCGGGGCCGACGCCGATACCGCCGCCTACCTGACGATGCGTGCCACCTGGCTGGCCAACCGGCACGGTGACCTGCCCGGCGCGCTGGCCGAGCTGGCGGCGGCTCGCAGCCGGATGCCCGCCCACGAGGCCACCCTGCGGGCCAGCGAGGCCTACCTGCGGCTCAACCATGCCGAGCTTCCCTCGGCGGAACTGCTCGCCCCGGCCGTCCCGAACGCCGCCGAGCCCTACGGCGCGGACGCCCTCACCTCGGTGCGGACCGCGGTGCTGCTGGCGCAGGGACGGACCAGCAGCGCCGCCGAACTGCTGGCGAGCTACGCCCCGGCCAACCCGATGCTGAAGGCCTACGGCGATGCCTGGCGGGATCTCGGCCTGGTGCTCGCCGGCGACATCGACCGCGGGGTGCAGCAGGCGCTGCTCCACCTCGAGGAGGGACGCCAGGAACTCAGCCTGGAGTGCGTGGAGGCGTTCGGCTACACCGGCCTGCTGGGGCTGACCCTGGCCGGCCGGATGCTCGACGCCACCCGGCTGCTGGACGACCTGCTGGCCACCTTCCCCTCCCAGGCGGTCCGCAGCAACTACCGCGAGGCGATCCTCACCCTCGGTGGCCTGCTCGCGCAGTGGCAGGGCCGCACCGCCCACGCCCGGGCGCTGGCCACCCAATCCCAGGAGCGGGCGCCACACGAGGTCTCCGGCCCCTTCCCCGGCATGGTGCCCGGCATGGTGGAGCTGGTGGTGCGCAGCGCGGTCACCGGCGCGGACATCGCCGACCCGCTGTGGCAGCAGGTCGAGGAGCAGGCCGATGCCGGCTTCATCGTCACCGCCCTGCTGTCCGGGCTGGTGGCGGTGGAGTACGGGCCGCGGGAGGCCACCGGCGCCAAGCTGTGCGAACTGGCCGCCGCCACCGAGAGCCCGCTGATGCAGGCCCTCGGGCGCTACATCGCGGCCGCCGCCCGGCTGGACACCGCCGCCATCGAGGCCAGCGTGGCGGAGTTCGTCGAGTTGGGCGCCCTGATGGCGGCGCTGCAGGGCTCGATCTTCTCCGCCCACGTGCTGCGGCAGCAGGGACGGCTGGAGGCCTCGGCCGAGCTGGCCGGCCGGGCCTGGGAACTGGCCGCCGCGGCCGGCCCGGAGCGGTGGGGGCTGTTCGGCCGGCTCTCGCTCGCGGTCGGGCTCTCCCGCCGGGAGTTCGCCGTCCTGGAGCTGCTCTCCGGCGGCCTGCCCACCCCGGAGGTGGCCACCGCGCTGGGGATGAGCAGCCGGACGGTGGAGACCCACCTGCACAACATCTCGCGCAAGGTGGGGCTCTCGGGCAAGGAGAACCTGGTCTACGCCGCCCAGACCTGGCTGCGTCCGCCGGCCTGAGCCGACGACCGGAAGCGGGCTGGAGAAAAAGGGAGGGGCCCCGGGGAAGATATCGACCCGAGGCCCCTCGCGACAGAACTTGGGGGATCTGTCGAATGTCCCGGCTGCGGCGGTGTTTTGGGGGGATCGCCACAACGTGGGGGGTTGCTTGATATTCAACACCACCCCCAACCACCGACCGGGGTGGCGGCGGAAGGTTGCGGGGTCCGATCAGGCCAATTGCGCATCCCGGGACGGATTCTGCGGGGGTTCCACAGCCACACTACGTACCGCTGGCGACAGGTCGGGCCCGGGCGCCTCGGCGGCTCAGCGGGGCGAGAGGGAGAGCCGCCGACGGACCACCTCGGCCAGGCGTTCGGCGATCTCGTGGGCATGTTCGCTGGTGGCGGCCTCGACCATCACCCGGACCAGCTGCTCGGTGCCGGACGGACGCAGCAGCACCCGTCCGGAGTCGCCCAGTTCCCTGGCGGCGGCGGTGACCGCGGCGTTCACCTCGGGGTCGATGCCCGCCCGCGCCTTGTTGACCCCGGAGACGTTCAGCAGTACCTGCGGGAACCGGGTCATCACGCTGGCCAGCTCGGCCAGCGTCCGTCCGCTGCGGACCACCTGCGCGGCCAGGTGCAGCGCGGTCAGCACGCCGTCGCCGGTGGTGGCGAACTCGCTCATGATCACGTGGCCGGACTGCTCGCCGCCCAGCGTGAAGCCGTTGGCGTTCATCGCCTCGAGCACGTAGCGGTCGCCGACCTTGGTGACGTCGACGGCGATGCCGTGGCGCTTCATCGCCTGCAGGAAGCCCAGGTTGCTCATCACCGTGGCCACCACGGTGTCGCTGTGCAGGGTGCGGTCGGCCTTCATCGCGACCGCCAGGATCGCCATGATCTGGTCGCCGTCCACCAGGGTGCCGTCGGCGTCCACCGCCAGGCAACGGTCGGCGTCGCCGTCCAGCGCGATGCCCAGGTCGGCCCGGTGGGCCACCACCGCGGCCTGCAGCGACTCGGGGTGGGTGGAGCCGGCGTTGCGGTTGATGTTCAGCCCGTCGGGTTCGGCGTTGATCATCACCACGTCGGCGCCCTGCGCGGCGAAGGCGGCCGGGGCGGTCTGGTAGGCGGCGCCGTTGGCGGCGTCGATCACCACCTTCAGCCCCTCCAGGCTGCCGTCCGCGCCCAGGCTCGAGACCAGGTGCGCGACGTAGGCCTCCGCGGCGCCGAAGTCGGAGGAGACCCGGCCCACCCCGTCGCCCACCGGACGCTGCCAGGGCTCGCTGATCCGGGCCTCAATGTCGTCCTCGAGGTCGTCGTCGAGCTTGACCCCGCCGCGGGCGAAGAACTTGATGCCGTTGTCCGGCGCCGGGTTGTGGCTGGCCGAGAGCATCACGCCCAGGTCGGCGTCCAGGTCGTTGACCAGGTAGGCGACCCCGGGCGTCGGCACCACCCCGACCCGGATCACGTCCACTCCGGAGGCGGCCAGCCCGGCGATCACCGCCGCGCTGAGGAACTCCCCCGAAGCCCGCGGATCGCGGCCGACCAGGGCGCGCGGCCGATGAGTGCCGAAAGCCCCGGCCTCTGCCAGCACATGGGCGGCAGCACTCGACACCTGCAACGCGAGCTCGGGAGTGAGATCGACGTTGGCGGTGCCTCGCACTCCGTCAGTGCCGAAGAGCCGGGGCATCGGGCAGAAAGATCAGCGCTTGCTGTACTGCGGAGCCTTGCGGGCCTTCTTCAGGCCGGCCTTCTTGCGCTCCTTGATCCGGGCGTCGCGGGTCAGCAGACCGGCCTTCTTCAGCGCCGGACGGCTGGCCTCGGCGTCCACCGCGTTCAGCGCGCGGGCGATGCCGAGCCGCAGCGCACCGGCCTGGCCGGTCACGCCGCCGCCCACGATGGTGGCGATCACGTCGTAGGAGCCGACCACGGCGGCGGTGACGAAGGGCTCGTTCACCGTCTGCTGGTGCAGCTTGTTCGGGAAGTAGTCCTCCAGGCTGCGGCCATTGATCGAGAACTGGCCGGTACCGGGCATGATCCGCACCCGGGCGATGGCCTCCTTGCGGCGGCCGGTCGCGGCGCCGGGAGCGACCACGGCGGGACGACCACCCGGCACAGCGGTGCTCGGGACGGCCTCGGAGCGGTAAGCGATCTCGCGGTCACCCTCGGTGAAGGGAGCGATCTCGTCGGTGGTCTCAATCTCTTCGACGACGTCGGTCACGATGATTCCTGTCACTGAGCGATCTGGGTGATCTGGTAGGGCTGCGGCTGCTGGGCGGTGTGCGGGTGCTCGGGACCGGCGTACACCTTGAGCTTCTTGATCAGCTGACGGCTGAGCTTGTTCTTCGGCAGCATGCCCCAGACCGCGCGCTCGACAGCCTTGCGCGGATCCTTCTCGAGCAGTTCGCCGTACGGGATCGACTTCAGGCCGCCCGGGCGACCGGAGTGCCGGTAGGCCAGCTTGTCGGTGCGCTTGTTGCCGGTCAGGGCGATCTTGGAGGCATTGACGACGACGACGAAGTCACCGGTGTCGACATGTGGGGCGAACTGCGCCTTGTGCTTGCCGCGCAACAGGGTGGCGGCGGTCACGGCGAGGCGGCCCAACACGACGTCTTCGGCATCGATCACGTGCCAGTTCCGGGTGACTTCCCCGGGCTTCGGGCTGTACGTAGACACGGGTCGTAGACCTGCTTCCATGAGTTGTCTTCAGTAACGGCGGGTGCGAGAGTGCCCAGGGCAGACCACAGCGCAACGACGTCCAAGATTACCCCGCCGGACGGAGGCGGTCAAAACCGCTGCCCCGCAACCACAGAGGGCTCCCCTTCGCGCCGAGGGCTTGTGCCTGGGTGGAGGCCCTCGACGATAGCGGAGGCCCTCGGCGAGACCGGGACGGCCGGTGGCTCAGTCGTCCAACTGGGCGTCGTCGACCTTCCGGCCGGACTGCTCGGGACGGATCCACTGGTCGAGGTCGAAGCCCTGCCGCCTCGCCTCGGCCAGGTACCCGGTCTCGGTGCCGGCGTCGACCTGCGGTTCCCGGGCCAGCAGCCACAGGTTCTTGTGGTCGGGCGTGCCGACCAGGGCGTAGCGGTAGTCGGCATCGATCTTCAGCACCCAGTAGTCGGCCTGGGTGAACGGGATCCAGCGCAGCGCCGCCGGCAGGAAGGTGACCTTCAGCCGTCCGGCGTGCTCCGGGTCGGGCACCGCCTGGCCGAGCGCCTGGGTGGGCTCGCCGTCCTCGTTGATGCAGCGGTTGTCGACCTTCACCGTGCCGTCGTCCTGCAACGAGTACTCGGCGGTCACGTCGCGGGCGCCCTCGTCCTCGAACTTCAGCGGCAGCCGGCCGATCTCGAACCACAGCCCGAGATAGCGGGCCAGATCCAGCTGCTCGACCGAGGTGACCTCGGGGTGTTCGCTCATCTGCCTTCCTCTTCTGAGTCGGGCTTTCAGGCTAACCTCAGGTCGGCGCCAGCGGACGGATCCGTTGCGACAGGGTGTGTTGGGCCCCCGGGGCCAGCCGCACCGCGTCGTCGCCCATCCTCGCGGCCTCGATGCAGATCGTCCGCCGCCATTCCTGGTCAGCGAAGTCCGGGAAGCCCCGCGTCTTCTCCTCGCCAGGGTTCCAGACGATGGTCGTCCCGGAACCGGTCTTGGCGACCTCGATCCGCCGTCGGAGAACCGGATCGTGCAGCACCACCGAACCGGCGTGGCGATAGGCGCGGTCGAGTTCGCCGTCAATCGTCAGCCGGCCGTCGGGCTGAACCGCCCACGCGGAGCTGGTTCGGTCCAGGTACTCGCACCCCGCCAGCCCCTCCAGCGAAACCTCGGCCAGGTCGCCCACCTGGAAGTAGGTGTGCAGCCCCACCTCGTAGCTGATCGGCTCGTCCGCCAGGTTCCAGACGGTCAGCGCGATCTCCAGCGCTGCGTCGGTCATGGTGGCCAGCGTCTCGAGCCGGGCCGGAAGATCGGCCGGTTCGGTCGGTTCGAGCACCTGGCGCACGGCTGCGACTCCGTCCTCTACCCGCTGGCCGAGCCGGGTGAAGGACCGCAGCCTGGCGTACCCGTGGACCGGCGTCAGGTCGCCGTGGGCGCCATTGCCGAACCAGGGATACACCAGCGGTGCGCCGGCCCGGACGTGCCGGCCCGGAAGGTAGTTGGCCACGGCCGAGGCGAACAGCACCGGGGCCTGGCCGGCCGGTTGCCAGTGCACCACCTGGGCGCCCTGATCCAGGACGCGAAGCACGCTGCCGGCGACCGTCAGTTCCACGCCGGTGAGCGGTTCGGTGATCTCAGTGATCATGATGCGACCTCGACTTTCCCGGGTTGGGTACGGATCAGCACGACGCAGACCACCGAGAGGGCCGCGATGGCTGCCAGGAAGGTGGCCACGCCCCAGGGCCGGCCCTGGAAGGCGGCCAGCAGCGATGCCGCGATCAACGGCGTCAGCCCGCCGACGATGGACGAGAACTGGTAGGCGAACGACAGGCCGGTGTAGCGCACCCGCGGCCCGAACATCGAGGTGAACAGGGTCGGCTGGACGGCGAACATCAGGGTGGGGCCCAGGTTGTAGGCGATGATCAGGGTCGCCCACACCACCGCGCTGTTCTGGGTGTTCAGCAGCAGGAAGAACGGGAAGGCGAACAGCCCGGCGAACGCCGCGCCCGCCAGGTACACCTTCTTCTGGCCCACCCGATCGGAGATCCAGCCGTACAGCGGGCAGGCAACGATCCCGATCGCCGAGGCCACCAGCATGCCGTTTAGCGGAATGCTCCGGTCCATCGCGAGTTGGGTGGACAGGTAGGCGATGCCGAAGGCGTTGACGATGTTCGAACTCACCGTCTCGGCCAGCCGCGCCCCGAAGGCCAGGAACATGTTCCGTGGATGGTCCCGGAACGCCTGCACCAGCGGCGGACGCTCCCGCACCGCGCTGCGCTCGGCCTGCGCCCTGGCCCGGACGAACTCCGCCGGCTCCTCGGTGTGCAGCCGGATGAACATCCCGACCCCCAGCAGGATCAACGAGATCAGGAACGGCACCCGCCACCCCCAGGCCAGGAAGTCGGCGTCCGACAAGGTCGCGGTGAGGACGGCGAAGACACCGGTGGCGAGCATGATGCCGGCCGAGGCCGCGGCCTGCGGCAGCGAACCGTAGAATCCCCGCCGCTGCACCGGCGCGGATTCGATGGTGAGCAGCGCCGCCCCGCCGTACTCACCGCCGAGGCCGAATCCCTGGACCAGGCGCAGCGCCACCAACAGGATCGGCGCGCCGACGCCGATCTGCTGATAGGTGGGCAGCAACCCGATCCCGAAGGTCGCAATCCCGATGATCAGCAGGGTCCAGATCAACGCCGACCGACGGCCGACCCGGTCGCCGAAGTGACCGAAGACGATGCCGCCCAACGGCCGGGCCAGGAAGCCGGCACCGAAGGTGGCGAAGGCCGCCGCCGTGCCGGCCAGCGGATCGGCCTCCGGGAAGAACACCTTCGCGAACACGATGGCCGAAGCGGTGCCGTAGATGAAGAAGTCGTACCACTCCAGGAGTGCGCCGGCGAAGCTGCCGGCCACGACCTTGCGCATCGCTCGGGGGTCGAGTCCTGATACCGGTGTGGTGGTATCAGCCATATTTGATTCCTCCTACCAACTGCTTTGGTGGCTCGGTGGGTGTACCTGGGGTCAGCTGGGACGTCCGCGGGCGTCGCCGCGCGGATCGAGCGCCTCGATCACCGCCGCTGCGTCCGAGCCGCCGTGGCCACTGGCCGATGCCGTCGAGAACACGCTGAGCGCGGCGGAGCCGAGCGGCGCGGGCAGATGCCAGCGGGCAGCGGCGTCGGTGGCCAGCCGCAGGTCCTTGGCGGCCAGATCGACCGCGAACCGGGTGGCGTAGTCACCGTCGACCATCAGCGGCAACCGCATCTCGGCCTGGGTCGACCAGCCACCCGTGGTGCGCAGCGCCGCCGTGAAAACCTCCGGCCGGATCCCCGCCCGGCATGCCAGGGCGTAGCCCTCCGCCAGCACGACCAGGTTGGACATGCCGATGTGGTTGGAGATCAGCTTGAACATGGTGGCGCCTTCGACCGAGCCCATGTCGTGGACCGAGTCCGCCATGCGCTCCAACACCGGAGCCAACCGGGTCAGCGCTTCGGCCGGTCCCCCGACGAAGGCCGGGATCTCCCCCCGCTCGGCGTGCTGCGGGGTGCGACCCAGCGTGCACGACACGAACCCACCGGCCCGGCCGGCCTCGACCAGTTCGGCGATCCGGCGGGCGGTGCTGGGATCGATGGTGGAGAGGTCCACCGCGATCGCTCCCGGCTCGAGCGCGGCGGCGTGCTGGGCCCAGAACGCCTCGACGATCTCGGGAGTCGGCAGCGAGGTCATCACGAAGTCGGCGCCGCCGATCGCGGAGGCGGCGTCGGCCGCAGCCTCCGCTCCGGCTTCGGCCGCCCGCGCGATGGCTTCGGGATTGGCGTCGAAGGCCCGCACCGGGAAGGCTCCGGAGAGCCGCCGGGCGACCGCGCCGCCCATCACTCCGAGCCCGATGAAACCGATCCGGGGCTGGTCGGTCATGCTGCCTCCTCCACGGTGACCTCGCTGAGCACCCGAGCGTCCTCGGAGTCGACGTCGGCACCGATCGGCTCCCACTTGATCAGCAGGCAGGTGAGGAACCCGACGAACGGCACCAGGGCCAGCCAGTAGAACGCGTCGGTCTTGAGCGCACCCCAGAGCATCGGCCACAGGATCAGGCCGGCGATCGCACCCGAGCGCATGATCGCCCGAGCGAAGCCGATACCGGCCGGACGGATGGTCGGCGGGTAGGAGAGCGTGGCGATGGTCATCCCCAGGCCGCCGGGGCCGGCGGAGTGGAAGAAGATGATCAGGCCGAGCAGCACCAGCGCGAGCCAGGGGTTGGTCGTGGCCAGGGCACCCAGGGCGAGCAGCGACAACGCCACCATCGCGAAGCCGATCATGGACTGCTTGCGGGCGCCGAAGCGATGGACGATCAGCGAACCGATCGCGCCGCCGGTGATGCCGGCCACCGCGTTGACCACGGCCGAGCCGGTGAGCGAGGCGGTCAGCCCGCCGGTCAGGATGCCGGCCAGGGTCAGCGGCAGGTAGACGCCAACCGCGTTGTACTGCCAGGCCTGCATGGTGGCCACCACGCAACCCAGGATGGTGCGGCGGCGGTAGGTCTGGTTGAACAGCACCCGGTAGGCGCCGTGCACCTTGCGCTCCCCCGCCTCCTGGTGCGCGGACGCGTCCGCCGCCACCGCGACCTGGACGCCGTAGCGCTCCTTCAGGATCTGCGCCGCCTCGTCGTAGTGGTTGTTGCGCGCCGCCCAGATCGCCGACTCCCCGATGAAGAGGTACCGGGTGATCATCACGATGATCGCGAAGATCGCTCCGATGAAGATGCCGTAGCGCCACAGCATCGGTTCGTCGATGCCGCTCATCGTGACGGCCAGCAGCACCAGGTACACCACGGTGGTGGAGACGTACCAGCCCATCTGCCACAGGTTGACCGAGCGACCCGACTTCTTCGACCGGGCGCCGGTCATCTCGGCCACCGCGTTGGTGGCCAGCGGGAAGTCGATGCCCAGGCCGACACCCATCAGGATCCGGAACACCAGCACCCACCAGATGCTGGGAGCGAAGGCGACGGCCGCGGCCGCGGCGGTGCACAGGCCCATGCCGAGCAGGAAGGCCTTGCGCTGGCCCAGGCTCTCGATCACCCGGCGCGACAGCAGGCCGCCGATCAGCGCGGCCACCAGCACGGACGCGTTCACGGTGGCCGCCAAACCCTGGGAGACCTCGAACTGCTCGGCGATGTACTTGTTGCCGAAACCGATCATGGCCGCCTGGTAGGCGTCGATCAGGATGCCGCCCAGGGCGACGAAGATGAAGCCAACCCCGCCGCGTACTGCGGGGTGTTCGTTGATGATGTCGATGACATCCTGGGGCTGGTGAATGACCAGCGGTGGTTGCTGGTTCTGGGTTGTGGTCATGGCTGTCCTTGGGTGAGGGATTGGTTTGCTTACGTGAAACTGATGAGGACCTTGATCGAGTCGGGCTGCTGCGCCCGGGCGTAGGCGGCCGCGGCCTGGTCCAGCGGGAAGACGTCGGTCACCAGGGGTTCGGCGTCGAACCGGCCGTCGGCGAGCCAGGCGATGGCATCGTCGAAGTCGCCCGGCACGTACATTCCCGAGCTGAGCAGATCGCGCTCGAACCGCTGCATGCTCGGCAGTGGTATCTCGCGCGGCCCACTGGGCACGCCCATCACCACGACCGTGCCACCGGCGACAACGCGGGTGCACGCCTCGGTGAGGGTGGGCTGGGCGGCCACCACGTCCACCACCGCGGTGAACCGCTCGGCCTCGTCCAGGTCACCGGGCGCGAAGACCCGGTGGGCGCCGAGCCGCTCGGCCAGCGCGCGCTTGGCCTGGTCGGGTTCGACGGCGGTGATCCGGCCGGCACCCATGATCCGCAGCGCCTGGATCACCGAGAGCCCGATGGTGCCCGCCCCGATCACCAGGACGTCCTCCCGGGACGATTCCGGGATCCGTCCGACGCAGTGCCGCGCACAGGTGGCGGGTTCGGCGAAGGCGAGCACCCGCCAGGGGAGGTCGGCCGGTGCGACGTGGACGTTGCGGGCCGGGACGACGTGGCTGGTCCGGCCGAAGCCCGGAGCCCGGAAGCCGGCGACCATCGGCGGCTCGCAGAGGTTGAAGCGTCCACTCCGGCAGGCCCGGCACTGCCCGCACGCCATGATCGGATCGACCACGACGTGATCGCCGACCGCGACCTGATCAACGTCGTCGGCGACCTCGGTGACCAGGGCGCAGATCTCATGGCCGGGGACGGTCGGCGGCTGCGCGAACGGGTGACCGCCCTTCAGCACGTGCAGGTCGGAGCCGCAGATACCGAGGTACTGCGGGCTGATCCGGACCTCACCCGGCTGCAGCGACGGGGCCGGCTCCGGTGCGGTCTCGACCATCACGGAGTCGACCGCGTCGAAGACGATTCGGCGTTGAATGTCCATCAGGGTTTCCTTTCAGCGTGCCGCGACGGCTTCGTCGACGATTTCGCCGAGCCGGCGCAGCCGCGGCACCGAGACGTCGGCGAGCATGGTTTCGGGGTTGCGGGCACCGACCACCGACGCCCACACCGCGCGGCCGGCCAGGAAGCCGCTCGCGCCGGCCCGGCAGGCCAACCGGACGGCATTGCCGAACAGGTCGGCAGCCACGCCGGAGGAGAGGATCACCCAGGGGGTGTCGAGGGCGTCGTTGAGCCGCTGGCAGGCGCCGAGCAGCGTCCGGTCGTCCGCATCGCCGCCCAGCGGCATCTCACCCTTGTAGAGGTCTGCCCCCGTGGCCCCCAACTCCACGGCGGCCTTCACGATCGACTCCTCGCGATCGAAGTTCCAGCCGTTGCGGGGCGGGCGTACCACCGGCTCGATGATGCTGAGCAGGCCGGCCCGGTGGCATTTCTCGTTGAACGCCGCCACCATCGCCAGCCGATCCTCGGCCGGCTCGTCCTCCCGCCACAGCACCAGCAGCTTCAGCGCCACCGCGCCGCGTTCCCGGGCGGCTGAGGCGTCCACCGCTTCGTCGATCGTGACCGAGTCCACCGGGATGCCGTTGCCCGGGTGGAACTGGTCGCCGGACAGGATCAGGCCACAATCGGGCGCCACCGCGCCGGCCTGCAGGACGGCGTCGTAGGCGAACTGACGGTCGACCAGGACGGCCGAGGCGTAGGGCGACAGGATGCGGGTGGCGGCCACCTTGAAGTCGGTGAGCGTGGCGTCGGGGATCTGCGACTTCGTCGCGGTCGCGAACATCAGCCGCATGGCCTCGCGCTGGTCGACCGCGAGCATCGAGAACCCGCCGGAGGGGCGCGCGATAGCGGAGAGCGGAAGCTGCGGGGTGGTGGGGTTGGTCATCTGGATCTTCCTTCTGTTTCGGGATCAGACCGCCGGCGATCCGGCGACGGGGTGGAGAAACGTGGTGAGTTCGGTCAGTGTGGGCACCGCAGAGCGGCCGTCCAGGGCACGGCAGGAGAGGGCGGCGGTGGCATTCGCGGAACGCAGCGCGTCAGCCCAGTTCTCGCCCCGACAGATCGCGGCCAGCAGACCGCCGTGGAAGACGTCTCCGGCGCCCAGCGTCGAGACGATCCGGACGCCCGCCATCGCCGGTGCGAAGGCATGCTGCGGGTCGGCGTCCCCCGCCTCGTACCACCAGGCGTGCGATCCGGCCGATCCATCGGTCGCCACCACGGTCGTCGTACCGGCGGCCAGCACCTGCCGGGCGGCGGACGGGGCGTCGTCGCCACCGGTGGTGGCGCACAACGAGCCGACGGTCGGGACGAACAGGTCCACCAGGGCGGTGTCGTCCAGCCCGGCAACCGGGTTGCCGGCATCCAGCGAGAGCTTCGGTCGCCGCGTGAGGCCGGCGAAGTGGGCGGCTACCGGGGCGTAGCCGAGGTGGTCGGCGTGCACCCACTCGGCCTGTCCGATCAACTCCTGCGCGCGCGGCGTCAGGGAACTGAGCGCGGGCACCTTCAGCGTCGAGATCGCCCGGCTCTGCGACTCCTCGGTGACCACGACGCAGGAGACCTGGGTCGGGACGTCCGCGGTGCGCTCGACGCCGGACACGTCCACGCCCTCGGCCGCGAGTTGGGCCACCGCCTGCTCACCGGCGTCGTCGGCGCCGACCCGGCCGGCGAATGCCACCGGCACCCCCTGGCGGGCCAGCACGACCGCCGCTGTCGCCGCGGGGCCACCACCGGCGAACCTGATCTGCTGGGCGACCACGCGCTGATCGGCACCTGGGTAGCTGTCCACCAGGGCGAGCGCATCCAAGGTCACCACGCCCACGCAGACCACGCGGGGGCCAGTCGTCTTTGACATCTCCTGCTCCTATGCATTCTGGATGTTGATCCGAAACCTAACATCAGTATGAACAGATTCACAACATTTTTCTGGGAAATCGTGAAGTTTCTGTTCGTTCAGTTCCGCCATGAGCACTTCCGGCCAGGCCAATGGATAGGCTTCCGCTCAACCAAGGAGGTGCCCGCTGACCGAACCGATGCGCTATCGCGACGCTCCCGCACGCCGGGAAGCGATCCTGGAGTTGCTGGGCAGCACCGGGTACCTCAGGGTCGGCGAAGTGGCCGAGTCCCTGGGGGTGTCGGAGATGACCGCGCGCCGTGATCTGAAGAGGCTCGCCGAGGACGGTGCGGTGGACAGTGTCCGGGGCGGAATCCGGATGGCGGCAGCCGATCCGTCACCTTCGGAGTTCGAGCTCCGGCGCGCGTCCGAAGCAGCCGCCAAGGCCGCTGTGGGATTGTTCGCGGCGGAGACGATCCGGCCGGCGGACGTGATCGCCCTGGATGCCGGCACCACCGCCTATCAGGTTGCCGAGCACCTGCCCAGCGACTTTCGGGGCACGGTCGTCACCCATTCGATCCCCGTGATCGATCTGCTCTCGCGACAGCCGCAGGGTCGCCTGATCGCCCTGGGTGGCGAGGCGTTCCGCCCCAGCAAGGCACTGGTGGGATCAATGACGACGGGTAATGCCCAGGGCCTCCGCGTGGCGACCTTCTTCCTCGGTGCCGGTGGGGTGGACCAGCGGGGTATCTACGCATCAGCCGATGTTGAGCGTGGCGTCAAACAGGTCATGATGGACATCGCGGATCAGGTGGTGCTGGTCATTGACCATCGCAAGTACGAGACGCCGGCCCCGGTGCTGTTGTGCGACTGGAACCGGATCAACCGCGTGATCTGCGATGAAGAGCCACCACCGGCGATCGCTCACGCGCTCAAAGCAGCACACGTCGTGGTCTCGGTCACGGGGTCAGCCCTGCCCGCCACGCCGCGCTGAATCAGGCGGAGGCCGGCGCCCACCGCCCGCCCGGGCACTGCTCACCCGGCCGGTCGTCAGACGACGTCAAGGATGCCGCGGGCGATCACGGCCAGCCCACCCAGCAGGGCGAGGACGAGACAGGCTCGGCGCGCGACGCGGACCGGTATCCACCTGCCGAGCAGTTGACCCGCCAGGAGACCGACGGCGAGGGCGGCGACGGCCACCGCCCAATCCACGGCTGCGATGGCCGGGAGCACGCCCCGAACCGTGAACGAGATCAGGCCCAGGACGGCGAAGTAGAACTGCACGCTGATCGCGAACAAGCGATGTTCCCATTCGGAGGCGATCGAGTACGCGGTTATGGCCGGGCCGCCGACCCCTGCAACCACATTCATGAAGCCGGAAAGCCCGCCGGCCACCACCCTGCCCGGCCAGGCATCGACGTGCGGGAGGCGCCTGGCGAAGACACTCAACGCGAGCGCGAGGACGGTGAGGCTGCCGGCACCGATCGCCAGCAGTGGGGTTGGCAGCGCGCGGGCAAGCATCGCTCCCGGAACAACGGCGACAGCAGCTGCCCCGAGCAGCGGCAACACCTTTGCGTACTCGACCTCGCGAACATGAAGAAGGTAGACCGCGGAGGCCGTCGCTATGCCGAAGACGTTGGTGATCACCACGCCTTGCAGCGGGCCGAGGATGAGGATCAACAAGGGTGACGCGATCAGCGCGAACCCGACGCCGGTGAGGCGTTGGGTGAGAGCTCCGAGGAGGATGGCCGCCCCGATCGCCAGCGCGGTGCCCACTAGCACGCCCTGCCGATCCACCGGTGGCTTGGCCGCGGACGGCCGGGCCGTCGCGTCGCAATCAGCCACCGCACCACCACGTCCGCGATCATCTCACGCCGGGGCAGCGGTCACGTCAGCCCGTTTCGCCTCTGCCTGGCGTCGGTGAGCGAATACTCCTGCCCCGCATAGCTCAAACCCCGCGGCCCCGACGCCGGTTTCGCGGATGTTACAAAAACGCGGACACCACACCTGCCCGCGGCGGCCGCCGTAGGGTGCGGCCATGGCAGACCTTCTTCAGATCAGGCACCCGAACAGCGGCGCGGAGGCGGAACTGGCGATCACCGACGCCACCATCCGGGCCGCCGAACTGCGCCAGTTCGTGGTGGACGGCGAGCCGCTGGCGACCTACGACCCGGGCTATCTCAACACCGCCTCCTGCCGGTCGGCCATCACCTACATCGACGGGGACGCCGGCATCCTGGAGTACCGCGGCTACCCGATCGAGCAACTGGCCGAGCAGTCCACCTACCTGGAGGTCGCCTGGCTGCTGCTGCACGGCGAACTGCCGACCGCCGCCGAACTGGCCGAGTGGGAGCAGCTGATCACCGAGCACCGGATGCTGCCCGACAAGCTGAAGACCGTGCTGGCCGGCTTCCCCTACGACGCCCACCCGATGACCATCCTGATGGCCTCGACGGCCGCCTTCTACTCCTTCTACCCGGACGCCCAGAACTTCACCGACCCGGAAGCCCGGGCGCTGAACATCGCCCGGCTGATCGCCAAGATGCCGACCCTGGCCGCCTTCGCCTACCGCAAGGGCAAGGCCAAGCCGTACATCAACCCCGACGACGCCTACGGCTACTGCCACAACTTCCTGGCCATGCTGTTCAAGCAGGCCGAACGGCGCTACGTCGCCGACGAGCGGCTGATCCGGGCGGTCGAGGTGCTGTTCATCCTGCACGCCGACCACGAGCAGAACTGCTCGACCTCCGCCGTTCGCTCGGTGGCGAGTTCGGGCAACGACCTCTACACCTGTGTGTCGGCCGGGGTCGGCGCGCTGCACGGGCCGCTGCACGGCGGCGCCAACGAGGCGGTGCTGAAGATGCTCCGCGAGATCGGGACGGTGGAACGCGTCCCAGAGTTCATCGAGGGGGTGAAGGCCGGCCGGGTGCGGATGATGGGCTTCGGCCACCGGGTCTACAAGAACTACGATCCCCGGGCGCGCGTGATCAAGAAGGCGGTGGACGACGTCTTCGAGATCACCGGGGTGAACCCGTTGCTGCGGGTCGCCCAGGAGTTGGAGAAGTACGGCCTGACCGACGAGTACTTCGTCTCCCGCCGGCTCTACCCCAACGTCGACTTCTACTCCGGTCTGATCTACGAGGCGCTCGGCTTCCCGCCGGAGATGTTCACCGTGCTGTTCGCCATCCCGCGCAGCGCCGGCTGGGCGGCCCAGTACCAGGAGTTCATCACCGACCCGGAACAGAAGATCGCCCGCCCGAAGCAGATCTACACCGGCTACGCCCGGCGCGACTACCTACCGCTCGACCAGCGCTGATCCGCCACGGCCGACCACCGGCGCCGACCGCCAACGCACCGGAGATGCCGAGTCAGCCCGCCTTCTCCGACTATCTGCCAAATATCCGTCCTGCGTGCCATATCTGTCGCGCAGAGCGCGTATTTGGCAGATAGTCGGGGCGGGTGGCTCGCAGGGCGGCAGGTCAGGCCATCAGCCGGGTTGCGGCGGACCCGGCCGCTCGTGCCGACGTCTCCGCTTACCGAACCGCGGTCTGACCAATGAATCGGTCAAAACCGGTTGCAGGGTGTCCCCACCCCGGGCAAGGTTGTCTGCATGAGTTCGAAGATGAGCGCTGCCTCCCTGCAGGTGACCAGTCCTGACCAAGTCCGCAACGTTGTCCTGATCGGAAACGCCGGGTCGGGAAAGACCTCCCTGTTCGAGCAGCTGCTCAAGGCCCGGATCGCCGGCTACCGCGGCGAGAAGGAGGACGCCGAACGCGCCGCCCAGCTGTACATCGCCTCGGTGGAGAACCGCGGCACCCTGACCAATCTGCTGGACGCCCCCGGCCACCCCGACTTCGTCGGCGAACTGCGGGCCGGCATCCGCGCGGCGGACGCCGCGATCTTCGTGATCTCGGCCGCCGACGACATCGACGGCGCCGCGGTGGCGCTGTGGGAGGAGTGCACCGCCGCCAACCTGCCGCGGATCATCGCGCTGACCAAGCTGGACGCCGGCCACGCCGACTTCGACGCCTCGGTGTCCGCCGCGCAGGCCGCGTTCGGCGAGGGCGTGCTGCCCACCCACGTCCCCACCCTGTCGGCACCCGGCGTGATCTCGGGCAATATCGGCCTGCTCAGCCTGGAGGAGCACGACTACTCCGGCAGTGAGGTGGTCAACCGCCAGCTCAGCGCTGACGACGACCAGGTCGAGGCCTACCGGGGGTCCCTGATCGAGGCGATCATCCAGGAGGCCGAGGACGACGCCCTGATGGACCGCTACCTCAGCGGCGAGGAGCTCGACACCGACTATCTGCTGGACGACCTGATGAAGGCGGTCGCCACCGCCAACCTGTTCCCGGTGCTGCCGGTCGCCTCCAACACCGGCGTCGGCGTGGAGGAACTGCTCCGCCTGATCGCCCACGGCTTCCCAACCCCGTCGCTGCACCCGAACCCGCCGGTGACCAGCCCGTCGGGCGAGGAACTGCCGGTCCCCGCGTCCGATCCGGACGGACCGCTGGTCGCCCAGGTGATCCGCACCACCACCGACCCGTTCGCCGGCCGGCTGTCGATGATCCGGATCTTCTCCGGCACCCTGAAGGCGGAGGACATCGTCCACGTCAGCGGGCACGGCGGCCGTTCCGACAACCACGACACCGACGAGCGGATCGGCCAGATCCAGGTCGCCGTCGGCACCGAGCTGAAGCCGCGTCCGTCCGCCATCGCCGGCGAGATCGTGATGGTGCCCAAGCTGACCACCGCCGAGACCGGCGACACCATCTCGGCCAAGGAGCGGCCCGCGGTGGTGGAGCGCTGGGAACTGCCGCAGCCCCTGCTGCCGCTGGCGATCCGCGCCGCCACCCGCAACGACGAGGACAAGCTGCCCGCCGCGCTGAACCGGCTGGTGGTCGAGGACACCACCGTCCGGCTGGATCGGGGCAGCAACGACCAACTGGTGCTGTGGACCACCGGTCAGGCGCACGCCGACCTGCTGCTGGCCCGGCTGGTCGAGCGCTACGGCGTGAAGGTCGAGCAGGACGAGTTGAAGATCGCGCTGCGGGAGACCTTCATCGGCAAGGCCACCGCGCTGGGCCGGCACGTCAAGCAGTCCGGTGGCCACGGCCAGTACGCGGTCTGCAATATCGAGGTGGAGCCGCTGGAGCGGGGCGCCGGTTTCGAGTTCGTCGACAAGGTGGTGGGCGGCGCGGTGCCGCGGCAGTTCATCCCGTCGGTCGAGAAGGGCATCCGCACCCAGCTGGAGAAGGGCGTCTTCGCCGGCTACCCGATGGTGGACATCCGGGTCACCCTGTTCGACGGCAAAGCGCACTCGGTGGACTCCTCCGACATGGCCTTCCAGCTGGCCGGCTCGCTGGCCATCAAGGAGGCGGCCAAACCGGGCGTGGTGGCCCTGCTGGAGCCGATCGACCTGGTCACGGTGACCGTCGGGGAGGAGTACCTCGGCCCGGTGATGACCGACCTGTCGGGCCGTCGCGGTCAGCTGCTCGGCACCGACTCGGAGAACCACAAGGCGATCATCCGGGCGCTGGTGCCGCAGTCGGAACTGGCCCGCTACGCCATCGACCTGCGTGGCATCGCGCACGGTTCGGGGACGTTCAGCCGCGAGTTCCACGGCTACGAGCTGCTGCCGTCCAACCTGGTGGAGAAGTACGCCAAGGCCAACGCCTGACGGTCTGAGAAAGGGGACGCGGACAGCCGCGTCCCCTTTCGCTTTGCCGAGGGTCGGCTTACGGAGCGGAGTCCCGAAGGCCGGATCAGCCCGCGGCGGCCATGAAGCCGAAGACGCCGTCGGCGACCATCTGGACGGCGATCGCGGCCAGCAGCAGGCCGGCGATCCGGGAGGCCAGCATCGTGCCGGACTCGCGCAGGATGGAGCGGATCACCCCGGCGAACCGCAGGAACACCCAGATCAGGCCCATCACGATCAGCAGCGCCAGGCCGACGGTGAAGTAGCCGGTCGGGAACGGCGCCGCCTGCACCGCCAGCATGGAGGCGACGATCGCACCCGGGCCGGCCATCAGCGGCGTCCCCAACGGGACGATCGCCACGTTGACGCCCTCGTGCAGCACCGGGTCGTCGCCCTTGCCGGTGAGCAACTCGAGCGCGACGATCAGCAGCAGCAACCCGCCGGAGACCTGCAGCGCGGGCACCGAGACGTGCAGGTAGATCAGGATCTGCTGGCCGAACAGCGCGAACGCGGCGATCACCCCGAGGGCGACCAGCGAGGACTTGGTGGCGGCGGCGTTGCGCTCCGCCGCGCTCAGCCGGTTGGTCAGCCCCAGGAAGACCGGGAGCAGCCCCGGCGGATCGACGATGACGAACAGCGTGACGGCCGTGCTGAGCAGCAATTGCCCGTCGATCAGGTTCACTGAACCACCCTACCGAGGCATCCCGCCTCCCCGAAAACCCGCTCCCCTTCGCGAGTCCCCCCCAACGTCGAGGGCTCCCGCTAACGCCGAGGGCTCCCACCCAGGCACGAGCCCTCGGCGACAAGGGGAGCCCTCGACGTGGGGGGCGAGCTGGATCGCGAGCTGGGGTTGGAGTTGGATGGATGGAGTGGGCGGGGGCGTCAGACGGTGTAGAGCGGACGGGCACCGGCCGGGATGTACCGGGAATCCACGACCTCCTTGCCGAACGGGACGCAGGTGACCGGGATCATCTTGAGGTTGGCGATCGCCAACGGAATGCCCACGATGGTGACTGCCTGGGCGGCGGCGGTGGTGAGGTGGCCGATCGCCAGCCAGAGCCCGGCGACGATGAACCAGATGAGGTTGCCGATCGCCGAGCCGGCCCCGGCGTCCGGACGACGGACGACGGTGCGGCCGAACGGCCACAGCGCGTAGCCGGCCATCCGGAACGAGGCGATCCCGAACGGGATGGTGACGACCAGGACGCAGGCGATGATGCCGGCCAGGAAGTAGCCCAGGGCAAGCCAGATCCCGCCGAAGACCAACCAGATGATGTTGAGCAGCGCCCGCATCGATGTCCTTTCCCGACCCGCCCGGCGATCGCGGGCGCACGTCCATGTAACCGGCCGGCGGCCCGGTTTTCCAGCCGCGCCGACCCTGAGCCGTCCCTGGCCGCTCCCCCACCCGCTCCGCACCTACAATGACGCTCATGCCCGAGCACCGCATCCCCCGCGATGTGGTGTCGTACGTCCGGCGCAGCGCCCGGATGAACCCCTCCCAGCAGAAGGCCTGGGAGCGACTGCGGGAACGCTGGGTGGTCGATCTACCGACCGCTGCCCGGGTCACCTCGGTGGCTCCCGAGGCCCGGCTCGACCCGGTCGCGATCTTCGGCCGCCGGGCGCCGCTGCTGGTCGAGATCGGCTCCGGCAACGGGGACGTGGTGGCGGCGGTCGCCCAGGCCCGGCCGGAGGCGAACCTGCTGGCCTTCGAGGTGTTCGAGCCGGCCGTGGCCAGCACGCTGTCGAAGCTGGAGCGGGCCGGGGTGACCAACGTCCGGCTGGTGGTGGCGGACGGCTCGCAGGCGGTCAGCACCGCGCTGCCGGACGCGTCCATCGACGAACTGTGGACCTTCTTCCCCGACCCCTGGCACAAGGCCCGGCACCACAAGCGCCGGCTGGTCAATCCGGCCTTCGCCGCGGTGGTCGCCCGGAAGCTGGCCCCCGGCGGCTGCTGGCGGCTGGCCACCGACTGGGCCGACTACGCCGAGCACGCCCGCGAAGTGCTGGACGCCGAACCCGGGCTCACCCCCTGCCAGCCGGGAACGGCCCCTCGCTGGGAGTTGCGTCCGGTCACCAAGTACGAGGCCCGCGGGATCGCCGCCGGCCGGGAGATCGTCGACCTGTGCTACCGGACGGTGTGCCCGGCATGAGGCTGCGACTCGATCTCGGCTACGACGGCACCGGATTCCACGGCTGGGCGGCCCAGCCCGGCCTGCGGACCGTCCAGGGCGAGCTGGAGACCTGGATCCAGCGGGTGCTGCGGCTGGCCGAACCTCCCGAGCTGGTGGTGGCCGGACGCACCGACGCCGGCGTCCACGCCCGCGGCCAGGTGGCCCACCTGGACCTCTCCGACCAGGCCGCGGCGACCGCTCTCACCAGCCAGCGCCATCCCTCGGGGACGGACGACATCGCCGCGCTGCTGCTCCGCCGGCTGCGCCGCGCGCTGCCCGAGGACGTCGGCGTACGGGACGTCCGGCTGGCCGAACCGGGGTTCGACGCCCGGTTCTCCGCGATCTGGCGGCGCTACGTCTACCGGCTCACCGACGCCGTGCCCGACCCGATCCTGCGGCACCAGATCGCCGCGGTCCGCGGCCGGCTGGAGGTCGCGGCGATCAACGACGCCGGGGCGGCGCTGCTCGGCCTGCACGACTTCGCCGCCTTCTGCAAGGCCCGCGAGGGCGCCACCACGATCCGTGAACTGCAGCAGTTGCGGGCCGAGCTGGTACCGGCCGGTCACCTCGAGATCACGGTGCGGGCCGACGCCTTCTGCCACTCGATGGTGCGCTCGCTGGTCGGCGCCCTGGTCGAGGTGGGTACCGGACGCCGGGACGCCGGCTGGCTGGCCGGCCTGCTGGACGCCGGGCAGCGCAGTGGCGACATCCCGGTGATGCCCGCCCACGGCCTGGTGCTGGAGGAAGTGGGCTACCCGCCGGCCGAGCTGCTGGCCGCCCGGGCCGGCGAGGCCAGAGCGCGCCGGGAACTACCGCAGGAGGACGCGTGAGCCACTACTTCACCACCCCGACCGGACCGGAGAACCGGCGCACCGTCCGGGCCCGGTTCTGGGAGACCGACTGGGAGTTCGAGACCGCCGACGGGGTGTTCTCCGCCGACGGCCTCGACCTGGGGACGTCCGTGCTGCTGCGGGAGTCGACCCCGCGCCCGGAGTCGCGCCGACTGCTGGATCTGGGCTGCGGCTACGGCGTCCTGGCGGTGGCGCTGGCCACCGCCTCCCCGCTGGCCGAGGTGGACGCGGTGGACGTCAACCAGCGGGCGCTGACGCTGACCGCGGCCAACGCCGAACGGCACGGGGTGGCCGACCGGATCCACCCGCTGCTGCCCGAGCAGGCCGACCCGGCCGTCCGCTACGACGAGATCTGGTCCAACCCACCGATCCGGATCGGCAAGGACGCGCTGCACGACCTGCTGACCACCTGGCTGGCCAGGCTGGCCCCGGACGGCGTCGCCCGGCTGGTGGTGGGACGCAACCTGGGCGCCGATTCGCTGCAGCGCTGGCTGGCCGAGCGGGGCCACCGCTGCGAGCGGATGGCCAGCGCCAAGGGCTTCCGGGTGTTCGAAGTGCGCAACTGAAGCCGCCCGCCCGACTCTGGTGCGGTTGGGTGCGGGTGCCTACGCTGGGCAGCAGACTCCGATAGAGAGGAACCCGATGAGCTCCGAACCCAGCTTCTTTGACAAGGTCAAGCAGATCGCCGAGGAGGCGATCGACGACATCAAGGACTTCGCCGAGGATCTGCCCGAGAACGCCAAGCGGCTGGCCGATGACGCCAGGGAGTTCGCCAGCGACGCCGGCGAGCAGCTCAAGGACTTCGCCGAGGATCTCCCCGGCAATGCCAAGCGGTTCGCCGACGAGGCCGGCGCCAGGGCGAAGGACTTCGCCGAGGACTTCCCGGAGAACGCCAAGCGGTTCGCCGACGACGCGGTGTCCACCGCCAAGGGGTTCGTGGCCGGGGCCTCCGACGAGGCCAAGGACGCCGCCGCCGAGGTGAAGGATGCCGCCGGGGACGCCGCCGCGAAGGTCGGCGACGTGGCCCGGGACGTGGCCTCCCACGTCAAGGACACCGCGGCCGAGGCTGCCGAGCAGGCCACCGAGGCGGTCGACGAGGTCAAGGACAATCTCGACGGCAACTGAACCACGGTTCGCAGATGGGGTCGCCGGTCCAGCCGGCGGCCCCATTTTTGCGTCTCCCGATCCGCGCAACGAACCGGTGTTTCAGGTTATGATCGACCGAATCCTGAAGCTGGCAGGGGAATCCGGTGCAAAGCCGGAACTGACCCGCAGCCGTGAAGGCACCCTCGGTGCCCAAGTCGGAATGCCTGCCTGCTTCTGGCTCAACGACAACCCGTCGAGGCGTGCGGGGATGGGCAGCATCGGTTGGCCTTTCACGCGGCACCTCCGCGAAAGGACATCATGCTGGCTCAGTTCACACGCACCGCCGCGGTCGGGATCGCAGCCTCCCTGACTCTGTTGATGGGTGGCGTTCCGTCGGCCATCGCTGACGAGACCGTGCCGCCGACCTCGGAGGGAACCTCCGCCCCGCAGAGCCAGCCCAGCGACAGCCCGTCGCCCACCGCCGCTGAGCCCACCGACCAGGGCCTCCCGCCGACCGGGACACCGGTGGAGAGCACCGAGCCGGCCGCCGAGCAGTCGCCGACCCCGCAGAGTTCAGCCTCGGAATCACCGGCCCCGGAGTCGTCCGAGGCCAGCCAACCGGAGGTCGCCACCTCGCCCACCGCCGCTGCCGACGGCAAGCCGGCGACGGCGGCGGCGCCCGCCGTCCAGCCCGCGGCGGCCGCCCTCGATGTCTGCGCCGGAGTCTGGGTGGCGGTGCAGGCCGGGACCGACCAGCAGCCCGAACTCGACTGTGTCGAGCCGCTCAACGGTCAGAACGCGCTCGAACTGGTGAGCAGCGTGCACACCGTCAACGCTCCCGGTGGGTACATCAATCAGATCGACGGGTTCCCGGAGAACACCGCCTGGGACCCCGCCAACCCGGTGTTCTGGGGCTTCTGCACCGCCACCGCCGCCCCCGACACCGGCGATCTCAGCTGGGCGAGCTCCAACTTCGGCGCGGCCGACGTGAACCCGCCGGCGGGCAGCGTGGTCGGCTTCCGGTTCGGCCTGTGGTCGGAGGACCCGACCATCTTCTGCCCGGCGGTCAGCTGGGTGCCGGTCGACTCCACCACCCCCACGCCCACCCCGGTGCCGCCGCGCGAGCCGGCCACCGGCAGCGCGACCGACGCGGCCAACTGGCTGGCCAAGAACCCCGCCGACGCCGATGACGTCGACGGCCTGTGGCAGTCGGTGATCGGTCTGGCGACGGTCAACCAGTGCCGGTTCGCCCCGGCGGTCAACCGCGCCTTGGAACAGCTCAACGCCCGGGCCAACGAATACACCGAGAACAATCCGGGCCGAGCCGCCCGGCTGGCGATCGTGGCTTCCGCGGTGGGGCTCGACCCGACCGACTTCGGCGGCGTCGACCTGGTCGCCCGGATCACCTCCGATCTGGGCTCCTTCAGCGGCAATCCGTTCGCCACCTCGCTGGCGATCATCGCGCTGACCCGGGCCGGTGCCGAGGTGCCCGACTCGCTGCTGCAGGCCCTGCTCGACAGCCAGGCGGCCGACGGCCAGTTCGGCTTCGGCTCGGGCTCGGCGTTCTTCCCGGATCCGGACAGCACCGGCCTGGCGATCGTCGCGCTCAGCGGCAGCCCCCGCGCCGGTGCCGCAGCGGCGGTGAGCCGCGCGGTGGCGTGGGCGCAGGGAGCCCAGCTGCCGGACGGCTCCTGGGACAACTATGTGCCGACCAACACCACCAGCCTGCTCGGCTCGGCTCTGGAACTGGTCGGAGCGGACGCCGGCAAGGCGCAGGACTGGCTGAAGAGCCAGCAGCTCGGCAACGGCGCCCTGCCGGATGAACGGGACGGCAACTCCGCCGACCGGTTCAGCACCGCCGAAGGCCTGTTCGGCCTGACCGGCACCACCTACCTGACGGTCAGCTTCGACGTCACCAACTGCGATCCCGGCCCCGACGAGGACGGTGAGGGCGGCAAGTCCAAGCCCGGCGAACTGCCCAACACCGGCGCCTCGGACGCCTCCGGCGCACTCGGCGCGCTCGCCCTGGGCCTGGTCGCCGTCGGCTCCGCCCTGGTGGCGGTGCGCCAACGTAGGCGGGCCTGATGTTCGGCGGGTTGCGCGGCCTGTGCGTCGGGCTGCTGGCGACGGCGGTCACGCTGCTGCCCGCCGCCCAGCCCACCGCGGCGGCGGCGGTCACCCTGCCGAAGTCCACGCTGACCTGTTCCGGGGTCTGGGTGGTGGTGGAGTTGAGCGCCAGCGAGCAGACCGTCCGCTGCGCGACCGATACGCGCGACGGGTTGGCCGCCTTGCGAAGCGCTGGTTTCACGCTCACCACCAAGGGCTACCTGTGCGCCATCCAGGACTACCCGGCAGACTGCGAGGCGGCCTGGAAGAAGGGGCACTACTGGTCGTACTGGCGGGCCAAGCTCAACCCGGACGGCAGCTGGGGAAGCTGGACCTACGCCACCACCGGCCCGGCCCAGAGCAAGCCCAAGGCTGGCTATGCCGAGGGCTGGCGGTTCCTCAGCGGCAGCCAGTCCGCGCCCAGCATCAAGCCGCCGAAGCAGTACACCAAGAGCGCGACACCCAAGCTCAGCGGCACCGCCAAGGTGGGCAAGAAGCTCAAGGTCAAGGTCGGGAAGTGGTCGCCCAAACCCGCTTTCAGCTACCGCTGGTATCGCTCGGGAAAAGCCATTGCCGGAGCCACCAAGTCCAGCTACAAGCTCACCAAGGCTGACCAGGGCAAGCGGATCACCGTCAAGGTCACCGGGAAGCGAGCGGGCTGGGAGACCCTGACCAAGACCTCGAAACAGACCTCGAAGGTGAAGAAGTGAGACAGCTGGCCGGCCTGCTGGTCGCCGGATTGGTCGGACTGTTCGGGCTGGCCGGTACGCCGGCGAGCGCCCAGCCACTGCCCGCCGCCGCGACCTGCAAGGGGGTCTGGGTGGTCGTCGACTACGGCGAACTCGGCGGTAGCAGCACCAAGTGCGCCAGCAGCTACGGGACGGGGCTGGCCGCGCTGAAGTCCGCCGGCTTCTCACCGAAGTCCGACGGCGGCATGGTGCTGAAAATCGGGGGCAAGCCGAAGGACCCGGACATCAACGAGGCGTACTGGTCGTACTGGCACGCCGAGCTGCAGTCGGACGGCAGCTATGGCGCGTGGAAGTACTCCAACAAGGGGGCCGGGGGGTACAAGCCCAAGCGGGGGGACGCCGAAGGCTGGCGCTACCTGAAGCTCTCCGACAGCCGGCAGTCGCCCGGCAGCAAGCCGCCCAAGCCGGAGCCGGAGCCCACCGCGAAGCCGCAGCCGTCCAAGACGCCCAAGCCGGAACCCTCCAAGGCTCCCAAGCCCAAGCCGTCCAAGACACCCAAGCCGAAGCCGAGCACCTCGGCCAAACCCACCGACTCGGCCAAACCGAAGCCCAGCAAGTCGGCCGAACCCGAGCCGAGCCCGTCCCCGACCGCGGACGAACCCACGCCCACCCCGACCCCGCCGCCCGCCGAGACTCCCTCGGCGGAACCGGCGCCGACCGAGTCCGCCCCGCCGGATGACCCGGACGCCACGGAGCCGGCCGACGCCGAACCCACGCCGTCGGATCCCGGCTCCGGCAGTCCGGTACCGGCGATCGCCGCCGCTGTGGTGGTGGTCGCCGGCGGTGGCGGCACCGGCCTGTGGTGGTGGTTGAAGGGACGGCATCGCTGACCACCCTGCATCCCTGGGCCTGGTGGTGCTGGGCGATCGGCATCGGCCTGGCCGTCAGCGGCACCACCAACCCGTTGCTGCTCGCCCTGGTCGCCACCGCGATGATCGTGGTGGTGCTGCTGCGTCGCTCCGCTGCCGGCTGGGCCCGTTCGGTGCGCGCCTACCTGATCCTGGCGCTGATGGTGATCGGCGTCCGGGTGTTCTTCCAGATCGTGATCGGCGGCAGCGCGGGCGAGACGGTGGTCTTCACCCTGCCCGAGGTCGCGCTGCCGGAATGGGCGGCCGGCATCCGGCTGGGTGGCGAGGTCACCGCCGAGGCGCTGGTCTACACCCTCTACGACGCCCTGCGGCTGGCGGTGATGCTGCTCTGCGTGGGCGCGGCCAATACCCTGGCCAACCCGCGTCAGGCGCTGCGTTCGGTACCGGCGGCGCTCTACGAGGCGTCGGTCGCGGTGGTGATCGCGCTCAGCCTGGCCCCGCAGCTGATCGAGAGCCTGCTGCGGGTCCGCCGGGCGCGGCGGTTGCGCGGCGCCACGGCCCGGGGGGTGCGGGCGCTCGGGGCGATCGCCATGCCGGTGCTGGCCGACGCGATCGAACGGTCGCTGGCGCTGGCCTCGGGGATGGAGTCACGCGGTTTCGGACGCACCCGGGGGCTGCCGGTCAAGGGCAGCCTGACACTGATGCTGACCGCGGCGATCCTCGCCACCGCCGGCGTGTTCCTGCTGCTCAGCACCTCGTTCTGGCAGCTCTCGCTGACCCTGCTGATCGCCGGCGGGGTGGGCGCCGCCTGGGGACTGCGGCTGGCCGGGCAGCGGCTGGCCGTCACCAGCTACCGTCCGCACCCCTGGACGCTGCCCGCCGGCCTGGTGGCCGGCTGTGGCCTGCTCGCCGCGGTCACCGTCTGGGTGGCCGCCAGTGCCGATCCGGACGGCTTCGCGCCGAGCACCGATCCGCTCACCTGGCCCACCCTGACCTGGCCAATGCTGATCGTCCTGCTGCTGGTGCTGGCACCGCTGCCGCTGACCAGCTGGCGTCCGCCGGCGGTGGTGGTCTCCGGCCGACAGGACACCCGGTTGCGCTCGCTGCGCGACTTCGGCCCGGACGGGCCGCCGGTCACCGCCCGGGAGCCGCTGAGCGTCTGGCGGCCGTCACCGGAGCGGGAGACGGCTGAACGGGGGGTTCGATGATCAGCTTCGAGCAGGTCGGCTTCCACTACGCCGACTCCACCACCCCGGTGCTGCGGGAGGTCTCGCTGGAACTGCCCGAGGGAGACCTCTGCCTGGTGGTCGGCGGCACGGGTTCGGGCAAGTCCACCCTGCTGGGCGCGATCAACTCCCTGGTCCCCACCTTCACCGGCGGGACGCTGAGCGGCCGGGTACGGGTGGCCGGACGGGACACCGCCCAGTACCGTCCCCGCGATCTGGCCGACGTGGTCGGCTACGTCGGCCAGGATCCGGTGCGCGGTTTCGTCACCGACACCGTCGAGGACGAGATCGCCTACGGCATGGAGCAGCTGGGCATCAACCCGGTGGCGATGCGCAAGCGGGTGGAGGAGACCCTCGACCTGCTGGGCATCGCCGAGCTGCGTCGCCGTCCGCTGACCGAGCTCTCCGGTGGCCAGCAGCAGCGGGTGGCGATCGCCGCCGTGCTGGCCGCGCAGCCCCGCGTCCTGGTGCTGGACGAGCCCACCTCGGCGCTCGACCCGACCGCCGCGCAGGACGTGCTGTCGGCGATCTCCACCCTGGTGCACGAGGTCGGGCTGACCGTGGTGCTGGCCGAGCACCGGCTGGAGCGCGTCATGCAGGCGGCCGACTCGATGATCTGGCTGCCCGGCGACGGCACCGCGCAGTACGGCGAGCCGGCCGACATCCTGGCCCGGGCCTCCGTCCAGCCGCCGCTGGCGGCGCTGGCCCAGGCGGTGGGCTGGCAGCGGGTGCCGCTCAGCGTCCGGCAGGCGCGACGGACCGTGGTGGCACAGGGGCTGGCGCCGGTCGCGCCACCACCGGCCGAACCGCCGGCCGGCGAGGTGGTGCTGACCGCCCGGGACGTGGAGGTCCGGTTCGGCGACCTCACCGCCGTCCGCGGCGTCGACCTGCAACTCACCGCGGGCAGCATCACCACCGTGCTGGGCCGTAACGGCGCCGGCAAGTCGTCGCTGTTGTGGGCGCTGCAGGGGGCGCTGAGCTGCTCCGGCGAGATCGCCGTGGCCGGCGCCGACCCCCGCACCCTGGGGGCCTTCGACGCCCGCCGGCTGATCACCCTGGTGCCGCAGACCGCGTCCGACCTGCTGTACCTGCCCAGCATCGCGGCCGAATGCGCCCAGGCCGACACCGAGAGCCGGGCCGAGCCCGGCACCGCCGCCGGCCTGCTGGCCGAGCTCGGGACGGACGTCCCGCCCGACCGCGACCCGCGCGACCTCTCCGAGGGCCAGCGACTCACCCTGGTGCTGGCGATCCAGCTGACCGCCGGGCCGAAGGTGCTGCTGCTGGACGAGCCCACCCGCGGGCTGGGCTACCGGTCGAAGGCCGAACTGCAGCGGATCATCCGGCGGCTGGCCGAAGGCGGGATCGCCTGCCTGATCAGCACCCACGACGTCGAGTTCGCCGCCGGGGTGAGCCAGCGGACCCTGCTGATGGCCGACGGCGAACTGGTGGCCGACGGCAGCACCAGCGAACTGCTCACCTCGTCCCCGGCCTACGCTCCGCAGATGGCGAAGGTGTTCGCGCCGGCCGCGGTGCTGACCGTGGACGACGTCGTCCGGGGGTTGCGGTGACCACGCCCAGCCAAGCACGACGCACCGCCGACCACCGGCTCAGCCTCTCGCTCGGCGTCGCGCTGGTGATGGGGCTGGTGGCGTTCAGCTGGCCGCTGTTCCTGCGTCCGGAGTCGGGCGTGCCGCCCACCCTGGCGCCGGTGGTCTTCGCCCTGGTGCTGCCGATGGTGCTGGCGGTGGCGCTCTCCGAGCTGGCCGGTGGCCGGCTGGACGTCAAGGCGCTGGCCATGCTGGGCGTGCTGGCGGCGGTCGGCACCGTGCTGCGTCCGCTGGGGGCCGGCACCGCCGGGATCGAGTTGGTCTTCTTCCTGCTGATCCTGGCCGGCCGGGTGTTCGGCGCCGGCTTCGGCTTCGCCCTCGGCGCGATCACCATGTTCACCTCGGCGCTGATCACCACCGGGGTCGGCCCCTGGCTGCCGTACCAGATGCTCGCCGCCGGGTTCACCGGCCTGTTCGCCGGGCTGCTCCCCCGGGCGTCCGGTAAGGCCGAACTGGCCTGGCTGATCGGCTACGGCATGGTGTCGGCCTTCGTCTACGGCTGGCTGATGGACTTCTCGTTCTGGCCGTTCGCGCTCGGCGAGGGCACCCAGCTCTCCTTCGACCCCAGCGCCTCGCCCGGGCAGAACCTGTACCGGTTCGCGCTGTTCAACCTGGCCACCTCGATGGGCTGGAACCTGGGGCGGGCACTGACCAACGCGGTGGTGATCGCCCTGGTCGGCCCGGCCCTGCTGCGACTGCTGCGCCGGGCGGCCCGGCAATCCCATTTCGAACCGGCGATTCCGGCCCGGCCCCTTCCGGAATAGGGGTTGGATCGGGCAGGTTGGGGGTAGATGAAGGACAGCCACGTCAACGAAGGGACATGTCATGGTCTACACGCTGCCCGATCTCGACTACGACTACGGAGCACTCGCCCCGCATATCGCACCTGAGATCATGGAGCTGCATCACAGCAAGCACCACGCCGCCTACGTGGCGGGCGCGAACACCGCGCTGGAGCAGCTGGCCGAGGCCCGCGAGAGCGGCAATTTCGGGGCCGTCAACAAGCTGGAGAAGGACCTGGCCTTCCACCTCGGCGGCCACATCAACCACTCGGTGTTCTGGAAGAACATGTCCCCCGACGGCGGCGGTGAGCCGGACGGCGAGGTCGCCGCGGCGATCGACGAGTTCTTCGGCTCCTTCGCCGGCTTCCAGGGCCAGTTCACTGCCGCCGCCAACGGCCTGCAGGGCTCCGGCTGGGCGATGCTGGTGTGGGATCCGCTGGGTCAGCGGCTGAACATCAACCAGCTCTTCGACCAGCAGGCCAACGTGCCGGTCGGGCAGTTGCCGGTGCTGCAGCTGGACATGTGGGAACACGCCTTCTACCTGCAGTACAAGAACGTCAAGGCCGACTACGTCAAGGCCTGGTGGAACGTGGTCAACTGGGCCGACGTCGCCGCCCGGCTGGAGAAGGCTCGCGCCACCTCGCTGTTCTGAGCAACGCCGCAAAGGGGGACGCAGGATTTCCTGCGTCCCCCTTTCGCGTTCTGATGGGACGGGGACGGTTCCTGGCGCCCGGGGACGGTTCCTGGGCGCCAGGAACCGTCCCCACTGCCGGGGTGTGTCCCCCGGCTCACGGTTCCCAGTCCCACTGCTCAATTTCTGAGAAATACTTGCCAAATCTCTCAGGATGAGCGAAGGTTTCTCAGGAATCTGCTGTCGGCGTGAGGAAAACTGCGTGCCTGCCAAGTCCACCGTCCTCGTCGTGGGCGCCCTGGGAGTCGCCCTGCTGGCCGGCGGAACCACCGCCGCCACCGCGCTCCACAAGGACGTCACCCTGCTGGTGGACGGACAGAGCCAGCCCGCCGGCGGCTTCGCCCTCACCGTCGCCGACGTCCTGGCCAACAACCACATCACCCTCGGCGAACGCGACCTGGTCTACCCCGCCCTCACCGACCCGGTCGCCGACGGCCAGACCATCACCGTCGCCTACTCCCGTCCGGTCACCCTGAACGTGGACGGCGAGACCGTCAGCTTCCACACCACCGCGCTGGTGCTCGACGAGGCATTGCGGGAGTACCAGTTGCACGAACTGGACGCCGCCAAGCTCTCCGTCTCCCGCTCGGCGGAACTGCCCCGCACCGGGCTCACCGTCGAGGCCACCACTCCCAAGCAGGTCACCCTCGAGGTCGGCGGCAAGTCCAGCGAACTGACCACCACCGCCGAGACCGTCGCCGACCTGCTCACCGAGCGGGGCGCCGTGGTCGACGCCGACGACGAGCTGAAGCCCGCCGCCGGGACGCCGATCACCGAAGGGCTCGAGGTGGTGCTCGACAAGGTCGAGGTGACCCGCAAGACCAAGACCGTGAAGGTCGCCTTCAAGACCACCACCAAGCCCGACCCGTCGCTGTACCGGGGCGAATCGAAGCTGCTCACCGCGGGTGAGAACGGTAAGGCCGAACGCACCTACGAGATCACCCGGGTCAACGGCGAGCAGACCGACAAGAAGCTGGTCACCGACAAGACCCTGAAGAAGCCGGTCGATGCGGTGAAGGCGATCGGCACCAAGGTCCGCAAGGTCGAGAAGGCCAACCTGACCGGCGTCTGGAAGAAGCTGGCCAAGTGCGAGTCGGGCGGTAACCCGCGGGCGGTGAACCCGACCGGCAAGTACTTCGGCCTCTACCAGTTCTCCATCTCCACCTGGAAGGCGGTCGGCGGCAAGGGCAAGCCGAGCAACGCCTCGGCGGCCGAACAGACCAAGCGAGCCAAGATCCTGCAGGCCCGGGCCGGCTGGGGTCAATGGCCGGCCTGCTCCAGGAAGCTCGGCCTGCGCTGACCATCGGGGGTGTCCGGCGCGACCGTCCGTCCGATCCCAGGCCGGGCCCCACAGCAGGAACCGTTTCCTGAGAAAACTTGCCAAGTTTCTCAGAATGAGGCAGGATTTCTCAGGAAGCTGTCGTCGGCGTGAGGAAACTGCGTGCCATCCAAGTCCACCCTCTGGGTCGCGGGTGCCCTGGGCGTTGCCCTGCTGGCCGGCGGAACCACCGCCGCCACCGCGCTCCACAAGGACGTCACCCTGCTGGTCGACGGGGAATCCCGTCCCGCCGGCGGCTTCGCTCTGACCGTCGCCGACGTGCTGGCCAACAACGGCATCACCCTCGGGGAACGCGACCTGGTCTACCCGGCGCTCACCGACGCGGTCGCCGACGGCCAGACCGTCACCGTCTCCTACTCCAAGCAGGTCACCCTGAACGTGGACGGCGAACCGGTCAGCTTCTACACCACCGCAGCGGTGCTGGACGACGCCCTGAAGGACTTCGAGGTGCACGAGTTGAGCGCCTCCAAGCTGTCCGTCTCCCGCTCCGCCGCGCTGCCCCGCACCGGGCTCTCGATCGAAGTCACCACCCCCAAGGAGATCACCCTCAAGGTCGGCGGCAAGTCCAGCACCGCCACCACCACCGCCGACACCGTCGCGGAACTGCTCACCGAGCAGGGTGTCACGCTGGACGCTGACGACCGGCTCGAGCCCGCCGACCACACCGAGGTGACCGAAGGGCTCGAGGTCGTGGTCGATCGGGTCGAGGTGACCCGCGAGACCAAGACCGAGAAGGTCAAGTTCAAGACCGTCACCAAGAAGGACTCGTCGCTGTGGAAGGGCGAGTCCCGGCTGGTCAGCGCGGGCAGAGCGGCAAGGCCGAGCGCACCTACGAGATCACCGAGGTCAACGGTGAGCAGACCGACAAGAAGCTGGTCGCCGAGACCGTGCTGAAGAAGCCGGTGGACGCGGTCACCAAGGTCGGCACCAAGACCACCTCCAACGGCGTCGGCATCAACCTC
>JASGLB010000015.1:0-293985 GCA_049840415.1 Propionicimonas sp. | reverse complement strand
GCGCGTCCAACCGGTGCGGCATTCCCGTAGCGAACGACGGAAATGAACCCCAATCAGCAGCTGGTCGCCAGCCTGATCCGCGATGTCCAGGACTTTCCCAAGCCGGGAGTGGTCTTCAAGGACATCACGCCGCTGATCGCGTCCGCTGCTGGGTACCGGGCCGCGGTGGCGGAGTTGGCCGCCAGCGCACCCCCCCGGGTCGACGTGGTGGTGGGGATGGAGGCCCGCGGGTTCATCTTCGCCGGGCCGGTGGCCCTGGAGCTGGGCGCCGGGTTCGTGCCGGTCCGCAAGCCGGGCAAACTTCCCGGCCAGGTGTACACCGAGACCTTCGCGCTGGAGTACGGCACCGAGACGCTCGCGGTCCACGCCGACGCGTTGTGGCCGGGGGCCCGGGTGCTGGTGATCGACGATGTGCTGGCCACCGGCGGGACGGTGGGAGCCACCGCCAAGCTGATCGAACGGCTGGGGGCCGAGCTGGTCAGCGTCTCGGTGGTGATGGAACTCAGCTTCCTGGGCGGACGTGAGCATCTCGCCGGCCTCGGGGTGACTGACTGCTCGGCGGTGCTGACCATCTGATGGCCAGGAAGCTCCGCTTGGCGCCGGGAAGCCTGCCGATCGGCCGGGCGCAGGTCCACCTGCCCTCCCGGGCGTCCACGCCAGGTGGGGAACTGCTGGGGCGGCTGCTGATCGGGCGTGGTGATGCTGCTGATCATCACCCTCGTGGTCTGGTTCGACCGCGACTCCTACTCCGACAATGTCACCGGTGGCGACCTCACCCTGCTGGACGCGCTGTACTACGCCACGGTCACCATGACCACGACCGGCTACGGCGACATCACCCCGGTGGCCCAGCACGCCCGGCTGTTGAACGTCATCGTGGTCACCCCGATCCGAATCGCCTTCCTGGTGCTGCTGGTCAGCACCACCGTCGAGGTGCTCGCCAATGAAGGAAGAAGGGCGCTGATGGACTCCCAGTGGCGCAAGACCCTGCGCAACCACACCGTCGTGATCGGCTACGGCACCATGGGTGCCAGCGCGGTAGCCACCCTGCAACGCAACGGTGTCCCGCTGGAGCGGATCGTGGTGATCGACCGCGATCCGCAGGCGGTGGCCGCAGCCAACCGGCATGGCCTGGCCGCCTTCGAGGGGGACGCCACCTCACGGGAGTTGCTGCACCGCGCGGAACTGCCGAAGGCCCGCGAGGTGATCGTCACCGTGAACCGGGACGACACCACCATCCTGACCACCCTCACCGTCCGGCAGCTGAACCGGACCGCGCACCTGGTGGCGGCCGTCCGGGATTCGCAGAACCTGCCGCTGGTGCGTCAGTCCGGAGCCGACTCGGTGGTCACCTCGGCGGACTCGGTCGGCCGGCTGATGGGCCTGTCGTCGATCAGCCCGCACCTGGGGACGGTGATCGAGGATCTGCTGACCAGCGGGGACGGCCTGGAGATCATCCAGCGGATGGTGACCCGCGACGAGGAGGGCAAGAGCTCGGCCGACCTGCCCGGCGAGCGGGTGCTGGCGGTGATCCGGAACAAGACCATGCGCCGGTTCTACGAGGGCACCGCCGACACCCTGCACACCGGCGACGAGATCGTGGTGGTCCGTCGCTCGGCGAAAGCCCGCAGCCGCCCCGTCCCGAAGGCGTCTGAGCAGCGGGCCGGCAGGGCATATGCTGGGCGCCACGACGAAGCCAGGAGGTGCGGTGACCGCTCAGGGTGTCCACGGGCCCTACGGGGCCTCCGACGGCCTGCCCGGCGAACCGCAGTTCGCTGGAACGGACCACCGGCGCCAACGATCAACCCCGGCTGCGAATGCGGCAACTGCTCTCCCGGCTGGGCGCGCCCAAGCCGCAGCAGGCGCTCGTCCTTGACCCGTTGCTGCGGGTGCTGCGGGCGCACCACCCCAAGGCAGACGTCGCGCTGATCGAGCGGGCCTACCGCACCGCCGAGCACTACCACACCGGCCAGAAGCGGAAGAGCGGCGACGAGTACATCACCCATCCGCTGGCGGTGGCGACCATCCTGGCCGAGCTGGGGATGAACGAGCCGACCATTTGCGCCGCACTGCTGCACGACACCGTCGAAGACACCTCCTACACCGTCGAGCAGCTGACCGCCGACTTCGGCCCCGAGATCGCCGCCATGGTGGACGGCGTCACCAAGCTGGACAAGATCCAGTACGGCGAGTCCGCCAAGGCCGAGACCATCCGCAAGATGGTGATGGCGATGAGCAAGGACATCCGCGTCCTGGTGATCAAGCTGGCCGACCGGCTGCACAATATGCGCACCCTGGGGCACCTGCGGCAGGACAAGCAGGCCCGGATCGCCCACGACACCCTGGAGATCTTCGCCCCGCTGGCGCACCGGCTGGGCATGAACGCGATCAAGTGGGAGCTGGAGGATCTCTCCTTCGCCACCCTGGAGCCGAAGATCTACGACGAGATCGTCAAGCTGGTGGCCGCCCGAGCGCCGCTGCGCGAGGAGTACCTGCGGGTGGTGACCGACCAGGTGCGTGCCGACCTCAGCGAAGCCGGGATCAAGGCGACGGTCTACGGCCGACCCAAGCACTACTACTCGATCTACCAGAAGATGGTGGTCCGCGGCCGCGACTTCGCCGACATCTACGACCTGGTGGGCCTGCGCATCCTGGTGGACAGCCAGCGGGAGTGCTACGAGGCGCTGGGCGTGATGCACGCCCGCTGGTCGCCGCTGCCCGGGCGGTTCAAGGACTACATCGCGATGCCGAAGTTCAACCTCTACCAGTCGCTGCACACCACGGTGCTAGGCCCGGGCGGCAAGGCCGTCGAACTGCAGATCCGTACCCACGAGATGCACCGGCAGGCCGAGTACGGCGTCGCCGCCCACTGGAAGTACAAGGAGGGCAAGGCCGACGGCAACGAGCTGAACTGGGTGCACCAGATCAGCCAGTGGCAGAAGGAGACCGAGGATCCCACCGAGTTCCTCGACACCCTGCGGTTCGAGATCGCCACCGACGAGGTCTTCGTCTTCACCCCTAAGGGCGACGTGATGAACCTGCCCAAGGGCGCCACCCCGGTCGACTTCGCCTACTCGGTGCACACCGAGGTCGGGCACCGCTGCATCGGCGCCCGGGTGAACGGACGCCTGGTGCCGCTGGAATCGGAGCTGGCCAGCGGGGATGTGGTCGAGGTGCTCACCTCCAAGGCGACCAACGCCGGCCCGAGCCGGGACTGGCTGGGCTTCGTGGCCAGCCCGCGGGCGCGGGGGAAGATCCGGCAGTACTTCCAGCGGGAGCGCCGGGAGGAGTCGATCGAGACCGGCAAGGACCTGCTGACCAAGCAGATGCGCCGGGCCGGGCTGCCGCTGCAGCGGATGCTCACCATCGAGCAGATGACCGGTCTGACCGAGCACTTCCGGGTACCGGACGCCAGCGCGCTCTACGCCGCCATCGGCGAGGGGACGATCAGCGCCCAGGCCGTGGTGCAGCGGCTGGTCGCGGCCGGCGGCGGAGCCGAGGAGATCGCCGAGCTCGGCGTCGAGGACATCCCGGTGGTCGGCCCCCGGCGGCGCTCCCGGCACAGCGGCAGCGAGGCCGGGGTGGTGGTGCAGGGCGATCCGAGCGTCTGGGTGAAGCTCGCCAAGTGCTGCATGCCGGTGCCCGGGGACAAGATCATGGGCTTCGTCACCCGGGAGAACGGGGTCTCGGTGCACCGGGTGGACTGCACCAACGCCCAGGATCTGCTCACCAAGCCCGACCGGCTGGTCGAGGTCTCCTGGGCACCCACCGCTGACTCGTCCTTCCGGGTGGCGCTGCACGTCGAGGGCCTGGACCGCACCGGGGTGCTGTCGGAGGTCACCAAGGCGATCAGCGACCACCACATCTCGATCCTGTCGGCCAACATGACCACCGCCAAGGACCGCACCTTCAAGTTCCGGCTCACCTTCGAGACCACCGACCCCAAGCACCTGGACCACCTGATCAGCGCGATCCGGCGGGTGTCCGGGGTCTACGACGTCTACCGGCTGTGACTACCGGGTGAAGTCGGCCAGGGTCTCCTTGGCCTGGTCGAGCCAGGTCTGGTAGGTGGCGATCGAGTCACGGGCCTTGTCAGCTGCAGCCTTGTCGCCGCGGGCCTCGGCCTTGGCGATCTTCTCGGTCAGCTTCTCGATCTCGGCGCTCAGCATGGCGACGGTCTCCTCCGCCCGGGCCTTGGCCTCGGGGTCGGTGCGGCGCCACTCGTCCTCTTCGGCATTGCGGACGGCGGTCTCCAGCGCCTTGACCCGGGAATCCAGCGAACGGATCTGCTCGCGCGGGCACCTTGCCGATCGCGTTGAACTTATCCAGGAAGGTGCGGAACGCCGCCTTCGCTGCCGCGATATCGGTGATCGGCAGGATGCTGGCCTCCGCCTCGGCCAGGAGCTCCTCCTTGGCGGTCTGGTTGGCCCGGAACTCCTCGTCCTGCTCGTTCAGCACGCTCTGCCGGGCGGCGAAGAAGCCGTCCTGGATCGCCCGGAACTCCGCCCACAGCGCATCGTCCACCTCGCGCGGCGCGGGACCGGCCGCCTTCCAGCGGGTCATCAGGTCGCGGAAGGCTCCGGCGGTCGGCCCCCACTGGGTGGAGGTGGCCAGTTCGCGGGCCTCGGCGAGGATCCGCTCCTTCAGCCGGCGGGCCTCGTCCCGCTTGGCGGCCTGCTCGGCGAACTGGGCCTTGCGGCGCCGGGTGTAGGTGGTGCGGGCGGCCGAGAAGCGGTGCCACAGCGCGTCGTCGGTCGCCCGATCCAGCCGGGGGAGCGCCTTCCACTCGTCCAGCAGGGCCCGGAACCGGTTCACCCCGCCGCGCCAGTCATTGCCCTCGGCCAGGGTCTCGGCCTCGGCGGCCATCCGCTCCTTGGCCGCCTGGGCAGTCCTCCTGGGCCTTGGCCCGCTCGGCCCGGCGGGCTTCGGACTGGGCCTCCAGCACCGGGGCCAGCGCCGTCCAGCCGGGCCAGCAGAGCGGCCAGATCGCCGACCGCATTGGCCGACTCCACCGAGCTCCGCACTCCCTTCACGCTGTTGCGGGCCTCCTCGGGCGAGAGCGTGCCGGCGTGGATGCGCTTCTCCAGCAGGCCGACCTCGACCTCCAGCGCCTCGTAGCGCCGGACGTAGAAGGCCAGGGCCTCGGCGGGATCGGAATCGGGGATCTGACCGACGCTTCGCTCGCCATCGGCGGTACGGACGTAGACCGTGCCGTCGGGATCGACGCGACCGAAGTCAGCCGGACTTGCGGTGGAGTTCATGGGGGCTATCTTGCCCGATGAGACCGGTTGGCGCATCGCGAGCGGCGTGTGAGCGGCCTCCACCGCTATTCGGTAGGCTGTCGGGGTGTTTCTCGCCTCCTTCGCCGCCGGTCCCTGGCAGGCGAATTGCTACCTGATCGCCCCGGCCGCCGGACGGGAGTGCGTCATCATCGACGCCGGCGTGGAGGCGGCGGACGGCGTCCGGACGCTGCTCGCCGAGCACTCGCTCACCCCGGCGGCGGTGCTGGCCAGCCACGGCCACATCGACCACATCGCCTCGGCGGCCGGGCTGGCCGACGAGTACGGGGTCGACCTGTGGGTGCATCCGGCCGACCGGCACCTGCTGACCGACCCGGCCGCCGGGCTGGGCCCGGACAGCCGCGCGCTGCTCGCTCAGTACCTGCCGGGGCCGTTCGCAGGAGCCGGAGCGGCTGCGGTTCTTCACCGAGGACGGGATCGGCGGTGGCCGGGCTGGAATTCGGCGTCCAGCACGCTCCGGGGCACACCGCCGGCTGCGTGCTGCTCGGCATCGACTACCCCGGCCACGACCAGATCGACCGGATCGTGTTCAGCGGCGACGTGCTGTTCGCCGGCTCGATCGGCCGCACCGACCTACCCGGCGGCGACCCCGAGGTGATGCGGCAGAGCCTGGCCGGCCCGGTGCTGGAGATACCGGACGCCACCGCGCTGCTGCCCGGGCACGGCCCGCAATCCACCATGGCCCGGGAGCGGGCCACCAACCCGTACCTCCAACCCGCCTTTCTGAGGATCTGATGAGCCGACCCAAGCCCCTGTCGGGCTTTCCCGAGTTCCTGCCCGCCGCCCGGATCGTCGAGCAGCGGGTGCTGGCCAGCCTGGCCGAGACCTTCGAGCTGCACGGCTTCGGCTCGATCGAGACCCGGGCGCTGGAGCCGATGGCTCAGTTGGCCCGCAAGGGCGAGATCGACAAGGAGATCTACGTCGTCCGCCGGCTGCAGGCCGAGCGGCACGGCGGCGGGTCGGACGCCGACGAGCTCGGCCTGCACTTCGACCTGACCGTCCCGTTCGCCCGGTACGTGCTGGAGAACTCCGGCCACCTGACCTTCCCGTTCCGCCGCTACCAGATCCAGAAGGTGTGGCGCGGCGAGCGGCCGCAGGAGGGCCGCTACCGGGAGTTCTGCCAGGCCGACATCGACGTGGTGGGGCAGGACACCCTGGCCGCCCACCACGATGTCGAGGTGGCCCGGGTGATCCTGGAAGCCCTGGAGCGGCTGCACACCGACTTCGGGCTGCCGCCGGTGCTGATGCGGGTGAACAACCGCCGGTTGGCCGAGGGCTTCTACCGCGGGCTGGGGATCGAGGATCACCTGGCGGTGCTGCAGCGGGTGGACAAGCTGGACAAGATCGGGCCCGCTGCGGTCGCCGAACTGCTGACCGGCGAACTCGGGCTGAGCCCCGCCGTGGCCGACGCCTGCCTGGGGCTGGCCACCATCTCCTCGGCGGACGACTCCTTCGTAGAGCAGGTGCGGGCGCTCGGCGTCCAGCACGAACTGTTGGACGAGGGGCTGGCTCAGCTGGCCGAGGTGGTGCGGGCCGGGCAGGCTGCCGTCCCCGGCCGGATCGTGGCCGACCTGAAGATCGCCCGCGGCCTGGACTACTACACCGGCACGGTCTACGAGACCGAGCTGAGCGGCTACGAGCACCTCGGCTCGATCTGCTCCGGCGGACGCTACGACTCGCTGGCCAGCGACGGAAAGACCACCTACCCGGGGGTCGGCCTGTCGATCGGCGTCACCCGGATCCTGGTTCCGCTGCTGGCCAAGGGGACGCTGACCGCCTCCCGCACGGTGCCCAGCTGCGTCCTGGTCGCGGTGGACGCCGAGGAGACCCGCGCAGAGGCGGACGCAATCGCCACCCGGCTGCGCGCCCGCGGCATCCCGTGCGAGGTGGCGCCCAAGGCAGACAAGTTCGGCAAGCAGATCCGCTACGCCGACCGACGGGGGATCCCGTTCGTCTGGTTCTCTCCAACGAGGTGAAGGACATCCGCTCCGGTGAGCAGGTGCCAGCCGATCCCGACACCTGGTTGCCGCCCGCCGACGGACCTTCGTCCGTCGGTTCGCGCTACAGTCTGAGGTCGACGACTGGTTGGGGAACTGTCCCCATCGGACGATACCGGGATTGGGCCGGTGAGTGTTTAGGCTTCGGCCCATGATCATCTTCTGGCGTGGCTGGGGCATTATGGCGCTGGCCTACTTCGCGGCCACTGGCATCTTCGGGGTCGCGATCCCGTCCAGCCTGCTCGGCGACAGCTCGGGAAGTGGGCGATGATTCCGATCGGGCTGCTGTTCGGCGTGATCTGCTGGCTGCACGGTCGCTACCTCAACATCACCAAACCTGCCGACGCGCTGAAGGACTTCGAGCTCTACCGGGAGGACGTGATGGAGTCGGTGCGGACGGGCACCTTCCGGCTGCCCGATCAACCGCCGCCCACCAGCCTGGAGCAGGCCACCGGCCAGGCGGAGACCTATCTGCACATGGTGCACACCTCGCTGAGCAACGGCCGCAACCGCCACACCTTCTTTTTCATCCCCTTCCAGTACTTCGGCATCCTGATCGGGTTGTGGTCGGTCCTGCTGCCGGTCCTGGGTAAGTGACGCCTGCCGCTGGCGTCGGGGCGTGCGGGACGGGGCTAGAATCGAATGACGCACCCGTACCGTCTATGCGGGGCTGAGAAGGGAAGAACATGCTGCGCACGCACGCCGCCGGAACCTTGACCGCGGCTCACGTGGGAGAAACCGTCACCCTGGCCGGTTGGGTCGCCAAGCGCCGCGACCACGGCGGGGTCGCCTTCATCGATCTACGGGACGCCTCCGGCATCTGCCAGGTGGTCGTTCGCGACGAGTACCTGGTCTCGGCCGGGATCCACGATCTGCGCAATGAGTTCTGCATCCAGGTGACCGGCGTGGTGGACGCCCGCACCCCGGAGAACGTCAACCCGAACATCCCCACCGGCCAGGTCGAGGTCGCGATCCGCACCCTCGAGGTGCTCAACCCGGCCGCCCCGCTGCCCTTCCAGATCGACGAGCGGACCACCGTGGGGGAGGACGCCCGGCTGAAGTACCGGTACCTCGACCTGCGCCGTCCCCGGCAGCACGACGCCATGGTGCTGCGCTCGAAGGTCACCCAGGTGATCCACCAGGTGATGGCCGTCCAACGACTTCTACGACATCGAGACCCCGACGCTCACCCGTTCGACCCCCGAGGGCGCGCGGGACTTCCTGGTGCCGGCGCGGCTGCACCCGGGCAAGTGGTACGCCCTGCCGCAGAGCCCGCAGCTGTTCAAGCAGTTGCTGATGGTGGCCGGCATGGAGCGGTACTACCAGATCGCCCGCTGCTACCGGGACGAGGACTTCCGCGCCGACCGGCAGCCGGAGTTCACCCAGCTGGACATCGAGATGAGCTTCGTCGACCAGGACGACGTGATCGCGCTGGCCGAGCAGGTGATGGCCGCCTGCTGGCAGCTGATCGGGGTCGAGATGCCGCTGCCGCTGCCCCGGATGACCTGGCACGACGCGATGGACAACTACGGCTCGGACAAGCCCGATCTGCGGTTCGACCTGAAGATCCGCGAGCTGACCTCCTTCTTCGCCGATACCCCGTTCCGGGTCTTCCAGGCGCCCTACGTCGGCGGCGTGGTGATGCCCGGTGGGGCGTCGCTGCCGCGTCGGCAGTTCGACGCCTGGCAGGAGTGGGCCAAGCAGCGCGGCGCCCGCGGCCTGGCCTACATCACGGTCGGTGAGGACGGCGAGCTGGGCGGCCCGGTCGCCAAGAACATCTCCGACGCCGAGCGGGAGGGAATCGCCGCCGCGATGGACGCCGCTCCGGGCGACGCGATCTTCTTCGCCGCCGGCGCCCGGGAGACTTCGCAGGAACTGCTCGGTGCCGCCCGGGTGGAGATCGCCCGTCGGACCGGTCTGATCGACGAGAGCGCCTGGTCGTTCCTGTGGGTGGTGGACGCCCCCATGTTCAAGTCCGTCGGCTGATGCGGTCGCCGCCGGTGACGTTGCGGTGGGCGAGGGACGTTGGACCGCCGTCCATCACGCCTTCACCTCGCCCAAGCCGGAATCGCTGGAGAGCTTCGACACCGATCCGGGCTCGGCGCTCTCGTACGGCTACGACTTCATCTGCAATGGCAATGAGGTGGGCGGCGGCTCGATCCGTATCCACCGCCGGGACGTCCAGGAGCGGGTGTTCAAGGTGATGGGGCTCAGCACCGAGGAGGCGCAGGAGAAGTTCGGCTTCCTGCTGGACGCCTTCACCTTCGGCGCCCCGCCGCACGGCGGCATCGCCTTCGGCCTGGACCGGCTGGTGATGCTGCTCGGCGGCTTCGACACCATCCGGGACGTGATCGCCTTCCCGAAGTCCGGCGGCGGCTTCGACCCGCTGACCGAGGCCCCGGCGTCCATCACCGCCCAGCAGCGCAAGGAGGCCGGCGTGGATGCCAAGCCGGTGGAGAAGGCGCCGGCGCCCACCGCCTGATTCAGGACGCAGCACCGCCCCCGGGAGTGATCTCTCCGGGGGCGGAGCCTCTTACGGGGTTTGACGATCCTGAGCCTGACGAAGGGTCATCGCCATGACGATGCGAGGCTTCGTCAAGCTCAGCCATCGTTTCCTCGACTCACCGCAGATCGTCGGCGTTCGGAGTGCCGGGGTCGGTGGCCAGCAGGCCGTAGATCCGGCGCCGGGCGTCAGCGATGATCGCGGTGGCCGCATCCCACTGCTCGGCAGTTCCGGTGCGGGCCAGTTCCTTGGCCGCTCCGGCCAGCCCGCCGAACTCCTGCCAGAGCGCCTTCATGGCCTCTGGCGAGCCACCGGGGAAGCGGGCGTTGACCGCCTCCCAGGGCGCTTCGATGCCCTCGGCGGCCTGGCGTCCGGCGTCGGTCAGCCGGAAGGCCTTCTGGCCGTCATTGTCGAAGGACTCGATCAGCCCCTCGTCCTCCAGCTGGGCCAGCGCGGGGTAGACCGCGCCCGGGCTGGGCCGCCACATGCCGTGGGTGCGCTCGTCCAGCTCCTGCATCATCTGGTAGCCGTTCAGCGGCTGGTCGACCAGCAGGGCGAGAATCGACTCCCGCACCTGACCGCGGCGGTTGCGTCCACCGCGTCGTCCGGGGCCTCCCGGGCCACCGGGAAGCCGGGCCAGGCCCGAACCCTGGGCCGAAGCCACCGAAGCCACGCGGGCCGTGATGACCGCGGCGGTGGCCGTCGCGTCCGGGGCGCTCGGGGCCCCATTCCTGATTCATCGGAAACTCCATGATTCCTCCTAAAGAACTCTGTCGTTGCATCAACGATATATCGGAAACACATCGAACACAAGTCGTGTAGCGTTCCAGTCGTGGAAGAGGATCTCTTCGGCACCGTCACGCCGTCCGCCGAACCCAGCCGGCACGGCTCACTGGGTGCGGCCGATCACGCGCAATTGCCGCTCGCGGTTCGGATGCGGCCGCGCACCCTGGACGAGATCGTCGGCCAGCAGCATCTGCTGGCACCGGGCTCGCCGCTGCGCCGGCTGGCGGACGGCGACACCATGTCGGTCTTCCTGTGGGGTCCGCCGGGGGTGGGGAAGACCACCATCGCCGCGGTGGTCTCGCACCGCACCGACCGCCGGTTCGTCGAGATCTCAGCGGTCACCGCCGGGCGTCCGGGAGGTCCGCGCCGAACTCGATACCGCCCGGCGCGAACTGGCCCGGGGACGCAGCACCGTCCTGTTCGTGGACGAGGTGCACCGCTTCTCCAAGACCCAGCAGGACGTCCTGCTGCCGGCGGTGGAGAACCGGCTGGTCACGCTGATCGCCGCGACCACCGAGAACCCGTCCTTCTCGGTGATCTCGCCGCTGCTCTCTCGCTCCCTGCTGCTCACCCTGAAGCCGCTCACCGAGGACGACATCGGCACGCTGATCGACCGGGCGCTGACCGACGAACGCGGGCTGAACGGCGAATACACCCTGGACGCCGAGGCCCGCGACACCCTGCTGCGGCTGGCCGGGGGAGATGCCCGCCGGGCGCTGACCTACCTGGAGGAGGCGGCGGCCGGGGCCAGAGCCCATCAGGTGGCCAGTGATCGACACCGCGATCATCTCGGCCGCGGTCGACCGGGCCGCCGTCCGCTACGACCGGGACGGCGACCAGCACTACGACGTGATCAGCGCCTTCATCAAGAGCGTCCGCGGCTCCGACGTGCAGGCCGCGCTGCACTACCTGGCGCCGGATGATCGAGGCGGGGGAGGATCCCCGGTTCATCGCCCGCCGGCTGATCATCCTGGCCAGCGAGGACATCGGCATGGCCGCCCCCAGCGTGCTGCAGACCGTGGTCGCCGCGGCCGAGGCGGTCGCCATGATCGGCATGCCCGAGGGACGGATCACCCTGGCCCACGCCACCATCGCCGCCGCCATGGCTCCGAAGTCGAACGCGGTGGTGAAGGCGATCAGCGCCGCCCAGGCCGACGTCCAGGCCGGGAAGATCGGCACCGTCCCGCCGCACCTGCGGGATTCGCACTACGCCGGCGCGAAGGGCCTTGGCCACGGCGCCGGCTACAAGTACGCCCACGACCACCCCCACGGGGTGGCCGCGCAGCAGTACCTGCCGGACGAACTCAAGTGGCGCCCGCTACTACGAGCCCACCGACCACGGCAACGAGGCGGCCATGGTCGAGCGACTGGCCGCCCTGGAAGACCTGCTGGGGGAGTGAGCGTCCCCGTCCGACGGCTGAGTGGACTCGCCGGGAGCCGGCCTCATCGAGGTTTGGGTTACCCGGCAGAGGGTGACCAGCCCGGCGGGAGTCCTGGTCCGGCGAGACTTCCTGGCGGACCAGCCAGGCCGGGCTTGTGTGGGCTCCCGGTGCAGATGCTGCTGAGCGAACTGGACGACCGAAAGCGGGTACGGCAGCGACAGCACATCGTCACCCTGATCGGCGACCTGACCGGCATCGAGAGCGTGCTCGAGTACGAGTATCGGCGGGACGTGGAGCGGGCGGACTGCCGACCGGCACGCAGGCGTCGGGGGGCGGTACCGGCTGATGTGTCTGCTCTTCTAGTCGCCGCGTCCAACTCGATTCGCGTAGGCTGGCGCCCGTATCTTTCGACCCAGTGAGTGAGGGAACCCATGTCCGTTGGAGAGGTTGCCGGACTGATTGCAGCCATCGCGGCCGTCGCCCTAGTGGCCTTCACCGCCGTCCCGCTGCTGAAGCTCGGGCAGGGTGCTGGAGGAAGTCCGGCTGGCGGTCCGCGATCTGGGTCACAACTCGGTGCCGATCCTGCAGGAGCTCAAGGGGACGGTGAGCGCCACCAATGAGGAGCTCTCCAAGCTCAGCCTGGTGACCGAGGATGTCGCCAAGGTGAGCTCTCACGCCACCGTGGTCAGCGAGAACGCCGCTCAGCTGTCGACCATCTTCCGCTCGACGCTCGGTGGGCCGCTGATCAAGACCGCGGCCTTCACTTACGGCGTCCGTACCGCGGTCTCCGGTAAGAAGAAGGCCAAGCGATGAAGCGGCTGTTCTGGTTTGCCGTCGGCGTCGGCGTTGCCGCGTTCGTGGTGGTGAAGGGCAAGGAGCTCTATCACCGCTACACCCCCCAAGGGCGTCGTCGAGCAGCTCGACAAGGCCCGGGAGGACGCCGGTTCGTGGCTCGGCGACTTCGTCTCCACCATGGGCGAGGCGATGGACGCCCGGGAGACCGAGTTGCGAGAGGCTCTCGGCCTGGACCGGTGACCACCACCGCTCCAGGAGACCTCCCCGACCATCGGCCCCCATTCGACTAAGGAACTACCCAGATGAAAACCGCTGAGGTGCGCCGGCGCTTCCTCGACTTCTTCGCCGGCCACGACCACACCGTGGTGCCGTCGGCACCGCTGGTCTACAACGACCCCACCCTGCTGTTCGTCAACGCCGGCATGGTGCCGTTCAAGCCCTACTTCACCGGTGCCGAGGAGCCGCCGTTCAAGCGCGCGGTGAGCGTGCAGAAGTGCGTCCGCACCCTCGACATCGAGGAGGTCGGCAAGACCACCCGGCACGGCACCTTCTTCCAGATGCCGGGCAACTTCTCCTTCGGCGACTACTTCAAGGAAGGCGCCATCTAGTTCGCCTGGCAGCTGGTCACCGGTTCGGTGGACGACGGCGGCTACGGCTTCGACCCGGAGAAGATCTGGGTGACCGTCTACCTCGACGACGACGAGGCGATCGCGCTGTGGCAGCAGGTCGGCGTCCCCGCCGAGCCGGATCCAGCGCCGCGGCCTGAAGGACAACTACTGGCACATGGGCATCCCCGGCCCGGGCGGCCCGTGCTCGGAGATCTACGTCGACCGCGGTGCCGAGTTCGGCGCGGACGGCGGCCCGGAGGCGGACGAGGATCGCTTCCTGGAGATCTGGAACCTGGTCTTCCAGACCGAGGAGCTCTCCGAGGTGCGCTCCAAGGTCGACTTCGACGTCGCCCGTCCGCTGCCCAGCAAGAACATCGACACCGGCGCCGGCCTGGAGCGGATCTCCTACCTGCTGCAGGGCGTCGACAACATGTACGAGATCGACGAGGTCTTCCCGGTGCTGGCCAAGGCCGGCGAACTGGCCGGCAAGACCTACGGCGCGAACACCGACCGACGACATCCGGATGCGGGTGGTCGCCGACCACGTCCGCTCCTCGCTGATGCTGATGACCGACGGCGTCACGCCCGGCAACGAGGCGCGCGGCTACGTGCTGCGCCGACTGCTCCGCCGCTCGATCCGGGCGATGCGGCTGCTCGGCGTGCAGGATCCGGTGCTGCCGGAACTGCTGCCGGTCAGCCGGGACAAGATGGTCGCCTCCTACCCCGAGATCGCAGACCGAATGGGCGCGGGTCAGCCAGGTCGCCTACGGCGAGGAGGAGGCGTTCCGCCGCACCCTGGCCGCCGGCACCCAGATCTTCGACCTGGCGGCGTCCGAGGCGAAGGCGTCCGGCGCGACCACGCTGAGCGGCGACAGCGCGTTCAAGCTGCACGACACCTACGGCTTCCCGATCGACCTCACCCTGGAGATGGCGTCGGAGCAGGGTCTGACCGTGGACGCGGACGAGTTCCGCCGGCTGATGCAGGAGCAGAAGGACCGGGCCAAGGCCGACGCCAAGGCCAAGAAGGGCGGCACGGCGGCCGTCGAGGCCTACCGTGAGCTGCGCGCGGCCGGCGAGGTGCCCTTCCTGGGCTTCACCGACCTGACCAGCGACGCGAAGGTCCGCGGCATCGTGGCGCGACGGCAAGCTGGTGGACGTGGCCCGTCCCGGCGACGTCGTCGAGGTCGTGCTCGACCAGACCCCGTTCTACGCCGAAGCCGGCGGTCAGGACGCCGACGCCGGCCTGATCAGCGGCGACGGCCTCAGCCTGGACGTGCTGGACGTGCAGCGTCCGATCCCCGGCCTGGTGGTGCACAAGGTGCGGGTCGAGGACGGCGAGCTGGCCACCGGTGCCGCGGTCGTGGCGGCGGTGGACGCTGCGGCGCGGGCTCGCGCCTGCCAGGCGCACACCGCCACCCACATCGTGAACGCCGCGCTGCGGCAGCTGCTGGGCGATTCCACCCACCAGGCCGGCTCGTACAACAAGCCCGGCTACCTGCGGTTCGACTTCAACGCCCCGCAGGCGCTGTCGACCCAGCTGCAGCAGGAACTCGAGGGCCTCTCGAACGAGGCGATCCGGGCCGACTACGAGGTGACCGCCACCGAGATGCCGCTGGCCCAGGCTCGCGAACTGGGCGCACAGGCGATGTTCGGCGAGAAGTACGGCGAGGTCGTCCGGATGGTCGAACTGGCCGGGCCGTGGTCACGCGAACTGTGCGGCGGCACCCATGTGGCAGCGCACCTCCCAGATCGGGCTGCTCAGCCTGCTGGGCGAATCCTCGGTGGGCTCCGGTATCCGCCGGGTCGAGGCGTTCGTGAACGCCGACGCCTTCGACCACCTGGCCGCCGAGCGCGCCCTGGTGGCCGAGCTGGCCGACCTTCTCAAGGTGCAGCCCGACCAGCTCACCGACCGGGTGACCAAGCTGGTCGCCCAGCTGAAGTCGACCGAGAAGGAACTGGCCGCGATCCGGAGCCGGCAGCTGCTCGAGCAGGTGCCGAACCTGGTCGCCGGTGCCGAGACGGTCGGTGGCTACCGGCTGGTCGCGCACCACCTGCCCGGCACCGCCGCGGACGACCTGCGCACCCTGGCCACCCAGGTCCGGGACGGCTTCGGCCGTGACCCCGGCGTGGTGGCGCTGATCGGCGGCGAGGCCAAACCTGCGCTGATCGTGGCGGCCAGCGAGGCTGCCCGCGGGCTGGGTGCCAAAGCGGGTGCCCTGGTCGGCGTGGCAGCTCCGGCGCTGGGCGGACGCGGCGGTGGTCGCGACGACCTCGCCCAGGGCGGCGGCACCGACGCCAGCGGCGCGCCGGCCGCGCTGGACGCGATCCGAGCGGCGCTGCGGGGCTGAGATGCGTCCCGGAGTCCGGCTGGCCCTGGATTGGGGCACTGCCCGGATCGGGGTGGCGGCCTGCGACCCGGCCGGCACCCTCGCCTACCCGGTGGAGACGGTGCCGGCCGGACCGAACGCGGTGCCCCGGATCCGCGCCCTGGTGGCCGAGTACCAGCCGATCGAGCTGGTGCTCGGGCTGCCCCGGACGCTGGCCGGGACTGAGTCGTACGCGGCCGCGACCATCCGGACGGCGGCCGCCGAACTCGCCGCCGCGCTGCCCGGACTGCCGATCCGGCTGGTGGACGAACGACTCTCCACCGCTGCCGCCTCGCGGCAACTCGGCCAGGCTGGCCGATCCACCCGCAAGCAGCGTGGGGTGATCGATCAGGCGGCCGCGGTAGCTATCTTGGAAAGCGCACTAGCCCAGGAACGGGCGACCGGCGAGCCAGCAGGGGAAGCAGTATGACCGCCAGACGGGCCATCGAACCCGACGAGTCGACGAGGACGACGACCGTCCGCCGGCGCGTGCCAAGGGCTGGATCGCCCTGGTGGTTTCGCTGGTGGTGCTGATCGGCGGCGGTGGGCTGGGCTACGTCCTGTTCGCGCGATGCCGTGCAGGGCTGGTTCTCCCCGTCCGACTTCCCCGGACCGGGCGGCGAGGCGGTGGTGGTGACCATCCCGAAGGGGACCAGCGTCACCGGTGTCGGCGCCATCCTGGTCGAGGAGCGGCGTGGTCGCCTCGACCTCGGCCTTCGTCCGGGCGGTCACCGAGGTATCGGACGAAGCCACCGATCAAGGCCGGCCGATTCCGGTTGCGCACCGAGCTCCCGGCGCGGGAGGCGGTGGAGATGCTGCTGGACCCGGCCAACGTCGAACGCAGCACCTTCACCCTGCGGGAAGGAAACTGGCTGGCCGATCACGTCCAGGTGATGGCCCGGGCCAGCGGTCTGCCAGCCGCCGACTTCGAGGATCTGCTCGGCGACGCCGGCGACCTCGACCTGCCGGACTGGTCGCAGGAGTCCGCCGAGGGCTTCCTGTTCCCCGACACCTACGACCTGCCCGAACCGGTGGACGCGGTGAGGATGATCGAACCTGGCCACCGACCGGTTCACCGAGGTCGACCGACTGACCTCGACTTCGAGGCCGGCGCAGAGAAGCTGGTCGTTGACCCCGCTGGAGGCGCTGACCGTGGCCAGCATCATCGAGCGGGAGGTCAACCGGGCGGAGGACCGTCCCAAGGTGGCCCGGGTGATCTACAACCGGCTGGCCGAGGGCATGCCGCTGCAGATGGACTCCACCGTGCACTACGCCGACCGATGGCGGGGGAGCGTCTGGACCTCGGACGAGGACCGCGTCGTCCGACTCGCCGTACAACACCTACGAGCACGAGGGACTGCCACCCGGCCCGATCTCCTCACCGAGCAAGGCTTCGCTGCAGGCAGCCATCGAGCCGGCCGACGGGAAGTGGCTGTTCTTCGTCGCGGTCAACCTCGACACCGGAGAGACCCAGTTCACCAACGACCTACGACGAGCACCAGAAGGCGGTCGACGAACTGCACGCCTGGTGCGACGCCAGCGAAGCGAACCGCGCCAAGTGCGGCTGAGCCCGAATTGACGGCGGTCGGCTAGGGTTGACCACAGGCGAAACCGACGGAGGGGTAATCGATGGCCTGGTTCACCCGGAACCTGCGAGATTCCGAGACCGGCAGGATCAGCGGTAAGGAGATCTGGCTCCGTGCTCGCAGCGCCTTCGCGGTGGTGCTGAGCGTCGGAGTGCTGGTGGGCGGTGGCGGCTTCGTGGTCACCCAGGTTCAGCAAGCCTGGACGGAGTTCCGCACCGCCGAGGACTACGTCGGCGAAGGGGTCGACCCGGTGCGAGGTCGACGATCGCCAGCAGGTACGACGCTGTCGCAGATCGCCGACATCCTGGTGCAGCACGACGTGATCAAGACCGCCAAGGCCTTCGACCGCGAAGCCGCGGCCAACGCGGACTCGAAGAACATCCAGGCTGGGCGCTACAAGCTGAAGACCAAGCTGCCCGCGAAGCTCGCGCTGGCCATGCTGCTCGACAAGGGCAACATCGAACGCAACTGGATGACCCTGACCGAGGGCGCAGCGGCTGACCGTGCAGATCGACCAGCTGGCCAAGGCGACGAAGCTGCCCGCCAAGGACTTCGAGGCGGTGCTGAAGAACTGGAAGAAGATCGGCCTGCCGAAGTGGGCCAAGAACTCCGCCGAGGGCTTCCTCTTCCCCGACACCTACGAGATGCCGCAGGAACCCAAGGCCGGGGAGGTGATCAAGCTGGCCACTGACAAGTTCAAGAAGGCAGTCAAGGAGCTCAACTTCGAGAAGCGGCCGAGAAGCTGGGGGTCACGCCCGTACCAGGCCCTGATCATTGCCAGCATCATCGAGAAGGAAGCCGGGCCAACGACGAGGACCGGCCCAAGATCGCCCGGGTGATCTACAACCGGCTGGCGACCGGGCAGAAGCTGCAGCTGGACTCCACCGTCGCCTACGCCGCGGCGACCACCGGCCGGGTGAGCACCACCGACGAGGAGCGGAAGATCGACTCCCCCTACAACACCTACGTGGTGAAGGGGCTGCCCGAAGGGCCCGATCGCGGCGCCCTCGCTAAGTCGCTGGAGGCCGCGGTGAAGCCGGCCAAGGGCAAGTGGCGGTTCTTCGTGACGGTCAACCTGGACACCGGCGAGACCGAGTTCAACGAGGACGACGGCGAGCCACCAGAAGAGCGCGGAACAAGTGGTACGCCTGGTGCCAGGAGAGCGACGCCAACTACAAGAAGTGCTACGGCAAGGATCGCTGACCACCGAGTCCACCGGCTGCCACGGATGTCGGCGCGCAGCACGAGCCGGCGTGACACACTGACGGCCATGCTGCGTTACCTCACCGCGGGGGAATCCCACGGCCGCGCCCTGGTCGCCACCATCGAGGGCATCCCCGCCCACGTCCGCGGTGACCACCGACGATGTCGCCGCCGCGCTGGCCCGCCGCCGGCTCGGCCTGGGACGCGGTGCCCGGATGAAGTTCGAGGCCGACGAGGTCACCCTGCTGACCGGCGTCCGGCACGGCGAGACGCTCGGCTCGCCGGTGGCGATCATGATCGGCAACACCGAGTGGCCCAAATGGGAGACGGTGATGGCCCCCGATCCGGTGCCCGCCGAGGAACTCGAGGCGCTGGCCCGCAATGCCGCGCTCACCCGGCCGCGGCCCGGCCACGCCGACCTCGCCGGGATGCAGAAGTACGACTGGGACGAGGCCCGGCCGATCCTGGAGCGCGCCTCGGCGCGGGAGACCGCCGCCCGGGTGGCGCTGGGCCGGGTGGCGGCCAACTTCCTCGAGCAGGTGGCCGGCATCCGGGTGCTCAGCCACGTGGTCTCGCTGGGCGGCGTCGCCACGTCCGCGGTGGAGCTGCCCGGACCGGACGACCTGGCGGCGATCGACGCCGACCCGGTGCGCTGCTTCGACCAGGCCACCAGCCTGGCCATGCAGGCCGAGGTGGAGGCCGCCCGCAAGGACGGCGACACCCTCGGCGGCGTGGTCGAGGTGCTGGCCTACGGGCTGCCGCCCGGCCTGGGCTCGCACATCCAGGGCGACCGCCGGCTGGACGCGCGGCTGGCCGGCGCGCTGATGGGCATTCAGGCGATCAAGGGGGTCGAGGTCGGCGACGGCTTCGCGCTGGCCGCCACCCGCGGCTCGCTGGCCCACGACGAGATGGTGCCCGGCGAGGGCCGGATCGCCCGGGTCTCGAACCGCTCCGGCGGCACCGAGGGCGGGATGAGCAATGGCGAGGTGCTGCGGGTCCGGGCGGCGATGAAGCCGATCGCCACCGTCCCGCGGGCGCTGCGGACCGTGGACGTCACCACCGGCGAGGCGGCGGCCGCCCACCACCAGCGCTCCGACGTCTGCGCGGTGCCGGCGGCCGGGGTGGTGGCCGAGGCGATGGTCACCCTGGTGCTGGCCGAGGTGGTGCTGGAGAAGTTCGGCGGCGACTCGCTGGCCGAGACCCGGCGCAACCTGGACGGCTACCTGGCGCGGCTGGCCGACAAGCAGCTGTGGTGACCGCGGAGCAAGCTGATCCTGGTCGGAGCCCCGGCTGCCGGCAAGACCACGGTCGGCCGGCTGGTCGCCGAGCGGCTGGGCGTGCCCTTCACCGACACCGACGAGCTGCTCGCCGACCGGCTCGGGCTGAGCCTGCCGGAGGCCTGGGCGAACCTGCCGGAACCGGAGATCCTCGAGGCCGAGGCTGAAATCTGCCGCAGCGCGGTGCAACGTCCCGGCGTGATGGCGCTGGGCAGCCGGGCGGTCGCCGACCCCGAGCTGCGCGCTGAGCTGCGGCCGCTCGAACGTCGTCTGGCTACGGGTTTCGTCCACGCAACTGACCCGGCGACTGGGTATGGCCAGCCTGGGCATGGAGACGCTGGCAGCCCTCCGACCGCAAATGGACGCCCTGCTCGACCGAGCGCGAACCCTGGTATGAAGAGGTCGCGACACTCGCAACTGGACACCGACCGGCTGGATGTCGGCGGCGGTGGCCGACCTGGTTGAGCAGGCGTGGAAAGGACATGCATGACCGTCTGGGACCCGGTGGACGTCTTCACCGAGCAGCCCTACCAGGTGCTGGTCGAGCACGGCGTCTCCGCGCTGCTGCCGCAGTTCCTCGACGGCGTGGAGCGGGTGGCGATCATCCACCCGCCCGGGCTGGGCTGAACTCGCCGACCAGGATCACCGACGGCCTGGAACAGCAGATCACCCCGATCGTGGTGCCCGAGGCCGAGCAGGCCAAGACCCCGGCCGTCCTGACCCAGTGCTGGGAGGTGCTGGCCGAGGCCGGGCTTCACCCGCTCGGACGCGATCGTCGGCCTGGGCGGCGGCGCCACCACCGACCTGGCCGGGTTCGTGGCCGCCACCTGGCTGCGCGGGGTCCGCTACATCGCGATGCCGACCACCGTCCTGGCCATGGTGGACGCCGCGGTGGGCGGCAAGACCGGCATCAACCTCGCCGCCGGCAAGAACCTGGTCGGCGCCTTCTACGAGCCGTTCACCGTGCTGGCCGACCTGAACTTCCTCGGCACCCTGCCCGACCGCCGAACTGCGCTCCGGCTTCGCCGAGGTGCTGAAGTGCGGCTTCATCGCCGACCCGCAGATCCTGACCGACTTCGAGGCCGCCCCGGAGCGAGGCGCTCACCCCGTCCGAGCTGCAGGCCGGGCTGATCCGGCGGGCGGTGGCGGTGAAGGCCCGGGTGGTCTCGGCCGATCTGCGGGAGCGGACCAGCGACGGCACCGATATCGGACGCGAGGCGCTGAACTACGGCCACACCCTGGGCCACGCCATCGAGCGCCACCAGCATTTCGGCCGGCCGGCACGGCGAGGCGGTCAGCATCGGCATGGTCTACGCCGCCGAACTGGCCCACCGGCTCGACCTGATCGACGCCGACCTGGTCGCCCGGCACCGCGACGTCCTGGCCACCGCCGGGTTGCCGACCGGCTACCGAGGCGACGCCTGGCCGGCGCTGCGGGCGGCGATCAGCCTGGACAAGAAGGCCCGCGGCCGCAGCGTCCGGTTCGTGGTGCTGCACGACCTCGCGGATGCCGGCGATCCTGGCCGATCCGGCGGAGGAGACGATGGCCGAGGCCTACCAGGCGATCACCTGCCGCCTGACAGCTCGAGCGTGCAGCGGCGGGATGTGCGCGTCGCACCAGCGCCTAAACTGACCCGTCGAAATGTAGACGAATGAGGGGCGGAAGCACGTGGTCTCCACCAACGATCTGAAGAATGGCATGGTGCTCGACCTGGACGGTCAGCTGTGGAGCGTGATCTGGTTCCAGCACCACAAGCCCGGCAAGGGCAACACGGTGGTGCGCACCAAGCTCAAGCACGTGCTGAGCGGCAAGGTGGTCGACCGCACCTTCAACTCCGACACCAAGGTCGACACCGCCAATGTCGACCGCCGCGAGATGCAGTACCTGTACCACGACGGCGACGGCTACGTGTTCATGGACACCAGCACCTACGACCAGCTCAACCTCTCCGAGGACGTGGTCGGCGACGCCAAGAACTACCTGCTGGAGAACGCCCTGGCGACGGTCGCGCTGCACGAGGGCAACCCGCTGTACATCGACCTGCCGGCCTCGGTCGAGCTGGAGATCACCTACACCGAACCCGGCCTGCAGGGCGACCGCTCCACCGGCGGCACCAAGCCCGCCACGGTCGAGACCGGCGTCCAGATCCAGGTGCCGCTGTTCATCAACACCGGCGACCGGGTCAAGGTCGACACCCGCGAGGGCAGCTACCTGGGTCGGGTCTAGATGGCGGCGACCCCCGCCAAGCGCGCCTCGGCGCGCACCAAGGCGCGCAAGCGTGCCCTCGACATCCTGTTCGAGGCCGACCTGCGGCAGGCCGACCCGCTGGCCGTCCTGGCCGCCCACGTCGAACTGAACGAGCCGCCGGTGCGTCAGTTCACCAGCGAACTGGTCGAAGGCGTGGTGGCCAACCTGGCCGGCATCGATCAGCTGATCGCAGATTCGCTGGCCGGTGGCTGGACCCTGGAGCGGATGCCCCGGGTGGATCGCAACCTCGCCCGGCTGGCCACCTACGAGATCGTCCACACCGAGGTCGCCGCGGAGGTGGCCGTGGCCGAAAGCGTGGCGCTGGCCCAGGAGCTCTCGACCGACGACTCGGCGACCTTCCTGAACGGCGTGCTGCGCGCGGTCGGGGCTCGACGGGGCTAGTCCGATGCTGGTTGGCACGCTGCGCGGGATCGGCGACGAGTTCGTCGGCCTGCTGACCCGTGCCGGCGTCGCCTGGTGGCGGATGGCGCGCCTGGCTGGTGGGCCTCTGCCTGCTGGGCTGGTCGGGCTACTTCGCTGCTGTGCTGCTGGGCACCGAACTTGCCTTCCAATGGCCCTGGCTGGTGATCCTGGGCCTGGCCATCGGCACCGTGGCGCAGCTCGCCACCATCGTGATCGCGCTGCGGCTGGTGCATGGACCGCAACCAGGTTCTGGTGGACTCGGTGGCGGAGGTCCCCGGCCAGCAGCCACCAGGTGCGATACGCCTGGTGGCCCGGACCATCCTGCCCTTCCTGGCGATCTACGCCGCCTTCGGCTTCGTCGACGACTACGCCCGCAATGTCATGCTCGCGCTGCAGGGCAGGTTCAGTTTCAGCGCGATCGAGTTCATCAACCAGCTGGACCCGACCAAGTCGACCACCACCCTCGCCATCGTGGCCGGCGTGGTGGTGGCGCTCTACCTGGCCCGCCGGGTGCTGGATCGGCTGGCGGCACGCCGCGACCACGCCTGGATCACCCTGCTCGGCGCGCTGGTGGAGGCATCCTGGGTGCTGCTGGCCCTGCTGAGCCTGTTCCGCATCGTCGAGGTGGTGAAGCTCTGGCTGAACAGTCGGCAGCTCGCCGCCTGGGGGTTCGAGCTGTTCGAGCTGCTGTTCGGCTGGATCCGGCTGACCGGGTTCTGGCTGGACGCCTGGGAGTTCCTGGCACGCCAGGCCTGGCCGGCCTTCTGGGACGTCCTGACCCAGCCGCTGGCCTGGCTGGCGCTGGCGGCGGTGGTGGCGGGCATCAAGGTCGTCACCTCCGCCGAGTTGCTGCAGGAATCGGCCGGCGAGCCGCGGCGCCAGGCTTCGCCAAAGTGGCCAATGGCTTCTTCACCGGCGACCTGGACGACAAGTTCGCGCCGCTCTGGCAAGCCGGCCGGTTCCTGGCGCGAGCGGGACTGCCCCTGCTGGGTGGCTACGTTCTCGCCTTCACCGCCATCGACCTGTTCGGTGACCTGATCTCCACCGGCCTGATCCGGCTGATCGGCCCGCAGTACGGCACCGCCGCCCTGATCGCGATGCCGCTGGATGAGTTGATCCCCATGGTGCTGGTGATGAGCCTGCGGCATCGCGCTGCTCGGCGTCACGGTGGCCCGGGTCAGCGAGGTGCTGGCGTCCGGTGGCCGCCCCGCCGCGTCACCGGGTGGGCCAGGCGATCACCGTATTCGTCGTCTGCCTGGCGCTGGCGCTCTCCAGCTTGGCGATCCGGCAGGACCGGGCCCAGGTGGTGGTAACCGGGACGATCGGCACGTCACTGCGGGTGCTGGACAGCGAGGTCACGGTGTCCGAGCCACGCGCCGGGCGAGCCCTGGTCAACTCCCACGGCTCCAGCAACCCCACCGACCTGGTGTTCCTGGTGGTACCGGTCGCGGTCAGTTCGGTGCGCGGCACCACCAACCTGTACCCGACGCTGGAGGCGGGAGACCACCTCTACCGCCCCTGGGACACCTTCGGACCCTTCGACACCGAGCCGGGTTTCGTCACCCAGAAGGAGGCGGTCTTCGAGCTCGATCCGGCCGACCTCAGCGAGGACCTGGTGCTGGTACTCAGGCCGGGCGGTTCCCTGCAGTTGGGTGAACTGAGAGCGCGGATAGCCCTGCCGTCGCCAGAGCCCGCCGCCCAGGTCGACCACCACGAGAGGCCGACGCAGTGGGTGCCATGACAGGGTTCGGACGTTACCTGGAACGGGGCTGGCTGGTGTTGGCGTCAGGGGTCACCGCGGCCGTGGTACTGACCACGCTGTGGGTGATTCGGGCACCCCTGGAGTACTTCGGCGATCCGCCCCCCACGCCGCAGGGCGAGACCGCCGTCGCGGGCGGAACTGACTTCATCCTGCGTGGTATGACGGCCGTGGACGAGGTTCGGCAAGGCTCAGACAGGGTGGAGACACCGCCGCCCGGTGCCACCTACGTTGGGGTCCTGATCGACTACCAGAGCACGGACGGAGCAGAGGCGAGTTGCCTGCTGTACTCTGCTCGGGAACGACCGGCAGTGGGGATCTGCCTACGTGTACGTCGACGATCCCAGGTACACGTCGACCTGCAAGGACACCACCGGCACCGTCATGCAGTACTTCGAGGTGCCGCTCTCGGCGGTCGATGAGATCCGTGGTGTCGCGGTGATCGGCAAGGGAGCCAAGGCCGTCCTGGCCGGAGAGGTCAACCGCTAGTAGTCGACGTCCGGCAGCCGGGTGACCGGTAGGTAGACCGATGTCGGCAGTTCGTAGGATGCGACATTCCACTCCGGGACGTCGCTCAGCCCGAGAATGACGTTCGCCGTGAACTCCATCGGGACGACCGCGATCTGGACGGAGTCCACCCCCCAGAACTTTTCGAACTCGTAGCTGGCGGTCAGCGACATCCAGGCGTTGTTGGGTGGGATGACCCAGCGTGGGTTGAAGGTCCGCTCCGGGTCGGCTGGACCGATCTTTGCGGAGAAGTTGCCGGTCCGCACCGGCTGGGCGCCCTCAGCGATGGCGATCAGGTTCCCGAGTGACCCGGTCTTGGGGTAGAGGGTTTCCTCGGTCGGGTTGCGCACGCTGCCACTCACCACCAGTCGCCACGGCTTGCTGGTGTTCCCTCGGATGTACTGCACGGTGGCCGAATCCAACCGGAAGACCAAGTTGTGGGCGTCGATCTCGGTGCCGGGCTGTGCGGTGAGCGAGGCGACCTTCCGGGGCCCGAAGCCGCCAAAGGCCGCCACCAGACCGACCACCACGGCCACGGCGAGTCCAGCGACCAGCCAACCCCGCAGGGCAGGTCGGCGGGACCGGGGTGAGGTGGACATGCGGCGCAGTCTATCCATTCGGGGGCGCCCCGCCCGGCGTCGGCTTGGTACAGTCGCGGCAAGCCGTGAGCCGCGGCGTCCTCACCCCGGGAGTCAGCCTTGACCGACGCGCTGCGGAGTCTGGTGCGCGAGACGTCCGCGTTGCTCGGGCGTACTGGCGGGGTGTGGGCCGGGTTGTGGTGGCCGTTGATCAGCCTGGCCCTGCTGGGGTGGGTGGCGTACTACGGCTCGGTGCTGCTGGGGGTGACAATCGCCCCGATTCAGCCGTATCTGATCGTCCCAACCCTCGCGGCCGGCGCGGTGGTGCAGTTGGCCACCATCGTGGCCGGGATGCGGCGGGTCGCCGGCGAACTGCGGGTGGCGGACCTGCTGGCGCGAGAGGCTGACGCCGCGGTGCCGGCGTCCGAACTCGCGGTGCTGGGCGCCACCCTGCTGCCCTTCCTCGGCATCTACTCAGCCTTCGGCATGGTGGATCGGTACGCCACCGATCTGATGACGGTGGTCGTGATCCGGCACGGCGAGGGAGCCGTGGTCGGCGACCTGAACCCCACCAAGGAATGGTGGGGGATCGCGGTCGTGGTCGGTGTGGTGATCGTGCTCTTCGGGGTCCGGCGGTGGCTGGAGTCGGTGCAGGAACGTACCGGACGCGGCTGGCCGGGTCTGGTCGGGGTGTTCGTCGAGGCGTCCGCGCTGTTCTTGGTGTTGTTGAGCGGCTTCCGGGTGGCCGAGTCGGTGCAGCTCTGGTGGCACGACACCACGGCGGCCTCGTGGCTGGACGCACCGCTGGCCTGGCTGGCCGACTGGTGGATGGCGATGCCGCAGCCCGTCGCCGTGGTCGGCGACTTCCTGGCCGCCACGCTATGGCCGTTGGTCTGGGAAGTGGTCACCCAGCCACTGGCCTGGCTGACCCTGGCCGCGCTGGCCTACGGCTCGAGGGTGGTCAGCCTGGCCGACCTGTGGCGCGGTCGGCCGCCGGCGGCCGCACCGGACGCCCGGCCGGCAGCCTCCGGGCGGCTCCGGACCGTGGTGCTGGAAGTCCAGCAGGTGGTGCTGGGCGACCTGGATGGCAAGTACCTGCCGACCTGGCACTCGCTGCGGTTGGTGCTGCGGGCGGGGGCGCCCTTTCTCGGAGCCTTCATCTTGGTCTTCACCGTGCTGCGGATCACCTCGGACGCGCTGAGCAACCTGCTGCGCGACCTGATCGGCCCGCAACAGATCACGGTGTGGATCAAGCTGCTGCCTTTCGAGGAGCTGATTCCGACGGTGCTGACCATGAGCCTGCAGCTCGCGTTGCTCGGTGCCGCGTTCAGCCGGATCCTGGCCGGTGCTTCCGACCCCCGGCCGACTGACCGGAGCGGACGGGCGCAACGCGCCGTGGTGGTGTCGCTGCTCTGCCTCGCCCTGGCCGGTGCCTCGGTGCTGAACGACCGGGCCACCTCCGACGTCCAGCGCGACGGGCAGGTCGGCGTCACGACCGCGTTTATGGGGGCGTCGGTGACGGTGGGCCAGCCCCGGGTGGGTGATGTGTTGGTGCGGGAGGGCTCCGATCCGCTGCGGTCGGCAGGTTCCTTCGTGGTGGTGCCGGTCTCGGTGTATCGCGGCGGCGATGGGCTGCAGTCAGTCACGGTCGCCCTGGTGGCTGGCGACCGGCGCTATGACCCCTGGCCGGGCGGCAGCCTGTCGGTGGCCACGGCGCCAGGCTTCGAGACCACGGGGGAGTTCCTGTTCGAGGTGCTCGCCGACGACCTGCCCCGACTGACCCTGCTGGTCACTCCGGACGAGGGGATGCTGCGAGGCACCGGTGTGACCCTCCGGGTCTCGCCCCGACTGGCCGCGACCGCCGGGACGGTCCAGTTGCAGGGCTCCGCCGTGGAGCGGGTGCCATGAGCCGCCGGTACACCGTCACGGTTCTCGCGGTGGCCCTGCTGTTCGGTTGGCTGTGGCTGGCCGCCGCTCAGGACGATCGCAGGCTCCGCTTTCAGGAGGTGCCGGACGGCGGCCCGGTGACCATCCTGGCGACCGAGTTCCGGTTGGCGTCCCTGCAGCGGATTGAACAGGCGGACGACCGGTGGGGTGAGTCCTGGGTGCCGCTGCCGAAGGCTGTGCTGGTCCGGGCGACGGTCGGCTACGACGCCACCGGTGCTGATGTGCCGTCCGGCTTGGTGTGCAGCCTGGTGCTGAGCGGGCCGGCAGGGATCTGGTGGTATCCGGAGAGCATCACCCCGGCGGATCCGGCGAAGGAGACCTTCTGCGAGGCGGGCCGAGTGGGTGAACTGGAGTCGATCTTCGAGATCCCGGCGGCCATGGTTGACCAGGTTCGCGGGGTGAACCTGTCGGTCTATGACGGCGTGCCGGGCGGCCCGCTGGAGCCGGATCGGTTGCTGCTGTCGCCGGTCGAGTGATTCACCGCTTCACCGGGGGCAGCAGTTCGACGTCCAGGTCGACAGCGAAGAAGGGAGCCGCCGAGTCCCGGTTCCAGACCGGTGTGCCGCCGCCCAGGCTGTACACCCGGTTGTCGGTGAACTCCATCGGCAGCACGGCCACGATCAGGCTGCGGTCGTCCGGCGGGGTGAAGTCATCGGCCACCTCGAAGCGGACGGTGAACTCGACCGCCTGATTGTCCGGCAGCACGTAGGGACGGGCCGTCGAACCGCCGATCGCGAACGGCCAGACCCGGTGGATCGGGATCAGGGTGGTGCGGTCGAACGTGGCGAAGAAGTTGCCGGTGTCGTCGCGGAGCGGTTCGAGCGTCCGATCGTGGGGGTTGCGCACCGTGCCGGTGACCAGCAGCTCCCACTCCGGGTCGGCGTAGCTGGCGAGCACCTGCTGGAGGGTGGCGTGATCGAGGGTGAAGACCAGGTTGCCAGCGTCCAACTCCTCACCCGGTTGGCGCAGCAGAATGCCGTCCTCCCGCGGCGCGAGGGCACCCGAGCCGACCACCAGCCAACTGGCCAGGGCGAGCACGACGACTCCGATCGCGGCGGTAAGCCAGCCGCGGCGGTGATCGGCGAACAGGGGTAGGGGCACGAACCGGAGCCTACCGGGGGCTGGTCGCTGCGCTTGGTGATCGGCGGGGTTTGGTAGGGTCACCTAGGTCCTGACGGACCACTCGGCCGGTTCGAAGGAAGTCCATGCCAAGCAGTTTGTATGCGCGCCCACTCACCGATGCCCTCCTGGTTCTGGAAGACGGACGTTCCTTCCGCGGCATCTCCTTCGGCGCCGAGGGCGAGGCCTTCGGCGAAGCTGTCTTCTCCACCGCAATGTCCGGCTATCAGGAGACCTTGACCGACCCGAGCTACCACCGCCAGGTGGTGATCGCGACTTCGCCGCACATCGGCAATACCGGCTGGAACGACGAGGACGACGAGTCCAGCCGGATCTGGGTGGCCGGCTACGTGGTCCGCGATCTCTCCCGGGTGCGCTCGAACTGGCGCTCCAACCGGTCGCTGGACGACGAGCTGCGCGCCCAGGGCGTCGTGGGTATCGCCGAGGTGGACACCCGGGCACTCACCCGCCACCTGCGGGAGCGCGGCGCCATGCGGGTTGGCATCTCGACCGCCGAGTTCGATCCGGAGAAACTGTTGGCCAAGGTGCTGCAGACCCCGCCGATGGTGGGTGCGAACCTGGTCGCCGACGTCACCACGCCGGAAGCCAAAGTGATCGAGGCGGTGGGGGAGAAGCGGTTCACGGTCGCCGCGGTCGACCTGGGCATCAAGGACATGTCGCCGCAGCGAATGGCTGAGCGCGGCATTGAGGTGCACCTGCTGCCGGCGTCCACCACGATCGACCAGATCCAGTCGCTCTCGCCGGATGGGGTCTTCTTCTCCAACGGCCCGGGCGACCCGGCCGCTGCGGATACCGAGGTGGCGCTGCTGCGGCAGGTGCTGGACGCCGGCCTGCCCTACTTCGGGATCTGCTTCGGCAATCAGCTCTTCGGCCGCGCGCTCGGCTTCGGCACCTTCAAGCTGAAGTACGGCCACCGCGGAATCAACCTGCCGGTGATGGATCTGGCCACCCGCAAGGTCGAGATCACCGCCCAGAACCACGGCTTCGCGGTGGACGCACCGCTGGAGGGCGGCACCCCGACGAAGTGGGGTGAAGCCGCGGTGTCGCATGTCTGCCTGAACGACGACGTGGTGGAGGGCCTGGAGTTGCGCTCGTCCGACGGTCAGCTGCTCAGCTTCTCCGTCCAGTACCACCCCGAGGCGGCGGCCGGTCCGCACGACTCGGCCCACCTGTTCGACAGATTCATTGCTGTGATGACCACCCGCCTGGAAGGGAAGGACGCCTGATGCCGCGCCGTACCGACATCTCGTCCATTCTGGTGATCGGCTCCGGGCCGATCGTGATCGGCCAGGCGTGTGAGTTCGACTACTCCGGCACGCAGGCCTGCCGGGTGCTGCGGGAGGAGGGCTTCCGGGTCGTCCTGGTGAACTCCAACCCGGCCACGATCATGACCGACCCCGAGTTCGCCGACGCCACTTACGTCGAGCCGATCCAGCCGGACTACCTGGAGAAGGTGATCGCGGCTGAGCGGCCGGACGCCCTGCTGGCCACCCTGGGCGGGCAGACCGCACTGAACGCCGCGGTCGCCCTGCACGAGTCCGGCGTCCTGGAGCGCTACGGCGTGGAGCTGATCGGTGCCTCGGTGGACGCCATTCAGGCCGGCGAGGACCGGGAGAAGTTCAAGGAGATCGTCCAGGCCCTCGACATTCCGGGGGTCGAGGTCGGGGTGGCCCGCTCGGCGATCTGCCACACCCTTGATGAAGTGGTGGCCGCCGCCGACCAACTGGGCTACCCGGTGGTGGTGCGGCCGTCCTTCACCATGGGCGGGGTCGGCTCGGGCTTCGCCCACGACGAGCCGGAGCTCCGCCGGATCGCCGGCACCGGCCTGGCCGCGTCCCCGGTCACCGAGGTGCTGATCGAGGAGTCGGTGCTCGGCTGGAAGGAGTACGAGCTGGAGGTGATGCGCGACAAGGCCGACAATGTGGTGATCGTCTGTTCGATCGAGAACCTCGACCCGATGGGCGTGCACACCGGCGACTCGATCACCGTCGCCCCGGCGATGACGCTGACCGACCGGGAGTACCAGAACCTGCGCGACGTCGGCATCGCGGTGATCCGCGCGGTCGGGGTCGACACCGGCGGCTGCAATATCCAGTTCGCGATCCATCCGGAGAACGGCCGGATGATCGTGATCGAGATGAACCCGCGGGTCTCCCGCTCGTCCGCGCTGGCCTCGAAGGCGACCGGCTTCCCGATCGCCAAGATCGCCGCCAAGGTGGCGGTCGGCTACACCCTGGACGAGATCCCGAACGACATCACCGAGCAGACCCCGGCCTCCTTCGAGCCCACCCTCGACTACGTGGTGGTGAAGGTGCCGCGGTTCGCCTTCGAGAAGTTCCCGACCGCCGATTCGACCCTGTCCACCCACATGAAGAGCGTGGGCGAGGCGATGGCGATCGGCCGCAACTTCACCGAGGCGCTGGGCAAAGCGCTGCGCTCGCTGGAAGACGCCAAGGCCGGCTTCGACCTGACCGGCGAGCTCACCCAGACCCTGGACGAGGTGCTGGCGGCCGCCTCCCGGCCGCATGACGGCCGGCTCAAGCTGGTGATGAACGCCTTCCGGCTGGGTGCGACCGTCGACCAGGTGCACACCGCCACCGGGATCGACCCCTGGTTCCTGGACCAGATCCTGCTGATCCACGACATCGCCGCCCAGGTGCGGGACGCCGACGCGCTCACCGAGCCGCTGCTCCGGCTTGCCAAGCGGCACGGCATCTCCGACGGTCAGCTCGGCCGGCTGCGCGAACCTGTCACCGGACGTGGTCCGCGGGCTGCGCTGGGCGCTGGGCGTCCGGCCGGTCTACAAGACGGTGGACACCTGCGCGGCCGAGTTCGCCGCGCGGACCCCGTACCACTACTCCAGCTACGACTCCGAGACCGAGGTCGAGCCGCGCACCAAGCCGGCGGTGATCATCCTGGGCAGCGGTCCGAACCGGATCGGGCAGGGGATCGAGTTCGACTACTCCTGCGTCCACGCCACCCTCGCGCTGCGCGAGATCGGCTACGAGACCATCATGGTCAACTGCAACCCGGAGACCGTCTCCACCGACTACGACACCGCCGACCGGCTCTACTTCGAGCCGCTCACCCTGGAGGACGTCCTCGAGGTCGTCCACGCCGAACGCCAGGCGGGACCGGTCGAAGGCGTCCTGGTGCAGCTGGGCGGGCAGACCCCGCTGAAGCTCGCCCAGGCGCTGAAGGATGCCGGGGTGCCCATCCTGGGCACCTCGCCGGAAGCGATCAACCTGGCCGAGGAACGCGGCGCCTTCGGCAAGGTGCTGGAAGACGCCAAGCTGACCGCTCCGGCCTACGGCATGGCCGAGTCATCCGAGGGAGCCCTGGAGATCGCCCACGCGATCGGCTACCCGGTGCTGGTGCGGCCGTCCTACGTGCTCGGCGGACGGGGCATGGAGATCGTCTACGACGACGCCTCGCTGGCTTCCTACATCGAACGCGCGACCCACATCACGCCGTCTCAGCCGGTGCTGGTGGACCGCTTCCTGGACGATGCGATCGAGATCGACGTGGACGCCCTCTACGACGGTACCGACCTGTACCTGGGCGGCGTGATGGAGCACATCGAGGAGGCCGGCATCCATTCCGGCGACTCCGCCTGCGCGCTGCCGCCGCTCACCCTGGGCAGCGAGGTGATGGACGTGATCCGCGACGCCACCACCAAGATCGCCGCCGGCGTCGGGGTGCGGGGGCTGCTGAACATCCAGTTCGCCCTGCTCGGCGACGTGCTCTACGTCCTAGAGGCCAACCCCCGGGCGTCCCGCACCGTCCCGTTCGTCTCCAAGGCGACCGCCACCCCGCTGGCCAAGGCCGCGGCGCGGATCTCGCTGGGGGAGTCGATCGCCGAACTGCGGGCCGCGGGGCTGCTGCGGGCCGAGGTGGACGGCACCGCCATGATCGACGCGGCACCGATCGCGGTGAAGGAAGCCGTGATGCCGTTCAACCGGTTCCGGACCAGCGACGGCAGTTGGGTGGACACCCTGCTCGGCCCGGAGATGAAGTCGACCGGTGAGGTGATGGGCCTGGACGCCAGCTTCGGCTCCGCCTTCGCCAAGAGTCAGGCCGCCTCCTACGGCGAAGTGCCGACCGGCGGCACGGTGTTCGTGTCGGTGGCCAACCGGGACAAGCGGCACGCCATCTTCCCGATCAAGCGGCTGGCCGACCTCGGCTTCAAAGTGCTCGCCACCGAGGGCACCGCGCAGGTGCTGCGCCGCAACGACGTGGACGTCACGGTGATCCGCAAGCACTCCCAGGGCAAGGGTCCCAACGGGGAGCCGACCATCGTGGACGCCATCCTGGCCGGCGACGTCAACCTGATCTTCAACACCCCGCACGGCCAATCCCGGGACGGCTCACCGCGTCGGGACGGCTGGGAGATCCGCTCGGCCGCCATCCTGGCCGACGTGCCGTGCGTCACCACCGTGCAGGGCCTGTCGGCCTGTGTGCAGGGGATCGAGGCACTGCAGCGACACGAGATCGGGGTGCGCTCGTTGCAGGCTTGGAGCGCTGCCGTCACCGCCGAACTCGCGGGCTGATGGGACTGCCGGCCGACCTGCTGCACGGCGGCTACACCGGCCTGCTGCGTCCGGTGCTGTTCGCCAGCCACGGCGGCGATCCCGAGGCGATCCACGAGCAGTTGATCGCCATTCTGGCGGCGGTAGGGGACACCCCGGCGCTACGGGGATTGCTGGGCCTGGTCTCCAGCAGTTCGGGACGGCCGATCGAGGTGGCCGGGATCCGGTTCCCGAACCGGGTCGGCCTGGCTGCCGGGATGGACAAGGACGGACTGGCCGCCCGGGCCTGGGCCTCGCTCGGCTTCGGCTTCGCCGAACTCGGCACGGTGACCGGCCAGGCGCAGCCCGGCAATGACCGTCCCCGGGTGTACCGGCTGCGGAACAGCCACGCCCTGATCAATCGAATGGGGTTCAACAACCACGGTGCTGCCGCACTGGCCAGGACGTTGGAGGACGCCGGCGTCCGGCGGGGTAATGGCGCGGCCGGGATCCCACTGGGCATCTCCATCGGCAAGACCAAGCTGGTTGCCGTCGAGGACGCCGTTGCCGACTATCTGACCAGCCTGGAGGCGGTCGCGCCCTACGCCGACTACGTCGCGATCAATGTTTCCAGCCCCAACACCCCCAACCTGCGCACCCTGCAGGACGGCGGCGCGCTGGCTGAACTGACCGCCGCGCTGGTCACCCGGTCTCAAACGATCCCTGAGCTTGACGAAGGGTCGCCCATTCCGATCTTCGTCAAGATCGCCCCGGACCTGACTTGGGAACAGATCGATGAGGTGCTGGCGGCCTGCGAAGCGTCCGGAATCTCCGGCGTGATCGCCACCAACACCACGCTTGGCCGAAGGGGTCTGGCGGCGGCCGATCAGCACCTCGCTGACCAGGCCGGCGGTCTCTCCGGTGCGCCGCTGACCGCCCGGGCTCTGGAGGTCGTCGAGTACGTCGTCCAGCACACCCGCCTGCCGGTGATGGGCGTCGGTGGAATCATGACCGTCGATGACGCTGCCCGCATGTTCGACGCTGGTGCTGCGCTGATCCAGCTCTACACCGGTTTCATCTACCACGGACCTGGCTTGATCTCGGCAATCAACGCCGCTGACTAGCCCGGCGGATCGGTTATTGACGCTGCCCGGCGGGCCCTTGTACTCTGCGGGAAATCCAATGCTGGAATCACGAGGGGTAACGACGGTGCTATTCGGCGTCATCGCTTGGCCACCTCGGCGGAACGGACGCCACGGCGGTCAGTGAATCGCCCGGCGACGACGCCGAGCGAGGACCGCGTTCCCGTGCCCACCTCAACCGTTTGAGTTGAGCTGCGCCCACTGAACCTCGCACCGCTGGCGCGACACGTCGCTCGTCCGCGCCCGCCCCTTCCCAATCCCCGGCACTCCAGCTGGATTCCAGAAAGCCTCCGTCTGCATGACCACCTACCCGATTTCGGCCGTTCGCGAGCAATTTCCCGCCCTGCGCGAGGGTCTCTCCTTTCTTGATGGCGCTGGCGGCACCCAGTTGCCCGACCGGGTCGGCCGGGCCATCTGGCAGGCCGCGACCTCGGCGGTCTGCCAGCGCAGCCTGACCAACGCCGCCGCGTCGCGGGCCGATCAGATCGTCCTCGAAGCCCGGCACGCGATGGCTGACTTCCTCGATCTGCCCGCCGGTGGCATCGTGTTCGGCCGAAGCGCCACCGAGCTCACCTTCATGGTGGCGCGGGCCATGGCCAGCCGGCTACAGCCCGGTGATGAGGTGGCGGTGAGCCGACTGGAGCACGACGCCAACGCCCGCCCCTGGGTGCGCGCCACCGAGTTGTCCGGCGCGACCCTGCGCTGGATCGACTTCGATCCGATGACCGGCGACCTCGACGTCGCTCAGGCCGCAGCCGCGATCAACGACCGGACCCGAATCGTGGCGATCACCGCCGCGTCCAACCTGTACGGCACGATGCCACCGGTGGCGGAGATCGCCGCCTTGGCGCGCGCGGTCGGCGCTGAGGTCTACGTGGACGCGGTTGCCTACTCCGCCCATCACCTGCCCTCGGCCACCGCCCTGGGCGCCGACTACCTGGTCTGCTCGCCGTACAAGTTCTGCGGTCCGCACCTCGGCGTCCTCGGCGCCGCACCGGACCGGCTCGAACGTCTGCATCCAGACAAGGTGCTGCCCGGCACCGAGCAGGTTCCGGAGCGGTTCGAACTGGGCACGCTGCCCTACGAGATGCTGGCCGGGGTCACCGAGACCGTCGACTTCCTGGCCGACCTGGTCGGCGGCGAAGGCAACCGTCGGGAGCGGCTGGCCCGTTCCTACGCGCGGTTGGCCGAGTACGAGGAGCAACTCTTCGCCAGCCTGCTGGCCGGGGTCGCCGAGGTGCCTGGGGTTGAGCTGGTGGGCTCGCCGCGGAACCGCATCCCGTCGCTGCTGTTCCGGGTCGCTGGCCAAGCCCCCCAGCAGGTTGCCGAGAGCCTCGGCGCGCGGGGGATCACGGCGATGAGTGGAACCTTCTACGCCTACCAGGCCCAGGAATGGGCCGGCCTCACCGCGGCCGGCGCGGTCCGGGTGGGCGTGGCTGCCTACACCGACCAATCCGACATCACCCGATTTTTGACCGCACTTCACGACATCGCTGCGCCACAGGCGGCGTGAGCGTCAACGAGAGGAAGAAACCCCCATGAAAATCAAGGCACTCAGCTCCCTGGCGCTGGCCGCCCTGTTCGCCGTCGCCGGTTGCGGCGGCCAGGCTGCCCAGACGGGCGCACCGACCGGCGGTGACGGTGTGGCCACCGACGAACGTCCGGCGGCAGCAGTGGTCGACGCGGTGACCAAGGATGACGCCGCGGCGGCGCTACTGCCAGCCGACTTCGCCTCCGCAGGCAAGCTCGCGGTGGGCACGAACCTGCAGTTCCCGCCGCACAACTTCTATGCCTCCGACGGCAAGACGCCGATCGGCTTCGAGGTCGACTTGGCGGCAGCGATCGCCAAGAAGCTGGGCCTGGAGGTCAGTTACCAGGATTCGCCATTTGAGAACCTGATCACCAGCCTGGAATCAAAGCGGGTCGATATGACGATTGCGGCGATGAACGACCGGCCGGATCGCCAGGAGAAGATCGACTTCGTCAACTATTTCAAGACCGGGATCGCCATCCTGGTAGCCAAGGGCAATCCCGATGGCATCGCCCAGCCGGAAGACCTGTGCGGCAAAACCGTGGGCACCGGAGTCGGTTCGTCCCAGGAGGATTGGGCAAACCGGCTGAGCGAGGAGTGCGTGGCCGGCGGCAAGGAGGCGATCACCGTCGTCCCGAGCAACAATGACCAGCAGCGGCTGAACAGCGTCAAGACCGGCCGGCAGACGGCTGAGTTGAACGACCTGGCGAACCTGGTCTGGATCGCGCGCACCTCGAATGGCGGCAACGACTTCGAGGTGGTCGACCTGCCGCCGCTGGAGGCCGCGCTTTATGGCATCGGCGTCAACAAGGAGAACTCCGGCCTGCGCGATGCCATCGCCAAGGCACTCGGGTCGCTGATCGAGGACGGTAGCTACACCAAGATCCTCGACGCCTGGGGCGTGGCCGGCGGCGCTGTCGACTCGGCGACGATCAACGCGGGTACCTAGAAACCAGGGGTGGTGGGCCGGAAACGGCCCACCACTTTTGATTGACGAGGAGATCGGATGACTTCCATCGTGGACGCCCGCCAGGACGCGCGGGCCCGCCTCTATCGCCGCTCCCACCTTGGCCGCTGGCTGGGTGGCGTGGCCGTACTCGTCCTGGTCGGCTCGATCGTCTGGACGATGTCGCAGGCCCGGATCGCGTGGCCGCAGGTGCTGCAGTTCATGACCTACGACGTGATGATCCAAGGCGCGATCAACACCATCCTGCTCGCTGTGGCCGCACAGGTCAGCGCGATCGTCATCGGCGTCCTGGTCGCGATCATGCGGATCTCCCACAACCCGGTGGCGAACTGGGTCAGCGTGGCCTACATCTGGATCTTCCGCGGCGTACCAGTGCTGGTGCAGATCCTGCTGTGGTACAACCTGGCGCTGGTGACCGATCGGATCACGATCAGCATCCCGTTCACCGGGCTGGTGCTGTTCGACGAGGCCACGAATGTGGTGATGTCGGCCTTCGTCGCCTCACTGCTCGGTCTGGCGTTGAACGAGAGCGCCTACATGGCTGAGATCATCCGCGCCGGGATCAAGGGGATCGATCCCGGTCAGTCCGAGGCTGCCGGCGCCCTCGGGATGACCCCGATGAAGACGCTGTGGCGGATCGTGCTGCCGCAGGCGATGCGGATCATCATTCCGCCAACCGGCAACAACTTCATCAACATGCTGAAGACCACCTCGCTGGCCTCCACGGTGACCTACTTGGAGTTGCTGAAGGCCGCTAACAACATCGCCAGCCGCAACCTGGCGATCATGGAGAGCCTCTTCACCACCTCCGTCTGGTACATGGTGATCGTCAGCCTGGCCAGCGTGCTGCAGTACTACGTCGAGCGTCGGTTCGACGCCTCCACCGTCCGGCAGAACAAGCGGGGCCTACGGGCCAGCGTCCGCCGCCAACTCACCACTCCTCCCATGGTCAGGAAGCAGCCATGAGCAGCCAAACATCGGAGCGAAGCTTCGTCGAGGTCGTTGACGTCCACAAGCGGTTCGGTCACAACGAGGTGCTGCGCGGCATCGATCTGGAGATCGACCGGGGCAGCGTGGTCTGCCTGGTCGGCTCGTCCGGCGCCGGGCAAGAGCACCCTGCTGCGGGCGATGAACCAGTTGGAGAAGATCGACCAGGGAGCGATCTGGGTGGACGGCGACCGGATGGGCTATGAGCGCTATCGGGACGGTTACCGCGAGCTCAGCAGCGTTGGGCTGGCCCGGCAGCGCACTCACATCGGGATGGTCTTCCAGCGGTTCAACCTGTTCGGGCACATGACCGCCCTGGACAATGTCCGAGAGGGGCCGCAACAGGTACTGCGGATGCCCAGGGCGGCGGCCACCGAGCGGGCGCTGCAGCTACTGGAGGATGTCGGCCTTGCCGACAAGGTCTCGCAGTACCCGGCGCAACTCTCCGGCGGGCAGCAGCAGCGGGTGGCGATCGCCCGCGCCCTGGCGATGGACCCCAAGGTGATGCTGTTCGACGAGCCCACCTCCGCGTTGGATCCGGAGTTGGTCGGCGAGGTGCTGAAGGTGATGACCGACCTGGCGGCCCGGGGGATGACCATGGTGGTGGTCACCCACGAGATGTCCTTCGCTCGCAATGTCGCCGATCGGGTGGTGTTCATGCACGAGGGCGTCATCGCCGAGGATGCCTCCGCCCGGGACTTCTTCGACAACCCGCAGCACGAGCGCACCAAGCAGTTCATCGCCCGATCGGTGAACGAGTCGCACGGCTCCTGATCGGCGGAGCGGCGCGAGCCGTCACCGGGGTAGAGCCCTAGACTGAGGCCATCGAGCACGGCCGGGGTGGTCGCAAGATCCGCCCCGCGGACAACGAGGAGGTACCCCGGTGACCACCTACTGGCGTCGGTTGCGTGAGATCGTCTCCGATCGCGGACCGTTGTGCGTGGGGATCGACCCGCACCCGTCCATCCTGGCGGCCTGGGGGTTGTCAGCAGACGCCGCCGGGGTGGAGAAGTTCAGCCGACACCTGGTCGCCACGCTGGCTGACCGGGTAGCCGCGTTCAAGCCGCAGTCGGCCTTCTTCGAGGTCCACGGGTCGGCGGGCGTCGCCGTCCTGGAGCGGGTGTTGGCCGACATTGGGCAGAGCGAGGCACTCAGCATCCTGGACGTGAAGCGGGGCGACATCGGCTCGACCATGGCCGCCTACGCCGATGCCTACCTATCCGACGGCGCACCGCTGTCGGCCGATGCGATCACGGTCTCACCCTACCTCGGCTTCGGCTCCCTACAGCCCGCGATCGACCTGGCGCACCGCAACGAACGTGGGGTGTACGTGCTGGCACGCACCTCGAATCCGGAGGGCGGCGCCGTCCAGTTGGCGCTCACCCAGGATGGCGAGGGGTCAGTGGTGCAATCGATCATCGACGCCGCCACCGAGGTGAACCGGGAATCCCGCCAGAAGGCGGTCGGTCTGGTGGTCGGCGGCACCCATCAGACATTGGGCTGTGACCTCGCCGACTTCAACGGCTCGATCCTGGTGCCCGGCATTGGATTCCAGGGCGGACGGATGGAGGATCTGCCCACCCTGTTTGGCGACGCCGTCGATCAGGTGTTGGCCGTAGTGGGCCGCGGAGTGATCGCTGCCGGCCCGGATGCCCAGGCGTTGCGGGCCAAGGTCGACGCTCTGCTGGGCTGATTCTTTCCGGAATCGCTGCGAACCTCCTAGTTGCGCGCTAGATTGGCGAAAGTCATCCACCCAATTCGTCTGCCGGAGAATCCTGTGACCATTCCACAGCTCACCAGTGAGCAACTGCAAGCCGCCCGTGCCGCCGCGACTGCTGCACGTCGGGCCCGCGCCGAACTGAAGAACGACCTGCGGGCCGGCAAGCTCAGCCTCACCGAGGCGCTGGACGCCGCCTCGAGCGACGACATCCTGGCCCACGTGAAGGTGGTCGACCTGCTGAAGTCGCTGCCGCGCGTCGGCGAGAAGCGGGCAGCCGTGGTGATGGAGAAGCTCGACATCGCACCGAACCGCCGGATCCGCGGCCTCGGTCGGCATCAGCTGGCCGGGCTCAGGACGGAATTCGGTGATCGGTGACGTCACCATCGTCTGCGGTCCTACCGCGGTAGGCAAGGGATCGGTCGTCGCAGCGTTGCGCGACCGATTCCCGCAGATCTGGGTGTCGGTCTCGGTCACCACCCGTCCAGCTCGTCCCGGCGAGATCGATGGTGTCCACTACCACTTCATCGACGATGCCGCCTTCGACGAGCTGATCGCCAACGACGGGCTGCTGGAATGGGCGCTGGTGCACCGCGTCCATCGCTACGGCACGCCCTCGGCACCGGTGGAGGACGCGGTCGCGTCCGGTCGCCGGGTGATTCTGGAGATTGATCTGCAGGGCGCCCGGCAGGTGCGTGCCAAGCTGCCACAGATCCGATCGGTGTTCATCGCGCCGCCACGCTGGGAGACCCTGCGGGAGCGGTTGCTGCAGCGGGGCACCGAGGACGAGGCCGAGATGCAGCGTCGTCTGACCACCGCACAGGCTGAACTGGCGGCCGCCAGCGAGTTCGATCACGTCGTGGTCAACGATGATTTGGGGACCGCGGTGGATGAGTTGGTAGACTTGCTCGGTCTGTGAGCAGCCGGGAGGCTGCCGGGCATCGTTCTCCCACACCAGAAGGCATACCTTGAGCACTCAGACTCCCGAGGGAATCACCAACCCGCCGATCGACGAACTCCTGACCAAGGTGGATTCGAAGTACCGGCTCGTGCTGTACGCCGCCAAGCGTGCCCGCCAGATCAACGCCTACTACTCCCAGCTCGGCGAGGGCCTGCTGGAGAACGTCGGCCCGCTGGTCGACATCGGCATCCAGGAGAAGCCGCTGTCGATCGCGTTGCGCGAGATCAACGCGGACGTGCTGGAGTGCACTGACATCGATCCGGAGGCCGAAGCCGCCGCCCGCGCAGAGGCCGAGGCCGATCCCGACTTCTCGCTGGATCCGTTCGGCACCGACGATCTGGCCTGAGCCGTTGCCATGAGCCGCATCGTGCTCGGCGTAGCCGGGGGCATCGCCGCCTACAAGGCATGCCTACTGCTCCGCCGGTTCACCGAGGCCGGCCATGACGTCACCGTCGTCCCGACCCGGAACGCGCTGGAGTTCGTCGGTGCCACTACCTGGGCGGCGCTGTCCGGCAAACCGGTGAACACTGACGTGTTCGCTGGCGCTGAGGCGGTGCCGCACGTTCGGCTGGGACGCGAGGCCGATCTGGTGGTGGTCGCACCGGCGACCGCCGACCTGCTCTCCCGAGCCGCGACCGGACGAGCGGACGACCTGCTGACCAATGTGCTGCTCACCGCGGGCTGCCCGGTGCTCATGGCGCCGGCCATGCACACCGAGATGTGGCTGCACGCCGCCACCCAAGCGAATGTCGCCACGCTTCGCTCGCGGGGCGTGGTGGTACTCGATCCGGCGGACGGGCGGCTGACCGGCGCGGATTCCGGGCCGGGACGACTCCCCGAACCCGAGGACATCGAGGCGGTAGCGCTGTCGCTGCTGGACGATCCGACCCTCGCTGGACGGATGGCGGGACAGGACCTGGCCGGACGTGCCGTGCTGATCTCGGCCGGCGGCACCCGCGAAGCGCTGGATCCGGTGCGGTTCGTCGGCAACTCCTCGTCCGGACGAATGGGGCTGGCACTGGCCCGCGCTGCGGCCTGTCGGGGCGCTGAGGTGACCGTGGTGGCCGCCAACCTCGCACTGCCGATTCCAGCGGGGATCAACAGCGTCCCGGTGACCTCGACCGGCGAACTGGCCACCGAAATGTTCGCCCGGGCCCCGGAGGCCGACCTGGTGGTGATGGCCGCCGCACCTGCCGACTACACCCCGGTGGCCCCAAGTGACACCAAGCTGAAGAAGTCGGGCGACGCCGGCCTGACGGTCGAGTTCCGGCAGACCATCGACATTCTGGCTCGGCTCGCCGCGGAGCGCTCGCCCGGTCAGGTGGTGGTCGGCTTCGCTGCCGAGACCGCCGGATCATCCGACGAGCTGTTGCGGCTCGGCCAGGCCAAGTTGGCCCGGAAGGGCTGCCAACTGCTGGTGTTGAATGATGTCAGCGGCGGCCGGGTGTTCGGCTCGGACGCCACCGACATCACCATCATCGGCACCACCGGCGTGGTGGCGCAGGCCACCGGCAGTAAAGCGGCCGCCGCCCACGCCATCATCGACGCGGCACTGGCCGCCCTGGAAAGGAACCCTTCGTGACCCGCCTGTTCACCTCCGAGTCGGTCACCGAGGGCCACCCGGACAAGGTCGCCGATTCGGTCTCCGATCACGTCCTGGACGCCCTGCTGCGGGACGACCACCGCAGCCGGGTGGCGGTGGAGACCCTGGTCACCACCGGCACTGTCGTCGTCGCGGGTGAGGTCACCACCACCGCTTACGCCGACATTGCCAAGCTGGCTCGCGACCGGATTCTGGAGATCGGCTACGACTCCTCGGACAAGAGCTTCGACGGTCGCTCCTGCGGCGTCCTGGTCTCGCTGGGCACTCAGTCGCCGGACATCGCGCTCGGCGTCGACACCGCGCTGGAAGCACGCTCCGGTGGCTCCCGGGACCGGCTGGATCTGCAGGGCGCGGGCGACCAGGGACTGATGTTCGGCTACGCCTGCCGCGAGACCGCCACCCTGATGCCGCTGCCGATCGACATTGCCCACCGGCTGGCCGAGCGGCTGGCCGAGGTGCGGCAACGGGCCGAACTGGACTTCCTGCTGCCCGATGGCAAGACCCAGGTGACGGTGGAGTACGACGGGGATCGTCCGGTACGGATCGACACCGTGGTGGTCTCCAGCCAGCACATCGAGGCGGTCAGCCAGGCGACGATTGCAGCTGAGGTGAAGCAGCGGGTGATCGAGCCGGTCCTGGCCCGCTACTCGATCTCGCACGAGGGCATGAACGTCTACGTCAACCCGACCGGCAAGTTCGTGGTCGGCGGACCGATGGGCGACGCCGGCGTGACCGGCCGGAAGATCATCGTGGACAGCTACGGCGGCATGGCCCGGCACGGCGGTGGTGCCTTCTCGGGCAAGGACCCGTCCAAGGTTGATCGTTCGGCGGCCTACGCGCTGCGCTGGGTGGCGAAGAACGTGGTGGCCGCCGGCCTGGCGGAGCGCTGCGAGGTGCAGGCCGCCTACGCCATTGGACGTGCCCACCCGGTGGGGTTCTACACCGACTGCTTCGGTACCGAGCAGGTGCCGCTGGCTCAGATCAGCGATGCCGTCCTGCAGGTCTTCGACCTGCGGCCGGCGGCGATCATCCGGGATCTCGACCTGCTGCGTCCGATCTACTCCCGGGTGACCAACTACGGCCACTTCGGTCGGGAACTGGACGTCATGACCTGGGAACGGACGGATCGCGCGGACGCGCTGGCGGCTGCAGTCAAGGGGTAGGACCCCGGCACTCACTGTCATCCCCGCGTAGGCGGGGATCTCGCCTTACAGCGGTTGCGTCTGCTTCCGGCGGCGGCGGAATCCGGTCTGGCTCGCTTTCAATGACGGGACGTCGCCACGCTGTCGCGTGATTTGTGATCGCACTGCGCGTGGATCCTTTACTTCACCAGACCGGACACCGCCGCCGCCTTCTTCAGTTGCGTTGGGCGGGCGCAGAGCGATCCCTGAGCTTGGCGAACGATCCTCAGCCATCGTTGGGGAGAACGGCGGGGGGCCGTCGCCGCGCGGGGCGCGGGAGGCGGGTGTCAGCGGGGCGCTCTACGATGCGGGGCATGGAGCAGGTGCGGTTGGCGAGCGTGGCGGTGGACGTGCCGCTGGCCAATCTCGACCGGCCGTTTGACTATCTGGTGCCGGAGGCGATGGCCGAGGCGGCCGTGGTGGGGGCGCGGGTCCGCGTCCGGTTTGCTGGGCGGCTGCGGAATGGGTTCATTGTCGAGTTGCGAACTGATTCTCCGCGGGACAAGTTGCTGCCCTTGCAAGGGGTCCTGTCCCCAGAGCCTGTGCTGACTGCCGAAGTCACCCGGCTGGTGCGGGCGGTGGCCGACCACTACGCCAGCAGCTTCGCCGATGTGGTCCGGCTGGCGGTGCCGCCCCGGCATGCGCTCACCGAACGGGCCACGCCGCCTGACTATCCGCAGCCACGACTTGAGTCGGACGGTGGGTCGGTGCTGGCTGGCTACCCGGCGGGTGACGGCTATCTGAAGCATCTCGCGACCGGGGGGCGGCCGCGCGCGGCCTGGACGGTCGTACCTCGTCCGGACGGGGCCGGGGATTGGGCTGGTGGCCTGCTGGACGTGGCGGCAGCAACGCTGGAATCGGGTCGTGGTGTCGTGCTGGTGGTGCCGGACGCCCGCGATCTGGCGGCGCTCAGCGAGCGCGCGACGGAACGATTCGGGGCGGGCAGCTTCGTCACCCTCACGGCCGAACTGGGGCCTGCGGCGCGGTACCGGGCCTTCCTGGCGGCGGCGCGTGGGCAGGTGCGACTGGTGCTGGGCAACCGGGCGGCGGTGTTCGCGCCGGTGCATGATCTTGGGCTGATCGCGCTGTGGGACGACGGGGATGACTCCTACGCCGAACCCCGCGCTCCGTATCCACACGCGCGGGAGGTGGCGGCGCTGCGAGCGCATCTGGCCGGCAGCGGGCTGCTGTTGGCGGCCCGCTCGCGTACCGCGGAGGTGCAGCGGCTGGTGGCCACCGGGTGGCTGCATCCGATCCAGGTCGAGCCGCACGGCGCCCGGGCGGCAGCAGCGGCGGTCCGGGTGACCCGCAGCGACGATCAACGGCTGCCGCCAGAGGTGTTCGCCACGATTCGCGCCGGCCTCGCGCATGGCCCGGTGCTGGTCAGCGTGCCGCGGAGCGGCTACCAGCCGAGGGTGGTCTGCGCCGGGTGCCTTGAATCTGCCCGCTGCCCCTCCTGCCAGCAGGCGTTGCACAATGCCAAGGGTGGTCTGACCTGCCCGTGGTGTGGTCCGCCCTTGCCGCAGTGGCGTTGCCCGGAGTGCGGCGACCGACGGGTACGAGCCCCGATCGCCGGCGTGCTGCGGACGGCGGAGGAGTTCGGCAAGGCCTTCCCGGGGGTCCGGGTGCTGTCGTCGTCCGGTGAACATCCACTGGCCCCGTTGGCCGATGACGAACCAGTGCTGGTGCTCTCCACCCCGGGGGTGGAGCCGTCTGCCCGGTTCGGCTACGCCGCGGCGGTGCTGCTGGACACCGCGGCGACGCTGAGCCGACCGGAACTACGGGCGGGGGAGGAGGCGCTCCGCCGCTGGTTGGCGGTCACCGCGTTGGTCCGCCCAGGGGAGGACGGCGGCACGGTCCTGGTGGTGGGCGAGGCCGCCGACCGACAGGTGCAGGCACTGCTTCGGCTGGATCCGGTGGGCTATGCCGAGCGCGAGCTGGCCGAGCGCACCGCGGCGGGCTTTCCGCCGGCGATCAAGCTGGTGACGCTCGAAGGCGACTACAACGTGCTGCACGGCCTACTGAAGAAGCTGGAACTGCCCGGTCAGGTGCAGGTGAACGGTCCATTCGAGACTGCCGCTGAACCAAGGGTCACCCTGCGCTGCGCACTGCCGGAAGCACCCGCCCTAGTCGGCGCGGTGCGGACCATGCTCTCCCAGCGTGCGGCAGCCAAGGCGCCCGGGGCGCTGCGCGTCCGGGTTGATCCGCAGGTCGTAGGCTGACGCCCATGCGTCTCGTCTTCGCCGGCACTCCGACCGTGGCTGCGCGCACTCTGGAACACCTGCTCGACCACAGCGCCCACGAGGTGGTGGCCGTGATCAGCCGGCCGGACGCCCCAGTCGGCCGGTCGAAGCGTCCGGTGCCCAGCCCAGTCGCGGAACTGGCGCTGCAACGGGGGATCGAGTTGCTGCGTCCGGCGCGTCCAGGAGATCCAGAGGTGGTGGAACGGCTCACCGACCTCGCACCGGACGCCTGCCCGGTGATCGCCTACGGCGCCCTGCTACCGCAACGGGTGCTCGACATCCCGACCCACGGCTGGTTGAACGTGCACTACTCGCTGCTGCCACGCTGGCGGGGCGCGGCGCCAGTGCAGCGCGCCATCCTGGCCGGCGATCGGGTTACTGGGGTCAGCGTGTTCCGCCTGGTGTCCGCGATGGACGCCGGGCCGGTCTTTGCCACCTCCTCAGTCGAGATCGGACCGACCGAAACTTCCGGAGAGCTGCTCGAGCGACTAACACCAGTTGGCGCGGAGCTGCTGGTGACCACCCTCGACCAGGTCGCGGACGGCTCTGCCGTGGCTGTCGAGCAACCGGAGGAGGGCATCACCATCGCGCCCAAGCTGACCGTCGAGGACGCGCACCTCGACTGGACGGCACCCGCCAACCTGCTCGCCCGAGCGGTACAAGCCTGTAATCCCTCGCCGATGGCCTGGACGACCTACGCCGGCGACCGCTTCCGGGTGCTCCGGGCCGAGCCGGCCGAGGGTGACCTCGCGCCAGGGCAGGTGCAGGCCAGCCGCCGCGAGGTGCTGGCAGGCACCGGTGCCGGTGCGCTACGGCTGGTTGAGGTGCAACCCCAGGGCAAGCGTCCAATGCCAGCCACCGCCTGGGCCAACGGGCTGCGGGGCGATCCAGGGACGTTCGAGTGAGTCGACCACGGTCTCGCAACGCCGATCCGGCTCGGCGCGCCGCCTACCGGGTGCTGCGCCGGGTCACCAGTGAGGGCGCCTACGCCAACCTGGCGCTGGCCCACGAAGCCGCTGGCCTCTCACCGCGCGATGCCGGCTTCGCAACCGAACTCACCTTCGGCACCTGCCGGGCGCTGGGCAGCTACGACGCCATTCTGCAGGCGGTTTCGAAGCGGCCATTGGCCGAGCTGGATCCGCCCGTCCTCGATCTGTTGCGGCTGGGCTGCCACCAACTGCTGGCCATGCGGGTGCCGCAGCATGCCGCGGTGGACGCCACCGTCGCCCTCGCCAAGGCAGAAGTTGGCCCGCGGATCACCGGCTTCGTGAACGCGGTGCTGCGCAAGGTGGCTGCCGACACCCTGGAAGGCTGGGTCAGTTGGCTGACTGCGGACGCCGAGCCGCGCGATGCCCTGGCGCTGGCCACCCAGCATCCCCGCTGGATCGTGGATGCCTGGGCCGACGCGCTGGGCCAACCAGACGATGCCGAGCTTCGGGCTGCCCTGGACGCCGATAATGCGGCCCCGATCAACCATCTGGTGGTGCGTCCGGGCTTGGCCGAGGTGAGTGAGCTGGGCGGCGAGCCCGCTCGTTACTCGCCGTTCGGTGCCTACGTGGCGGGAGCTCCCAGTGCGGTCCAGGCGGTGGCAGAGGGACGCGCCGGGGTTCAGGATGAGGGTTCGCAACTGGTTGCTCTTGCCCTCAGCCGGGTAGATGCGCCGGACGGACCCTGGCTGGATCTCTGCGCCGGACCGGGCGGCAAGGCCGCGCTGTTGGCCGGACTGGCCAGCCGGGCCGGCACCCGGCTGATCGCCAGCGAACTACAGCCACACCGAGCCCGCTTGGTGGCGCAGAACCTGGCCGCGTACTCCCCGGGCGCAGGTGCACCCACCACCCTGATCGCGGACGGAACCCGACCGGCTTGGCGGCCAGCCAGCTTCGCCAAGGTGATGGCGGACGTTCCCTGCAGCGGGCTGGGCGCGCTGCGGCGCCGTCCGGAAGCCCGGTGGCGTCGGCAACCCGGCGATGTCATCGATCTGGTGGGCCTTCAGGTCGCGCTGCTGCAGTCGGCACTGGCCTCGGCGCGTCCCGGGGGTGTGGTGGCCTACGTCACCTGTTCGCCGCATCTGGCCGAGACCCGCGAGGTGGTTGGGACAGCTGGCGACGTGGAGCTCCTGCCCGCCGCCGACTACCTGCCCGAGGTACCGGACGCGGCGGTCGGTGACTTCGTCCAACTGTGGCCCCATCGGCATGGCACGGATGCGATGTTCCTGGCCCTGCTGCGGGTGAAGGATCGCTAGTCTGACCCCATGGGTATCCGCATTACGCCTAGTGTCCTGAACGCCGACCTTTCGCAGCTCGCCGACGAGGTGGCGCGGATTCCGAGCGCCGACCTGGTGCACCTGGACGTGATGGACAACCGGTTCGTGCCGAACCTGAGCTTCGGGCTGCCGGTGGTGGAGAGCCTGCGGAAGCACACCACCATGCCGATGGACATCCATCTGATGATCGCCGAGGTCGACCGCTGGGCACCCTCCTACGCGGCGGCCGGCTGCGAGTCGGTGACCTTCCACATTGAGGCCTCCGACGCCCCGGTGAAGCTAGCCCGCGAGTTGCGTGCGCTGGGCGCCCGCGCGTCCATGGCACTGCGTCCAGCCACCCCGATCGAGCCCTACGCCGACCTGCTGGGCGAACTCGACATGGTGCTGCTGATGACTGTCGAGCCCGGCTTCGGTGGCCAAGCCTTCCTGGACGTGATTCTGCCCAAGATCGCCCGGACCCGAGCGCTGCTGGACAAGCTCGGGAAGGACCTCTGGCTCCAGGTGGACGGCGGCATCTCCGCCCAGACCATCGAACGCTGCGCCAAGGCGGGTGCGGACACCTTCGTGGCGGGATCGGCGGTCTACTCCGCCGAGGATCCGGACGCGGTGGTGAAGGCATTGGCTCAGCGAGCCGAAGACGTGGTGAACGCCTCCGGACGTTCTCAGGGTTAGCAGTTTCTGAACCACAACCTCGCGGCATGGGACCAACTGAGAGGATGGACTATGGCTACTGAACGCAGAGACGCCAAGAGCCCATTCACCCGCCCTGGCTTCATCATTGCCACGATCGTGATCGCCTTGGTCGCGGTCACCTCGGGTTGCGTTGATCAGGCTGATCACCACCCCAAGGACGCCGCGCCACCCTCGACATCTTCGTCACCTTCGTCCGCGGCATCGTCGCCCACCGCATCGACGCCGTCAGAGGGAGCCAGCATCTGCGGTCTGTCGGGCGAGGTGATGTCAGGCACCCTTCCGACCGCACCCAACGCCACCTGGGCATACCAAGTAGTAACCGCCTACCCAACCTCGCCCGAGTATGGTCCGGCTGACACCACGCCCGGCGGTGTGCGTTTCTGCTTCCAGCGATCCCCTGAAGGCGCGCTCTTCATGGCGGCGAACGCTCTGGTCCAGGGGTCTGACCCTGCCATTGCAGAGGAGTGGGTCAACTATGTGGTCGCTGAGGGACCGCACCGGACAACCCTCATTGCCGACATCGGGCGTGGCTCGAGCGGCGACGGCACCCGGGCGGCCATAGTTGGGTTCCGGCTCTTGGCGTACGACGGAGAGAGCGCTCGCGTCGACCTCGCGGCGCGGATCACAGCTCAGGGGCGGACGGTCACCGTCTCAGGAGTGTACGAGCTGGTCTGGCAAGGCGGAGACTGGAAGATCAGTGCCGACATTGCGCAGCCACTCAACATCGCCCAGATCCCAGACACCCTCGGCTACGTCGAGTGGGGGGATTGACGAAGTCGCAGCTGCCGATTCCTGGATTTCACTGGTTCAACCGCGGCGGTCGCGGCGATCCCGGCGGCGTAGGTAGCGCTCAAACTCGGCGGCGATGGACTCTCCGGAAGGCTGCGGCATCTCCTCGTCCCGACGGGATTCCAGCGCGGCGATGTAGCCGGAGATATCCGGGTCGTCGGCCACCAGTTCGCTGACCTGGGTCTCCCAGCTGACCGCGGCCTCCAGCAGCGAGTCGGCGTCCAGCGGGGTGTTGAGGACGTCCTCCAGCTTGGTCAGCAGCGCGAGGGTGGCCTTCGGGTTGGGCGGCTCGGCGACGTAGTGCGGCACCGAGGCCCATAGCGAGGCCACCGCCATTCCGGCGTCCTCGCACTGGCTACCCAGGACGCCCACAATGCCTGTCGGGCCCTCGTAGCTGGGCAACTCGAAGCCGAGTTCGGCCGCCAGTTCTGGGTCCCCGGCGGAGGTCGAGATCGGCACCGGACGAGAGTGCGGAGCGTCGGTCAGCATTGAGCCCAGCAGCACCACGATCTCGGGACGGACCGTCCGCAGCATGGACATCAGCCGGTTGCAGTACTCCCGCCACCGGTAGTTGGGCTCCGGACCGCCGATCAGCACCAGATCGCGATCCGGCAACGAGGCCACCAACACCTCGGTGGTGGGCCATTCCACCACCCGCTCGGTGGGGGAGAGCAGCCGCTGGGTGGGCCGGTTCACCTGGAAGTCGTAGAACTCCTCGGGGTCGAAGGAGAACTCCAATTCGGCGGAGTAGACGCTGGCCAGGTGGTCGATCACGCCGCTGGCGGCATCACCAGCATCGCTCCAACCGCCGAAGGCGGCGATCACCGCCGGTTTGCGCAGGTCCTTCAACCCCAGTCTTGCCATAGGGCCACTGTAGTGCTGCCCCCGGACAACCCCTCGTAGACTTCGCTCCATGACCGACCTTCGCGCTGCCCTGGCTGACCGCGTCCTGGTGGCCGATGGCGCGATGGGGACGATGCTGCAGGGCTTCGAGATCTCGCTGGACGACTTCCAGGGCTACGAAGGCTGCAATGAGGTGCTCAATGTCACCCGCCCCGACGTGGTGACCGCGATCCACGCCGAGTACCTGGCGGCCGGCGCCGACTGCATCGAGACCAACACCTTCGGCGCCAACCTGGCTGCGCTGGGCGAGTACGACATTCCGCACCGGATCGCCGAACTGGCCGAGGCCGGAGCACGGCTGGCCCGCGAGGCCGCCGATGTCGCCGCAGCCGATGGACGGCCCCGGTTCGTCCTCGGCTCGGTTGGCCCGGGGACCAAGCTGCCAAGCCTGGGCCATGTGGGCTATGCCGCGCTGCGGGACGCCTACCAGGTGCAGGCCGAGGCGATGATCGCCGGCGGGGTGGACGGCTTCCAGATCGAGACCTGCCAGGACCTGCTGCAGACCAAGGCCGCCGTGGTGGGCGCCCGCCGGGCCGCCACGGCCCTCGGCGTCGACCTGCCCGTCCTGGTCAATGTCACCATCGAGACCACCGGCACCATGCTGCTGGGCAGCGAGATCGGCGCCGCGCTCACCGCCCTGGCGCCGCTGGGCATCGACGTGATCGGCCTGAACTGCGGCACCGGACCGACCGAGATGAGCGAGCATCTGCGGCACCTGTCGCGGCACGCCCGGATCCCGGTGGGCTGCATGCCCAATGCCGGCCTGCCCGAGCTGGGCCCGAACGGCGCGGTCTACCCGATGGGCCCGGATTCCTTCGTGGAGTACGTGCGGCAGTTCACCAACGAGTTCGGCCTGGGGCTGGTGGGCGGCTGCTGCGGCACCACCCCGGCGCACATCCGTGCGCTGGCCGATGCCGTGGCGGACACCCGGCCGGCGGAGCGCCATGCGTCCGTCACCGCGAGCGTCTCCTCGCTCTACACCGAGGTGCCGCTGAAGCAGGATCTCAGCTATCTGGCGATCGGCGAACGGACGAACGCCAACGGCTCCAAGGCCTTCCGCGAGGCCATGCTGGCCGGCAACTGGGCCGACTGCGTCGACATCGCCAAGGAGCAGAGCCGGGACGGTGCCCACGTCCTGGATCTGTGCGTGGACTACGTCGGACGCGACGGCGCCGACGACATGGCCGAACTCGCCTCCCGGCTGGCCACCGCGGTCTCGCTGCCGATCGTGCTGGACTCCACCGAGCCGGAGGTGCTGCGCGCCGGCCTGGAACGGCTGGCCGGACGCTGCGCGGTCAACTCGGTCAACTACGAGGACGGCGACGGGCCTGATTCCCGGTTCACCAGGGTAATGCGGCTGGTCAAGGAGCACGGCGCCGCGGTGGTGGCCCTGACCATCGACGAGGAGGGCCAGGCCCGCACCGCGGAGTGGAAGATCCGGGTGGCCGAGCGGCTGATCGCCGCGCTCACCGGAGAATGGGGGATGAGCGTCGAGGACATCATCGTCGACTGCCTCACCTTCCCGATCGCCACCGGCCAGGAGGAGACCCGCCGGGACGCGATCGAGACCATCGAGGCGATCCGCGAAATCACCACCCGGCACCCCGGCATCCACACCACGCTGGGCGTCTCCAATGTCTCCTTCGGCCTCAATCCGGCGGCCCGGGTGGTGCTGAACTCGGTCTTCCTGCACGAGTGCGTCCAGGTGGGGCTGGATTCGGCGATCGTCCACGCCGCCCGGATCGTCCCGATGGCGCGCATCCCGGACGAGCAGCGCGAGGTAGCGCTCGACCTGATCTACGACCGTCGCCGTCCCGACTACGACCCGCTGACCCGCTTCCTGGAGCTCTTTGAAGGGGTCACCACCGCGGACACCAGGGCCGCGCGGAAGGCCGAGTTGGCCAACTTGCCGGTCGGCGAACGCCTCTCCCGACGAGTGGTGGACGGCGACGCCAACGGCCTCGAGGTCGACCTGGACGAGGCCCTCACCGACCGTCCGGCGCTGCAGATCATCGACGACTACCTGTTGGCCGGGATGAAGACCGTCGGCGAGCTGTTCGGCTCCGGCCAGATGCAGCTGCCCTTCGTGCTGGCTTCGGCCGAGGTGATGAAGTCGGCGGTGCGCTACCTCGAGCCGCACATCGACGCCACCGACACCGCCGGCAAGGGCACCATCGTGCTGGCCACGGTGAAGGGCGACGTCCACGACATCGGCAAGAACCTGGTCGACATCATCCTGACCAACAACGGCTACACCGTGGTCAACCTGGGCATCAAGCAGCCGGTGAGTTCGATCATCGAGGCAGCGCTGTCGCACAATGCCGACGCGATCGGCATGTCCGGCCTGCTGGTGAAGTCGACGGTGGTGATGAAGGACAACCTGCTCGAGCTGAACTCCCGCGGGCTGACCCGTTACCCGGTGCTGCTCGGCGGTGCTGCGCTGACCAGGGCGTTCGTCGAGGAGGACCTCAACGAGGTCTACGAAGGCGAGGTGCGGTACGCCCGGGACGCCTTCGAGGGCCTGTCGCTGATGGAGAAGGTGATGGCGGTGAAGCGCGGGGAGCCCGGCGCCGCCCTGCCCGAGCCGCGCCGCCGCCGGGTGCGTGCGGTCGCCCGTCCGACGGACGAGGTGGAGGAGCCGGATTCCGAGGAGCGGTCGGACGTCGCCCGCCGGGTGGACGTCCCGGAACCGCCGTTCTGGGGCAGCCGGGTGGTGAAGGGCGTCAAGCTGGCCGACGTGGCGGAATGGCTGGACCACCGGGCCACCTTCATGGGCCAGTGGGGCCTGCGTGGCACCCCGGGCGGCGCGAGCTACGAGGAGCTGGTGGAAGCCGAGGGCCTGCCCAGGCTGCGCCGGTGGCTGGACCGGATCGCCACCGAGCAGGTCGCCGAGTTCGCGGTGGCCTACGGCTACTGGCCGTGCCATTCCGAGGGCAACACCCTGATCGTCGGCGACCCGAAGGATCCGGCCCGGGAACTGCACCGGTTCCGGTTCCCGCGGCAATCCCGCGACCGACGGTTGTGCCTGGCCGACTTCTTCCGGGACGCTGAGGAAGCCGCCGAGCTCGGCCCGGACGTGATCGTCTTCCAGCTGGTGACCATGGGATCGGCGGTTGCCGAAGCCACCGCCAAGCTGTTCGCCGCGGACGCCTACCGCGACTACCTGGAGCTGCACGGGCTGTCGGTGCAGCTCACCGAGGCGTTGGCCGAGCACTGGCACGCCCGGGTGCGCGCCGAGCTCGGGCTGGGCGGCGATGGGTCGAAGGAGGCCATGATCCGCGACCAGGCCTACCGTGGCTCGCGGTATTCCTTCGGGTACCCGGCCTGCCCGGATCTGGCCGACCGGCGCAAGCTGGTGGAGCTGGTGGAGCCGGATCGGATCGGCGTGGAGCTCTCCGAGGAGTTGCAGCTGCACCCCGAGCAGTCGACCGACGCACTGATCGTCCATCACCCGGAAGCGAAGTACTTCAATGCCCGGTAGCCGCTGGCTGGCAGCTGTCGCCGCGGCTCTCGTCCTGGCGGGTTGCACCGCGCCGGTGGAACCGCCACCGCCACCGCCGAGCCCCAGCCCGACACCCAGCCAGCGGCCGTTCACGGTGTCGACCTCGGGGCCGATCACCACCGCCGATCCGGCGCTGGCCAGGTCGGACACCGATGCGTTGATCGGCACCAACGTGTACCAGCGGCTGATGCACATTCAGACCGACACCGGCGAACTCAAGCCGGACGCCGCCACCGACTGCTATTTCACCTCCGAGACCACGTACGAGTGCACCCTGCCGGAGGGGTTGCGGTTCCACAATGGCGACGAGCTGACCTCGTCCGACGTGCGGTTCAGCATTCAGCGCGCGCTCCGGCTGGACACCCCCGGCACCGGGGTGAAGCTGTTGGACGCCCTGGTGCGGGTTTCCACCCCGGACGCGACCACCGTCCGCTTCCATCTCTCCTACCCCGACAACCGGTTCGGCTACGCCTTGACTTCGCTGGCCACCTCGATCGTGGACGAGGCCAGCTTCGACCCCGACAGCGGCCTGCCGCTGGAGGAGATGCCGATCGGATCGGGGCCTTACCAGGCAGTCCGGCTGGATGCTGATCAGGTGATGTTCACCCGGTACGCCGAGTACACCGGACCGCTGGGTGGCGTGCTGGACCAGATTCGGTTGGAACGGCTGGCGGATTCGGTGGCGGCCGAGACCGCGATCGCCGAGGGCACGACCGATGTGGTCTGGCGCACCCTCGACCCGGCGGCCACCGATCGGCTGGGTGGTGAGATCGCGGCGAGCCCGGAGCACACCACCGCGCAGGGGTTCACCCGCTGGCCGATGGACGGCAGCCGGGTCAACCGGCTGGCCTGGTCGGCCGACTCCAAGTACCGCTCGAACGCGGTGCTGCGCTCCGGGGTGGCGTTGGCCCTGCAGGGGGACCGCACCCTGGCCTCGCTGGTGCCGGTGGGCACGTCGGACCACCTGGCCAGCTTCGACGTGGGCGGACATCCGGAACTGCCCGAGATCAAGGGCAAACGAGTCACGCTGAAGCTGGCCTATCAGCCGTCGGCGCCCGGCCATGCCGATCTGGCCAGCGTGCTGCGCAGCCGGATCGAGGAGCTCGACCGGGTGAGCGTCCGGCTGGTCACCTCGGGCGAGGCCGACCTGGTGCTGACCGACTTCCCGGCCTGGGTGCCGACCCCGAATGGCTGGCTCCAGCTGTATCTGGAGGATCCGCTGCCAGGTAGCGCGGACAAGCTGGCCGAGTTGAGCCAGCGGTCGCGTTCCACCACCGGCGACGCCCGGACGGTGGCCTTGGCGGAGCTGCAGAAGCAGGCGGCCGCCGATCTGACCGTGCTGCCGGTGACGCAGACCGACGGGGTATTGATGCTGGGCCGGGGCGTGACCCTGGCTGGGCTGCCATTCGGCAGTTCGGGACAACTGGGATTGTGGGGATTGCGATATGGCTGATCCGAGCGGGGTGAAGACCGGACCGCTGACGGTCGGGGAGCGGGTGGCGCTGACCGACCCGAAGGGACGGCGGCACTCGATCAAGCTGGCCGAGGGTGGGGTCTTCCACACCAGCAAGGGCGGGATCAGCCACGACGACCTGATCGGCGGCCCGGAGGGCGCCGTGGTGACCTCCCACGGCGGGGTGTCGTACACCGCCTTCCGTCCGCTGCTGGAGGAGTTCACCGTCACCATGCCGCGGGGCGCGACGGTGGTCTATCCCAAGGACGCCGCGCACATCCTGATGCAGACCGACATCTTCCCCGGCGCCCGGGTGCTGGAGGCCGGCGCCGGCTCCGGGGCGCTCAGCATGCATCTGCTGCGTGCCATCGGTAGTGAAGGGAAGCTGTACTCCTACGAGCGCCGTCCCGACTTCGCGACCATTGCTCGACGCAATGTCGAGACCTTCTTCGGCGGTCCGCACCCGGCTTGGGAACTGCGCGAGGGCGACCTGGTGGAGTCCATCGGACCCGAGCCGATCGATCGGGCGGTGCTGGACATGCTGGCGCCCTGGGAGTGTCTCGACGCGGTCGGAGAGGTGCTGGAGCCGGGCGGCATCCTGTGCTGCTACGTCGCCACCACCACCCAGCTGGGCCGGACCATGGACACCCTGCGGGTCCACGGCGGCTTCACCGAGCCGGTGGGACGGGAGTACTCCGCCCGGGAGTGGCACGCCGAAGGGTTGGCGATCCGGCCCGGGCACGGCACGTCCGGCCATACCGGGTTCCTGATCTTCGCCCGCCGGATGGCGCACGGCACGGTGGCACCGCCGCGCCGCCGGCGTCCCGCTCCCGGCGCCTACGGTCCCGACTACACCGGGCCCCGGCCGGCCGGCACAGAAGCCGCTGGCTGAGGTCGGCCGCAGGCCGAGTCTCGAAGCCCCGCCACACCCCGCTTTCGCCGAGAACTGAGCCTCTCGCGTAGGCTGTGCTGTTGGCACAGCGCCCGCCCGAGCAAGTAAGGACACCTGAACATGATCGCGATCGACCTGTCACCGACCCTGGTGATCGGCGCCGGTCTGGTCGGAGCGTCCGTCGGTTGTGCGCTCACCCGGGCTGGGGTGACCGTCCATGTCACCGACAAGGTCTCCAGCCACGCCCGGGTCGCCGCCTCGCGCGGTGCTGGCACGATCCGTAAGCCGGACCCCGAGGCCGTCCGGCTGGTCGTCGTTGCGGTTCCACCTGGTGCGCTGGCGGACGTGATCGCCAAGGCGCTGCGCACCTACCCAAACGCCACTGTCACCGATGTGGGCTCGGTGAAGGGGACGATCCTGGCTTCGCTTCGGGCCACCGGGTTGGATCTCTCCCGCTACGTCGGCTCACACCCGATGGCCGGCTCCCAGCGGGTCGGTCCGCTGACCGCCAGCCCTGACCTGTTCATCGATCGCACCTGGGTGGTGACCCCGCACGACACCTCCTCGGCGCACGCCGTCCTGGACGTGCAGGAACTGGCTCAGTTGAGCGGCGCCCGACGGATCACCATGGGCGCCGCCCACCACGACGAGGCGGTCGCCCAGGTCTCCCACCTGCCGCACCTGGTGTCGGTGCTGATGGCCGGGCGTCTCACCGAGCTGCCCGCCGAGCACCTGAAGTTGGCTGGTCAGGGCGTCCGCGACGTCACCCGGGTGGCCGGCTCCGATCCGCAGCTGTGGCGGCAGATCATCACCGCCAACAAGGAGGCGGTCCGGATCGAGTTGGCTGCGCTGCAGACCGACCTCGCAGCCTGGGCCCAAGCCCTGGACGATCCCGACCAGGTGACCGCCCTGCTGGAACGCGGTCGGGAGGGGACGCGCGCACTGCCCGGCAAGCACGGACTGGCTGCGGTCGACTACGCCCACGTGGTGGTGGAGATCCCGGACGAACCGGGCGCTCTGGCCCGGCTGTTCGCCGACATCGAGAAGGCCGGCGTGAACGTCGAAGACCTCTCGATCCATCACGACGCCGAACGCGAGGTCGGCTATCTCTCGGTGCAGATCAGCCCGGCACACACCGACGATCTGCGCGATGCCATGCTCGCCGCCGGCTGGACGCTGCGCGAGCCCGACGCCACCTTGTAGAGAAGGAAACCTGATGACCAAACGACTGGTGATCGCCATCGACGGCCCGAGCGGTTCGGGCAAGTCGTCGACCGCTCGGGGGGTGGCGCAGCGGCTCGGCCTGGGCTACCTGGACACCGGCGCGATGTACCGCGCGGTGACCTGCGCCTTCCTGGACGCCGGCGTGGCGCCGTCCGACACCGCGGGCGTGGTCGCGGCCACCCTGGGGGCGAACCTGGAGATCAGCACTGATCCGGCCGACCAGTGGGTGCGGGTGAACGGGGCTGATGTCACCGAACGGATCCGCGAGCAGGAGATCTCGTCGGTAGTGAGCGCGGTTTCCACTGTGGCGGAGTGCCGGGCCGACCTGGTGGCACGGCAGCGGGCGATCATCGACGCCGCGCCGGCCGGAATCGTGGCCGAGGGCCGCGACATCACAACCGTGGTGGCCCCGGACGCCGACCTGCGGGTGCTGCTGACCGCTGACCCGGAGGTGCGAATGGCCCGCCGCAAGCTCGATCTGGGCGGCCAGGTGGACGCTGACGCGCTGGCCGACCAGGTGCTGCGCCGGGATCAGGACGACTCCAAGCTGGTGAACTTCACCACCGCCGCGGACGGCGTCGTCCACCTGGACGGCACCTACCTGACCCTGGAACAGACCATCGACGCCGTGGTGGATCTGGTGGCGCAATCATGAGCGAGGTGGTCGAGGAGACCCTCGACAAGCCGGTCATCGCGGTCGTCGGGCGTCCCAATGTCGGCAAGTCCATGTTGGTCAACCGGATCATCGGACGCCGCGAGGCGGTCGTCCAGGATCTGCCCGGGGTGACCCGCGACCGGGTCTCCTACGACGCGGAGTGGAACGGCCGCGAGTTCGTCGTGGTCGACACCGGCGGCTGGGCGCCGGACGCCGTTGGCATGGCAGCGCAGATCGCCGAGCAGGCCGAATTGGCTATCGCTGCGGCGGACGCGGTGCTGTTCGTGGTGGACGCCACGGTCGGCATCCAGGACGTTGACGAGGCGGTGGTCCAGGTGCTGCGCCGGTCGAAGAAGCCGGTGGTGCTGGCCGCCAACAAGGTGGACGACGCCCGCAGCGAGGCCGACGCGATGGGGATGTGGAACCTCGGTCTGGGCGAGCCCTGGCCGGTCTCCGCGCTGCACGGCCGGGGGACCGGCGACCTGCTGGACGCGGTGCTGGCCGTCCTTCCCGAGGCACCGCGAGCGGGCGAGCCCGAGATCGGTGGCCCGCGCCGGGTGGCGCTGATCGGACGTCCCAATGTCGGCAAGTCGTCGCTGCTGAACAAGCTGGCCGGAGCCCAACGCTCTGTCGTCGACAATGTCGCCGGCACCACTGTCGACCCGGTCGACGAACTGGTCCAGGTCGGGGGAGTGGTCTACCGGTTCATCGACACCGCCGGGCTGCGGCGCCGGGTGAAGGAGGCCTCCGGCCACGAGTACTACGCCTCGCTGCGCACCCAGGGCGCGATCGAACGCGCCGAGGTGTGCGTAGTGGTGCTGGACGCGTCCGACACCATCAGCGACCAGGACCTCAAGGTGCTGAGCATGGTCGAGGAGGCCGGCAAGGCGCTGGTGATCGCCTACAACAAGTGGGATCTGACCGACGAGGAGCGCCGCCGCTACCTGACCCGGGAGATCGAGCAGGACATCTCGACCTTCGGCTGGGCGCCGAGCGTGAACATCTCCGCGCTCACCGGACGCAATGTCGACCGGCTTTCCCGGGCGATCGAGGAGGCGCTGGAAGGCTGGGAGACCCGGGTCTCCACCGGCAAGCTGAACGCCTTCCTCGGCCGGCTGGCGGCCGCCCATCCGCATCCGGTGCGCGGTGGCAAGCAGTCGCGCATCCTGTTCGGGACGCAGGCGCACGCCTGCCCGCCGACCTTCGCGTTGTTCACCTCGGGGGCATTCGATCCGCAGTACGTCAGGTTCGTCCAGCGGCGGCTGCGGGAGGACTTCGGCTTCCGCGGCACCCCGGTGAAAGTCGAGGTTCGGGCCAGGGAGAAGCGCAAGAATCGCTGACGGCGGCGTCGTCCTCTGATAGAAAGGTTTGACCACTAGAGAGGACAATGATGCCTCACCTGAACGGCTTGGTCGTCGACCCCCTGTTCCGTGCGTTCATCGCGACCGAACTCCTTCCCGGGCTGGAGATCCCGGAATCCCGCTTCTGGCAGATCTTGGCCGAGCTGCAGGCCCGGTTCAGCGGGCCGATCGGTGCCCTGCTGAAACGCCGGGACGAACTGCAGGCGCAGCTCGACACCTGGCATCGTGACCACGGTGCCGGGGATCCGGCCGAGCTTGAGGCGTTCCTGACCGAGATCGGGTACCTCGTACCGGTGCCCGACGTCACCGTGTCCGTCGAGGGCGTCGACCCGGAGATCAGCGAGATCGCCGGGCCTCAGTTGGTGGTGCCGTCCACCGTCCCGCGGTACGCGCTGAACGCTGCCAACGCACGCTGGGGTTCGCTCTATGACGCGCTGTACGGCACGGACGCGCTGCCGTCCGAGCAGCCGGCCGCGCCCGGGTACGACCCGGCCCGTGGTGCTCAGGTGATTGCTGAGGCCGACCGACTGCTGGACGAGTTCTTCCCGCTGACCGGCGCTTCGCACACCTCAGTGACCGACTATCGGGTCGCCGACGGGCAGTTGGCCGCATTGACGCCGTCCGGGGTGGTGGGGCTGGTCGATCCCGGCCAGTTCGCCGGGTCCGGGGCGTCGTCGGTTCTACTGGTCCGGAACGGCCTGCACGTGGAGTTGGTGATCGACCGCGAGCACCCGGTGGGGCGCGGTCATCATGCCGGGCTGGCCGACGTCCAGCTGGAATCGGCGGTGACCACCATCGCCGACCTGGAGGACTCGGTCGCCACCGTCGACGGCGAGGACAAGGCTGCCGCCTACCGAACCTGGCTGGGCCTGATGACCGGCTCCCTGACCGCGGACTTCGACAAGGGCGGTCGGGTCGTCCATCGGGTGATGGCGGGTGACCGGACGTTCACCGCACCCAACGGATCCGAGCTGGTGCTACCCGGCCGCGCGCTACTGCTGGTGCGCACCGTCGGGCATCACATGACGACCGATTGCGTCCGTACCGCCAAGGGTGACCCGGTGGCCGAAGGGGTGCTCGACGCGTTGGTGGCGGTCACCGCGGCGCTCTACGACCTGCGCGGTCTGGGCCGGTACCGGAACTCGCGCTCCGGCAGCGTCTACCTGGTCAAGCCCAAGCAGCACGGACCGGACGAGGTCGCGCTCACCGTCGAACTGTTCGCGGCGATCGAGGTGGCGCTGGGGCTGCCGGACCGGACGCTCAAGATCGGGATCATGGACGAGGAGAAGCGCACCTCGCTGAACCTCGAGGCCTGCATCGACGCGGCGCGCGACCGGGTGATCTTCATCAACACAGGCTTTCTGGATCGGACCGGGGACGAGATCCACACCGACTTCCAGGCTGGGCCGATGATCCGGAAGAACGCCATGCGTTCGGCGACCTGGATGACCGTCTATGAGGACCGGAATGTCGACGTTGCGCTGGCGGCCGGCTTCACCGGTCAGGCGCAGGTGGGTAAGGGCATGTGGGCCAAGCCGGCGGCCATGGCAGACATGCTCGCCCAGAAGCAGGCTCATCCGCTGGCCGGCGCCAACTGCGCCTGGGTGCCGTCCCCGACCGCCGCGACGCTGCACGCGTTGCACTACCTGCGGGTGGACGTGGCGGCTCGGCAGCGGGAGTTGGCCGGCCGGGTGACTGACCGTCGTGGGTTGCTGGAGGTGCCGGTTCTTGGCGACCCGCCGAGCCCAGCCGAGATCGAGCATGAACTGCGGACCAACGCGCAGTCGATTTTGGGCTATGTCGTGCGCTGGGTTGGCTTGGGGATCGGCTGTTCGACGGTGCCTGACCTTGAGGGCGTAGGCCTGATGGAGGATCGCGCCACGCTGCGGATCTCCAGCCAGCACATCGCCAACTGGCTGCACCACGGCATCGTGGACGAGGCCCAGGTGCGCGCCGTGTTCGCCGAGATGGCGGCCTTCGTGGACGCGCAGAACGCGGGGGAGCCGGGCTACCGTCCGATGGCTGACGATCTGGCAGGGAGCGAGTCGTTCCAGGCGGCAGTGGAGTTGGTCTTCACCGGACGCGAGGAGCCCAACGGCTACACCGAGCGTGCCTTGACCTACTGGCGGAAGCAGGCCAAAGCGCGGGCGTAGGGAGTCTCAGACCTCCGAGACCCCAACCCGTCCCATCCCGGGCTCTTCTGGTCATCCCGGCTCTTCCCGTCATCCCCGCGAAGGCGGGGATCTCCGCTACCCTTACCACCAGCGTCGCGTGCCGGTGGCAGTCCGTGTCAGGCATGGAGGCGCCGGAACCGAAGGAGCACGACGATGATCACGTCGTCCCCTTCGCCCTCTGGTGACTGAGGGCGAGAAGTCCAGGCTGATTGCCTGGGGAATGGAACTGCGGGCCGTTCACCAGCGGCTTCGCGAGGCTTTGCGGGTCACCCGCCAAGCGCTGGAAGAGGGCGTTCCAGGGCAGCCGCTACCACGAGATCTGCTGCTGTTCTGTCACGGCTTCTGCACCGCCCTGACCGGACACCATCAGGGTGAAGATCGCGAGTTGTTCCCAGCCATCGGCGCGGCCCACCCCGAACTGCGCGACACCCTGCGGAAGCTCCAACAGGATCACTCGATGATCGAGCACCTCATCCAGGGCTTGCAGGCCGCGTTGCAGCGAGCGGTGCCACCGTCCGAACTCGAGGGTCACCTCGAAGGGATCGCCGCCATCATGGAATCCCACTTCCGCTACGAGGAGCGTCAGCTACTGGCCGTGCTGGACACACTCGCACTGCAGGCGGATCCGCGGGACGTCCTGGGTCCGCTCTAAGGCGGCCCTTCTTACCGGTTGCCCGAGCCATCTCCGTCCCCACCACGCCGGTCAACCTGCCACAACATAAGTTGCTCCGCGCTACTCGTGCGGACAACCGGATCATCGTTGGTGAGGTTCATAGTGCCGCCCGGTGCGACGCGGTAGACCTGATCCCGAGGTGAGCGCCACCAGAACACGCCGGACCGGGGCTGCCAGAGCTGCCAGCCGCCGTGGGTCTTGCCCCGGTGAGGTCAGCGGCTGAGCGGACCGAGGTTGGAAGCACGGGTCTGGCCCTTGCGGCCGTTGCGATAGGAGATCGTATGGTCGAGATCGGTGCCGCGGGCCTCTCGATTGCTGAACGGGAAGACTTCAAAGCGATCCCGAACGATCACCTCGGCCCGGACCGGCGCCGGGATCTCGTAGCTGTCAGCTACCGTCTCGATGCCGTTCACGTGCACTACCGGGGTCAGCCGGACCGGGCCGGTACCGGTCAGCTGACGAAGCTGGTCAACCAGCACCGGGCCACGGCCCTCCACTCGCGCAACACCGCCCCGGCGAAGGTCGCTTTCGGAGACGTGTAGATAGATCTGCGTAGCGGGTCGTCGGGACCGGCGTTGGCGGGTGGAAATGGCCGGGCCGTCCTCAGTGCTTTCCACATCTGGTGCAGTCGGCCGTTCGAGCAGGTCGATCGCGTCCCGGGGATCCGCCAGGATGCCCACCGCACGCGCCCGGAGCGCGTCCTTGGTGCCGTGCTCACCGACCCGGACGAGGGCGTCCGCAAGGTCGTCCAGCAGCGAACTGAAGGCCACCGCGTCGCCGGTGTCGAGACGTCCGGCGAGGTAGCTGCTGGCGGCGTCGTCACTGATCGCACCAACGCGAAGGTAGCGGTCGTCGGCCGCCCGCTCGGCCAACTCGCGGACTCGGTCGGGCGCGACCTTCATGACGGCTGCACGGTAGAGCCACCACAGTCGCTTCCAACCGACCCGCGCGATCGCCGGACCGGTCTGTTCATCCGCGGCTCGCGCCTCATCGGCCGACAGGTTCAGCGCGCCCGCGTACTGGCTGAACCGGCGAGCCCGCCACAGCGGCAGTTCACCCGCCTGCAGGGCCTGCCAGACCCGCGGATGACGGGCATGCAGGTTCACCACGTCCCGAATCAGCCAGATCGCGGCATCGACGCTGGTGCCCTGGGCGGCCGCAACCTCCAGCGGCAGGTGCTCGTCGACCAGCCGGCTGCCGTCCGCCCCGATCCGGATTGGCCGGGTTCCCACCATGTCGAACTCGGCCTGTTCGTCCCACTCCACCTCCGATGCCAGGTCGAGGATCGCCTGGGCTTCGGCGGCATCGAGGGCGTCGCGGAGCGCCTGCACCTGTCGCAGTCGAACGACTGCCGGCGCCTCCGGATTCCACCAACTCGAGCATGTTTCCATTGTGACGACCGCCACTGACAGAAAACTGTTCGGGTCTCCCTCGGCCCAGTTTGCGGATTCCTCAGCGCACGCTACTGGTGGACGCTTTGGGGGAGCTGATGCAGGGTCGGCAGGTTGGTGGCTCGCGCGAACTGTCCCGCGATGGAATCACACTCGACGTCTTTTCGATAGCGTGTGAAGCACGCAGCGAGGACGCTGCGGAGCGAAGGAGCTAGATAGCATGGCCGCAGCGCCGGGCTGGTACCCAGATCCGAACAATGCCGCAGTCGAGCGGTACTGGAATGGTGCCGCCTACACCCAGCAACGGGCGGCCGGGCCAGCGAAGATGTGGCCCGCAGGCTGGTATGCCGTGGTCGGTGACCCAACCATTCAGCGGGAGTGGGACGGTCGGCAATGGACCGGCGCGACCCGGCTTACGAAGCGCGTGCTTGGCGTGGTGGTAGGTGGCAATCCCAAAAAGGCGGACGCGGCGGCGGCGCAGTTCGGTACGTGGATCCATCGCCTCAGGGCCGCGCAGGCCGCCGGAAGACGAGGAGACGGGCGGATTGCGTGGGTTGCCGCCTTTGCCGCCGTGGAAGAGGCTTACGGTCCCGACTCGCCGAGTGCGTGGGCCCGAGCACTCGATTCAATCGGATTCAATCCCGCTCTCGTCCGCTCGCCTATCATCGGCTCTATTCCGGCCCGCGCTGACGGGGCGGTGGAGGTCTATGACGACTTTGTGATTTTTGGAATGCAGTCGCTCGATACCACGCGCAACTCGAACATGAGCGTTCTCCAGGATGGCCAGAAGCAGGTCACCGTCACGAATGTGGTCGACAAGAAGGGGAGAGTCACCGCGCTGCAGCAGGTCCACGATCTGCGCACAGCTTCCGTCCTGGTCAGCGGGCCATACGGAACGCTGCGTGTCGATATCCATCCCGACCACGCACCCCACGCCCAGCAGATTGCCGCGCAGTTCAACGCTCGAATTCGAGCACTCACCCCTTCCGCAGTCACAGCATCTGACCTGAAGGCGCTTGTCGACACGATTCTGAACACCACCGGCCAACCCGCCGCCGAGAAGCTGCGGGAGCTTGATCGGCTCCGCTACGAGCGGTTGTTGAGCGATGAGGACTGGAAGCGCGCCAAGGCGCGCATTCTCGCGAACGTCTAGGGCGGCATACCTCGGCCGTAGATGGCTGGATTCCCAGCTCTCTGTGCTGATGCAATTCAACATTTACCCTAGTAGACCATCAGTTCATATGGTCGGGCTGACAGGATTTGAACCTGCCACCCATTTTCCCCCAGACACGTGCGCTACCAGGAGCTGGCCAGCAGCCCGCTCTTCAGTTGTCGGGCCTGAGAGTTGCCAGCTGGACACTTTACTACGGATCGAGCAGTGGTCGTGCCAACCACTGTTTCGACTGCGGACTCTCGGATTGGCGGGCACCTCGTCTGCTGCATCAAACCTAGGGCGGTTCACACGACTGCCAGGGACCTGGCCCGCTCACCCTCGGCCAACTGCTGCACGACCGGTCCCAGGTCAGTGTTGACGGTGTGCGGCAATGCGTTCCCGGAACCATTGGGCGGCCAACTGGGCGGCAGCCATCGGGTCCTCGACCGCCACGTCCAACCCGCTGTCGCCGGAAGTTTCGACGCCTGCCGCCTCGGCCCGAACGCCGTCGTCCCAGTTCAGCAGCCCAGGACTGCGGCCACCCAGCAGTCGTGCACCGTCGTAGTCACAACGCAGGGTGGTGTGGATCACACCCACATCTGGGACGTCGTAACTCGCGATCATCCAGAGCGTGCCGTCGGCGTCCTTGTGATACCAGTCCTGTACGCCGGGAACCAACTCTTCGAGGGCGTCGAAGAAGATCTCCTCGTCGTCCGTCGGTTCTTCGTTGCGCACCCTGCCCAGTCTTCCACGCGCATTCGGCGGGTCAAGGGCATCATCGATCAGGCCGCGAACCACCCTCCCGGTCCGACGCTGGTCCCCAGCCGGGGAACGTACTGATCGAAGTACACCCGGGCGATCAGCTCGCGGCGGCTGCGAACCGAAGCCTTGTCGAAGATCGCCTTGAGATGGTCCTGCACTGTCCAGACCGACAGATGCAACTGCCCGCCGATCTCCTTGGTGTCCAGCCCCTGCAGTACCAAGGCCACCACATCCCGCTCCCGCGCGGTCAGGCCGAAGGCCGCTACCACCAGCGGTACAACCTCCGGCGGACGCGCACCACGGCGCGCCCTCTCTTCGACGAGGCCGCTGAGGTGCTGGCCGAGCGGCTGGTCGAGCACGGCATCAGCCCCGACATCGTCTTCGTGCCGGTATCCGGGCTGAGCCAGGCAGGGATGACCGTCGCGGTGGGGGCAATCGTCCGCACCACTCGAACCACGTTCCACAAGGAGGAACCCTTGACCACCACTGACTTCACCGCCGCTGCAGAGCTCCGCCGCCTGTGCGATGGCACCATTCACCTGCCAGGAGAGCCGGGCTACGACCGGGCCCGGATGCCGTGGGCCGTCCATGTCGATCAGCGCCCAGCCGCCGTGTCCGTGCCCCGCAACGCGCAGGAGGTTACGGACGTGGTCCGTGCGGCAGCGACAGTGGGTCTGCGGATCGCGCCACAGAGCAGCGGCCACGGTGCCGGCCCGTTCCTCGGCCGCGATCTGTCCGACGTGGTGCTGATCCGGCTTCACGAGTTCACCGGAGTGAGCATCGATCCGCACCGCCAGCAGGCCCGGGTGTTGGGCGGGACGCTGTGGCAAGAGGTGATCGAGGCGTCCGCCGAGCACGGACTTGCCGCGCTGCACGGCTCCTCGCCTGATGTCGCGGTCGCCGGCTACACCCTGGGCGGCGGCCTCTCCTGGTACGGCCGGCAGCACGGTCTGGCCGCTCACCACCTGCGGGCGGTCGAACTGGTGCTTCCGGACGGACGGCTGGTCCGCGCCGATGCCGACCACGATGCCGACCTGTTCTGGGCGGTCAAAGGCGGCGGTGGCAACTTCGGCATCGCCACCGCGCTGGAGTTCGACCTGCTGCCGATCGCGGACGCCTACGCCGGGATGTTGTTGTGGCCAGCCGAACGCGCACGAGAGGTCGTCCAGTGCTGGACGGAATGGACGCGGTCCGCACCCGACCAGGTGACCACGTCGCTGCGGCTGATGAGCTTCCGCCGCTGCCGGAACTGCCACCCTTCCTGAGCGGCCGCAAGCTGGTGGTGGTGGACGGCGCGATCCTCGCCGCCGACCCGCAGGCCGCCGAGTTGCTCGCGCCACTGCGCGAACTCCGTCCGGAACTGGACACCTTCGGACGGCTGCCGGCACCCGCGCTCTCACGGATCCACCTCGACCCTGAGGGACCGACCCCGTCGGTGACCGAGTCGGTGCTGCTCACCGAACTTCCGCCGGATGCTATCGAAGCCCTGCTGGCCGTCGCCGGCCCTGATTCGGGCACCAGCCTGCTGGCTGCAGAACTGCGGCAACTCGGCGGCCAGCTGCGGCGTCCGGCCGACGCGGCCCTCGCGGCGCTGGAGGGCGAGTACCTGGCCTTCTTCGTCGGCATCGCCGCGACCCCCGAACTCGGAGCGCTGGTCAAGGCGGACGCCGCCCGCGCCGTGACGGCTCTTGGCCAGTGGGCCAGTGGATCGCGCTATCTCAACTTCGACGATGGTCTGGTGCCCGTGGCCGCAGGCCACTCACCAGAGGCGTGGCAGCGGCTGCTGGAACTCCGGGAGGCGATCGATCCCGATCGTCGGCTGCTGGCCAATCACGCGATCTGAGCGGAGCAGCTAGGCCGGCAGAACCTCCAGCAGCACCCGCAGGGTGTTGCCGCCCATGATCGCGGCGATGTCGGCCTCGCTGAACCCCCGGTTCATCAACTCCTGGGTGATCAACGCCAGCTGCGAGGTGTCCCAGGCGACCGTGGTGGCACCGTCAAAGTCGCTGCCGAGCGCGGCGGTCTCGATGCCGCCCACCTTCACGACGTGCTCGATCGAGTCGACCACGGCGGTGGTGGAAAGCTCGCAGACTGCGGCGTCCCAGTAGCCGATGCCGACCACCCCGCCGGTCCGGGCGATGCCACGGATCTCGTCGTCGGTCAGGTTGCGGTTCACGTCGCAGATCGCCTGCACCCCGCCGTGGCTGGCCACCACCGGTTTGGTCGCCAGTTCCAGCATCTCGGCGATCGCCGGGTGGCTGGCGTGGGCCACGTCCACCACCATGCCGAGCCGCTCCATCTCGGCGAACACCTGCCGGCCCAGCGCAGTGAGGCCGCCCTTCTCCTCGCCGTGCATCGAGCCGGAGACCTCGTTGTCGAAGAAGTGGGTGTAGCCGGCCATCCGGGCTCCGGCGTCGAACAGCGGCTGGAGCTTGCTGAAGTCGCCCTCTAGATTCTGCAGCCCCTCCAGCGAGAACAGCGCACCGACCACCTTCTGACCGGACGCCCGGTCGGCCACCAACTGCGCCAGCTCCGTCCGGGTCGTGATCACCCGTAACGCGCCGTCCGACCGAGCGGCGGCGTCCTTCAACTTCTCGGCGTGGAACATCGACCGCTCGAAGATGCTGAACCAGGTGCGAGGCGGCTGCAGCTGGGCGAAGCTCAGCAGGGTGATGTTGTCGGTGTTGGCCGAGTTGGAGTCGTAGTTCTGCCCCTGCGGTGTCTTGGAGACGGACGAGAACACCTGCAGCCCGACATTGCCCTCCTGCAGCCGGGGTAGATCCATGTGGCCCCGGTCAGCGCGCCGCAGCGGATCCCGTTGCCACATCAATGTGTCGGAATGCAGGTCCGCCACGAACAGCGTCTCGTGCAGCGCACGGGCGTCCTCGCCGATCTGTGGCAGATTGGCCTTCTCCACCTGGTTCATGCTCGCCTCGACGATCCCGGGGGCGAGCGCGAAGAACCCCGCGCCACCAGCCACCAAGACCACAGCGGCGCCCAAGGCGACCCGCCGGGGCCAGCGACGCTTGGCCATCTAGCAACTCCTTCGTCAGTGGCCGCCCATCATCCCAGCAATCCGGTGCAGCGCAATAGCGGTGTGGCAGGGTTGGCCGGGTGACAGTACTACCGGCCGCCGAAGGCGAGCCCCGACGCCCGCGTGGCCCCCGGGATCCGGGAGACGCCTGGGTGGAAGCCCCGGACGGCAGCCGCTACTGGGGACGCTTCGGTGCCGCGGGGCTGTTGGCCATCGACCCGGCCAGGGGAGTGCTGCTGCAGCATCGGGTCTCCTGGAGCCACTTCGGTGACACCTGGGGGCTGCCAGGCGGAGCGCTTCACGAAGGCGAGTCCGCCATCGCCGGGGCGCTACGGGAAGCCGGCGAAGAGGCGGGAGTGCCGAGCGAGTTGATCCGACCGCGGTTGGTCAGTGTCCTCGATCTCGGCTGCTGGTCGTACACCACTCTGGTCGGCGAAGCCGCCGCACCGTTCGAGCCGGTGATCAGCGATCCGGAGAGCCACGCGCTGGAATGGGTTCCGGTCGATCAGGTGGCCGGACGGGAGCTGCATCCCGGTTTCGCCGCTGCCTGGCAGCACCTGCGACCCGCGCTGGCAATACGGTCGGTCATCGTGGTCGACGCCGCAAACGTGGTGGGTTCGGTGCCCGACGGGTGGTGGAAGGATCGGGCTGGCGCCACCCAGCGGCTGCTGACCAGAATCGGTGCGCTGGCCGTAGCGGGCGTCCCCGCTGTCGCCCTTGAGTTGGACGAACACACCTGGTTCCCGGAGTGGATGGTGGTGGTGGAGGGACGGGCCAAGGCGGCCGCCGACCAGGCGGGTGTGAAGCTGGTGAGAGCAGACGGTTTCGGGGACGACGCCATCGCGGCCGAAGCCGCGGGCCTGGTGGCGGCCGGCAGAACGGTGACCGTGGTGAGCAGCGACCGAGGGCTGACCCAGCGGGTCACCGAGGCGGGTGCCCGGACGCGGGGAACGGGCTGGCTGCTCGACCTGCTCCGGGCGGCTACCGACCGACCCTGACCCGCACCGCCTCAAACCGGTCGATCACCGTGATCGGCCCGTCGACCCCGGGTTCGGTCGCCCAGGCGATCTCGGGCTCGCCGTCGAACTCCCAGCCCGGCCACTCGTTGACCAGCACGTTCAGGAAGGCCTTGGCCTCGTGCTCAGTGATGTTCATGCCCATGCAGGAGTGCCGACCGAAGCCGAACGCGAGATGTGGCTTGCGCGGACGGTGGAGGTCCAGCCGGTCGGCGTCCGGCCAGACGCTGCGGTCATGGTTGGCCGAGACGTAGCTGAGCAGGACGTACTCCTCCTCGCCCCCGTCCGCCGCCGGATCCCGGCGCACCCGTTCCATCTTGGGTAGTGGCGATAGATAGCGAGCCAGTTCCCCGATCGCCTTGTTGTAGCTGTCGGGGTTCTCCGCCAGGAAGATCCGGTCCTCGGGGCGATTGATCAGGTGCCAGACGATGCCGGTGGTGAGCTTGATCACGGTGTCCCGGCCGCCGGCCAGCAGGACGTTTGCCATCCCGTACATCTCGTCCCGGGTCACCGGGGAACCGCTGACCTCGAGCCGGGCGATCTGGTCCCAGACATCGAACTCGGCGGGATCCTTGTCCGGGGTCTGCTCGGCAGCCGTGAACACCCGCTCCAGGTAGGCCTGCAGGGTGGCCCCGGAACGCTGGCTGGGTAGGTCGAAGTTGCGTTCCCGGAGCGCGCGGTGCGACTCCGGGGTCAGTTCGCCCTTCGCATAGGCCTCGGCGGTCCACACGTCCGGCCCCCAGGAGACCCACTCGTCGAAATCCTGCGGCCGGTTGTAGATGATGGTCAGGCAACCCATCACGTAGGGGAGCGCCAGTTCGGCGCCGATCTCCCCGCCGCCACGCGCGTCGATGTCAGTGATCAAACGTCTCGCCAGGGCTTCGAACTCCGGGACGTGGGGAGCGATCGCCGCGCCCATGAAGAGCGGCTGCAGCGCCTCCCGGAACAGGGTGTGCCGCGGCGGATCGGCTTCCAGCGGCAGTTGCCGATAGCTGCGAACGTCCCGGTCACCCTGCAGGTCGCTGGAGTAGGTCTCGGTGTCCTTCGCCGCTGCCCGCACCGCGGCGTGACCGAGGATCTCAGGGCGTTCCGCCACCGTGTGGTCGCTCATTGGCTGACTCCAGTTCGTCCGATGCCCGATCAAACTAACGACCAAAGGGAGCAGATGCAAGGCTTCCCTCCGGCTCGCTGACCTGGTTAGATCGGGAGTCGATCAAACTAGCCACGCGTTTCATCGAGGGAGAAGTTGGCGGATGCTGAAGGTTCAGGTCGACTGGGACCGCTGCCAGCACTACGGACAGTGCGTCTTCGAGGCGCCAGAGATCTTCCGGTTGAACGATCAGGACGAACTCGAGCACGAAGCCACCGCGGACGAGTCCCACCGGGCCGAGGTGGAGGCGGCGATCGACATCTGCCCGATGCAGGCCATCTCCCTGGCGGAGTAGACCGTCCATGCCAGAACCCATCATCATCGTCGGAGCATCGCTGGGCGGACTGCGGACCGCCGAGGCCCTCCGCCGCTTTGGTTACGACGGGGCGATCACCGTGATCGGGGATGAGCCGCACCCGCCCTACAACCGGCCACCGCTCTCCAAGGAGGTGTTGGCCGCCGGCGTGAGCCATGAGGCGGTGGCCTTTCCGCGCCGCGCGGCGATCAGCGATGTGGAGTGGGTGCTGGGACGCCGGATCGTCTCGGCCGACCTCGCCGGCCGGACCGTCACCGACGACACCGGCCACGCCCGGCGGTACTCGTCCCTGGTGATCGCTACCGGATTGCGGCCCCGGCGGTTGCCCCATCCGCAACCGATCGCCGGCCGCCATGTGCTGCGGACGCTGGACGATGCCCTCGCCCTGCGGGAGGCCCTGCTCCCCGGCGCCCGCGTGGTCATCGCCGGCAGCGGGTTCATCGGCTGCGAGGTGGCGGCCACTGCGCGCGGTCTGGGCTGCGAGGTCACGGTGGTCGACGTGGTCGAGTTGCCGCTGCTCCGGGCCCTGGGCCAGGACCTGGCCGAGCGGCTGCGACGTCGGCACCTGGACGCCGGCGTGCGGTTCGAACTGGGTGTTCAGGTGGTGGGCCTGCTCGGCTCGGAGCGGATCACCGGCGTCGAGCTGAGCAATGGGGTGAAGCTGCCCTGTGACGTGCTGATCGAGGCGGTTGGTTCGGAGTACAACACCGGCTGGCTGGCCGACCAGGACCTCCAGTTGGGGGAGGGCGTTCGCACCGACGGAGCGCTACGGGCACTGCGCCGCGACGGCGAGCCGTGGCCGGACGTCCATGCGGTCGGCGATGTCGCCTGCTTCCCGAATCCGCGGTTCGGCGGGCTGGCGCGAACGGTGCAGCACTGGAACATCCCGACCGAGACCGGTCGGCGGGCCGGGCAGCTGATCGCGCTGCGGCACACGGACGAGGCCGGGTGGGCAGAGCTGGTCGCACAGCCGTTCGCGCCGGTGCCGTCGTTCTGGACCGACCAGTACGAGTTGCATCTGCTGGCCTACGGACTCCCCGATCTGGCGGACGAGATCGACCTGCTGGACGGAACAGCGGACGGCGACTGTGTGGTCGGCTACTTCCGCGACGAGCTGCTGGTGGGGGTCTGCGGCGTCGGCGCCAAGACCTCGCTACATCGGTATCGCTCGCTGATCGGCGGCCCGAAGACCGCTCTGACCGAGTCGGCACAGCGATGACCGTCCGAGATGTCACGCCAGCCGGCCGGACGATGGGTGGCAGCGCCGCACTGCTCTACTCCCTCATCTGGCGAGCGGGCAGCATCTCCCGCGGCGAGCTGGTGCAACGGACCGGCCTGACCAAGTCGACGGTCTCGATCAATGTCGACGAGCTGCTCTCCCGAGGGCTGGTCAACGAGACCGGGTTCCTGCCGAGCGGTCTGGAGGGCGGCCGACGGGCGAAACTGCTCGAGGTCAACCCGGCCTCCCATGTCGTGGCGGGGATTCACCTCGGGGTACGGCAGACCCGGGTGGTGATCGCCAACGCGCTGGGCGAGGAACTGGCGGTACGGGAGCTTCCCACCGGCCGTCGCAGCCCGGAGCAGACCCTGACCGGTCTGGGCCGCCTCGTCCACGAACTCTGCGCCGAACTGGAGGTGCCACTGGATCGGCTGACCGCGGTCGGGGTGGCGCTGCCCGGGGTGGTCGACCAGGCCACGGGGGTCTGCCGGGTAGCCCCGAATCTCGGCTGGCGTGATCTGGCGGTGGCTTCCATCCTGCAGGACGTGGTCGGCGTGGCAGTTCACCTGAACAACACCACCCAGGCGATGGCGGTGGCTGAGGCGCACGATGCGCTGGGGCGCGGCGAGAGCGGCGACCTCACGCTGCTGTACCTGGGCACCGGGGTGGGCTCGGCCAGCGTCAACGGTGGCCGGCTGTTCCGCGGCTCGAACGGCTTCGCCGGTGAGATCGGCCATGTTGCGATGGGGTCGGAGATCGAGTGTTCGTGCGGCAACCGGGGTTGCTTGGAGACGCTGGTCTCCGGGCCGGCGATCGCCCGGCGCGCGGCTGAACTGGGGCTGGGCGGCCCGCGGGGGCGGATCAGCACTCCCGAGTTGCTCGGTCAGGCGGCGCTCGCCGGTGACTCGGCCGCCAGGGCACTGCTCAGCACGGTCGGGCAGGAACTCGGCGAAGCAGCCGCCTGGTTGGTGCAGGTCAGTAACCCCCGGACGCTGGTGGTGGCCGGGGGAGTCAGCGAACTCGGCGATCTATTGCTGGATCCGCTTCGCCAGACCCTGCGGGAGCGGACCATGCCGGGGGTCTACGAGTCGCTGCTGGTCCGCCGGAGCCTGCTGGATCGGCGAGGGAAGCTGCGGGGCGCGGTGCTGGTCGCGCTCGGCCAGCTCGAAGACCCCGCGGAGCAGCTATCAGCGGTCAGCCGTTGAGCTGAAGCTCGACGATCGCCATCCCCGGCTTGGGCCGCGCTACTTCACGGAATCCGGCGGCCAGGAACACCGACAGAACGCCCTGGAAGAGATCGTTGGACCGCGGCTTTCCCACCGCCGGATCGATCGGGTAGGCCTCGATCACCCGCGCACCCGCCGCTCTGGCGTGCTCGATCGCCGCCCCCAGCAGAGCGGTGTTGAGCCCTTGATTGCGGTGCTCGCGGCGGACCACGAAGCAGCTCACCGTCCACACCGTCGGGTCGTCCCAGGGTTCCGGCGAGTGGGGTGCGATCGTCCGGCTGCGGGCGAGCCGGACGTGGCTGGGCCGTGCCCCGACCCGGACGAACCCCACCGCTTCGCCGTCCACGTAGGCGAGCAACACTGGCGCGATGTCGGCTGCCAACTCGGCGCGCAACAGCTCCTTGCGATCCGGTTGCCGAGTGCGGTTCCACTCGGCATTGGTGAGCATCCACCACTGGCACTGGCAGCCGCGGCCGTCGCCACCACCGGAGAGAGCGTGCTGCAGATCGTCGAAACGATCGGGGGTGGCTGGCTTGATGACCATGGTGCTCATGAACCGACGGTACGCCTCGACTCCGACATTCCGACAGGCTCAGCGCAGCGAGGTGTGGTTCTTCAGCGAGCGCAGCGTCCACACGATGTAGACCGGAAGTGTGGCAGCCAGCAGCGGCAGCCAGCCGAGCGGAATGAAGGACGGCTCCCCACCGCCGACGGACGCGATGAGTTCGGGCAGGAAGCTGCTGAATACCAGTTGCTTGAGATCGAGGGTGACGCCGATCGGAATCAGCAACAGACTGGCCAGGGTGAGCACCTGCAGCACCACGTAGGTCAGGAACCAGACCAGCACCGGACCGCCCAGACCCAGCGATCGGAAGCGCTCCTCCATGCCGAAGGTGATGATCCAGCCGAACTGGGCGACATAGATCACGATCCCGATCAGGAGCCAGATCAGGAAGGCGGTGACGGGCGCGGTTCCGATCTCGGCGAGCCCAGCGGTCAGGGCATTCCACGCGTCCGCAGCGGTGCCGCCGGCCGAGATGGCCTCGGCGATGATGTACCCCAGCACCATGGCCGCGGCGATCACCAGAGAGACCAGCCAGACACCCAGCGCCCAGCTGAACTTCGCGCCGTACAGCGTGGTGTGCTTGGCAGGCAGGGCGTGGGTGAGGTAGCCCTCCCGGCCGTACATCGAGGAGTAGTACCGCCAGACCAGCAGGACGGGGATGCTGATCCCGAGCAGGAGGCACGCCCCGACCGCCGCGATGCTGCCGATGCTGGACATCAGCGGGACGCGGAGCAACAGCAGGAGAATGCCGCCGGCGTAGATCGCCAGGGCGACCCCGAGGTAGGAGGCGAGCGAGCGGGCCTGGAGTCGGGCCTCGTTCTTCAATAGCGCGGCGAACATGATCAGCTCCTGACAGGGATCTGGTAGGTGGAACGGAACAGTTGATCGAGGCTCATGCCGTGCTTGGCACGTAGGTCGTCGGCGTCCCCGGTCAGCAGGACGCGTCCGGCCCGCAGGAAGACCGCGGCGTCGGCGACCGGCTCGATGTCGGCGATCAGGTGGGTCGAGATGACCACCAGAGCCTCCGGGTCGTACTGGGCCAGGATGGTGCTTAGGATGGTCTCCCGGGCGGCCGGATCCACCCCCGAGATCGGTTCGTCGAGCAGGTAGATCCTGGCTCGCCGGCTCATCGCCAGGGCGAGCTGGACCTTCTCCCGCTGGCCTTTCGACAGTGACTTCAGCGGCCGGCTGGGATCGATCTCGAAGCCGGCGATCAGGGCTCGGGCCCGTTCGGCATCGAAATCGGCGAAGAAGTCGCCGAACATGGTCACCGCGGTGCGGGCGGACGCCGCACTGGGCAGGAAGCTCTCATCTGGCAGGAACGAGACCATCGCCTTGCTGGCCGGACCGGGACGCTCGCCGTGGATCAGCACCTCACCGGTGTACTCCGCGAGTAGTCCGGCCACGATCTTCAGCAGAGTGGTCTTGCCTGAGCCGTTCTCGCCGAACAGGGCGACGATCCGGCCGGCCTCCAGCGTGAGGCTGAGATCCGCCAAGGCTGGCACGGATCCGTAGCGGCGGCTCAGGTTTCGAATCTCCAGGGCGGTGCTCATCGGTTCTCTCCAAGGGGTGTGGGTTGGTCGGGGGAGCCCAGCCGCCAACGCTGGGCAAGCAGTTCGAGGGCCGCCTCCTGATCGAGTCGCAGGCCACGGGCGGCGGCGATGTAGGTGTCGGCGGCAGCCTGGGCCAGCCCGAACTGGGCTTCGGCGATCAAGGCTGCGTCGGTGGTGACGAACCGGCCGGCGGTGCGCTCGGCCACCGCGAGCCGCTTGCGTTCCAACTCGGCGAGGGCGCGCTGGACGGTGTTCGGGTTCACCCCCAGCTCGGCGGCCAGATCGCGGACGCTGGGCATCCGCTGGCCGGCCGTCCATTCACCGGTCGCGATCCGGCGAGTGAACTCGCGCACCAGCTGAAGCCAGATCGGCTGCCCCGGATCGAAGTTCGATTCTGTCCTCCTGTATTACGACATTAATACAGTAGCACAGTGGCGATCCGCGGGCCAGGCAGGTGGCGAGTTGTCAGCGCAGAGTCGCGCGAAACTCGATGGCTTCGCGGAGCCCAGGATCAAGACCTGCGGTCGGCAGCAGTGACCGGACGTCGGCCAGTTGCTCCTCGCTGGGCAAACGCCACATCCGGGCGGACGCCGACTCGCGCCAGGCCCGGAGATCCGCTCTGCCCTGACCGCTGACCTCGGAGTCCTGGTCAGACGCCGCGAGTAGATCCGCCCGCACCCGATCCCAGCCGCCTCGGCCGCTGAGCATCCGCCACAATCGGTGCCGCTTGGCGGGCTTCGCCGTGGGCCAGAAAGCCTCAGCCTCCCGGTACGTCCACTGCGCTTCCTGGGCGATCAGCAGTCGCATTGCCGCCGTCGCTACTGCGGGCTGCGGGTCATCAAGCAGGTCGAAGACCAGCTCGAGCTGCGACCGCTCCAGTTGCTCAGGCGGCATTAGCCGAAGCGCCACCGCCCGGACTCGCGGGTCGATGTCGCCCACATGGGCCCATAGCTCGTCCAGGCCGAACGCCTCACCGCACTCGGCGGCTCCGATCAGCGCTCGCGGATCGTGGTGCTCCTCCCACACCCGCCGGTACAACTGGCCGGCAGCCAAGCCACGGGCCAGCGCCCGGTGACGTGCTGCCGAACGGACCGTGGCCGCGCGGTCCAGCAGCGCCGTCTCGATTGCAGCATCGGGCAGCTCGGAATCCGGTAGTACGGCGATCGCGACCGCCCGTGCCCTGACCTGCCGGGATTGGAGAAGTTGCCGAAGTTGCTCGACTCCGCCGTGGCGAGCAACTGCATCCACCAGACGATCTGCCACCCACTGATCTCGTTCGTTCCACAACTGGCCGATCGCTGCGGCGGAATCAATGCCACCGTCGCGTAGTGCTGCCGTCACGGCCCAGCGCCTGGTCCGACGGTCGGGGTGGTCGAGCAGGGCCGTCCACAACGGTGTCCGTTGATGACGATGGAAGAGTTCTGCGTAGCGATCCAGCGCCTTCGCCGCGCGACAGCGGCCCATCAACCGCACCAGGACCGGAACGATAACGCCGGCCTGCTCAGCGGTGACACGTTCGCTGAGGGTCCGCCAGGCCACGCCCCGCACCTGTTCCACCGGATCGTCGACACGGAGGGCGATCAGCCGACTTGCGTCTGGTGCAGGATCCCGAGCCAGCCGAAGCAGGGCGCGCTCCCGGGCGAAGCCGTCTCGGCCGATCGCCGCCAGCCAGGTGGCGAGCTGCCCGCCATGTTCGTCCATCACGGCAACTACGGCATCGGCCGGACCCGACTCGCTGCTCCACCAGTAACCACGGGCCCGCTCGTCAGCCAGCAGCAACTCCCGCACATCCCAGGCTCGAAAGATCTCGATGCCCGCGAGCTGTTGGGGGTGCCATAGTGCCGCCAGCCGTAGCTGCAGCAGCAGCGCGTCCATCTCGCTGGGCTTCATGGTGAAACGCTAGCGGCGGGGCGAGACGGGTGTCAGCGAGACCGTCGCCTTTGTGATGATGACTGGGTCGAGGAGGAGGCATGGCTACCTACACCCACGGTCATCATGAAGCGGTTCTCCGGTCGCACCGCTGGCGGACCGCCGAGAACTCCGCGGCCTACCTACTGCCATACCTGACGCCGGATCTGACAGTGCTGGACATCGGCGCCGGACCGGGGACGATCACCGCCGACCTGGCCGGTCGGGTGGGCCGGGTCACTGCAGCGGAGGTGAGCGAGGAGGTGCTGGCGTTGGCGCGGAACGAGATCGCCGCGCGCGGGTTGACCAACGTCAGCTTCGACGTCCAGGACATCCACCGGCTCAGCTACCCGGATGCCTCCTTCGACGTGGTGCACGCCCACCAGGTGCTGCAGCATGTTGCCGACCCGGTGCTGGCGCTGCGCGAGATGCGGCGGGTGACCCGTCCGGGCGGCATCGTGGCGGTGAGGGACAGCGACTACGCCGCCTTCGCCTGGTACCCACAAGTTCCAGAGTTGGATCGCTGGCTGGAGCTCTACCAGAAGGCCGCGCGTGCCAATGCGGGCGAACCGAATGCCGGTCGACGACTGCTCTCCTGGGCGCGTCAGGCAGGTTTCAACCAGATCACCGCCTCGTCCAGCACCTGGTGTTTCGCGACGCCAGAGGATCGGCAGTGGTGGGGCGGCATGTGGGCTGAACGGATCACGAACTCGGCAATCACCAGACAGGTGCTGGACGCCGGCTGGGCATCTACTGACGATCTGGACGAGATCGCGCAGGGCTGGCTCGCCTGGGCGGACGCACCGGACGGCTGGCTGTCGCTGTTGCACGGCGAGATCCTCTGCCGTCCCTGATCCGCGATCCGGCCCGTTCGCCGATCCGCCAGGCTGCCTCTGGCAAAGTAGGGCTGCCCAAACCCGGAAGGTCGAGATGAACTCCGTACGCCTGATCGCGTCCGACATGGATCACACCCTGCTGGACGGGTCGGGGCAGTTGCCGCCCGGTTTCCAGGACGATCTGCGGCGGCTGGAAGATGCGGGGATCGTGTTCGTGGCCGCCAGTGGACGGCCGCTCTACACGCTCCGAGCGATGTTTCCCGAGAGCGACCACATCGCCTTCATCAGTGACAACGGCGGCACCGTCACCTATCGCGGCGAGGTGCTCTTCCAGAGCCTGCTGCCGACCGCGAGTTACCAGGAGATGATCGAACTCACCCTGGCGCAGACCACCGGGGTCCCGATGATCTGCGGCATCGAGTCGTCCTACGTCTGGCGCGGCCACCTGCAGCACCAGGCGGAGCTGCGCCGCTTCCAGACGGTGATCGAGTTCGTTGACGACCTCACCCAGGTGGACGTCCCGGCGGACAAGTTCACCGCCCACTTCGCCGACGGCTCGGCGCGTCACTTCTACGAGACCGTTTTCCAGCCGGCCTACGGCGCCGACTTCTCGGTGACGGTGGGCGGAGCCGCCTGGACGGATGTGATGAATCCGGGCGTGAACAAGGGCAACGCGCTTCGCGTACTGGCCGACCATCTCGGCCTGGAGCACGATCAGTTGATGGCCTTCGGCGACACCGACAACGATCTGGAGATGCTCGGCAGCGTCCATCACAGTTATGCGGTGAGCAACGCCGACCAGGCGATTCACGACATCGCCCGGTTCACCACTGCCTCCAACGAGGAGTACGGCGTGACGCAGGTCATCCGACAGGTTCTGGCTGAGCAGGGGGCCGGCCGGTGAGCCACCGGTCGGCGCCGGACCTGCTGGTGCTGCACGGCGTCCGGGTGCTCGGTGGACCGTCGACGGCTGCGATCGCGGAACGGTTCCACCTGGACCCGGACGAGGTGCGCGAACACCTGTTGGATGCCCAGGCGTTCGGCTGGGTGACCCGGTACGACTACTTCGGCGAGACCTGGTCGGTGACCGAACGTGGACGACAGATCGGCGAGCAGAAGCTCGCCGACGAGTTGGTCGCCACCGGAACGCTCGATTTGGTCCGCCAGGTGCATCAGGACTTCCTGCCGCTGAACGTCCGGCACGGCATCGCGTCGACCAACTGGCAGATCAGGCCGACCCGATGGGATCCGCGGGCGTTCAATGACCACACCGACCCGGTCTGGGATCACGAGGTGCTGACCGAGTTCGAAGCAATCGACGCCGAATTCAACGCGCTCGTCGGGCCGTTGGTCGAGGCACTGCAGCGATTCGACGGCTACACGCAACTCCACTCCGCCGCGGTGGCAAAGGCCAGGGCCGGGCAGCACGCCTGGCTGGACGCCCCGGACCGGGCATCCTGCCAGCTGGTCTGGATCCAGTTCCACGAGGATCTGCTGGCCACCTTGGGCATCCCGCGAGGAAGCGACCGCTGAGGAGGCGGGCGGACGGCCCCGGCTTCCGACATACTCCCTCCATGGCGAACACCATCCCACCCGATCAACAGTTGCAGACCTTGCTGGTCTCCGCGAAGGACATCCCCTATCCGGGTCGCTGGCTCACCGCGCCCTACGGACGGGCGGCTGACGGCTCGGTGGTCATCGGTTGCGACGAGGTGGCCGGCGAGACACTCACCGAGGTGCGACTGGATGCGACAACTGGCCAGGTGCGGCTGTGGGACGCCGAGTCGGGGGAGGCGGAGGTGCTCGCTCCGTCACTGGTTGGGCTGATCGCCTTGGCCGCCGCCTACCGAGAGGCGGTTCAGATCGCCGAGAAGGACACCAAGCGCGCACTCAAACGAGCTGCGCGTCTGCTGAGACAGGAGGTCTCGCGACTGGATCAGTCCCTGTTGGCCGATGAGAACAGCTTCTGGTCAGTGGCCGCCGAGGAGGTGGGCTACGGCATGGGAGGCGTCCCGGACGACTACACCAGCTATCCACCAAAGCTGTTCCGTGACCCCTCGCTTCCGCAAGCGCAGATCTTCATTCCGGTGCTGACCACCGCGCTCTGGGCGGAATGGGGGGTGGACCCCGAGACCGTGCCGTCGTGCCAGTGCCTGCTTCTGCGGACCCCGATGGAGCACGCCACCATCCTCGCCGAAAACCGGGCGCACAGTTCTCGGCCGAGCTTGTACGACGTCCTGATCACCACTGATGACAGCGAACCGTTGACGTCTGAACTGGTCGCGCTGTACCCGGACGCCACCCACCTGCTTCATGCCGGCACCAACCCGGAGCCGGTGATCGGGGCCGTGAGGAATCGACTGGCTGTCACGGAGCTCGCTTCCATGCGGGAAGTGTTCGACGAGCTCACCCGCCTGCGCGCTGAGGCGGGGATCGACTATCTGCGCCGCGTCTCACACCGGTTCTGATCCTCGGCTACAGCTCCTCGCCGTTCGAGGCGACCACCTGGCGGTACCAGTCGTAGCTGTCCTTGGGCGTCCGCTTGCCGGTGCCCTGGCCGTAGTCGTCCAGGTCGACGTGAATGAAGCCGTAGCGCTTGCTCATCTCCGAGGAGGAACAGCTGACGATGTCGATCGGCCCCCACGGGAAGTAGCCGATCATCTCGACGCCGTCCTTGATCGCCTCCCGCATCGCCCGGACGTGCTCGCGGTAGTAGGCGATCCGGTAGTCGTCGTGCACCCGGCCGTTCTCGTCCGGCTCGTCGAACGCGCCCAGCCCGTTCTCCGCGATCATCAGCGGTACCTGATAGCGATCCCAGTACTGGTTGAGCGCCACCCGCAACCCGATCGGGTTGATCGACCACCCCCACGGGCTGGCCTCCAGGTGCGGGTTGTCGAGCCCGTTGCTCTTGCCCGCCGCCCAGCTGGCCTGATCGATGATCCGGGTGTAGTAGTACGAGAAGGCCAGGAAATCGGCGGTGCCGGCTGCCAGGTCGGCCTCATCGTCCGGGCCGAACTCGAGCTGGATCCCATGATCGGCGAAGTACCGCAGCGCGAACCCCGGGTAGCATCCGCGCAGCGCCACGTCGGAGAAGTAGTACTCCATCTGGTTCTGCTGCACCGCGGCCAGGATGTCCTCCGGCTTGCAGGAGGCCGGGTCGGTGTTGCTGTGGCACAACATGACGCCGATCTCGAGTTCTGGATGACGCTCGTGCGCCAGCTTGGTGGCCCGCGCGCAGGCCACCAGCTCGTTGTGCACCGCCTGGTACTTCGCCTCGTCCAGGTTCTCCACCTTGTCGGCGGCCACCCCGAGGTGGTTGAACGACTCGTGGGTGATCAGGTTGATCTGGTTGACCAGGATCCAGTACTTGACCCGGCCGGCGAACCTGTCGAACAGCACCTCGCAGAACCGGACGAAGAAGTCGATCAGCTCCCGGGAGTACCACCCGCTGTAAGCGGTGGTCAGGTGCAGCGGCATCTCGTAGTGGGACACCGTCAGCACCGGCTCCATGCCGTTGGCGATCATCTCGTCCACCAGCCGGTCGTAGAACGCCAGGCCGGCCTCGTTGGGTTCGGTCTCGTCCCCGTTGGGGAAGATCCGTGCCCAGTTGACCGAGGTACGGAAGGCGTTCATGCCGGTGCCAGCCAACAGCCGGAGATCGTCGGCGTAGGTGTGGTAGAAGTCGATCGCCTCCCGCTTCGGGTAACGCCCGACCTGATCGACGACCGCTGCCTCGACGTCGGCTGTGGTCAGCTCGGCGTTGGAGCGCTTGTCCAGTGGCAGGTCGCCGCGGAACAGGTTGATGTCGGCCAGACACCAGCCCTTGCCATCGGCCTGCCAGGCGCCCTCGGCCTGGTTGGCGGCGATCGCCCCACCCCACAGGAAGCCTTCCGGGAAGCCGGTGGGAACACTCATCGGGCGGCCTCCAGGGCTGCCAGCCGGGTGTCGATGCTCTCGAACACACTGGCTAGCTTCTTCACCAGCCGGTACTCGCTGTTCACCGTCATCAGGGTGTCCTGAGCGTGGGTGAACAGCATCGAGTACGGCAGGTGCTCGCCGGCCGCGGCCGCCTGAATGCAGTCGGTGTGGATCCGGTGCGCGTCCCGCACCTTGTCGTGCGCGACATCCAGCTTCTCTGTCGCTGCCGCAAAATCGGCGGCCGCTAGCGCGTCGCCTGCCTCGAAGGTGAGCTTTCGGGCGTCACCAGCGAGGATGATGATCTGCATTGCGGCGCTGACCAGGCTGTCTTCGGTGATATCCATGTCTGTGTCTCTTCTCGTGGGGTGTGATCAGGCGGGAACGGCCTCGGTGGCGGGCGCGGACTCGGTCTCCAGGGTCTGCTTCTCGTAGGACTTGAAGAACGGGTACCAGATCGCTGCCGACAGCACGAAGATCACCAGCATCAACAGGATGGCGGTGATCGAGCCGGTCGCCAACCAGGTCGAGACCGGGAACGGTGCGTACCACATGTCGAACTGCATCATCGGGATCGGGGCGAACGGGATCACCTTGGTGAACAGCCAGACCACCAGCGGCAGGATGATGCCCTGCAGCCACATCGGGATCATCAGGGTCGGGTTCCAGGCGATCGCGCCGAACACCACCGGCTCGTTGATGTTGAAGATCGCCGGCGGCAGGCAGGCCCGGCCGAGGGCCTTCAGCTTGGGTGCCTTGGAGAGCATCAGCATGAACACCAGCGGGAAGGTCGCACCGATGCCGCCGATCCACAGGTAGGCGGAGTAGACCGTCGCCTGGGTGACCAGGTTGGTGGCGGTGCCGTCCATGTTGGCCTGCATGGCGGCCAGCATCACGGGGGTGAAGACGGGGGTGAGCACCCAGGACGAGATGCCCATCGAGTACAGGAAGCAGAAGATGAACAGCATCAGCGAGAAGCCCCACGGCGTCTCGATGATCCCGGCCAGCGGCATGAAGACCGCCATCACGGCGTTGTAGAGATCGAAGCCCGCGACATCGACCAGCAGCCAGCCGGTCACCACCACGACCGCGATCGGCAGCATGGAGTCGAACCAGGCGCGGACGAAGTCGGGGATCACCGACTCGTCGGAGAAGAACGAGAACTTGCCGAACAGGCTCATCACCCAGCCGGAGAACAGGCCGGCGACGATCGCCACGAACATGCCGCCGGCGCCCAGCGCGCTGTGCCCGAAGCCGGGTGCGCCGTCCTTGATGACCTGCGGGCTGATGATGATCAGGAAGAGCGAGATACCGGCCAGACCGGCGATGATCCGCTGCTTGCGCAGCCGCTTCTTCTCCATCAGGTTGAACGGGATCAGGAACGAGATGAACAGCGAGATCAGACCCATCGTCCAGCCGAATGGCACCCAGAAGCTGGGCAGCCAGGGCAGGTAGTCGTTGAGGATCGCGAGCATCACGAACAGCGAGCCGAGGAAGATGAACGGCAGCGTCTGCATGATCGAGTCCTTGAGGGTCACGATCCAGACGTTGTTGTTGATCTTCATCATCCGAGGCGAGAACGAGTTCTCCAGCCAGTCAATGAACTTCTTCATCAGTTGATGCCCTTCGCCGCCAGCTCGGCCAGCAGGTGGTCGACGGCCTTCTCGCCATCGAGGGTGGAGTAGTAGTCGGCCTGCATCTGGATCACGGTGACCGGAGCATCGCCGACGTACTCGTCCACCTCGTCGAGGATGTAGGCCAGGTGGGGGCCGACCATCAGGACGTCGATCTCGTCGATGTAGTTCTCGATCTCGGCCTCGCCGCGGGCCACCACCTTGGTGTCTAGGCCACGCGCTGCCGCCGCCTTGCGGATGTTGGCAGCCATGAACCCGCTGCTGGCCCCGGAACCACACACCAGTAGGATCCGAATCTGCTTCATTTGCGCCTCCTTGCCGCTGTGGCGCCCGGTTTGGCGCCGACCGTCCCACAGTGGCCCACCCCGGAGGGCGTTGCCACCAGACCGTCTTCCGCACCCCAGGAAGATCAGGCACAGCCCTTCCGGGGGTGCGGAAGGAAGCGTGGTGGCGTTTCATCGGCCGAGCGTCAAAGATCAGCAGGCAGGAGGGTCGACGACGAACCATGGAGACACGCGAGGAGCGCCTGCAGCAGCTACTGAACGAGCTGCGTGCCGCTGACGGACGGCTGACCGGCCGCGAGTTGGCGCTGCGGCTGGGCGTGACCACGCGCAGCATCCGGGACTACGTCCGGGCGATCAACACCGACGCCCAGGCCCCGCTCGTCCTCTCCGATCAGGACGGCTACCGGCTGGACGACCGCGCCTACCGGCGGTACCGGAACCGGCTGAGCAGCCGCAGCGCCGGCTATGACAGCCCGGAACAGCGGCTCTACTACATCGTCCGCTTCCTGGTGGGCCACACCGAAGGGGCTGACGTCTTCGAGCTGGGGGAGCGGCTTAGCGTCAGCCCAGCCACCATCGAGGCGGATCTGGGACGCGCCCGCGAGCTGCTGCGCGAGCATCAGTTGGTGATCCGCCGGGAGCGCGAGATCGTCCGGATCGAAGGTCCCGAACGGCAGCAGCGCAAGCTGGTCCGCCACCTGCTGCTGAGTTCGGGTCAGGCCGGGCTGCCCAGTCTGGACAGCCCACAACGTCACGGCCGGGCCCGACGACTCCACGATGCCGCGATCGGCCACCTTGCCGAAGCGGGGCTGGACGTCAATGAGTACGTGCTCAACGACCTGGTGATGCACCTGACCATCGCGGCTGACCGGATCAGCGCCGGTCACGTGCTCGCCGCCACCGCCGAGCCACTGCCGACCGGCCGCCACGCCGCCGTGTGGGAGGCCACCCAGGGGCTGGCGGACGCGGTGCGACAGGTCTTCGACGTTGGGCTCTCCGACGCCGACCTGAATAACCTGCACGACATCCTGGCCACCCGGGTCTCCGAGCGGGCGGTGCGCACCGCTGTCTCCGAACAGGCGCTGGCGATCACCCGGGAGGCGCTGCGGGATCTCTCCAGCCACTTCCTGCTGGATCTCTATGACGAATCCACCGTGCTCGGCCTGGCCCTCCACGTCCAGGCGCTGATCGCCCGGGCGCGTGCCGGGGAGAGCCTGGACACCCCGTTGGGTTCCGACTTCCGGAACATGCACCCGCTGATTCATGAGCTCGCGCTGCAGTTCGCGCATCGGATCGAATCGCGCGCCCAGATCGAGATCGGCGCGGGAGAGGTCGACTTCCTGGCCTTCCACCTGGGCAACCAGGTGCAGCGTCAGATGACCCAGGGTCCGCCGGTGACCATCACCTGTGTCGCACCCCGGTACAGCGATCTGCACGAGCAGCTCGCCGCCCGGTTGGCCCGAGCAGTGCAGGAGCACGCCGTGGTGGAGAGTCTGGTCACCAGCCTGAGCCACGACTGGTCGACAGTGACCAGCGATCTGGTGGTGTCGGTGGTCGACCTGGAACTGGACACCATTCCGGTGCTCCGGATCAGCCCCTTCCTCACCGACGCCGACATCGACAAGGTGGTCTCCGCGGTCCGGGCCGAGCGGGTACGGGCCGCGCGGGCGAAACTGCGAGCCGATCTGATCTCCCTACTGGATCCAAACCTCTTCCACCATCGGGAACAGGTCGCCGGGAAACTGGATGCACTCACCCTATTGAGCGACACATTGGAACGGGAGGGCTACGTCGGACGCGGCTTCCTGGCCGACGTGCTGGACCGGGAACGGCGCTCGCCGACCGCCTTCGGCGGCCAGTTCGCGATTCCGCACTCGATGTACATGGACGCCGCCAACACCGGCATTGCCGTGCTGATCAGCGACACCCCGATCCCGTGGGGGCCATCGGCCGTGCGCCTCGTCCTGATGTTCGCGGTCAGCCCGGAGGGACGGCCGGTGTTCCGGGATGTGTTGGACGAACTGATCAGCGTCCTGAACGAGCCGGCCAACATCATCGAGTTGCTGGCCGACTGCCAGGATCACCATGCCTTCGTCCGCCGGCTGAGCGGGCTGCTGAGCCGCTGATCATCCGCTGGCGCCTTGCCGGCGATGAGTAGCCTCAAGGTATGGCTGGATCGTTGAACACCGGAGTTTGGCGCCGACTCGCCGTTACCGTGCTGTCGGGTGGAACCATCACTGTGCTGCTGCTCTTCGCCAGCCGCTCAACCGTGTACACCGCGTCCGATCTGAAGAGTCTCGAACTGGGCCTCCCGCTGGCCTGGGCGACCCAGGACCAGTCCTACTTCGATCCGGCGGCCTTCCCGCACCAGGCGTCCTTCGTGAGCCCCTGGGAGCACCCCACCATGGTCAACCTGCCGATGCTGCTGGTCGACCTGCTCATAGTCTCCGCGGTGCTCTGGGTACTTGGTGTTGCGTGGCGGCGTGTGCGATCTGCGCCCGGGACGAGACGCCCAGCGCTTTCATGATGCCGTTGATCTGGCGCTTGACGGTCGAGATCGAGACGTAGAGTTCGGCGCTGATCTGGCGGTTGGTGTAGCCCTCCGCAATCAGACGGATGACTTTGGAGTCAGCGTCAGTGAACACCGGGTGATTCGTCGCGGACGGCGCGACTTCTCGGTTGCGGACCGGTAGGACGGCGAGACCCTCGGCGGCAGCGCGAATCGCGTGTGCCATCGCAGACACCCTGGTGCTCTTCACGAGATAGCCACGTGCTCCGGCGTCAAGCATCAGATCGACCAGTTGGTCGCCCGCCAGGGAAGTGAGGGCCAACACGATCTGGTCGGGGTTCCGTTGGCAGATCGCCCGGGTCGCCTGGGCTCCGTTCAGGTGCGGCAGCTGAATGTCCATCAAGATCACATCCGGCTTCAGGGTCTCGGCAGCCTGCACGGCGGCCCGACCATCAGCACAGACCCCGATCAGCTCCAGCCCATCCTGGCCGGCGAGCAACTCGGCCAGCTCGGTTCTGACGAACAGGTCGTCGTCGACCAGCAGGACGCGCACCGGGGGCGTCATGAGGGCACCCGGGATCCGGACCCCATCCGCGGCATGACCACCCTGGTCAGCCAGCTTTTCGAGCCTTGTTGGGTGTCGAGCCGGCCACCGAAGGTCTGCAGGCGGTCCTGAACCGCTGCGAGTCCCATCGAGTTGCCGGAGCCGGTGTCCCGACTGCCGGAGTGATTGAGGAAGACCAGCTCCACAAACTGTGGCTCGACCGTGGCCATGATCGAGCTGGGTCGGGAGGGATCACCGTGGCGCACCATGTTGGCGACGGCCTCATTTGCGGCATCGGCGAGCGCCCCAGCGCGTCCCGGATCAAGATCTGCAAGGTTGCCGTGAACCGTCAGAATGACCTCGTAGCCATGCGTTCTGAGCAAGTCGACACCGGTCTGGAGTGTCTCTACGAGGGGCACGTGGCTGGGTGCTGGCTCGGCCGCTGGTTCGGGGTCCTTCATCATGTTCAGCGTCCAGCGCAGTTGCTGGTTGGCCAGATCGATACCGTCGATGACCTCGTCCAGTCCGGCCGCCGACGGAGCTGACTGCAGCCTCTGGGCACGTAACGAGGTCAGTGCCAAGGTCCGTGCCGCACTGTCGTGGAGTTCCCGGGCAAGTGCCTGCCGGTCGGCGCGACGCGCGGACTCCAGGCGCTCCTCACGGGCTCGGACCACTGTCGCGAAGGAGTTCCCGATCAGCCAGGCGGTAGCGATCAGACCGAGCCAGGCCAGCCAACCGCGGAAGATGATCGGTCCCTCCTGCCCTTCTGCCCGGTAGTAGACCAGGGCCGGCAGCAAGACCACCGCCACAGCCGTCAGGGTGCGGAGCTCACGGCGTTGGCCGCGTAGGCCGGTACCCAGCATTGCGACCAGCGGCGCGTACTGTCCCACCGTCTGCCAGTCGATCGGTGCCATCAGATACCCGGCCAGGCAGGTGGTCAGCGCGGCAATGCCGTACCACGGCCGCCAGGTGGTGAGGATCGCGGCCCCGCAGGCTGCGAGATCCAGGGCAAGCGCTCCCGGCTGCGAACCAAAGTTGAAAACCGTCAGGTGCAGCGTGACCAAGACCGCTATCAGAGCCAGGTCCAGCCGGGTGACATACCTGCTCAGTCGGCCAAGCACCGGCGGATGGAGACGCCCTGGGCGGCCGTGAGCTCCTTCCGGGCTGCGCATGGATCTCAGGCTAGCCAAGAGTGCTCGCGACCCGGCGGCCCGCCGCGCTGCGTGGCGAAGTTGAGCCACCTGGCTCAACCCACGGGCCGACCGGCTCCGTCCAGCCGGATCGACTGTTCTGGCGCGAGAGGGCTTCGGACAATCGTCGGTATGAGTTGGAATCACAGCACTAGGGCCACCCGTCTGCAGATCCTCGGAGGATCGGTGGCCGCCGTCCTTCTGTTGGCTGGCTTCACCGCGACTAACCACGCGGCCAATGGGCCGATCTCCGAGGCTGACTACCACGCAGCAGTGGACGCCGCGGCGCAGTGCATGGCGCAGGCCGGGTTCGAGGTGGAGGGCCCGGAGCTGGAGCCGAACGGCTGGCGTTGGTCGTTCTCGATCGGCGGTCTGGGAGCAGGTGCTTCCGAGGCCGAACGCGCTGCCTTCGAAGCGCGGCTGGATGCGTCCTATAGCGGCTGCATGCGCGACCACGTCGGTGGTCTGGAGAACGCCTACCGGCGCAGCCGGATCGTTCCTGCCGAACGGCGCCCCGCCGTGCTGCAGGAGTTCGTGTCGTGTGCCAGGCAGGCCGGGGTCGACTCGCTGGAGGCCTCGGACACCGAATCGGAGATCGAGACCAAACTGCAGGGCGTGGACGACGTGGTCTACCACCAGGTCAACCTGTGCCGGGAACAGTTCGAAGGCCTCTGGCCCGAGAGCATCCCGGACTGAGCGGGCTACCGCAGGCAGCCTGAAGAACCGATGGCCGCGTTCACAGTGCCTGGATTCGCAGGCTGGGATCTATCGCGGTGATGTCGCCGGGGTCAGAGGTGACCACCAGGGCACCCAGTGGCTTGGCCACCAGAGCCACATGGGCGTCCGTTACGTCGGAGGAACCGGAACGACCCAGGATCAGTCCGACCCGGTAGGCCTCCGCCTGATCGAGTGGGACCACCTTGGCGGCTCGCGTCTTCAGCAGTCGATTCAGCGGTGCCTGCCGGGGCGCCCCTCGCCACACTTGGGCGAGCACGCCAGCGGGGATGTAGACCCCGATCTCGGCTTCTCCGATCTCGGCCAACAAGGCGAGCATGCGCCGATCCCGACGTTCCAGGGCAATCAGCGCCCCGGCATCCAGCACGACGCTCACGATGCTGCTCGTTCATCAACCAGACCGAGCGCATCGCGCGCCCACGCTCGATCCTGGTCGCTCAGGCCGCCAGCTTCGGCGACCAGCTCGGCTACCACCTCGCGGAACAACACCCAATCGGGCTCGTTTTCGGCGAGGGCTGCAAAGTACCCCGAGACGCTGTCGGACAGGCCGGCGGCCACCGCTCGCTGCGCCTTGTCGGCAACTTCGTCCGGAACGCTGATCGTCAACCTCTTCATGTCGAGCATCATACTCGGCGATGCAGTAGGTATGAAGATCCCGGAAGGTCTGGGACGACCCTTCGAGACTCGCGCTTCGCGCGACCTCAGGGATCGTTGGTCAGAAGCCGTGGCGCAACCTGCTCTCCTGCTCCTGGGCGCGGAACAGGTTGAACCTGGGCAGGAACTTGTCCCAGTCGATGGCGTGGCCGTCGATCTCGGGGCCGTCAATGCAGGCGTGCTTGCGGACCAGCCGGTCGCCCTCGGTGACCGGCACCATGCAGGCGCCGCACATGCCGGTGGCGTCCACCATGATCGAGTTCAGGCTGGCCACCGTCGGCACCCCGTAGGGCTTGGTGAGATCAGAGACCGACCGCATCATCAGCGGTGGGCCGATGGTCACCACCTCGGCGATCCGGCGGCGCTTGCCGCGGCCATTGCGCTCGGCCTGCAGCATGTCCTCCAGCGGGGCGGTGACGAAGCCCTGGACGCCGAACGAGCCGTCGTTGGTGGCGTAGATCACCTCGAGTTGCTTGCCGTACTCGGCCTGCAGCTTGCCGATCCGCTCGTCCGGGGCGTCCCAGAACATCAGGTCGGCGGTCCGGAAGCCGGAGATCAGCGTGACGTGGTTACCCAGCCGCAGGTGCTCGCGCATGATCGGGTAGACCGGCGGTAGGCCGAGCCCGCCGGCGGTGAACACCACCGTCTGGTCGTCGCCGTACCGCTCCAGCTCACTGGGCCGACCGAGCGGGCCGGCGATGCCGGCCAGCGCCTGGCCGACGGTCATCTCGTTCATCGACAGGGTGGTGGTACCCATCCCCTGGACGACCAGGGTGACGGTGCCCGCCTCGGCGTCCCAGTCGGCCAGGGTGAGCGGAATCAGCTCACCCTTGGGCTCGATCAGCACCCGGACGAACTGGCCGGCCTGGGCAGTGCGGGCGATCACCGGCGCGCGGACGGTGAACTCCTCGATGCCGAAGCTGAGGTGCTGCTTGGCGACGATGACCGGCAGTTCGGCCGCCATGTCGGTGTACGCCGACGCCTTGGTGACCTTGTCGATCACCTCGGCCGGGTCGCATTCGCCCAGGGTGCCGATGATCTCCCGGGCGGCGGACTGGCCGTCGCCGGCGGCCCGGATCGCGGTCGAGCCGCCGCGGGCGGCATCGCCACCGGTGTACACGCCACGCAGCGAGGTCTGCTTGGAGGCATCGTCCGGCTGCTCGATGGTGCCGTACTTCGACACCTCGAGTCGCGGCTCGGAATCCTTGATGATCGGGTTGGCGGAGTTTCCCAGCGCCATGATCACCAGGTCGGCGTCCAACTTCTCGGTCAGCCCGGTCGGCAGCGGACGGCGGCGGCCGGAGGCGTCCGGCTCGCCCAGGCCCATGGTTTCGCAGATCGCGCTGGTGACGAAGCCCTTCTCGTCGCCGGTGAACTCCACCGGGGAGCGCAGCACGGCCAGCTCGATGCCCTCCTCCAGGGCGTGTTCGAGTTCCTCGACCCGGGCCGGCATCTCGGCGCGGGTGCGGCGGTAGACGATGGTGACGTGGCCGCCCAGCCGACGGGCGGTCCGGGCGGCGTCCATAGCGGTGTTGCCGCCACCGATCACCAGGACGTGCTTGCCCTTGACGAACGGCAGCGGGGTCTCGCGTTCGGTCTTGTGAGCCTGCATCAGGTTCACCCGGGTGAGGAACTCGTTGGCGCTCATCACGTTGAGCAGGTGCTCGCCGGGGACGTTCAGGAAGCGGGGGAGGCCCGCCCCGGAGCCGACGAAGACCCGGGCGAAGCCGGCCTCCTTGAGCTGTTCCAGGGTGGCGGTCTTGCCAACCACGAAGTTGGTCACGAATCGGCCGCCGAGCAGCCGGATCTTGGCCACCACGTCGTCGATCAGCTGGTTCGGCAGCCGGAACTCCGGAATGCCGTAGCGCAGCACGCCGCCGAGCTCGTGGAAGGCCTCGAAGACGGTGACCGGGAAACCCTCCTCGGCCAGCAGGTAGGCGGTGATCAGCCCGGACGGACCGGAGCCGACGATCGCCACCGGCGGCTTGGTGGCCAGCAGCCAGGGGTCGCGGACGTGGGCGAACCGGCGGGTGGTGGCGTCCGGATCGGCCAGCTTCTCCCACTCCGGCAGGAACCACTCCACCTGGCCGATGGTCATCGCCTGCTTGTGGATGCACATCCCCTGGCACTGCAGTTCCTGCGGGCAGACCCGGCCGGTGACGTTCGGCAGCGGGTTGCACTTCTCCAACAGTTGTAGAGCCTCGGTGAACCGGCCGTTGCCGAGCAGTTCGAACATCTGCGGGATGTGGATCCGCACCGGGCAGCCGCCCTGCGGTTCGCGGTGGCCGGCCAGCAGGACGCCCAGTTCACAGGGTGCTTCGGCGCACTGCTTGTCGCGAAGCGCCTCAAGCCAGACGAACATCTCCACGTCGCGCCGGGTGTAGCCCAGATCCATGTAGCCCAGGTAGCCCTTGTTGACCAGCTCGAAATCCTCGCAGCGGTCCTCGGGTTCCCTGATGTACGGCGGGATCGCCGAGCCGGCCGGCCAGTTCTGCGACAGGCCCGCGAACATCGGGTAGCGGTCGGAGAGGTGGGCGTCCAGGGCGCGGATGAAGGCCCGCTTCTTGCCCACCGGCAGCCGCCACAGGAAGCGCATCATCACCCGGGCGGCATCGTCGTCGCGGGACAGCACGTCCCACACCGCGTTGATGAACTCCGCGGAGAGCTCCGGCTGCTGGAACTCCCAGGCCACCGCCTCCATCCCGTCCACGGTGAACAGCTCGCGGAAGGAGCGGGGGTCGGCGCTCAGCCGGCGTTCCAGCAGGCCCAGCTGGTTGACGAACGAGATGCTGCTCATTGGATGATCTCCGCGTCGCAGGTGGCCTTCACCCGGGCGATCCGGGCGGCCAGTTCGGGCGTCACCTCCAGGTTGTCCAGGCTGCCTTCCCGCATCCGGCCGACGGTCTGCGGTTTGCCGTCCACCACCACGGTGGCCTTCTCGAACAGCTGCGGCAGTTCCTGGTAGCAGGTGGCGCAGTCATTGCACTTCGGCAGATCCTCTTCGGCCAGCCAGATCGGACGTTCCGCGACCGCGGTGGCTGCCGCTGGGGCGGCGGGGACCGCCATCGGCCCGCCTACCCCCAGGCCGAGCTGCAGCGGTCCACCCACCGGTGCGCCGCTGGAGGTGGCCAGGTCGGCCATCGCCTGGGCGATGGTGTCCAGCGAGGCCTCCCGGGCGTCCACCGCGTCGGCGTACTGCGCGGTGAGCGCCTCCAACTCGGTGCGATGCGCGGCGGTCAGCGCGGCTTCGCTCTGCCCGGCCAGGAACTGCAGCAGCTGCCAGTGCCGCTTGCGTTCCTCCACCAGATCGACGATCGCCGCCGAGCAGGCCATCTTCACCAGCTGCTTGCGCCGGTCGGTGCTGTAGACGAACGGGATCTTGCCCACCCGCTGCTCCGGCGCCAGGTCGATGAACTCGGCGATCGGGACGGCCGCAGCCTCCTCGTGGACGGCCAGCCAGCGGAACTGCTTGGCGAACCGCACCTCGCCCAGGGCGAAGTCGGCCGGGGTGAGCGGCACGGTCATCAGCTGCAGGGTGCGGGTCTCGTCCAGGTAGTCCAGGGTGATGGTGGTCCACAGCTGGTCGACCGCCGGGTTGCCGTCCAGGCTGAACCGCTCGGCCAGGGTCCGTCCCTTGCGGGGATCGTGGACGAACAGCGGGCTCATCCGGCTCTCCACCGCGAGCCGCGAACGGGCATTGGCCAGATCCTCGGCCATGCCGTTCTCGGTGTCGCAGGGGGCGTAGGTGACCATCAGCGAGGCGCCGTCGTTGAAGCCGAGCATGTCGACGGTCGCCCGCAGGAAGTGGCCGTGGAAGGCCGCTGCGGTCGAGGCGACGAACACCCCGGGGTGGAAGACGGCCAGCAGGCCGAGCTCCTTGCGGGACTCCCGCTTGCCGGTGTGGGCGCCGCCGAACCGGGCCAGGTCGGCGTCCTGGCCGCGGAAGCTCGCGGTGGAGGCCTGGCCGCCGGTGTTGGAGTAGCCGCCGGTGTCCAGCACCAGCGACTTGATCGGGGTGCCGGAGGCCAGCACCCGCGACATCGCGCCGAAGCCGATGTCGAAGGCGGCGCCGTCGCCGCTGATGGTCAGCACCGCCGGCATCAGCGCCCGCTCGGCCTCGGTGAAGTCCCGCCACGACAGGGTGCGCAGCGCGGCGTCGTGGACGGCCGGGTTGTAGCTGCCGGAGAGTTCCAGCTTGGCCACCCGCAGCGCGCGGACCTCGTCCACCAGGGCGGAGACGATGCCCTCGTAGATGCCGGAGGCGAGCGGCTGGGCGTCCTGGAACAGGCCGTTCACCCACGGGTCGAGGTAGGGCGAGAACGGCATGGTCGAGGCGTAGACGCTGGAGCAGCCGGTGGAGTTGGCGATCACCGTCGAGGACGGGCCGTTGCCGGTCGGGCCGGACTCGTACAGGTACAGCCGGCGCTCGAGTTCGGCGACGGTGGCCTCGACCCGCCGGGCCCGCGGGCTGCCGGCCGGGACCGACTCGAGCAGGTTGCGCAGATCCTCGATGGTGGCGTCCAGCTCCAGCAGGTGGTTCTGCCGGTCGAACTCGCCCAGGCTGTCGGCTGAGCGCGGTCACCAGGTGGATCGCGGTCACCTCACCGCAGCCGCGGCAGGCGCCGTGACCGCCGGTGATCGAGTAGTAGGAGTCGCGGGCCAGCAGCAGCCGCTTCAGGTCGCCGGCCGGCGCGGTGGCGTCGGCGGTCAGCCGGGCCGGGGTGTCCGGCAGCTGGGTGAGCCGGGCGAACCGGGTCTCCAGCATGCCGAGCAGCAGCTCGTCCTGATCGGCCGGGGCGAGCGCGTCCGGGCCACAGACGTCGATGCACTGCAGGCAGCCGGTGCACTTCCACGGATCCACCACCGCCGAGAACAGCACGCCGCTGCCGGGGGACTGCTTCTCCATGGCGTCGAACAGCGGACGGGTGCGGGCCACCGGGAAGGCGATCAGCGCCTCGATCACCGCGTCCACGTCGCGGGCCAGCACCCGCTTGGGCGGCAGCATCTCGGTGGCCTGGCGGGCCAGCGCCGGCGAAGTCGGACGCCGCGGAATCGGCCAGGAACAGCCGGCGGATCTCCAGCGCCCAGTCGGTGACCAGTTCGCGGACCCGGGCCCGCGCGGTCTCCGGCAGGTCGGTGGCGTCGATCGCGGCGTGCAGCAGGTCGCCGAGCTCGTGGCCGGTGTTCGGGATGGCGTTGTCCGGGCAGGCCAGCGCGCACTCCATGCAGGCGGTGCAGGCGTCCGGGCTGAACACCGGCAGGGTGCGCCGGAACAGGCCCTTGTTCTTGTCCGCACCGGTGCCGACCGGCATGAACAGGCCGGTGCCGGGGATCACCGGCGCCTCGTCGATCGTCCCCTCGCGGAACGGCTTGGCGACGATCTCCTCGAAGTAGCCGGGGTCGAACAGCCCGGTGGCGCGTTCCTTGCCGACCGCCGGGGTCATCAGCGCCGACAGCGGGACGGACGTCCGCTCGGTGACGGTCGAGGTCTCCAGCGCCTCGAAGGCCGGGTCGGCGTAGTCGACGGCGATAGCCTGCATGCCGTCCCGGATCACCGCCATATTGCCCTCGACCACCGACAGGCCCTTGCGGCCGAACTTCTTCTGCAGCTCGGCCTTGACCTCGTCCTCGACCACCTCCAGGTTGGCGCCGCGGGAGACCCGCTCGACATGGCCGATGATGGCGCCGATGAAGGCCATGCCCATCATCCGGGTCTCGAGTTCGGGGTTGGGGGCGTGCTTGCGGGCGACCGCGAAGGCGTCCAGCACGAAGAACCGGATATTGCGTTCCCGGATCGCCCGGCGGGCGAAGGCGGGCAGGCTGGCCCACACCTGCTGCGGGTCGCCGGTGGACTGCAGGATCAGGGTGCCGCCGGGCACCAGGCCCTTCAGCGGGTTGGAGTGGGCGAACACCTGGTGGTCGGGGCAGACCACGACCTCGACGTCCTCCAGTTCGGCGTTGGTGAGCAGCACCGGTTCGGGGGAGAGGGTGATGTAGAAGTTGGTCGGCGCGCCGGACTTCTCCGAGCCGTACTTGGGGGCCGACTTGGAGTGCATCTCCAGCATGGAGGCCAGGATGTCGGTGAGCAGCTTGCCGGTGGCGACCGTGCCGTAGCCGCCGACCGAGTGGAACCGGATCCGCAGCGCACCCTCGGGCAGCACCGCCGGGTTGGGCTCGGTGGTCAGCGCCATCAGCTCGGTCTCGGGGTAGGCGGCCCGCAGCCGGTCCTGGATCTCGGCGACCGCCGGGGTCGGGTTCTGGATGAAGAACTGCGAGCCCAGGTAGATCAGGCCGGGGCCGTCCTCGCTGGCCATCTGCTTGGCGGCGGCGACCAGGTGGCGGGGCTGGACGTCGTGTCCGCCCAGGCCGAAGATCGCGGTGGTGAGCCGGGGGAAGGCGCGGGCGTGGTAGAGCGCCTGGGTGACGAACCGGGTGAGCGCGGTGTCGTCGGAGCGCTCCAGGATGGTGACCACCTTGGCATTGCCCAGCGCGGCCACCAGCTCGGCCTCCGGGAAGGGCTGCAGCAGCTTGACCGACACCACGCCGACCTTGAGCCCGAGCGAGCGCAGGTAGGGCAGCACGGCGCGGACGTCATCGGTGATCGAGCCCATCCCGACGAAGACGTAGTCGGCGTCGGCGGTGTCGTAGGCGACCACGGGGGAGTACTCGCGTCCGGTCAGCTCGGCGTACTCGACCATCGCCCGCCGCACCAGCTCGGGGACGGCGCTGGCGAAGTGGGTGCGGTGATCGGCGGCGCCCGCCTGGAAGTCTGGCTGGTTCTGCACCGGACCGGTCAGACCTGGGTTGTGCGGGTCGACCAGCGCCGGGACCAGCTGGCGGGTGCCCTTGCGCCAGGCGCCCAGCCACTGCCGGCGCCACTGGCCGTGCAGGTCGGCGGGCAGCCAGGCGAGGGTCTGCCCGACCAGTTCGCCGGCATCGTCGGCCTCCACCTGCTCGGCCTGGGCGGTGAGCATGGCGCGCAACGCCGCGAGGTCGTCGGCCAGCACGGCGGCGGCGTGCCGGTCGAGGTACTGGTTCAGCTGGAAGACCCGGCCCTTGGCACCGAACAGCAGTTCCTGGGCGACGGTGGGGCAGTCGATCCGTCCGGCCGGATCGCCGAGGTAGCTGGCCAGCAACTCCGGCTCGGGCAACAGCGCCTCGCTCATCATGTGGCTGGTGGCGAAGCCGTCCATCGCGTTGGCGACCGGGATCAGCGAGAGCGCCGAGGCCCGGTAGGAGATCGCGGCCAGGTCGGCGGCCTCCTGCGGGTTGGAGCCGAACAGGATGGTGTAGCCGGTCGGCAGCAGGGCGTAGACGTCGTCGTGGCCGGCCATCACGTTGAGCGAATGTCGGGTGACCACCCGGGCGGCCACCTGCAGCACGAAGCCGCCGATCTTCTTGCCGACCGTGACGTAGTGCGACTCCAGGCCGTACAGGATGCCCTGGCTGGAGGAGGCGTTGGAGATGAAATTGCCGCCGGTCAGCGCCGCGCCCAGGGCGCCGCTCTGCGCGGAGTGCTCGCCCTCGGTCTCGACGAAGAACGGGTGCCTGCCCCAGACATTGAGCTGGCCCTCGGCCCGGGCCGCCTCGAACAGTTCCGAGATCTCGGTCGAGGGGGTGATCGGGTAGCCGATGACGCCGCCGCAGACGTGTTTCATCACGTGCGCGATGGCGCCATTGCCATTGATGACTTCGGGTAGACCGGGGAACGGCGGCTGAGTGGTCATGTACGTGTCCTGTCGAGTGCCACTGCGCCGCGCCAACGCTGGAACGCGGCCTGTAAGCATTCTTACCCCGTGCCACCCGACGGGTGTCGAAATCGAATAAGAGGAGGGAAATGGGCCGTATTTCCTATTTACCTCTTCGATTGTTGGCTATTTCTCCCCGATCAGCCGAAGGCCTCCTCATAGACCGTGCGCAGGCCCGCGTCGTCCGGACCGGAGAGGCCGCACAACGCGATCTCCGGCGCCGGCGACGGCAGCGTGGGGTCGAGCACGGAGATCAGATAGCTCTGCCCCTCGACGAAGGCGAAGCCGGAGTAGTCGCTGGCGGAGAGGTCGTGGCCGGCGACCTCGACCAGGGTGCCGGGCTCGCCCCGGAACGCCTCGGTGACCTGCAGGGTGACCAGGTCGTCGGACACCTTCTCGGCCCGGGCGGCGAAGGCGAGGCGGTAGTTCTTCAGCAGGGCGGGTTCGACCATCGGGCAGCTGACCGTCGCGCTGTTGTCCGGCGGCAGTTCCAGCCGCAGCGTGGCAGTGGTGGCCGGGGTGAGGGCGTTCCAGGCGATCACAGCGGCAGCGGCCACGCCCCCAACACCGGCCAGGCCCCAGATCAGCGGTCTGGCCGGTGCCGGGCGGGGGGTGGGGGAAGTGGTCTGCGAGGTGGTGAGGTTGACCATGCGGGTGATCCGATCCGATTCGAGGGCGGCGAGGCCGGACGCGGGGTCGGCATCCCGCAGCAGCGTTCGGAGTTCGTCGTCCGGCTGGTTGGGTTGCGTCATCGGTCCTGCCTCCTTTCACTCTCGGTATGTCCGTCACGCTGGTCGATCTTTCCCAGCTGTTCCCGCAATCGGCGTTTCGCCCGGTGCAATCGAATGGCGGCGGCGTTCTGGCTGATCTCCAGGACGGTCGCGATCTCGCCGGTGCCCAGCTGCTCCCAGGCCCACAGCCGCAGCACCTCGGCGTCAGCCGGACGGAGCCGCCGCAGCGCGAGATGGAGGGCGCTGTGGTCGGCGGCATCCTGCGGTGGCGTGGCGACCGTCCGTTCCACCGCCTGCAGCCGACCGGCCAACCGGTCCCGCCGGCGCCGGGCGCGTTCGGCGTTGGCCAGGCAGTGGCGGGCCACCACGTACGTCCAGGGCAACGGTTCGGCCGGGATGTCCGCCCGGCGTCGCCAGCAGACCAGCAGCACCTCCGCCAGCACGTCCTCGGCGGTATCGGGGTCGGTCCGCCGGGCCAGGTAGCGGCGGACCGGCTCGATGATCTGCTGGACGACGGCGGCGAACCGGGTCTCGGCCTCAGGCACGGTGCTCACCCCCTACCATGTCCGGCTCGGTCCCGGTTCTTTCCGTTCTGGCGAGGCAGGTGCCCGACCCGGGCGGTCAGGCCGTGGCGGCCAGCGGTTCCGGCTCTTCGGAGGAGGCCAGGCGGCGCAGGTTGAGGTACGACCCCGCGGCGATCGTCGCGGCGATCGCGGCGGAGATCACCACCACCCAGAAGCCGGCGTGGTAGCCGGCGGCGTCGATCGCCTTGCCGGCCGCGCTGGAGCCGAGCGAGGCGCCGATCCCGATCCCGGTGCCCATCCAGGCCAGGCTCTCGGTCAGCCGGGGAGCCGGCGCCAGCCGCTTGATCAGGGTGTTGCCGTTGATCAGGGTGGGGGCGATGGTGACGCCCACCATCAGCCCGACGGCGGCCAGCAGCACCACCGTATTGGCCAGCAGCAGGCCGAGCGAGGCGATCAGCAGCGCCGACACGCCGATCAGGAAGCGGGCCGGCAGCGGCGAACTCCAGTGCCGGGCGCCGTAGTAGAAGCCGGCCCCGGCCGAGCCCACCGAGAACACCGCCAGGATGATGCCGGAGGCGGCGCGGGCGTCCATCGCGGTGGCCGCCGCCACCACGGAGATGTCGATGGCGCCGAAGACCGCGCCGATCAGCAGGTTCACCGCCACCACCGCGCCGATCCCGGGGAACAGCACGACCAGCCGCTCCCGCAACGGCACCCGGCCGCCCGACTGGGTCTGCCGCGGCAGCACCGGCGGCTCGGTGGTGCGCTGGGCGTAGAACACCAGGGCCCCGACCAGCGACAGGATCACCGGCAGCACCAGCCCGGCGGCCGGGTGCACCAGGGTGGCCAGCGCGGTGGCGGCCACCGGGCCGATCACGAAGGTCACCTCGTCCAGGGTGGATTCCAGCGCGAAGGCGGTGTGCAACTGGCCGGGTTCGCTGGTGACGTGGTTCCACCGCGCCCGGACCAGGGCGCCGGGGGCGCCACCGGTGGCGCCGCTCAGGATCGCGGCCGGGAACAGCGTCCAGATCGGGGTCTGCGCGATCGCCAGCACGACCAGCGCGGCCAGGCTGGCGCTGGTGACCACGGCGGCCGGCAGCATCACCCGGCGCTGGCCGAACCGGTCGACCAGGTTGGAGAGCACGGCTGTGCCGAGCGCCCAGGCGAATCCATTGGCGGCGGCCAGCGCCCCGGCCAGCTCATAGCTGCCGTAGAGGCCCGAGACCATCAACACCAGGCCGATCCCCATCATGGCACCGCCGGAACGGGCCAGTAGGCCGGCTGAGGAGAACTTCAGGGCGCCCGGAATTCTGAGGATTTCAAGGTACGGACGCATTGCACCATTCTCTCACGCGCCGGGAGATCCGCCCAATGAGTTCGCGGCTGGCGGATCGCAGCTGTAGCGCCGCGGTTTGCCCGGGCCGAGGGCGGCGAGGGTGGGCACCGGCTCGATGGTGATCCGGTCGCCGAGCAGCGCGGTCAGCACCCGGCCGATCTGCCGCTGGTCGCCCTGGACGACCCTGGCGGTGACCCGCCCGTCCGCCGCCTGATGGACGGTCCAGCCCAAGGCGCCGCCGGCCTGCAACTGCTGGGTGAGGTCGATGCTGGAGACCGGCGAGCCGTCCGCCGCCCGGAACCGGACGTGGGCTCGTCCTGCCAGGTCGGCCAGCGCGGGACGGCCGTCGAGTTCGACCAGCCGGGCGTAGTCGCCGGTGCGGTAGCGGACCAGCGGCAGCAGCGGGTTCTCGCCGGCGGTGACGACGATCTCGCCCAGCTCGCCGTCCGGCACCGGGTCACCGTGATCGTCCAGGATCTCGACCACCAGCCGGCGGGGCAGGATGCGGAACGGCCCGTCGGCGGTGCGGACGCCGATCGGCCGGGTCTCGTGCAGCCCGTAGAGATCGAATACCGGGCAGCCGAAGGCGTCCACCAGCTTTGCCCGGAGCGGAGCGGACAGCGCCTCCGCACCCGAGAACAGCGCGAGGGGGTGCACGACCCCCACCAGGTCGGGTTCCAGCAGTTCGGCCAGGGTGGCGGGATCCCCGGTGATCACCTGCGGATCCTGCGCCGCCAGGAAGTCGGCCCGGGCTCCCGGGTAGGGCCACTCGGCGGTGGCCAGGTTGATCCGGGCCATGGTGGCCTGCTCGAAACCGCTGATCACCGAGACATAGGTGAACGCCTGGTGCTGCAGGACGAGGTTCACCAACGCCATCCGCCCGCTCCCGGACGACGAGGGGTCAGGCCGCCAGTCGATGCCCTCGGCCCGGACCAGGTCGACCAGCAGGTGGAAGGAGCGGGCGACCTCCTCGATGTCGTCCGGAATCATCAGCGCGGCGCCGGTCGAACCCGAACTGGAGCCGTGGATCAGCCGGCTGAAGTCGGCGTCCAGCGGGACGTAGGCGGCCACGTCCGCCGCCAGGTCGGCCCGGCTGATGGTGGGGAAGTCGGCCAGCGTGTCCAGTCCGGTGAGCCGGCGGTAGGCGGGCAGCTTGCGGGCCACCGCCAGGTGCTCGTCCAGCCAGCCCGCGGTGGGCAGCGGGTGGCGGGTGCGTTCGAGCTGTTCGGCCGTCAGCCGGTCGCCGGTGGCGTGGGTCCAGCGCGGTGCCGCCGGGTGGTGCCGGACGGCCGCCAGCCGGGCCGCCCCCGCCGCGGTGAGGGTGGGCCAGCGTTCGGCGTCGGTCAGCACGGCGGAGACGCCGGGGGCGTACTCCGCGATGGCCAGCGGATCGTCACTCACGGGTGTACCTCGCAGCCGCCTCCCGGGCGCGGGCCGCCTCCAGCCGGCGACGCAACTCGTCGCGGTGGCGGTGCTCGGCGAAGCTGGCCGCCAGCGCCTGGTTGAACCGCAGCGAGTCCCGGGCGGCCAGCGCGGCCTGCGCCGCCTGGACGGTCTCGCCCTTGGGCAGCTGCCCGTTCCAGAACAGGAAGGTGCGAACCGCCTCCTCCCGGCGGTCGGCCTCCGCCAGCCAGCGCGCCGGGTCGACGATCGGCGCCAGCCGCAGCCCGAGGGCGTCCAGCGCGAGCGTCGGCTGCCGGTCGACCAGGCCGGGCTGCAGCGGCGCCAGCACGGACTCGCTGGCGAACAACCACAGCCCGATCGCCACCCCGCGCCGGACCGGCTGATGGTCGGCGAACGGGAGCGCGCTGAGCTGCCGCGCCCGTTGCCGGCCCAGGACGTCGCCGGCCAGCGCGCGGCAGCGAGACCTGGTCGTCCAGGAACTGCGACGGCACCGCGGAGAGCCGGGCGCCCAGCTCCACCACCGACGGGCCGGGGACGAGTTCCCGCCACCGGTCGTCCTCCACCGGCGCGATCGCGCTCCATCGCTTGAGAAGTTCTTCGGTGTCAGCCATGCATCACCTCCGCCAGCCGGGCGCAGACCACCGGGGCATCGTCCATCGAATCCAGGTAGGCGACCTGGTAGCCGGCCGCCCGCGCCAGTGGCTCCACCCTCCGGTACCGGTCGAGCAGCACCAGCGTGGCGGTGGTGAACCTGGGACGCACCTGGGCCGCCACCTGGGCGTACCGGTCGTTCCCCACCCCGAACATGGAATCCAGCCCGTCGTCGGAGAGCACCACCAGGTGCCGCCGGATGGTCTGGTTGGCGTCCGGCTGGCCGGCGTAGCGGGCCTGCAGCAGATCCAGCGGAAACGAGGTGCCACCGGCGAAGAAGTAGGCGATCGCGGCCATCACCGCCACCGGATCCCGCAGGAAGCGGTCCGGCCCGGCGACCTGGCGGGGGCTGGCCCAGCTGGTCGCCCGGACCGCGCCGCCGCCGCGCAGCACCGACAGTGCCAGGATCGCGCCGGCCAGCACGGCCGGCGACCCCCGCTTCGGATCCGGCATCGACCCCGACGAGTCGATGTAGAGATCCAGCCGCAGGCTCACCTCGGCCGGCCGTTCCGGATCGTCGATCCGCGCCCGGCGGCGGGTGGTGACCCCGGGCAGGATCTCCGGGGCGGCGGTCAGCGAACCGGGCCAGTCCAGGTCGGCCAGGTCGTCGCCCAGTTCCCACTGCTCCAGCGGACCGGGCAGCTCCGGGGCGTCGGCCGCCGGCCGCTGCTCGGTGAGCGGTTTCACCCAGGGCCGCGCCTGATTGCGGTACCAGGCCGCCAGCACGGCATCGGCCAACGAGGAGTCGTACAGCGAGAGCGTCTCGGCCAGGCCGTAGCCCTGGCCGCCGGAGGGCTGCGAGGTCGCCTGCGGGTCGGGCTCGGCGCCCAGGTCCGGCCCTGCCGCCGGGTGGACCGGGGGCGTGGAGAGCCTGGGGTCGCCCAGGATCGCACCGACCTCGGCCGGTGACGGCGGCTGGGCGCCGGTCTCGCCGGCGCAGCCGAGTTGGATCCCGCCGCTCACCCTCCCCGAACGCGGCAGGTAGGGCGCCGCCAGCATGCCGAAGGAGAGACCCCCCGAGATCGGGTCGTCGGTGAACACCGAGGTCAGCCTGGCCAGCAGATGGGCGTCGGCCACCGGGTCGGCCAGCAGGTCGGCGTCGATCGCCTGTTCGGCGGCCTCGACCTCGGCCTGGGCCTGCCGCAGTTCACGCTCGCGTTCGTTGAGCTTGGCGGTGATCGGCGCTGCGGCGGCCGCCTTGGCCCGCCGCCGGGCTGCCCGGCCGGAGCGGCGGGCAGCCGGCCCCTCAGCGGGGGCTTCCTGCCGAACCTCCGTCCCGGCTTCGCTCTTCCCGCCGTGCTTGCCCGGGCCTGCCGGCCGGATCGGAGGAGCCTCGGCGCACAGCGTTCCCGGCGGCAGCGCCCAGCTGAGTTCGTAGGCCCGCCGCAGCACCCAGCTGAGCTGATCGGGCGGCTGCACCGCCGAGAGCCGGCGCCAGAGCCGGATCATGCCGGGCTCGGCCGCCGGATCGCGGCGGCGTTGCAGGGCGGCCACCCGCAGGTTGATCAGCTGATCCGACCACAGGTTGCTCAGCAGGGCGACCACCTCGGGCGTGGCCGGCCGATCGCTGGCCAGCAAGGCGCGTCCCAGCTGGTGCCGCAGCTTCAGCGAATCCAGCCGGGTGCTGGGGGAGAGGACGTGATGCCCGATCTCGTGGGCGAACACGCTCTCCAGGTCGGCGGCCGCGTCCGCGGCGTACAGGGTGGGCACGTCGATGGTGACCTGCGGCGGGAAGGAGAACCAGGCGAAGCTGGGCGGTGCCGGTTCGGCCACCAGTTCGGGGTCGTGCAGCGACACCCCCCACAGCGCCTGGGCGGAACGCCAGGCCGGGACCCAATCCAACTCGTCGCTCACCGGGCGGCCTTCCCGAGGCGTCTGGCCGGGCCGGCCGAACAAATCGACCTGCAGATTGCCGATTTGGCCTCAATTCCGGCTCGCTGACCGCATCTGGAGGTGGATTTGTTCACCTCACCCCAGCCGACGAACCGAGAGAGTTGGCAGCGGGTGATCATCGGGACGCCTCCGCCGGCACCGCCAGTTCGATCAGGTACGAGTCGGGTGAGAACGAGATCCGGACGCCGGAGGGATCGGTGTCCGGGCCGCACTCCGGCTCCTCGTCCAGCACGGTGAGCAGGGCGCCGAACACGTCGGCGTCCAGTTGCCACCAACTGTCGCCGGCGAACACCACCCAGCGGCCGGTGACCGGCCCGCGTCCGGCCCGGCTGGGCGGGACCAGCCAGCTTCCCCCCAGCCCGGCGAACCCACCCGCCCGCAGCACCGCTCCCCGGGCGTCCGCCCGGCCGGGCCACCAGTACGGATCAAGCTGTTGCAGTTCGAGGAAGTCGGCCAGCTCGGCCTCGGCCAGGCCGAGGGTGGCCGCGGCGGCCTCCGGCGGCAGGCTGGGCAGCAGCCGGAGCGCCTCGAACCGCAGGTTCAGCGCCCCGGACCGCCAGCCGGCCACGGCGGCCACCTGGTGGGGATCGGCCGCCGTGGGACGGGCCAGCCCGGCTGCCAGAAAGTGCCGGAAGAGCGCTGGCCGGCCGCCCCAGGAGGTCAGGTTCGCGGTGGCGATCTCGAGTTCCTCGGACGAGAGCTGCGTCACCGGCAGCTCGACGGGCTGAACGCGGGCGTTGACCGCCGGCATCGGCTGGACGGCGAGCATGGCTACCGTCCCTGCACCCAGCGCAGGTAGCCGGAGTAGCGCTGGTGCAGGTACTTCAGCGCGGCCAGGTCGTCGAAGTGGCGGCCGTAGAGCTTGCCGGCCGCGGCGATGGTGTTCAGTTGGGTCTCCACCGCGGTGATCCGTTGGCTGGTGTCCAGCGCGCTGAGCCCCTCCAGCCCCTGGTCGAACTGCGCCAGCAGGGCGCCCACCGGATCGTCGACGCCCAACCCGAGGGACTCGAACTGCCGGTTGGAGGTGGCAAACAGGTTGGCCAGCCAGCTGGTCAGGTCGGTGATCAGCTCGGGCTCCGCGCCGACGTCGAACCTGGGGTGGGTGGGGTTGGGCAGCAGCTTGCCGCGCAGCGCGAACGGCAGCACCGCCGCGACGTCCGCCAGCCCGACCTCGTCCCGGCCGCGGAACCAGGCCATCGCCTTGGCGTACAGGATCAGGCTCTGCAGGCTGCGCACCGATAGGCTGTTCAGGGTCTGCGCGCCGAGGTCGACCTGCTGGTCGGCGCCGGTGTTGGTCTCGATCACCTCGCTGACCCGGCCGCCGGCGGTCATCACGGTGTCCTTGGTGCGGTACTCGAACTGGCGGCCGCCGTGCTGGGCGAACTCGAAGTGGCTGAAGAAGAACTCCAGCCGGCGCTGCACCGGACGGGGCAGCGGCACGGCGCGGATCCGGGCCAGCATGGCGGTCTGCTCGGCGGGGGCGAAGACCAGTTCGGCCGGGACGTGATCCTCCGGCTTCTCGCCGGCCTCGACCCGGGCGACCAGCTCGCTGAAGAAGCGGCTGTTGAAGCCCAGCGCGGCCACCGTGACGTCCATCCGGTCCTTCAGTGCCTGGATCACCGGGAAGGTGCCGCCGCCGGCGTCGTCGTTGGCGGTGAAGAACCAGCTCTCGGTGCCCTGCCCGGGATCGGTGCGGTGCAGCTGGTCGTGACTCTCCACGTAGCCCTCGGCGACCATGGTGAGCAGCGCCGACTGGGTCTTGGTGGGGATCCGGTTGTACTCGTCCACGATCTTCACCGGCCGGGTCAGCCACTCCCGCCAGGCGATGCCGATGTCGGCCAGCCGGCTGGCGTTCACCAGGTCGCGGGGCAACGGGATGCCGACCAGGTCGCTGATGGTGAGCTGCGGCTGGCCCTGCTGGACGCCGCGGCGCACCTCCTCGGGCGAGGAGCCGGCCAGCACGCCCATCAGCACGGCGATGGTGGTCTTGCCCCGTCCCGGGCCGCCGACCAGCAGGCACTTGCCGCCGACCGCGAAGGTGAGCAGCGGAATCAGCACGTTCGAGGCGAAGGACGGATCCCGCGGCAGGGTGAGCCGAGCCCCGGCGTCCCCGAACTGGTAGGACAGCGGGCTGCCGTGGGTGAACTCGATGTCGTAATAGGGCGAGATCACCGCCCGGTTGACCAGCCAGTAGTAGGCGCGGCGGAGCTTCTCGTCGAGATCGACCTCGGCGGCTTTCCCGGGCGGGGTGAACAGGTCGGCCGTGGTGCGCGGTTCCAGGGACGCCGGTCCGCCGTGGGTGGTCGGCGAAGCGGAGAGCTTGTTCCAGCGGTCGGCCATGGGCTCAGCGTAGTTACGGCGCGGTCAGCGTTGTTCCAACGGCGGCGCGAATCTCGTCCGCTGGGCGACCACCTGTTCAACCAGCGGCACCGCCCGGGCGAGCCGCTCGGCGGGTGTGCCCCGCACCTCGACCCAGGGGACGGGCTGGGCGGCCAGCGCCTCCCGGAAGCGCTGCTGCATGGCGTGGCGGATATGCTCGCCGTCCCGGGAGCCGTCGTCCACCCAGGGGATCTCATCGCCGGTCAGCAGGTAGAGCGCGGGCTGGTGCCCGGCGGCGCGCTGAAGGATGCGGGGCGCCGGTGTGCCGACGTAGCGCTCGTGCCACACCGCGGTGGCCAGCACGTCGGTGTCGCAGATCAGCAGCGGGACGGGGGTGCGCCGCAACGCGGCCTCCTCCCAGGCGATCTGCCGGTCCACGATCAGGTCGAACTCGTCGGGGCGCCACGGTTCGGCCAGGCCGCCGTCGCGGGTGAAGGTGTGCTCCCGGCCGTACTCGGGCACCCAGGCCGCACCGAAGTGGGCGGCCAGGTCCTCGGCCAGAGTGGTACTGCCAGTGGATTCGGCCCCCAGGACGACCACCCGGACGGCCAGTCCGGCGCGGGTGGCGGCGGAGAGTTCGTGCCAGTGACCCGCCAGATCACCCCGGACGGCCGTGCCGGAGACCTGATTGTCGGTGCGACCCGGGTCGACCTGAACCCAGTGTGCGTCCAGCCGGCGGGCCAGTTCGGCGCCGTAGGGGTCGGAGGTGAACACCGCGTCCACCGGCTCGTCCAGCAGCGCCCGGATCGGGATCAGGTGGGCGTCCCAGGCGGCGGGGGAGTCGTAGTCGACCTCTGCCTCGTCCATCCCGCCCACCACCCGGGCGGTCGGGTGATCCTCGCGCAGCCACTCCATCCGGTCGGTCAGCGAGATCGACTCGACCTCGGAGGCCAGTACCTCGACGGTCACCCGGTCGCAGGCCCGCAGCGCGGTGCGGATCAGGTGGTGGTGCCCGGCGTGCGGCGGATAGAACTTGCCCAGCACCAGACCGTGCCGGAACCGTTTCGGCTCAGTGGACATCCACCGGCTCCCGGCTCCCGGCCGCAGCATTGCGACGGGCGATGGCCCGCCAGCTGAGGTAGCCGGTGATGGTCAGCACGGCGAACCCGGCGTAGAGCACCGCGGTCAAGGTCAGACCGGTCACCAGGTAGAGCCAGACGTAGCCGATGTCGACCCCCAGCCAGACGAACCAGTTCTGGATCCACTTGCGGTTGAGCATGTACTGCGCGGCCAGGCTGCCGGCGGTCGCGGCGGCGTCCGGCACCGCCACGGTGGAGTCGGTGAAGCTGCTCAACACCCAGGCCAGGACGGCCGCCGCGACCAGCCCGGCCAGCACCAGCGGCAGGACGGCCCGGCGCGGCGCCGAGCCGATGTAGTCGGAATCCTGCTCCACCCCTCGCGTCCAGCGCAGCCAGCCATGGATCGCCAGCCCGGCGAAGACCACCTGCAACCCGGCGGTGGCGTACAGCCCATTGACCGCGAACAGGCCGATGAAGACCACGTTGTTGGCGAGTCCGATCGGGTAGTTCCAGACGTTCCGCAGCACCGCCAGCACCACGCACACGGCGCCGGTGGTGAACCCGAGCACCTCGGTCCAGTTCCCAAGTAGCCAATCCAGCACGCCCGACAGCGTAAGGGCGTCACGGCGGGCAGCCGGTGCGGCTTTCGGTTTCTGGGCGGGATGCCTGCCGCGCGGAGACCCTCGACGGAGCCGCCCAGACCGGCAAAACGCGGGCCATCGCGCGGCTTGGCTGGCAAACTGGGAGGGTCTGCAAACCCCGGCAGAAAGCACCGTCATGGATTCCACCACCCCGAGCCCGCCGGCTGCCGCCGAGCCGGCGGCCCGCGTCCGCACCGTGATGATCGCCGAGGACGACCCGCAGATGCGCACCGCGCTCGCCCGGATCCTCAGCCGGCGGGAGGGCTTCCGACTGATCGCCGAGGCGACCAACGGCGAGGAGGCGGTGAGCCGGTGCGTCGAGCACCGTCCGGACATCGTGCTGATGGACATCAAGCTGCCCAGGATGACCGGCATCGAGGCCACCCGCCGGATCACCCGGCTGGTGCCAACCACCCGGGTGGTGGCGCTGACCACCTTCCCCACCGCCGATCACCTGCTGCCGATGATCCGGGCCGGTGCCAGCGGCTATCTGCTCAAGGACTGCACGACCGACGAGCTCTTCGGCGCGATGCGGACGGTGCTCGGCCAGGACGGCCACTTCGCGATCTCCCCGGCCCTGGTTCGGCTGCTGACCGAGTACGCCACCTCGGAGATCGAGCGCCCCGCCGAGGTGATCACCGCCGCCGGCCCGCTGAAGCTGACCGAGCGCGAGACCGAGGTGGTGACCTGGCTGGCCCGCGGGCTGAGCAACCGGGCGATCGCCGACCGGATGTTCCTCTCCGAGGTGTCGGTGAAGACCTACCTGAACCACATCACCACCAAGCTCGGGGTCAAGGACCGGGTCCAGGCGCTGATCCGCTGCTACGAACTGGGGTTGGTGAACCCGTCGCTGGATCGGGAATCCGACGGCTGACCGCCGCTCAGGGACGCAGCGGCAGGCTGGCCGAGACCACCCACTGGCCGTCGTCCATCCCGTAGCTCACCGTGCCGGAGATCAGCATCGCCCGTTCCGCGATCCCCTTCAGCCCGACGCCGTCGGAGCGGGCCGCCACCGCCTCCGCCTGCGGATCGGTCTGGTTGGCCACCCGGACCGACAGCTGACAGCCGTCCAGGATGCCGGTGACCGTGCAGCCGGCGCCGGGCGGGGCGTGCTTGATGACGTTGGTGACCGCCTCCCGGATGATCCGCAGGTAGGTGTGGACCACGGAGGGTTGCAGCACCTCGACCCGGATGTCGGCGAAGTCGCCGAGCTCGGTGGCCACCGCGAAGCCGTGCTCGACCAGCGTGTGGACGGCCTGCTGGGTGACCTCGGCCAGGCTGCCAGCCCGCTGCGATTCCGCCGGGGCGACCTGCCCCGGGTCGCCGGGCGGCTCCCGCAGGGTCCGGACCAGCAGCCGGAGTTCGGCGGCGGCGGCCCGGGAGGTCTGCTGCACCGTGCCCAGCGCCTGCCGCAACTCGGCGGGATCCTCGGAGTCCTCCACCCCCGAGGTCTCCAGCGAGATCAGCGCCAGGCTGCTGGCCACCACATCGTGCAACTCGCGGGAGAGGGCCAGCCGCTCCTGCTCGCGAACTCCCGCCGCCAGCGCGGCGGCCCGCCGGCTGCGCTCCCGTTCCCGGGCCACCCGGACCAGGAACCAGCGGGTGACCAGGCCACCGGTGACCGCCGGCACCAGGAACAACACCAGCGTCCAGCCGATCATCGGATCGGTACCCGAGGCGGCGTGCGCCACCACCCAGCCGGCGCAGACCGCCAGGTGCAGCGCCGCGAACCGGGGCCGGCACAGCGCCAGCACGGCGGCGGTGACGCCGGGCACGCTGAGCAGCGTGGTGCCGATGTGGCCGCTGGTGACGGTGATCGGCAGCGAGATCCACAGCGCGACGGCGGCGGCGTAGGGACGGACGCCGGCCAGTACCAGGGAGCCGTGGTCGATGATCACCTTCAGCACCAGCAGCGCCAGACCCCAGGACCAGCCGGGCGCGTTGTCCACCACCGAGCGCAGATCGGTTCCCAGCGACCACAGCAGGACGCCGGCCAGCAGCGCGATCGCCCACGCCGGCGCCCGCGCGGTTATCTCCGGGGCGCGGCCCGTTGGACGGGGGGTGGGGGCCACCTTCCGATCATCTCATACGGCACATCCACGGCATCATGAAACAGATCAGATCCTGCAGCCCCTGCGGCTCGGCCCCACCGGCCGAACCCTGACCGGTCGCTGGAACGACCGCTCCGGCCGACATCACCAGACAGGCGACGAACGCCCCGATCCTGCGCATCGCAGGCTCCCTTCCACACCCAGGCGGGTCAGCGACCGCCGTCCTCGGCGGCCGTCCTCCCAGTGAACCGCACCGGGCCGGCGGGCACCATCAACCTTCGGATAGTTCCGTCCACAGGGTCAGCCGAGCGAGGAAGCGGGCGGCGTCACCGGGATCCTGGTCGCTGGCCAGCAACAGCGGCCGGGGAGCCAGCCCCAGCCAGGAGCGGTCGGTGGCCCGGGCGAGCAGGTCCGGCAGCGGGACGCCGGCCGCCGCCAGGGTGACCAACTCCTCCTTCAGCCCGAGCCCGGGCAGCAGGGTGAGTTGCGGGGCGGTGGACGCCGGCAGGATCCGGACGCCGTCGGCGTGCAGCCGGCCGACCGCCTCGGTGAGCCGTTGCCAACCTTCGGCAGCCTGTTTGGCCTCGGCCCGGGTCGGTTCGGCCAGGCCGGTGTGGTCCCGCAGCGCCGAGCGGCCGGCGACGTAGCCGGTGCCGCGCCGCATCTGCATCACCCAGCGGACGTGCGGCAGGATCGGGACGTTCTCCTCCAGGAAGGGCGCCTGCAGCGCCTCCCGCAGGAAGACACCGCGGTGCAGGCTGAGCAGTTCGCTGGTCAGGCCGACGCCACGCTCAGCCAAGTCGGTGGCGTGCCGCAGCGGAACGTCCAGCGGTTCGGACGCCCAGGCGCTGAGCACCGCCAGGCCGCGGTCCGTCGTCCGCCGCCGGAGCAGGTTGGCCACGCCGGTGAACAGGTCTCCCTCGGCCAGCTCGGCGGCGGTGGTCACCGGGCCGCGGAGCGCGACCCGTAGGCCGCGGGCGTGCGCGGCCCGGACCGCGGCGGCGGCGAAGGCCGGATCCTCGGTCTGCACCGCGACCCAGCCGGCACCTTCCAGGTCGGCGACCTCCAGGGCACGCACCAGCTCGCCCTCACCGGTGATCCAGCGCTCACGATCCGAGGCGGGCTCGCTGTCGGTCAGCACCGGGCCGCCGCCGGTCAGCGCGGGCGCGGTCGGCCCGGCCTGGCTCAGCAGGGCGCGGAAGTGGGCCTGCTCGGCCCAGCTCGAGGAGCCGACCCGGACTCCGCCGACGCCACTCTCGGTGAGCAGCCGGAGGATGGCCTGGGCCGCCCGCAGCAGCGGCTCGTTCAGGCTCTCCCGGTAGCCACCGACGCCGGCGCCCGCGTCGACCAGGGCCTCGGTGACCGTCCAGCCGTCGCCAGTCGCCTGGTGGAACCGCTGGCCGTCGAACACCCGGCCCACCCCGGGGCTGCGCAGCAGCTGATCGACCCGCTCCGGTTCAAGCATGGCCGGGCACCCGCCGGGTGACCGGACGGAACTGGGCCAGTACCCGCACCTGATAGGCCAGGTGGGGCAGCAGCGCGCCGACCAACAGGCCGCCGAACGCCGCGCCAAGCCCGAGAGCGAGACCGAGCAGCACCTTGCCCAGCATGGTGCGCCAGCCGAAGGCGACGTGGGTGCCGGCGAACAGCACCGCCTGCAGGCCCAGCAGGCCGGCCGCCAGGCCGGGCAGTTGCCAGGGCGCCTCGGCCAGCATGGCACCGCGGAACAGCAGCTCCTCGCCGGTCGCGCTGAGCACCGAGACGGCCAGGAACAGACCCGGACGCCGGGCGATCGCGGCCACCCCCTTCATGCTCTCCGAACGGCCGGGCAGGGGAAGCGAGGCGCCGCCCAGCGGCAGCCCGGGGGTGGCGGTGGGGCGGCGGAGCGCCGGCTTCCACCGGAGCAGCGCCGCCTCCGAGCGGAACGCCGCCCAGGCCCCGGCCAGGCCGATCGCCAGCCCGAGCAGGACGCCACCGCCGTCCGGTAGCCCCAGCGCCTGGGCCAGCGGACGGTCGAACAGCACCGCGGAAGCCGTCCGGCCGAGTTCGGCCAGCCCGCGGACCGCGATCACCCCGCAGCTCAGCCCCAGCATCACCGGCACCAGCAGCGGGATCCAGGGGCGTAGCCGAGGGACCACGAAGGCCCCCAGCACGGTGGTGGCCGCGATCACGATCATGACCACCAGCCACTGCTGAACCGCGAGCTGCCACATGTCAGTTCCGGCGGGTCCCAGCGGCCCGCTTGGCCGGCTCGCCGATCGTCATCAGCACGCTGACCGACCGGTCGCCCGCGGTGTAGCCGAACAGCTGGTTGATCTTCTGGTCGTCGTAGCCGGCGATCGCGCAGCAGCCCAGGCCCAGCCCGGTGCTGACCAGGTAGAGGTTCTGCATCGCGGCGCCCTGATCGAGCAGCGAGAGGCGGTACCCGCGGGTCTTGTACTTCCAGTAGACCTTGTCCTGGTTGCTCACCACCACCAGCACCACCGGCGCGTAGAACAGCCATTCGTTGTCGAAGGTGCAGTTGACCAGGGACATCCTCAGGTCGCCGCGCAGCTCCGGGATCAACCCGTGACCCACCTTGTCGTAGTGGTAGTAGCCGGGACGCAGGCCCTCCACCCGGTTCACCACCACGCCGACGTCCACCGGATCCAGCCCGCCGATGCTGGGGTAGGGCTGCAGCGGCATGTCCCGGGTGCCGTAGCCGTCCTCGGTGCCGTTGCGGCCCAGGGCGTGGTGCAGCAGGTCGCTGAGCTCGGTCAGCGGCAGCGGGGTGTTCAGGTAGTTGCGCTGCGAGCGGCGCACCTGCAGCGCCTCGGTCAGGCCGAACTCCAGTTCCGGGGTCGGCTCCGGCAGTGGCAGGGCGGTGGGATCGGGCACGGTGAACCGGATCAGCTCCGGCGGCAGGTTGGTGCTCTGCGCGGTCTCGGCGGTGAAGAACTCGTTCACCGAACGCTCGAACAGCCGGTGCACCACCCGGCGCAGGATCGGGTCGGTTCCGGCCTCCTCCAGGTCGGCGATGCTGGCCACGATCTCGTCCAGGCTCTTTCTGGCCCGTGGTCCGAGGCCGGCGATCCGGGCCTCGAGGGAGTCGTCGTCCAGCACGATCTCGGCGACAGCGGTCAGGTCAGTCATGATGGGCCTCTGGGGTGGGTTCGGGAAGGGAGTCGACCAGGCAGACCAGCTGGACGCCGCGCTCAACACCGTCGCAGCGGGCGGCGGCATTGACCGTCCGGTCATGGAACTGCTGGCTGGCGGACATCCGGATCGCCGGGCCGGGGCTGGAAAGCACCGCCCAGAGCAGTCCGAGCAGCGAACCGCAGCCGATCGCGGCGGCCCGGAAGGCCCGGTCGCCGCTGAGGTAGGAGGCACGGGCCAGGTGCCCGACGATCAGGACGACGCCCTCGGCGGGCGGACGTTCGGGTCCGGGCGGCAGCGCGGCCTGCACCTGCGCGGTCAGCTCCGCCGACCAGGTGCCCTCGTACTGCAGGCCCGGCCGGTCCGGGACCAACCGCCACAGCCCGTCGTCGAAGGCGACCAGCAGGTCGCAGTTGAACAGCGTGGCGGCCGCCGCGGGATGGCTGGCCAGCGGCCCGATCAGTCGCCGTACCCAGACCGGGCAGCGTTCGATCGGCAGCGCCCAGCGGGAGCCCTCCTTGAGCAGTTCGTCGTACCCGTCACCGGCGGTGGTCAGGTAGAACTCGGTGATCAGCTCCACCTCGTCCCGCGGGGTGAGCCGTCGCAGTCCGGTGCGGCTCAGGCAGGAGTTGAGTTGGTACTGCTCGGCGAGGTTCCCCTCGACATCCTGCAGCCGGATGGTGGTCGCCTCGAAGGTGTCGGGGTTCAGCTCCACCACGTTGGTCGGCGGGATCAGGGTCTGTTCCAGCATGCGGCGCAGCTGGTCGGCCGGCATTCTCATCGCTCGTGCCCCTCTCTCACAGGAACGGGTGCCGCAGGTCGGTGCGGACGCCCATGTCCACCGGGTTGCGCGGCAGCCTCAGCACCCGGTCGCGGACCAACTGCATCCGTTCCAGGTCGATCCGCAGCACGTAGCCCTCCAGGAAGCTGCCCCGGCCCCAGAGGTGCTGGGTGAGCGCCATCATGATGTAGGAGGCAGCCAGATCGGCCACGAAGGCCGGCGGTTCGCAGTGCTGCGGTGCCTCCGGCTGGGCGGACTTGGCGTACAGGTACTGCATCCGCATCACCCGGGCGGATTCGTCCATCGCGTCGAAGTCGTAGTAGTTGGCCGATTCGCCGGGGACGAAGGTGGGGCCCACCATCAGTTCGAAGCCGTCGCAGTAGGCCAGGTGCCAGGGCTTGTCCAGGGCACGGCTGAGCTCGTCGGCGTCGTAGAACAGCCCCGGGTTGACCTGGTCGGGACAGACCACCACGAAGTCGTTGTTCTCGAACGCCTCGGCGATCTCGCCGGTGGGCTGCACCGGACGCCCGAGCAGCGAGCCGAGCTGCCGGCAGAGCGCCTCGGCGATCCGTCCGCCGCCGCACACCGCCACCGCCACGTCGGTGTCGATCCCGTCCAGGCCGAGGCCGGAGACCAGGTAGGAGTAGCGGGATTCCTGCTCCTCGATCAGCACCTGGCCGTCCAGCAGGTGCTGGGTGAACTCCGCGGCCACCGCGTCGTCCAGGCCGAGGGTGGCGGCGACCGTCTCCGGGGCGCTCGGGTCGGCGAAGGCCAGCACGAAGTCGGCCAGCTTGTGGTGTCCGCCGGCGTCCTGGATGCGGTGGGTGGAACGCGCCCGGGAACCCAGGCTGGCCACCACCTCGTCGTCATTGCAGCGGATCACCGAGGCGGCGGGGTTGAGCACCAGGCGGGATTGGGCGGGTGCGGGGCGGGTTGTGATTGACATGCCAACTTCCTTGGGTTGAGTGGAGGGATTACCAGCGCGAGCCCTTGCAGGCCCCCTGGAGGACGGCGACGACGGTCGCCACCGTGGCGACCGCGGCGGTCAGCACCTGCCAACCGCCCCAGAGTGGGAAGCCGGTCTGGAAGAGCTGGACGCCGCTGACCGCGGAGACAATGCAGAACCAGACCGTCGACACCGCCCCCAGCCAGCGCCGCAGCCACAGCAGCACCGCGCCGAAGGCGAGCCAGGCGATCCCGATCAGGGCGGTGCCGCCGGTGCCGAGCCGGTCCGGCATCCATTCCGGGAGCACGGTGCCGACCGGCAGGAAGCCGGCCAGCGCCTGGGGCAGCTTCAGGGCGAGCGCAGCCACGGCGATCACGATCGCGGTGGTTCCCGGCCTGAGGGTGGTGAGGTCGGGAGCCTGCTGGCGGGGGGTGGTCATCGGCGTCAGGGGTAGGGGAGGGGATCGGCCGGCATGTCAGCCAGCGTCCACTCGCGATCGTCGAGGCCGAGCTTCATCCGGAGTTCCCGGTAGCGGCGGTGGCCGAGCAGCGGAATGTTCGGCGGGAAGGCCGGCGTCAGCTCCGGGACGAACACCTTGCGCAGCCGGACCTGGCTGAACGTGTCCGGGGTGAAGTCGAAGGCGATCGGGGTCAGCGAGTACTTCCGGTACAGGCTCAGGATCCGCTCCAGCTCGCTGTCGGTCGGCTCGGTGCGGAGTTCGGAAAGCCCCAGCCTGGGCAGGTCGGGATCGCGCAGGAACCAGTCGAGCTTCTGCTGGTTCTCGGCGAAGCCGTAGTAGTCGACCACCTGGATGAAGTTGGTGAACTCGTCCGGCCGGGCGGCCCGGTCGACGGTGAACCGGCGCTTGAAGCCGCCGGTCAGCTCCCAGCGGGGGGCCACCGAGGGGCTGCGCACCATCCGTTCGGCCTGCACCACCTCGGCCAGCGCGCTGCGCATGGCGTGCTCGATGTTGACTCCCACGCCGCCGCCGGAGACGTAGCTGTGCGCCTCCAGGCCGGGCTCCACCGCCGAGGCGGTGACCACGAAGAACTCCGGCATGTCCAGCCGGTGCAGGTAGAAGTCGACCTTCATCCCGGCCCGCGCCACCGAGGCCATGAAGCGGGTGATCTCCGGATCCTCGAACGGTTCGTCGAGTTCGATCCGGGTGAGCGGCACCTTGCAGAACCAGGCCAGGTTGAGGGCGTCGCGTTCCACCACCTCGAGCAGGGCGTGGCACAGCGCGTGCTCGTCGTCGTAGTGGGTAGCCAGGCCGCCCGAACTGGAGGCGCCGATATGGTCCTCGGGGCCCTCGGGGACGTAGAACAGGTGGACCAACTGGCCCGGCACCCAGTGCTCGGCACCGGTGAGCAGGTTCGTCCCGCGATGCCAGGTGAGCCGGGTGTCCGGCGTCCAGGGGACGCAGCGGAAGCCCACCGTGGCCAACTGCTCGTCGGTGAACATCTCGAAGTCCTCCGGGCCCACGATCTGGTAGCCGCGATCCCGCATCTGCTGGGCGGTGGCGGTCACGCTGGTGCTCAGGAAGGCCGGCTCCAGCGACGAGAAGGCGCCGAGCATCCGCTCCACCGCCTCACCCAGCGAGGAGGCGACCGAGTCGGCCAGCACCAGGCCCTTGCCGCCGCCGTAGATCTCGCGGTCCAGGCCGACCTTCAGCGCGCCCATGCCGGTGATCCGCCGGAACACATGGTCCAGCGACAGCGGTGCCGCCGAGCCCTGGTAGCCGCCCATCCCGACGCCGGAGCGGAAGGAACACAGCACATTGCGGATCTGCCCGAACGGGCTGTAGTGGTCGAGCATCTCCATCAGCCCCAGATGGCTGGCGCCGCTGGACTGTGGCGGCGCCCAGGCCAGACCATGGTTGTAAACTCTCTCTTCAAGCATGAGATTCCTTCTCTGAGGCTTGGCAGCAGGTGGACGGGAAAGCACCCGAACCGGGCGCTTTCGTCCTGCCCGGCGTCGCTCGGCGCGTTGGCCGAGGTGCTCCGCGCCTGCCGGGCTCGTGCGTTGGGCCCGGCAGGCACGGAGGCTCAGGTGAAGCTGTCGATCAGAAGTAGACCGAGAAGTTGCACCAGCAGCAGCAGCAGCAGCACCAGCCGCCCGGCGCCACCACGGTGTCGGACGTGAAGTGCTTCTCCTCTGAGCGTCCCAGCGTCGTGATCATTTCTTCCCTCCTCTCAAGGTGTCGTTGGTCGGAATAGTCGGTCAGCTCAGCGTTTCCGCCAGAGATAGAGGCCGGCCGCGGTGCAGACCGCGGTGAGCGGCAGGGCGGCCCAGAGCATCGCCCACTTGGCGTCGCTCGTCCCCAGCCCGGTATAGACGCCCACCATCACGTCCAGCCACTGCTTGAGCGGGTTCCAGGCCAGGATGTTCTGCAGCACCGGCGGCAGCCCCTCCAACGGGACGGCGGCACCGGAACCGAAGAACATGGTGAAGAACACCACCGCCGACAGCGCCTGGGTGGTGCGGCTGGAGACCCGCAGCGAGCCCAGCAGCAGCCCCAGCGCGCTCAGCCAGACGATGCTGCCCAGCACCAGCCAGGGGAATACCGAGGCCACCGCGGTGGCCCGCAGCCCGTCCCGCACCGCGACGATCGTGGTGATCACCGCCGCCGAGGCCACCACCAGGGCGAGGGTGGCGGAGAGGACGGCGCCGGCGAACACCGCGCCGGGCAACGGCAGGATGGCGTAACGCCGGTCAGCGCCACGGGAGCGCAGTTCGGCCAGATAGATCGGCAGTCCCATCAGCAGCAGGTTGGCCACCACGGTGACGATCAGGGCGGGGAACATCACGTCCACGAAGCGAACTCCGGGCTCGATCTCGGTGGCGCCGTAGGGGATGCCGATGAAGACGTAGATCACCAGCGGGAAGGCCAGGCTGAAGAAGACCGCGACCGGCTCGCGGATCAGCAGCAGGAACTCCTGCTTGGCCCACACCGGCAGCACCCGCCACCACGGGTTGGTGCGGTGGTCGGTCCGTTCGCGCAGGTCAGTCATGGTCGCTCTTCCTTCCCACCACCGAGGCGAACACGTCCTCCAGCCGGACCGGGCCGCGCAGCAGGTCGCGGTAGCCGACCTCGCCGTGTTCCTGGGCCGCCTCGATCCGGTCGCCGAGGGCGGTGATCGCCGGCTTCGGCCCCAGCACGGAGATCGCCTCGCCGGTGACGTGGCAGGGCAGCCCGGCGGCCTGGCACAGCCGCTGCGTCCGCGGGTCGGCGCCGATGATCCGCAACCGCCATTCGCCGCCGGCCTGGGCGAGCACCTGGTCCACCGCGCCCTCGAGCACCTTGCGGCCCTGATGCAGCACGATCAGCCGGTCGGCGAAGGCCTCCGCCTCGGCCAGGTCGTGGGTGGAGGCGAGGATGGCGTCGCCCTGCGCCCGCTGCTCGCGGAGGAACTCCCAGAGGTCGGCGCGGGCCACTGGATCCAGCCCGCTGGTCGGCTCGTCCAGCACGATCATGACGGGATTGCCGAGGCAGGCCAGCGCCACGTCCACCCGGCGCTGCCAGCCACCGGAGAGGGTGTCCACCATCACCGGCAGGTGTTCGATGAGCCCGAGGCGTTCCAGGATCTCTTCCACCGGCCCGGGATCGCGGTACAGGCAGGCGACCGCGGCCACCGCCTCGCGCACCCGGATCCGCAGCGGCAGACCGGCGTCCTGCAGTTGGACGCCCAGCGCCCGGCGGTGCCGGTAGCCCGGACGGACCGGCTCGCCGTTCAGCCGAACGGTGCCGCTGGTGGGCCGACGCAGCCCGGAGAGCATCTCCATCGCCGAGGTCTTGCCGGAACCGTTCGGGCCGACCACCACGACGATCTCGCCGGGTTCCACCGCGAAGGAGAGCCGATCGAGCGCGAGCGGGCCGTCCTTGCGGTACCGCTTGGATACCTCGGTCCATTCCGCGACAGGCACTGGCGCTCCCTTCCAGCTTCAGTCAAGTTGAGTCGAATCGGTATGACCATCAACCTTTGGATAGTTCCGGCTCCCGATATCGGCCGGCGCCAGCGCGTCACCAGCTTGGCGATTGCCGCCCGCCGGCCGCCACGGCGCCCTATTGTTCACAGCAGGGATGCGGGGCCATCCCGTTCTGTGCCAAAGGGGGCGCACCCATGAGATCAACCATCACCGGTTCCGGCCCGATCGCCCGTCGCACGCTGGTGGCCCTGCTCGCCGCGGCCCTGCTGTGGCCGGCCGGGGCGGGCCCCGCGCAGGCGTCCGGCGAGCCGACCCCACCACCGGACGAGGTGGCGGTCGCCATCCAGCCTCCGGTCGAGACGCAGCCCACCGCGGCACCGGCACCGGTGACCGCCGCGGACGATCCGACCGAGGTCAGTGCCGCGCCCCAGCGGCTCAAGCCCCCTCGACAGCTGCCGCGGGCCAACCACCCTGCCTCCGATCGGGCCGCGGCCCGGTCCGTCGAGGCCGCGGCGGCGGACCAGCCGACCCAGGCGATCTACGGCTGGGTCTGGGACGACTTCTCCGCCGACGACCTCATGGGGATCACCGTCACCGTCTACCGCAGCGGCTCCGATGGGGTCGCCGCCACGGCCGTCACCAGCGGTTTCGGCTTCTACTACATCGGGGAGCTCGCCCCGGGCTACTACGACGTGCGGTTCTCCGGTGACGGCTTCTTCCCCGAGTGGTGGAACGACGCGCCGGACCGCTGGCAGGCCAGCAGCGTGGCCATTGTCGAGGACGGTGAGCCGATCGAGGTCAGCGCGCAGCTGGGGCATCGCGCCTCGATCTCGGTCACCGTGACCAACTCCAAGAACAAGCCGGTGGCGAACCAATGGGTTCAGCTGTGGTTCGACGACGGTCGTGAGTACCTCAGTGAGTACGGGGGAGCCTGGACCGATGCGAAGGGCCGGGCAGTCATGACGGATCTTCCGGTCGGCTTCTACCTGGTCGGTGACCAGGATCTGCCGAAGGGTTCCCGGTTGAAGGTCGAGGCCAGGTACACCTACCTGGCCTCGTTCTCGGGGACCAAGCTCGGCGGCTGGCTCACGCCGTGGGTGAAGGGCGAGCCGGCGACCGGCTCCACTCTCACCGCCGACCGGGGCCAGGGCAAGTGGAAGGACACCAGGTTCAGCTACCAGTGGCTACGGGACGGGACGGCGATCCCCAAGGCCACCAAGTCCACCTACCAGACCGGGCTGGCCGACCGCGACCATCAGCTGCAGGTGCGGATCACCTCCAAGCAGGGCAACAACACCTTCACCGCCATCTCGCCGACTTCCTGGTGGATCACCCTGGTCGCGGTGCCGACCGTCACCGGTCCGCTCGCGGTGGGGTCGACCGTGACGGCGAACGAGGGCCGGTGGGATGAGTACATCACCTTCAAGAAGTACCAGTGGTACGCCGACGGCAAGGCCATCCCTGGCGCGACGAAGCGCACCCTGCTGCTGACCAGTGGCCAGAAGGGGAAGAGGCTCACCGTGAAGGTGGTCGGCCGGATCGACCTCTATCCCACCGACTATCCGGACCTGTCCCGCACCAGCGCGGCGACCGCCAAGGTGGCCACCGCGGCGACCCCGACGGTCAGCGGCAGCTACGCGGTGGGCTCGACCCTGAAGGCCAAGCCGGGCAGCTGGACCAAGAAGACCAGGTTCAGCTACCAGTGGCTGCGCGACGGCGTGGCGATCAGGAAGGCGACCAAGTCGCGCTACCGGCTGACCAGCGCCGACGCCGGCAAGCTGATCACGGTGCGGGTCACCGGCAAGCGCTCCGGGTACGCGACCGTCGCCAAGCAGAGCCCGGCCGCGGCCCGGGTGCTGGCCGTCGGCACGCCGTCGATCAGCGGCACGGCGGGTACCGGGCTGCTGCTGACCGCCAACCCGGGAACCTGGAGCCCCGGGGCGGCCTTCGGCTACCAGTGGTACGCCAACGGCAGGACGATCGCGGGGGCGACCCAGCAGACCCTGCTGCTGAGCCGCAGCCAGGCCGGCCAGAAGATCACCGTGAAGGTGACCGGCCGGCTCAGCGGCTACGGCACTGCCTCGAAGACCAGCAAGGCGACCGCCAAGGTGCTGACCGTCGGTGAGGTGACGGTGACCGGAAGCCCGGTGGTCGGCTCGAGGCTGACCGCCAGGCCGACCGGTTGGACGAAGAAGACCCGGTTCAGCTACCAGTGGCTGCGCGACGGTGCCCCGATCCCCAGGGCCACCAGGTCGAGCTACCAGCTCACCCTCGCCGACGCCGGCAAGGTGATCGTGGTGCAGGTCACCGCAAAGCGCTCCGGCTACGCGACGGTGAAGAAGGTCAGCGCCGCCGGTCCCCTGGTGGCTCAGCCTGGCTGAGCCGAACCGGCCGGCTTCCGTCCGAGCACTATCCGATAGTCGATGGTGGCGGTCAGGCAGCCGGTGGTTACCTGGTTGGCAGCGACACGAGGAAGCGTCGCGCGCCTCAGAAGTGACCAGGAAGGACCTTCTCATGAAACCGATCCAGAGCTTGGGGCTCTCCGGCATGGCGCTGTTGATCACCATCGGGGTGCCGGCCACCGCGGTCGCGGATTCCACCGATGCGGTCGACGGGGGAGCGACAGCGGGGACAACGGTCCAGGCGGCTGCTCCGCCGGTGGAGGAGCAGTTGAGCAGGACGGCGAGGTTGGTGGCGGCGGCGGAGGCGGCGCCGGTGGTGCCGGATCCGAAGGCGATCACCACGCTCACCGACGCCCGGGCGGCCGCGGCGACGACCGGGACGAAGCCGATCCGCAAGGGGACGATTCTCGTCACCCCGGATGCCTTCAAGAACCTGATCCCCACCGGCCATGCCGCCATGGTGTGGTCATCGAGCCAGGTGGTCGAGTCCGTCGCGGGCGGCGTCGTGATGGGCAAGAACAACTGGGAGACCAGCAAGAAGAAGGCCTACGGCCTGACGGTGAAGTCCACCACCGTGGCGCAGGATGCCAAGGCTGCGGAATGGGCCAAGGACAAGGTCGGTAAGCCGTACAACCTCGCGTACTGGAATATCGACACCCGGTCGAAGTTCTACTGCTCGCAGTTGGTGTGGGCCGCCTTCAAGGACAACTTCCAGGTCGATCTGAACACGTCGGCCTACTCCTACTGGGGGCTGGAGCGGCGGTGTTCGAGCACGGGCATCTGCGTCACCGTGCCCAAGAAGTACAACCCGATCCATCCCATGGAACTGGTCGACACCGACAAGACCTCGGTGATCTGGAAGATGGGATAGCCATGGCAGGAGAGCGCGGGACCAGGCCGCTTGCCTGCTGGCTGGCTTTCGGCTGCCTGCTGGGCAGTGGTCTGGTCGCGTGCGCCCCTGCCCAGGTGGCCGATTGCCCCCACCAGTACACCGCCGGGGTGGTCTGGTCCAGCGAGACCTCGCGGCCGAGCTGGCTGCACTTCACCGACGACACCGGCCAACTCAACGGGGCGCTGTCCATCGACGTCCAGGGCATGGCCACCATGCTGGACGGCACCCCGCTTCACCGCGGCGATCAGTTCGTCCTGCTCTCCACCGGAAACACCGTCAAGGATCAATCCCATGTCATCGCGGTCGATGTCGCCGCCTGCACCGCGCGGCCGACCCGGATCCAGGAGCCGTCGGTCTTCGCGGTGGTCGATGCCGAGGAAGGCTACGTGACCACGAACTGGCTCAATGGCAACGCCGAACTCCACCGGTACCGCGCCGACGGGCAGCACCTCGCGGTGGCCTCCTTTCCCCAGGTCGGGATCTGGCCGCTGACCCGCCGGGACGGACTGATCTACGCCTTCAAGACCGAGGAGATGGCCGGCGACAAGGCGACGCTTCTGGTCCTGAACGAGAAGGACCTGACGCTCCGGACCGAGGTGCCGCTGCCGCTGTTCGGCAGCAACGCCGAAGGCCCGGGCAATGCGGAGATCGTCGGGAACGAGCTGTTCTTCACCGTCCTCACCGGCTCCGGTGGCGCTCCGGATACCCGGCTGTGGGTGATCGACCTCACCACCTTCGAGGTCACCACCCTCGAGCTCGGGGTCGGATCTCCGCCGAATCTGCTGCACGCCGTCGGCGACACCCTGTACATCGGCCATGGCGACGTGGTCGGCGCCCGGCAGCTGACGGTGCTGGAGACCGCGAGCCGGCAGCTCTCGCACCACGAACTGGCCACGCCGATCGACCGGATGGACGCGAACGCCACCACGCTGGCGGTGATCTCCGGCGGCGCCGGCCAGCCGGTGTCGCTGTCGACCTACCGGCTACCCGAGGTGACCCTGCAGCAGACGGTCTCGCTGCCGCCGCCCCAGGCGGACAGCGACGCCTACTACTACGCCGCCAACGTGTTCGTCCCCTGATCCGACGGGTCTCGCACGGGCTCCCCTTCGGGGTGCCGTAGGGGGCTGGCGACATCTTGACTGATTCGAACAGGTGTTCGAAGATGGAGGGGTGTCGGTACGCGTCGCTGAATCGGTCAGCAGGGATCACCTGCTGCAGCAGCTGCGCGCCAAGACCAGGGTTCCGATCCAGCAGAAGGTGGAGGTTCACCCCACGCTGGCCGGGCTGTTGCCGGACGGGGGATTGCGCCCCGGGGGCGCCTATCAGGTGGCCGAGGGAGCACTGCTGCTCGCCCTGCTGGCCGAGCCCTCCGGCTCGGGGCTGTGGTGTTCGGTGGTGGGGATCCCGGAGTTCGGGGCGGAGGCGGCCGCCAGCGCGGGGGTCGCGCTGGAGCGGCTCGCCCTGGTGCCCCGGCCGGGGGAGCGGTGGCTCTCGGTGGTGGCGGCGCTGGCCGAGGTGATGACCGTGGTGGCGGTCCGACCGGCCACCCGGGTCGGTCCGGCCGACGCCAACCGGCTGGCGGCCCGGCTGCGGGAACGGGGCTGCGTCCTGCTGGTCTGCGGGGAATGGCCGCGGGTGGAGGCGTCCCTCACCCTCGGCGAGAAGCGCTGGTCCGGCCTGGGCGACGGCCACGGCTACCTGACCGGACGCGAGGTGGAGGTCACCGCCAGTACCCGCCACGGGCTCACCCGCACCGCACGACTGGTGCTGCCGGATCGGCGGGGCCGGCTCACGGAGGCTGAGGTTGTTCCGCAGGAACAAGTCTCGACGCCGCCGTGGGAGCTGCAGGCGGTGGGCTGATGCCCGCCGCGGTGGCACCGACCCGGTGCCTGGTGTTGTGGTTCCCGGATTGGCCGGTGACCGCCTGGCGGCTGGCCAACGACATCCCCGAGGGCCCGGTGGCGATCGTCGAGGCGAACCAGGTGCTCTCCTGTTCGCCCGAGGCTCGGGCCGAGGGGGTCCGGCTGGGTCAGCGACGCCGGGAGGCGCAGGCGCGCTGCCCGCAACTGCAGGTGATCGCCGCCGATCCGGCCCGGGACGAGCACGAGTTCGCCCCGCTGCTGCAGTTGGTCGAACAGGCCGCCCCGGGGGTGCAGTTGATCCGGCCGGGACTGGTGGCATTGCGGGCTCGCGGACCTGCTCGTTACTACGGCGGCGAGGCGCAGGCGGCCGCCGCGCTACTGGCCGGCAGCTACGAGTTGGGGGTCGGCGACGGCCAGGCCGGGGTGGCCGACGGGGTGTTCACCGCCGAGCAGGCGGCCCGGGTGGCCGACCCGATCCGGGTGGTGCCGGCCGGGGAGGCCGCCGCCTTCCTGGCGCCGCTGCCGATCGGCCAATTGGACGACCCTGAGCTGGTCGCGCTGTTGCCCCGGTTGGGGATCCGCCGGCTGGGCGACTTCGCCACCATGGAGTCCCGGCAGGTGCGCGATCGGTTCGGCGAGCGCGGCGTGCGGCTGCACGCCCTGGCCGGCGGGGCGGATTCCCGTCCGGTACAGCCGCGCACGCCACCGCCGGAACTGGCCCGCCAGGTCGAGTTCGAACCACCGCTGGAACTGGCCGAGCAGGTGGCCTTCAGCAGCCGGGCCACCGCGGAGGAGTTCATCGCCGGGCTGGCCGCGGCGAACCTGGTCTGCACCGAACTGCGGGTCACCCTGTTCGCCGAGCAGGGGGAGCGCAGCGAGCGAGTCTGGCTGCACCCGGCCTGCTTCGACGCCACCGCGGTGGTCGACCGGGTGCGCTGGCAGCTGCAGGCGGCGGCCGGGCAGGCGATCGGCAGCCCGCTGGTGCGGGTCCGGCTGGAACCGGTGGCCACCGACGCGCTCTCCCACCATGCCCCCGGGTTGTTCGGCCCGGGCAGTGACGAGAAGGTGCACCACACCCTCTCCCGGCTGCAGGGGATGCTGGGGCACGACGGCGTCGCCATCCCCACCGTCGGCGGCGGCCGCTGGCTGGACGAGCGGCAGGTGCTGGTGGCCTGGGGCGACCGGCCGGTGCTGCCGCAGCCGCTGGGCCGGCCCTGGCCGGGCAGCCTGCCCGATCCGTTGCCGGCCACCGTCTTCCCCACCCCCCGCAGAGTGGACGTGCTGGACGCCGACGGCGTCCGGGTGAAGGTGGACGACCGGCTGCTGCTGACCGGCGCTCCCGCCGAGTTGGTGGTGGGCAACGCCCGGTTGCGGACCGCCGGCTGGGCCGGGCCCTGGCCGGTCGCCGAACGCGGCTGGGATCCGGACCGGCAGCGCGCCGGCTGCCGCTTCCAGGTCGCCGACGACACCGGCGGCGCCTGGCTGCTGGTGCTCAAGCCGGACGGGGGCTGGTGGGCCGAGGGGCGGTACGACTGATGGGCTACCACAACCCACCGATCAGCTGGTCGAAGCTGGAGGGGACGCTGTCGGGCCGTCCGCCGGTGGCCGAGCGGGATGTGCCGCTCTCCCGGAAGCGGAAGCCCTACCAGCCGCCGCCGATCGTGCGGCCGACCGATGCGGTGCCATACGCCGAACTGCACGCCCATTCGTCCTACTCGTTCCTGGACGGCGCCTCCTCACCGACCCAGCTGGCCGAGGAGGCCGAACGGCTCGGCCTGCACGCCCTGGCGCTGACCGACCACGACGGGCTGTACGGGATCGTCAGGTTCGCCGAGGCGGCCGAGGCCACCGGGGTGAAGACCGTCTTCGGCGCCGAGCTGTCGCTGGAACTGCCCGCCCCGCAGAACGGCGTCCCCGACCCGGTGGGCAGCCATCTGCTGGTGCTGGCCGGGCGGGAGGAGGGCTACCACCGGCTGGCCGGAGCGCTCACCCACGCCCAGCTGACCGGTGCGGAGAAGGGACGCCCGCACTACGACCTCGACGACCTGGCCGAACGCGCCGGCGGGCACTGGGCGGTGCTGACCGGTTGTCGCAAGGGCGCGGTGCGCCAGGCCTTGCTGACTTCCGGGCCAGCGGCCGCCGTCCGCGAACTGCACGACCTGGTGGAGCGGTTCGGCCGGGTCTATGTCGAGCTCACCGACCACGGCAACCCGCTGGATTCCACCCACAACGATGCGCTGGCCGCCATCGCGGCGCAGGTGAGGGTACCGGTGGTGGCCACCGGCAACGTTCACTACGCCACCCCCGCCCAGCACCAACTGGCCCAGGCGGTGGCGGCGATCCGGGCCAACCGCAGTATGGACGCCCTGGACGGCTGGCTGCCGGCCGCCGGCACCGCCTTCCTGCGCTCCGGGGCGGAGATGCGCGCCCGGTTCGCCCGCTACCCGGGGGCGGTGGAGCGCACCGTCGAACTGGCCGACGAACTGGCCTTCCCGTTGCGCCGGGCCAAACCGGCACTGCCCAAGCAGGAGGTGCCAAAGGGCCACACCTCGATGTCCTGGCTACGTCAGCTGGTGTGGCAGGGGGCAGCCGAGAAGTATCCCGATCTCGATCAGGCGAAGCGGCAGCGGATCGAGCACGAACTGGATGTGATCGAGACCAAGGACTTCCCGGGCTACTTCCTGATCGTCCATGACATCGTCGCCGAAGCCAGAAGGCGCGACATCCTGTGCCAGGGGCGCGGTTCGGCGGCCAGTTCGGCGGTCTGCTACCTGCTGGGGATCACCGCGGTGGACGCGATCTACTACAACCTGCCGTTCGAGCGCTTCCTCTCCTCGATGCGCGACGAGGAACCGGACATCGATGTCGACTTCGACTCCGAACGCCGCGAGGAGATCATCCAGTGGGTGTTCGACAAGTACGGCCGGAACAATGCCGCGCAGGTCTGCAATGTCATCCAGTACCGGCCCAAGAACGCCGTCCGGGATGTCGCCAAGGCGCTGGGCTACGGGCCCGGCCAGCAGGACGCCTTCTCCCGCCAGATCGAACGCTGGAACGCCCTGGCCGAAGAGGGGGAGGACGACAGCGACATCCCGCTACCGGTGCGGAAGCTGGCGGTCGAACTGCTCAAGGCGCCCCGGCACCTGGGGATCCACTCCGGCGGAATGGTGCTCACCGAACGTCCGGTGGGGGAGGTGGTGCCGATCGAGCATGCCCGGATGAAGGACCGGACGGTGATCCAGTGGGACAAGGACGACGCCGCCTGGATGGGGCTGGTGAAGTTCGATCTGCTGGGGCTGGGGATGCTGGCCGCGCTGCAGTATTGCTTTGATCTGATCCGTGACTCTACAGGTGAAGAGTGGAATCTGGCGAAGCTGCCGAAGGAGGAGCAGGCGGTCTACGACATGCTCTGCCGCGCCGACTCGATCGGGGTGTTCCAGGTCGAATCCCGCGCCCAGATGGGGTTGCTACCCCGGTTGCAGCCCCGGAAGTTCTACGACCTGGTGATCGAGATCGCGCTGATCCGGCCCGGGCCGATCCAGGGCGGGGCGGTGCACCCCTTCGTCCGCCGCAAGCTGGGGCAGGAGCAGGTCAGCTACCCGCACCCCAAACTGGAACCCGTGCTGGAACGCACCCTCGGGGTGCCCATCTTCCAGGAACAGCTGATGCAGATGGCCATGGTGATCGGCGAATGCTCGGGGGAGGACGCCGACCTGCTGCGCCGGGCGATGGGCTCCAAGCGCGGCGTGGAGCGGATCGAGTCGGTGAAGGAGCGGCTCTACGAAGGAATGGCGCGCAACGGACTGGTCGGAGATGCCGCCGACATCATCTACCAGCAGATCGTGGCCTTCGCGAACTTCGGCTTCGCCGAATCGCACTCGCTCAGCTTCGCGCTGCTGGTCTACGCCAGCTCGTGGATCAAGCTGCACTACCCGGCGGCCTTCCTGGCCGGCCTGCTGCGGGCCCAGCCGATGGGCTTCTACTCGGCCGAGACGCTGACCGCCGACGCCCGCCGCCACGGCGTCGAGGTCCGCCGGCCCGACCTGCGGCGCTCCGGCGTCCACCCCACCCTGGAACCGGCTGCGGGAACGCGGGCACGGACCGGCATGGATTCCTGCCTGCACGACACCGACGGCAAGCTCCCCGAGTTCGACCCCACCGCCCCGGACGAGGGACCGGCCCACCGCCGGGACGGCCACTTCGTGGTCCGGCTCGGGCTGGCCGGCGTCCGGGGGATCGGGGAGGAGGTCGCGAAACGGATCGTCGCCGAACGCCAGCGGCACGGCGACTACACCTCGATGGAGGATCTGGCCCGCCGGGCCGGGCTGACCGAGAACCAACTCTCGACCCTGGCCACGTCCGGCGCCCTGGAATGCCTGGACCTCACCCGCCGGCAGGCGCTGTGGCGGGCCGGGACGGCGGCGCTCGACCAGTCCGACACCCTGCCGGACACCATCGCCCCGCTCCAACCGCCGCTGTTCGCCGAGCCGACCGGCTTCGAGATCCTGGCCGACGACCTGTGGTCGACCAGCGTCTCCACCGACGATCACGTGCTGAACCACCTGCGCGACCGGCTGACCGCCCGCGGCGTCCTCACCTCGGCCGAACTGCGCACCGCCGAACCCGGCCAGCGGGTGGAGGCGGCCGGCCTGGTCACCCACCGGCAGCGGCCATCCACCGCCTCGGGGATCACCTTCGTCAACCTCGAGGACGAGCACGGCCTGATCAATGTGATCTGTTCACCGGGGGTGTGGTCCCGGCACCGTCAGGTGGCCCGCGGCTCGTCCGCGCTGATCGTCCGCGGCACCCTGGAGCGCTCGCCCGAGGGAGTCACCAACCTGGTCGCCGACCGGATCGAGCCGCTGCTGGTCGGCATCCGGCACAGTTCCCGCGACTTCCGTTGAGCGTTACCGGTTGAGGTTGAAGAACCACACCAGCGCGGTGCCGGCGACGATGCCCAGCCCCAGGCCCAGCACGAAGGGAACCTTGCCGCCACGCCGAGCGAGGAAGACCACCAGCGGAATACCGGAGATCAACCCGGGCAGCGCGATAAAACCACCCAGGAGTGCCACGACGCCGTCCAAGAAGTCGTCGTGGCGCAAGAGATCCGTGACCACCAACAGCACACCGAAGCCGACGGCTGCCGCGCATACCACCAACCAGCCGATCGCCAACGCGAAGGCCCAGCGGGGACGCCACCGCTGCGGCTTCACCGCGCCGGGCGCGAGCGCTTGCGACATGGGCGTCCTCTCTCAGATCGTCAACGTTGGGTGAACCTCAACGCCCGCCAGGAAGCAGACTCCCACAGTAGTCCGCGTCCACTTCCCGGCTGATTGCGCCACCCACCCGAGCTCCGAGAAGCTTGACGTATGTCCCTGCCCACATCAGGCCCAGCCACCACCACCCTGTGGCGACCCTGTAACGACGTCGAACTCGCGCTGGTTGCCGATACTGGCTACCGCCGCTGGCCAGCGCGGCTGTTCTGGCAACCGATCTTCTACCCCGTGCTGAACGAGGAGTACGCCACCGAGCTTGCCCGAGGTTTCCAGGTGCCCGCGTTCGGCGGCAGCCATGTCACCCGGTTCGAGGTGGACACGACCTATCTGGCGCAATTCGATGTGCAGCGAGTGGGGAGCAACACCAGCCTGGAGTACTGGATCCCGGCGGAGCAGTTGGAGGAATTCAACGATCACATCGTCGGAACCATCGAGGTCGTCGCCAGCTATGGGCCGGACGATTCCACGCGGTAACCAGCCCGTCGGTCACCCGCCCGGAGTGGCACCGCTGCCTGGGCGATCCTGAGGCCGTCGAGATCTCGATGCAGTTGAATCCATTTGCAGTCGTATATCGCTCTTGGCTGCCATATCTGGCAGCCGAGGCGGGTATATGACTGCAAATGGCACGGCGCGGTGTGCGCTCCAACCGTGGCGGGGTCACCCGCGGGCCGCCAGGATCGCGGCGCGCTGCTCGGCCGGCAGGTACTTCGCGGCCTCGCGCAGGGTGACGCCGGAGGCGCGGGAAGCGCGGCGGAGTAGCCACTCCGACACCAACTCCGGACGCAGCTTGCCGGTGTCCCGCAGTACCCAGCCGATCGCCTTGCGGAGGAAGAACTCCTTCTCGTCCAGCATCGCGTCGGCGTACCGGGCGAACCGGTCGAAGTCGCCGCGTCCCTGCCGCAACGCGACGAGTTGCGCCAGCAGCGCCGAGCGCCGCAGCCAGAAGTCGGGATCGACCGCCCATTCGTCGAGCAGGTCGCCGACGGCTTCGTCCCGTTCGAACAGCGGGCCGACCACCTTGGCGGCCAGGTTGTCCACCAGCGCCCAGCCGCGCGCCTGGCGCAGGAACTGCTCGATCAGGTCCAGGTCGGCCCGGGTCAGCACGTCCACCCGCCGCTCCAGCAACTCGACCGCGGCCATCCGCCGCTCGTGCACCGGCTCGGCCCACAGCGCGGTGGCGAGCGCGGTCACCGGGTCGTGCCCCAGCGCCAGCCTGCCGGTCACCTGCTTGACCACCGTCCGGATCACGGGCACGGGTACGCCGTAGTGGTCCAGGTCGCTCTTCAGGTAGCGCTTCTCCTGGGCGGCCCGCTCCGGGTTGCGGTGCCGCCGCAGCGCGGCGTCGATCTGCTCGGCCTGCGCCGACACGTCCGTCACAGCTCGATCCTGCCACGCCCGCTTCCGTAGAGTGCGGGGTGGAAGGGGGCCGGGATGGACTTCTTACGGTTGGTATTGCTGGCTCTGCACCTGGTGGGGATGGCAGCGATCGTCGGCGTCTTCGCCGTCCAGCTGCGCCAGGACAAGGACTTCGGCGTCGGCCTGCTGCTGGCCGGCGCCTTCGGTCAGCTGGTCACCGGGCTCGCCCTGGTCGGCATCGCCCAGGCGACCGACCACCAGCTCAACTACTTCAAGATCGGCTTCAAGCTCGCGATCTCGCTGATCGTCGCCGCCGCGGCGGTGATGACCTGGTGGAAGCAGCGCAGGAACGAGAACGCCAAGCCCTTCTTCCATGCCGCCGGGGGCTTGGCGGTGGTGAACCTGCTGGTCGCGGTGTTCTGGCCCTGAGCGGGGGCTAGCTGCGCACCACGATGACGTAGCTCAGATAGGCGACGTAGCCCAGCACCAACAGCGCGCCCTCCCAGCGGGAGAGCCGCTTGCCGGTGAGGAACAACGGGACGCAGAGCAGCGAGATCGCCACCATGATCGGCAGGTCGATCCGCAACAGGTGGGGGTCGATCGGGCCCGAGCCGTTGGAGACGATCACCGGCAGGCCGAGGATCAGGGTCAGGTTGTAGACGCTGGAGCCGATCAGGTTCCCGATCGCGATGTCCCGGTCACCCCGGAGGGTCGAGACGATGGTGGTGACCAACTCGGGGGCCGAGGTGCCGATCGCCACCACGGTGAGCCCGATGAACGCATCCGACACCCCGACCGCCCGCGCCAGGCTGGTGGCACCGCTGACCAGCCAGTCGGCGCCGACCACGATCACCACGATGCCGGCGATCAGCACCATCAGGTACCACCAGGCCGACCAGCGGTTCGGCCGCGCGGTCGGCTCCGGCAGCTCCACCACCTCCGCGTCGCCGAGCACTCCGACGCCGGGCACGTCCACCGCGGCCCGGCTGCCGTTCTTCCGGCGGGTCCACAACCCCAGCAGGACGGTGTAGATCACCGCTCCGGCCAGCAGCGGCACGCCCTCCCAGAACTGCAGCTGACCGTCCAGCGCGAAGACCAGCACGAGGACGGCGGCGATCGCCATGCCGGGCAGATCCAGCACCCGGGTACGACGACCGAACGGAATCGCCCGGAAGGCCGCGCTCAGCCCCAGGATGAGCATGATGTTGACGATATTGGTGCCGGCGATGTTGCCCACCGCCAGCGAGCCGGCATTGCGCTCCATCGCGTCGATGCCGACCGCCAGTTCCGGGGCGCTGGTGCCGATCGAGACGATGGTGAGCCCGATGATCATCGGCGGAACGCCCATCCGGGCCGCCAGTAGCGAGCCATAGCGGACCACCAACTCGGCCCCGGCGATCAGGGCGACCAGGCCGGCGATCAGCCAGAGCAGGGCGTCCATACTCCAGCCTATCGGCTGGAACGCGCGTTCCGCCCGGTGCGCCGCCAATCCTTGGGCTAACGGCCGGCCAGGATGTCCCAGCCGATCTTCACCGCGAAGGCGGAGACCACCACGATGAACACCACCCGGATGAACTTCGCCCCCTTGGCGACCGCGATCCGGGCCCCGACGTAGCCGCCGGCCAGGTTGGCCGCGGCGATCAAGGCGCCCGCCTGCCACATCACCGCGCCCTGCGGGACGAACACCACCAGGGCGGCCAGATTGGTGGCGAAGTTGGCGATCCGGGCCTTGGCGCTGGCCTCCAGAAAGGCGTAGCCCAGCCAGCTGACCAGGGCGAACACCAGGAACGACCCGGTGCCCGGACCCAGCGCACCGTCGTAGAAGCCGATCGCCGCGCCGATCACCGCCGCGGCGCCGTAGTGGCGACGTCCGGTATGGCGCAACTGCTCCACCTGGCCGAGATCGGGTTTGAAGACGATGTAGCCACCCACCACGATCAGCGCCACCAGCACGATCGGGTTGAACGCCGAGCGCGGGATGTGGAAGGCCACCAGCGCGCCCAACGCCGAGCCGGCGAAGGCGGCCACCGCCAGCGGCAGCGCGGTGCGCAGGTCGGGCCTCACCCGCCGGTAGTAGGTGATGCTCGACATCGACGTCCCGGCGATCGAGCCGAGCTTGTTGGTGGCCAGCAACTGGACGGGGGTCGCGCCCGGGAAGGCCAGCATCAGGGCCGGTAGTTGGATCAGCCCGCCGCCGCCCACCACCGCGTCCACGCTGCCGGCCAGGAAGGCCGACACCACGAGGAGGGCGATGGCTTCCAGGCCGAGTTCAGGCACCGGGACACCCTAACCCCTGCCACCTGCACCCGGCGTAGGCTGTCCCACCGTGGCCGGATTCCGAAGTCTCCTGGCTGACACCACACCGTTGCAGACCGCTGCCTTCCGACGGCTGTGGGTCGCCAACATCATCACCGTCATCGGGGCGCAACTCACCGTGGTGGCGGTGCCCGCGCAGCTGTACGCGATCACCAACTCGTCGGCCTACGTCGGCCTGGCCGGGCTGTTCGGGCTGGTGCCGCTGGTGGTGTTCGGGCTGTGGGGCGGGGCGCTGGCTGACCACTTCGACCGCCGGGTGTTGCTGATCATCACCACGGTGGGGCTGATCGTGACCAGCGGCTGCTTCTGGGCACAGGCCGCGACCGGGGCGAACAATGTCTGGCTGCTGCTGGGGCTGTTCTCGCTGCAGCAGGCCTTCTTCGCGGTGAACCAGCCCACCCGGACGGCCGTGCTGCCCCGGTTGCTGCCCGAGGAGCAACTCCCGGCGGCGAACGCGCTGAACATGACGGTGATGACCGCCGGCGCCATCGCCGGACCGCTGGTCGGCGGTGCGCTGATCCCGCTGGTGGGCTTCTCCTGGCTCTACCTGATCGACACCCTCACCCTGTTCGCCACCCTCAGCGCGGTGATCCGGCTACCCAGGCTGCCGGTCGAGGGACGCACCGGATCGCCCGGGCTGCGCTCGATCATCGAGGGCGTGCGGTTCCTGCGCTGGCACGTCGTGGTGCTGGTCAGCCTCGGGGTCGACCTGATCGCGATGATCTTCGGCATGCCGCGGGCACTGTTCCCGGAACTGGCGCACGTCTCGTTCGGCGAACCGGCCGAGGGCGGCCTGGTGTACGCCTGGCTGTTCGTCGGCATCCCGCTCGGCTCGCTGCTCGGCGGAGTGTTCTCGGGGTGGTACTCCCGGGTGCGACGGCAAGGGCTGGCGGTGATCGTCTGCATCGTGATCTGGGGGATCGCGATCGCCCTCTTCGGGGTCGCGGTCGGCCTGGCCCCAGTGTGGCGGACGCCCATGCTGGTGCTCGCCATCGCCCTGCTGGCGCTCGGCGGCGGGGCCGACATGGCGTCGGCCGCCTTCCGCCAGACCATGCTGCTGGCGGCCACCGACGACGCCGTCCGCGGCCGGGTGCAGGGGGTGTTCATCGTCGTGGTGGCCGGTGGCCCCAGGCTGGCCGACGTCCTGCACGGCCTGGTCGCGGAGTGGCTGGGCGCGCCGCTCACCGCCGCGCTGGGCGGCGTCCTGGTGGTACTGGTGATGCTCGCCATCGCCAGCCGGGTGACCGTCTTCCGGCAGTACACCGTGGACGTCGGGCAGCCGGCCCGGGACTGAGGAGCTGGACTCCGGGGCCTGGGGTCTCGGCAAGCTCGACCACCGGGGCGGACGAGCGGCTCAGCTCAGCGCGGCACGCACCTTCGCCGCCACGACCGCACCTTCGGCGCGGCCCTGGGCGCGGGCGTTGACGGCCTTGATGATCAGGCCCATCTGCTTCATGGTGGGGGCCTCGCCGAGGGACGCGGCCGCGGCGGCGACCTCCTCGGCGACGATCGCGTCCACCTCGTCCTCGGTCAGCGCGGCGGGCAGGTAGGCCTGCAGTACGGCCGCCTCGGCCAGTTCCTTCTCGGCCAGTTCGGGACGCTTGCCGTCGGTGTAGGCCTGGGCGGAGTCCTTCCGCTTGGCCACCTCGCGGGTGAGCACCTTGAGGACCTCGTCGTCGCTGAGCTCGCGGGCGACGTCGCCGGCGACCTCCTCCAACTGGATCGCGGTCAGCGCCATCCCGAGGGTGTCCTTGGCGATGGCGTCGCGCGCCTTCATCGCGACCACCCGATCTGCCTTGAGCCTGTCCTTCAATCCCGCCATCTGTCCTCCTGCTAGACCCCGGCCATTGTTCCACGTCCGGGCTGGGTAGTCTGAGCGCGCACCTGTCACCGAGCGAAACGAAGGGAGGCCGCCATGCCCGCAGGATCCGTCGGGGTCGTCTCGACCCAGCAGGTCCGGTTGTTCACCGCCGAGGAGCCGCTGCGAATGCTGGGCGGAGCCTCCCTCGGCCCGGTGGACGTGGCCTACGAGACCTACGGCGAGCTCAGCCCGGCCCGGGACAACGCCGTGATGGTCTGCCACGCCCTGACCGGGGACGCCCACGCCGCCGGGTTCCACGAGGGGGCCGAGCGGCCGGGGTGGTGGGACAACCTGATCGGCCCCGGCAAGCCGCTGGACACCGATCGCTTCTTCGTGATCTGCGCGAACCTGCTGGGCGGCTGCCAGGGCACCACCGGGCCGGCCTCGATCAACCCGGCGACCGGACGGGCCTTCGGCCTGGACTTCCCGCTGGTGGCGGTGGCCGACCTGGTGGAGGTGCACCGTGCCCTGATCGCCCACCTGGGGATCGACCAACTGCTGGCCGCGCTGGGCGGCTCGCTGGGCGGGATGCAGGTGCTGCAATGGGCGTTGAGCCACCCCGGCGAGGTCGCCAACGCACTGGTGGTGGCGGCGTCCAGCCGGCTGAACGCGCAGAACATCGCCTTCTCCGCGGTCGCCCGCCGGGCGATCATGACCGACCGGTTCTTCAAGGACGGCCGGTACGCCGAGGAGGGGGTCAGCCCGGCCACCGGGCTGGCGATCGCCCGGATGATGGCCCACATCACCTACCTCTCCGAGGCCGCGCTGGACGAGAAGTTCGGCCGGGAGCCGAACCGGCGCCAGCCGTCGGTCGGCGGACCGGGGTTCGGCATCGACTTCGCGGTGGAGAGCTACCTCGACCACCAGGGACAGGCCTTCCTGGAACGGTTCGACGCGCTGAGCTACCTGTACCTCACCCGGGTGATGGACTACTTCGACCCATTCGCCGAGCCGGAAGCGCTGGCGGCGGTGACCGCCGATCCGGTGAAGTGGCTGGTGATGTCCTTCGAGAGCGACTGGCGGTTCGGCACCGACCATTCCCGCCGGATCGTCCGCAAACTGGAGGGCGCCGGGCAGCCGGTCACCTTCCGGGAGATCCCCTCCAGCTGGGGGCACGACTCCTTCCTGCTACCGGTCGAGCGCTATCACGACACGCTGCGGGCCTTCCTCGACCGCGCGCTCGAGGAGGGACTGCGATGAGCCCGATGCGCAAGGATCTGGCCCTGGTCGCCAGCCTGATCCCGGACGGCAGCCGGGTGCTCGATCTCGGCTGCGGCACCGGCAGCCTGCTCGCCCACCTGATGCGGCAGCAGGGCTGTGCCGGCACCGGCGTCGAGATCGACCCCGACAAGGTGCTGGCGGCGATCCGCCGGGGGGTTCCGGTGATCGAGCTGGACATCAACCGCGAGCTGGACGAGTTCCCGTCCGACTCCTACGACCTGGTGGTGCTCTCCCGGACGCTGCAGACGGTGCGCTACCCGGACCGGGTGCTGCGGCAGATGACGCGGATCGCCGACCGGCTGATCGTCTCGGTGCCGAACTTCGGCTGGTACCGGCACCGGCTGCGGATGCTGCGCGGCCGGCTGCCGATGGGCAAGGACCTGCCGTACAGCTGGTACGACTCGCCCAACGTCCGGTACACCACGCTGTACGACCTGCAGGTGCTGTTCGACGAGGTGGGGCTGCGGGTGGAGCAGATGATCCCGCTGGGCACCACCGGCGACCCACTGAAGGCCTCGCCGCGGTGGTCGAACCTGCTGGCCTCGACCGGGGTCTACGTGCTGCGGCCGGCCAACGCCTGAAGCAGCCGCTCGGCGCTGCCGCCCAGGCCGAGGGAGTCGGCCAGCGCGGTGAACGCCGCCGGGTCGGGCGGAGCCGACGGCAGGGTCAGGTCGAGCGGCGGCAACCCGACGTCGGTGGCCACCGCCACCACCTCGCGGGCCGGACCGAGATAGTCGATCGCCTCGCGCAGTCGCCGGGTGACCGCGGGGGAGAGCTCGCCCCGCTCGGCGGCGGCCACGATGCCGTCCAGATCATCGTGCGCGGCGATCAGCGAGGCGGCGGTCTTCTCGCCGATCCCGGCCACCCCGGGCAGCCCGTCGGAGGGGTCGCCGCGCAGCACCGCGAAGTCGACGTAGCCGCCGCCGGTGATGCCGTACTTGGCGGCCAGCCAGGCGTCGTCCACTCGGTCGTGGTTGGCCACGCCGCGGCCGCAGTAGAGCACCCGGACCCGGTCGTCCACCAGCTGGAACAGGTCGCGGTCGCCGGTCACCACGTCCACCGGTCCGGTGGCGCGGGTGGCCAGCGTCCCGATCACGTCGTCGGCCTCGTAACCGTCGGCACCGACGATCGGCAGGCCGGCCGCGGTCAACACCTCGCGGATCAGCGGCACCTGGCCGGTCAGCCCGTCCGGCACCTGTTCGATCTCACCGGTCTCCACCCGGTGCGCCTTGTAGGACGGGATCAGCGCCACCCGCCAGTCGGGCCGCCAGGAGTTGTCCCAGCAACAGGCCAGCTGGCCGGGGGAGTACTGCTCGACGAACCGGGCGATGAAGTCCAGCAGGCCACGGACGGCGTTGATCGGCCGGCCGTCCGGCGTCCGGATGGTGTCGGGGACGCCGTAGAAGGCACGGAAGTACAGCGAGGCGGTGTCCAGCAGCATCAGCGACGGTTGCATGGGGTCATCGTCGCATGCGCATATGCTTCGGCACGTGATTGAGCGGGTGGGACGGGCGCATCTCGGGCTGCGGGCCGGGCTGGCGATCGTCGCCGGGATCGCCACCGCGCTCGGCTTCGCACCATTCGCCTGGTGGCCGCTGCTGTTCGTCGGTGTCGCCGGCTTCTCGCTGGTGGTGCTGGGGGCGGCCCGGCTGCGGCAGGCTCTACTGCTCGGCCTCTGCTACGGGCTGGGCTACATGGGGCTGGGGCTGAGCTGGATGCGGGCGATCTTCGTCGACGCCCTGGTCGGCATCGTGCTGGTCACCTCGCTGCTGTACGTGCTGTTGGCCGGCCTGCTCTTCGCGCTACGACGGCTGCCGCTGTGGCCGGTCGGCGCGGCCGCCGCCTGGGTGGCGGTCGAGGCGCTGATCTCCCGCTGGCCGTTCGACGGCTTCGGCTGGATGCGGCTGGGCTACACCATGACCGACGCGCCGCTCTCCGGCCTGTACCCGCTGATCGGGGTGGCCGGGGTCAGCTTCGTGGTCGCGCTGGTCGGTCAGGCGCTGCTCTGGCTGGCGGACGGCTGGGGCCGGCGCCGGCTGGCGTCGGTCGCGGCCGGCGTGCTGGTGGTGGCGCTGGGGGCCGGCGCCGGGGTGCTGGTGCCACCCGGCGCAGCCACCGGCGAGAGCACCGAGATCGGGTGGGTGCAGGGTGGCGCGCCCGGCGGCGGGGTCTACGGGATTGGACCGCCCCGCACCACCACCACCAACCATCTCGCCGAGACCACCGCGCTGTTCGGCCGGGTGGACAGTGGCGAGTTGCCCCGGCCCGACTTCGTGGTCTGGCCGGAGAACGGCACCGACCTCGACCCGCACTACGACGCCCCCACCGCGGCCATGGTCCGGCAGGCGTTGGACGTGGCCGGCGTCCCGCTGCTGCTCGGCACCATCCTGAGCGGCCCGGGCGAGGACGAACGGCAGACCGCCTCGCTGTGGCTCGACCCCGTCCAGGGCGAACTGCAGCGCTATATCAAGCGGGGGATCGTGCCGTTCGGGGAGTTCGTGCCCTTCCGGGACATCCTGCTGCCGCTGATCCCCAAGCTCAGCTACGTCGGCGCCCAGTCGATCCGGGGCACCGAACCCGGGGTGATCACCGCCCGGACGGCCGCCGGCGAGTTCCCGCTCGGCGTCCTGGTCTGCTACGACGTCTCCTTCGACCAGATCGTCTACGACACCGTCCGGTACGGCGGGCAGGCGTTGGTGGTGCAGAGCAGCAATGCGATGTACCAGGGCACCGGCCAGATCGAGCAGCAGTTCGCGATCACCCGCGCCCGGGCGGCGGAGCTGCGCCGCGAACTCCTGGTGGTGACCACCAGCGGGGTCTCCGGGCTGGTGCACCCCGACGGCAGCGTGGAGTTCTCGGTCACCGAGCCCGGCCCGGCCTCCGGGGTGGTGCGGCTGCCGCTGCGGACCGGGGCGACGCCGGCGGTGACCGTCGGCCCGATTCTGGAGGGCGTCGCCGCGCTGGCCACGCTCGTCCTGGCCGGCTGGGGGGCGATGGCGGCCCGGCGCCGATTGCGCGCGGGTTGATCGGCGCTGGCAGAATGGGGGCCACCAAGAGTCCTTGACGATGGAGCTGCCGTGTCGCTCGACCGCGTGCTGGTCATCATTCCGACGTACAACGAGGCAGCCAACATCGGCCCGATCACCGCGCGGCTGCGCGCGGCCGCGCCGGCCGCCGACATCCTGGTGGTGGACGACAACTCGCCCGACGGCACCGGCCAGCTGGCCGACGAGCTGGCCGCTGCCGACCAGCAGGTGCACGTGCTGCACCGCCGGGTGAAGGACGGCCTGGGCGGCGCCTATCTGGCCGGCTTCGACTGGGGACTGGAACAGGGCTACGACGTGCTGATCGAGCACGACGCCGACGGCTCCCACCGCCCCGAGGACGTGCCGCGGCTGCTGGAGCGGCTGCGCACCGCGGACGTGGTGAAGGGTTCCCGCTGGATTCCCGGTGGCCGGGTGGTGAACTGGCCGAAATCCCGCGAGCTGCTCTCCCGCGGCGGCAATCTGTGGGTGCAGCTCTGGCTGGGCATTCCGGTGAAGGACGCCACCGGCGGCTTCGCGGCCTGGCGCGCGGACACCCTGCGCGGCATGGACCTGGCCGGGGTGGAGGCGCACGGCTACGGCTTCCAGGTCGACCTGGCCTGGCGGGCGGTCCGCAACGGCTACCGGGTCGCCGAGATCCCGATCGAGTTCGCCGACCGGCAGTTCGGCGATTCCAAGATGAGCCAGCGGATCGTGATCGAGGCCATGCTGCTCACCACCCGATGGGGGATCGCCTACCGGCTGGGGCAGCTGAAGTCACTGGTCACCGGGCGGGGGAAGCGATGACCGGGCCGTCGCCGCAGCGCGCCCGGCGGGTGCTGGGCTGGACGCTGATCGTCGCCTTCGTGGTGATCCCGCTGACCGAGTTCTGGGTGGTGACCAGGGTCGGCGGGCTGATCGGGCTGTGGCCCACCCTCGCCCTGCTGGTGGTCAGCGCGGTGGTGGGTGCGGTGATGATGCGCCGCGAGGGCACCAAGGCCTGGAACGCGCTGGTGAAGGCCTTCGGCACCGGCCAGCTGCCCACCGGACGGCTGGCGGACGCCGCCCTGGTGCTGGTCGGCGGCATCCTGTTGATGCTGCCCGGCTTCCTGACCGACCTGCTGGGGCTGGTGATGATCCTGCCGTTCACCCGGCCGCTGATCCGCCGGCTGCTGGCCTTCGTGCTGGCCCGCAACGTAGCCCGGGCCGGCCAGGATCCGCTGGTGATCCGTGGCGAGACGGTGGCGGACCCGCCGTCCGACCCGACCGTGATCCGCGGCGAGATCGAAGACTAGGCGTTCGGTTCGCCCCGGATCTCGTCCAACCGTTCGGCCAGCAACTCCTCGAGCTCCTCGATGGAGCGGCGCTCCCGCAGCATGTCCCAGTGGGTGCGCGGCGGCTTGCTGGCCTTGACCTCGGGTTCGACGCCGTCGCTGCGTCGGGCCAGCTCACCGCACTTGGGGCACTCCCACTCGGTGGGCAGCTCCGCCTCGGCGGCGAAGACCACCTCGAAGTGGTGCTCGTTGGGACAGTCGAAGCCGACCTCCAGCCGGGGGGCGAGTTCCACGCCCTGGCCGTCGGCGTAGCTCTTCGAGCCGAGGCCGGAACCTCGCAAAGCGCGATCTGCCATGGTCTGCTCCTACCTGCTGGGGACTACCTCCACCGTAGCCGGGCGGGGCAACCGCGTCACTGCCTGGCGGGGCGAACGTACTTGGGCAGCCTTACCAACAGCAGCAGCACCAGCCCCAACGCCAGCACGATCGTGATGCCGACGATCCCCCAGTAGGTCGCGCCGCCGAGGGTGATGAACAAGGTCCACAGCGCGGGGGAGAGGAAGCTCACCACCCGGCCGGTGGTGGCGTAGAGCCCGAATATCTCGCCCTGCATGCCGGCCGGGGTCACCCGGGCCAGCAGCGAACGACTGGCCGCCTGCGCCGGGCCGACGGCGGCGGACAGCACCATGCCACCGATCCAGAAGATCAGCTTGCCGCCCTCGTGGAAGGCGAACACGAACAGGCAGCTGCCGACCAGCAGGCACAGGGCGGTGACGATCACCGCGCGCGGGCCGAACCGGTCGTCCAGCCGGCCGGCGAAGATGGTGGAAAGACCGGCCACCAGGTTCAGCGCGACGCCGAAGATCATCACCTCGGTGGCGGTGAACCCGAACGCCACCGCGGCCAGGACGCCGCCGAAAGCGAACACGCCAGCCAGCCCATCGCGGTAGACCGCGCTGGCGATCAGGAACCAGAAGGTGGAGCGGTAGGTGCGGAACAATGCGCCGACGTCGCCGACCAGCACCCGGTAGCTGGCCAGGAAGCCGACCTTCTCGCGATCCTGCCGCGGCGCCGACTCCGGCACGTACCGGAAGATCGGGATGCTGAACAGCACCGTCCAGGCCCCGCAGCCGACCGCGATCAACCGGTAGGCCATGCCGTTGGAGGTGTCCATCCCGAACCAGTCCAGCTGGGTGAGCACCACCACGATCACCAGCGCGAGGATGCCGCCGATGTAGCCCAGGCCCCAGCCCAGGCCGCTGACCTTGCCGACGGTGTGGCGGTCGGAGACCTGCACCAGCATGGCGTTGTAGTTCACCCCGGCGATCTCGGAGACCACCGCGCCCAGCGCCAGCATGATCGCGCCGTACCAGAAGTAGGCCGGATCAGCCTGGACGAAGAACAGCGCGAACTGGATCAGGGCCAACACTGCGGTGGCGAGCAGCAGGCCGCGCTTCTTGCGGCCGGCCGTGTCGGCCCGCTGGCCCATCACCGGGGCGAGCAGGAAGATCGCCACCCCGGCCAGGGTCGAGGCCAGCCCGTAGTTGGCGGACAGGTCGGCCAGCGCCCGCTCCAGTACCGGGTCGCCTTCCGGCAGCGCGGCGATCTCAGGCGGTAGCAGGTTCGCCGAGATCAGGAACAGCGGCGCCCAGACGAAGGTCAGGATCACCGAGTTGAACGGCTGGGTGGCCCAATCCCACAGTGCCCAGGAGTAGACCTGCCGGCGGGTTGCAGTCGACGCGCTGGGCGAGGGGGCCGGGTCCTGAACGTCGTAGCCCCGGCCGGGCTCGGACGAGGGCTGGTGCCACGCCGGATCCGGCTCGGGACCGGAGTGGATCGCGTCCGTCATCGCTGCTCCTCCCACAAACCACGTTGTTCCAGGACCGTCCGGAGCACCTCCGGCTGGTCGGTCACGATACCGTCCACGCCGAGCTCGATCAGGCTGTCCATGGTCGGCGCGTCGTTGATCGTCCAGACGTGTACCCGGATGCCGTTGCGGTGCGCGGTGCGGACGAATCGCCGGGTGACCAGCGCGAGCCGGTCACCCCAGACCCGGTGCGGTACCTGCGCGGCCTGCCCGCGGAGCAGCCGGGTCACCCCGGGAATGCCCAGCCACAGCAGCACCACGGCCAGCCGGCTCAGCCCGGTGGCGACCTCGGGCGCCAGCCGCCGGAAGGCCGCGATCCGGGCCAACGAGAAGGAGCTGACGCACACCCGCTGCGTCGCCCCGGTCCGGCGCAGCAGGTCGGCCAGCGGCCCGACCGCGCCCGGCGCCTTGAGGTCGATGTTGAAGAAGGCCCCCGGCAACGCCTCCAGCAGCACCGCCAGCAGCGGGATCGGCTCGGTGCCGGCGATCCGGAGTTCCGCCAGTTCGGCGGCGGTGTGGTCGGCGATCGGCCCGTGGCCATCGGTGACCCGGTCCAGCGACTCGTCGTGGAAGGCGACCAGGACGCCGTCGGCGGTGACGTGGACGTCGGTCTCCAGGTGCCGGAACCCGGCCTGGACGGCCCGGGCGAAGGCGGCCAGCGAGTTCTCGCCGATCCCCGGCCAGCTCCCGCCCCGGTGCGCGAAGGCCTGGAACCGGCCGGCGAAGTAGGGCTGTCCGGCGGCGCGATCCGGCTGGCGGGAGGTCACCGGGGCACCTTACCGTCCGCCCGGTGGGCGGTCTTGCCGATCGGCCCGGTGGGCGGACCCTGCCGCTACCCACCACAATGGGGGCGTGACGACGATTCTCTCCATTCAGTCCTCGGTTGCCTACGGGCACGTGGGCAACAGTGCCGCGACCTTCCCGCTGATGCGGTTGGGCGTTGAGGTATGGCCGGTGCTCACCGTCCACTTCTCCAATCACACCGGCTACGGCGCCTGGCGCGGGCCGCTACTGGACGCCGCCGACGTCGGCGAGGTGATCGTCGGGATCGACGAGCGCGGCGTGCTCGGCCGGGTGGAGGCCGTGCTGTCGGGCTACCAGGGCGGCGAGGCGGTCGGCGCCGAGATCCTCAAGGCGGTCGAGCTGGTCAAACAGCGCAACCCGAAGGCGATCTACTGCTGTGACCCGGTGATGGGCGACGTCGGTCGCGGCTTCTACGTCCGGCCCGGTATCCCGGAGTTCATGCGCGACCAGGTGATCCCGGCCGCCGACATCGTCACCCCGAACCAGTTCGAGCTCGACTTCCTCACCGGACGCGAGACCCACACCCTGGCCGAGGTGCTGGACGCCGCGCACGCGCTGCGCGCGGTCGGACCCGAGGTCGTCCTGGTCACCAGCGTGGACGCCGAGGGCGCCGACCCCGAGACGCTGACCATGCTGGTGGTGACCGGCGCCGGCGCCTGGCAGGTGGTCACGCCGCGACTGGAACGCACCTTCACCGGCTCCGGCGACATCACCGCCGCGCTCTTCCTGGCCCACTACCTGCGCTCCGGCGGGGACGCCGGGAAGGCGCTGGGCGAGACCGCGGCAGCGGTCTACTCCGTCCTGAAGCAGACCACCGACGCCGGTTCGGCCGAGCTGGCCCTGGTGGCCGCCCAGCAGGAGATCGTGGAACCGTCCCACCGGTTCGAAGTCGTCAGCCTGTAGCCCTATCCGGGCAGGCTGGCGATCAGCGTGAAGGTGGCCGGCAGCCGCTCCGGACGATCCGCCAGCCGGTACTCGCCGAACGGACCGTCCGGCACCATCAGACCGGGCAGCGCCTGGTAGGGCACCGAATCGTGTTCGGCGAGCAGGTCGAGCCGTAGTCCGGCATCCAGCACGGCCATCACGATCTCGGACAGACCACGGTTCCACGACATGCTGAGCGGCGACCCGACGGGTTCGTCGCCGGCATAGGTCTGTTCCTCCCGCCACAGCACGGCGTCCGGTTGCTCGTAGTACGGCAGTTCCAGCGCCGGCGTGAACCCGCCGGTGGCAGTGATCCAGGGCTGCTGTTCCCGGTCGGTGGGGTCGGCACCGAGCTGCACGCCGATCAGGCTGTTCAGCACCGGGTGTCCGTCCCGGACCAGGACGCGGCCGCCCGGTCTCAGCAGCGCGGCCACCGTCTCTGCCCAACGCCGGATGGACGGCAGCCAGCAGAGCGCGCCGATCCCGGTGTAGACCAGATCGAACCGCCGTTCGCCCAGCGCGGCCGGCGCGGAGTAGACATCCGCCTCGACGTAGTCGATCGGGGTGCTCGCCCGTTCGGCGAGCCGGCGGGCCTCGGCCAGCGACGCACCCGAGAGATCGAGCCCGGTTACCCGGCCGCCGAGCCGGGCCAGGCTCAGGGTGTCGGTGCCGATGTGGCACTGCAGGTGCAGCACGTCCAGGCCGGTCAGGTCGCCGAGCCGCGGACGATCGAAGGCGACCACGTCGCTGATCGCGGTCGGCTCGGCCAGCAGCTCGTCGATGCCGTAGGCCCGGACGTGGATCGGCGCGCGGCTGTCCCAGTTCGCCCGATTGACCGCCAGGTAGTCGTCCATCAGTCCTTGAAGACCTCGATCCGGGCGCCCAGAGCGTTCAGCCGGTTCGGCAGATCCTCGTAGCCGCGGTTGATGATGTAGACGTCGCGCAGCACCGAGGTGCCGCGGGCGGCCAGCGCCGCCAGCAGCAGGCAGACCGCCGGCCGGAGCGCCTGCGGGCAGACCAGCTCCTGGCCCCGCCAGCGGGTGGGACCGGTGACCACGATCCGGTGCGGATCGAGCAGCTGGACGTCGGCGCCCAGCTTGGTGAGGTCGACCAGGTGAATGGCGCGCTGTTCGTACACCCAGTCGTGGATCAGGGTGCGTCCCTCGGCGGCGGCGGCGATCACCGCGAAGAACGGCAGGTTGTCGATGTTCAGGCCGGGGAACGGCATCGGGTGGATCTTGTCCGCCGCGGCGTGCAGTTCCGAGGGCAGCACGGTGATGTCCACCAGCCGGGTGCGGCCGTTCTCGGCGGCGTACTCGTCGGAAAGCCGGTAGCGCAGGCCCATCTCGGCCAGGATCGCCAACTCGATGTCGAGGAACTCGATCGGGGAGCGGCGGATGGTCAGTTCGCTGCGGGTCACGATCGCGGCGGTGATCAGGCTCATCGCCTCGATCGGATCCTCCGAGGGGGCGAAGCTGATGTCGGCGTCGATCCGGGCCAGCCCCCGCACCACCAGGGTGGTGGTGCCGATGCCCTCGATCGTCACCCCGAGCTCCTGCAGGAAGAAGCACAGATCCTGCACCATGTAGTTCGCGCTGGCATTGCGGATCACGGTGGTGCCGGGGAACTTCGCCGCCGCCATCAGCACGTTCTCGGTGACGGTGTCGCCGCGCTCGATCAGGGTGATGGAGCGCCGGTCGCCACTGGGTTCGGTCACCCGGGCGTGGTAGAACCCCTGGCTGGCGCGCACCTCCAGGCCGAAGTGCCGCAGCGCGTGCAGGTGCGGGGTGATCGTCCGGATGCCGAGGTTGCAGCCGCCGGCGTAGGGCAGGTCGAAGCGCTCCTCCTCCTGCAGCAGCGGGCCGAGGAACATGATGATCGAGCGGGTGCGGCGGGCGGCGGTGGCGTCCATCGCGTCCAGGTTCAGCTGGGCGGGACGGATCAGCTCCAGCTCGGTGCGGTCGGCCGACCAGCGGGCGGAGACGCCGATGCTGGTCAGCACCTCGATCAGCCGGTTGACCTCCTCGATCTGGGCGATGCCGCGCAGCACGGTGCGGCCGTGGTTGATCAGCGCAGCGCACATCAGCGCCACCGCGGCGTTCTTGGACGAGCGCACCTCGATCGAACCGCGCAGCGTGGTGGGGCCCTCCACCCGGAAATGGGTGGGGCCGCTCGGGCCGGCGGTGATCAGCGGGCTCTCCAGCGCGGTGGCGATCCGGTTGATCATCTCCAGGCTGAGATTCTGGCCGCCGGACTCGATCCGGTGGATCGCGCTCTGGCTGGTGCCGAGCTCGGTCGCGAGCTGCTGCTGGGTGAGACCGCGCTGCTTGCGCGCGTCCCGGATCAGGGTGCCGATGCTGCTGGGAAGAAGGTCTGCCACGCCGACGACCTTATCTCACATAAGAGATGGACGCAGCCCGAAGCTGATCGCAGCGTGGCAGGGTGCGGACGACCTGCGGGCACAGGCAATAAGGTGGCGGCATGACCACACACTTCGACGTTGTCGTGCTCGGCGCGGGCCCGGGTGGCTATGTAGCGGCGATCCGGGCGGCCCAGCTGGGGCAATCGGTTGCGATCATCGAGAAGCAATGGTGGGGCGGTGTCTGCCTCAACGTTGGCTGCATCCCGACCAAGGCGCTGTTGCGCAACGCCGAACTGGCGCACATCTTCCACGCCGAGGCCGACCTGTTCGGCATCGAGGGCGAGGTCAGCTTCAACTTCGGCAAGGCGTTCTCCCGCAGCCGGCAGGTGTCGGACCGGATGGTCAAGGGCGTCCACTTCCTGATGCGGAAGAACAAGATCACCGAGCTCGACGGCTGGGGCACCTTCCTGGACGCGAAGTCCATCGAGGTCGCCGCCGACGACGGCACCAAGCAGACCGTCACCTTCGGCAGTTGCATCATCGCGGTCGGGGCCACCACCAAGCTGCTCCCTGGCACCGCGGTCTCCGACCGGATCTACACCTACGAGCAGCAGATCCTCGCCGACACCGCCCCGGCCTCGATCGTGATCTGCGGCGCGGGCGCGATCGGCACCGAGTTCGCCTACGTACTGGCCAACTACGGCACCAAGGTGACCATCGTGGAGTACCTGGACCGGATGGTGCCCAACGAGGACGCCGAGGTCTCCGCCGAGCTGGCCAAGGCGTACAAGAAGCTGGGCATCGAGGTGCTCACCGCCACCAAGGTCGAGCAGATCGAGGAGCACGACGGTGGCGTCCGGGTGACGGTCAGCCCGGCGGGCGGGGGAGAGCCCCGGGTGCTGGAGGCCGAGCGGGTGCTGCAGTCGCTGGGCTTCGCCCCCCGCACCACCGGCTACGGCCTGGAGAACACCGGGGTGGCGCTCACCGACCGCGGCGCGATCGCGATCGACGACTACATGCGCACCAACGTGCCGAACATCTACGCCATCGGCGACGTCACCATGAAGCTGATGCTGGCCCACACCGCCGAGGCGCAGGGCGTGGTGGCCGCCGAGACCATCGCCGGCGCCGAGACCATGCCGATCAACTACGACATGATCCCGCGGGCCACCTACTGCCAGCCGCAGATCGGCTCCTTCGGCTACACCGAGGAGCAGGCCAAGGCCAAGGGCTACGAGGTGAAGATCGCCAAGTTCCCGTTCTCGGCCAACGGCAAGGCCCACGGCCTGGGCGACGCCACCGGCTTCGTGAAGATCGTCGCCGACGCCCGCTACAACGAGATCCTGGGCGCCCACCTGATCGGCCCGGACGTCTCCGAGTTGCTGCCCGAGCTGACCCTGGCCCAGCAGTGGGATCTGACCGCGGACGAGGTCGGCCGCAATATCCACGCCCACCCGAGCCTCTCCGAGGCACTGAAGGAGGCCGTGGAAGGCATCGCCGGCCACATGATCAACCTCTGATCAGCGCCGGGCGACCACCGCGCGGGGTCGTCCAGTGAGATCGTCGATGGTACGGACGTCGGTGAACCCGGCGTCCGTCGCCAGTTCCCGGGCGGCTTCGGCCTGCACCTCGGCGTGCTCCATCACGAACAGCCCGCCGGCCCTGAGCAGGCGGCTGGCCAGCGCGGTGACCGCGCGGGGGACCTCCAGCCCGTCGATGCCGCCGCCGTAGAGCGCCAGATCGGGGTCGTGGTCGCGAACCTCGGGATCGATCGGGACGGCGTCCGGCGGAATGTAGGGCGGGTTGCTGACCACCACGTCGACGGTGCCGGCCAGATCGTCCAGCAGGTCGGGTTCGCGGACGTCGCCCTGTTCCAGCCGAAGCGCGCCCACCCCGTGGGCCAGGGCGTTTCGCCTGGTCAGGGCGACAGCGGCAGCCGAGAGGTCGACCGCCGTCACCAGGCTGCCGGGCACCTCGGTGGCCACCGCGATCGCGATCCCGCCGGCCCCACAGCACAGGTCGACCACCACCGGCGCGACGCCGGCGCGGCGCAGCGCGTCCGCCTGGTCGATCGCCGGTTGGGCCACCACCTCGGTCTCGGGACGGGGCACGAACACCCCCGGCTCCACCGCCAGGGTGAGGTGGCGGAAGCCGGTGGAGCCCACGATGTGCTGCAGCGGTTCGCGCTGCCGACGCCGCTCCACACCGGCGGCGAAGACCGCCAGGCAGCGCTCGTCCACGCTGTCGTCGAGCAGCGGTGGCAGCCGTTCCAGGCCGAGGGCATGGGCAGCCAGTGCCCGGGCGTCGGCCTCGGGGGAGGGGACGCCCGCCTCGGCGAGCACCCGGACGGCGCCGGCCAGCAGTTGCGCCAGATTGGGAGGAGCTGTCACGTCCGGCATCATGGCACACCGCGCCGATGGGCAATCCAACTCCCTATCGTCTCCCCTTGTCGGAGAGTAGGTTGCCCGCCACAGGCCGTCGCCGGAGGATGCCGAATCCGCGCACCGGACGGCACCGGCACGGTGACCTGCAGCCGAAAGCCCGCATCGACCGAGCGTCACGGGGAGGGGATCGTCTCGGCCGGGTGTTCTGGCCGGAGCGCCCCGCAACGATGCCGATCGGGCTCGATCGAAAGGAGGCAGAACCATGAAACGAGTTCTGCTCGGAATGCTCAGCGGGGTGGTGCTGGCGGGGGCATTGGTGCTCTCCGCGACTCCGGCGGTGGCGGCACCGCGGAGCCAGTCCTACGTCTGCAAGGGCGGGGTGATCCCTGCCGGTACGTATCGGGAACTCGTGGTGGCCGGCGGCTGCGCCGTCGCGCCTAACGCCACGATCACGGTGAAGGGCAATGTCAAGGTGCAGGCCGGGGCGATGCTGGATGCCCACAGCGCGCCGTCCACCCTGGTGATCGGCGGCAGCGTGCTGGGGGCTCGCGGCTCGTTCGTCGCCCTCGGCTGCCAGCCGCCGGAACAGACCGGCAATTCGGCGCACGCCTGCGCGAACGATCCGGCCGGCGCCTCCGACATCACGGTGAAGGGGAGCATCCTGCTGGACCGACCGATCGCGGTCATGCTGAACGGCCTCAAGGTGAGCGGCAGCGTCTCGGTGCTGGGTGGCGGCTCCGACATTCCCTGGTCGATCAAGAACAACCAGATCCGGGGGAGCGTGGTGGTGATCGGCTCGACCACCTGGTGGATCGGCGTGATGTTCAACGACATCCGCGGCAGCGTGCTGCTGCACCACATCACCATCACCGATCAGGACGGCGAGCTGGAGCAGACCTTCGTGGTCCGCAACAAGATCCGCCACTTCCTGAGCTGCACCCAGCTGCCGCAGGGCGTGTTCGGCTACGGCAATGACATTGGCGGCCGGGGCTTCGGGCTGTGCGCGAACCCGGCGCTGACCGGCGACGCACCCTGGTGAGCGACTGATCGCTCGGAATCCGGCGGCTCGGCAGGTTGAACCGCGCCGCCGGATTTCGCTGCTCCCGCACCGGCGGGAATGCGGCGCCACCGGTGGCGTTGAGACGACGTGAAGAAGATCGGATTCCTGTCCTTCGGCCACTGGTCGCCCTCGCCTGGTTCCCACACCCGCACCGCGGCTGACTTCCTGCACCAGTCGATCGACCTGGCGGTCGCGGTGGAGGAGTTGGGGGCGGACGGCGCCTACTTCCGGGTGCATCACTACGCCCGGCAGGCCGGCTCGCCGTTCCCGCTGCTGGCCGCGATCGGCGCCCGCACCTCGCGGATCGAGATCGGTACCGGGGTGATCGACATGCGCTACGAGAACCCGTTCTACCTGGTCGAGGACGCCGGCGCGGCCGATCTGATCTCCGACGGGCGGCTGCAGCTCGGCGTCAGCCGGGGGTCGCCCGAGCAGGTGATCGACGGCTGGCGGCACTTCGGCTACTCCCCGGCGCCGGGGGAGACCGAGGCCGACATGGCCCGTCGCCACACCGAGGTCTTTCTCGAGCTGCTGGAGGGACGCGGCTTCGCCCAGCCCAACCCGCGTCCGATGTTCCCCAACCCGCCCGGCCTACTGCGCCTGGAGCCGCATTCGGAGGGGTTGCGGAAGCGGATCTGGTGGGGCGCGGCCTCGGACGCCACCGCGGTCTGGACGGCGGAGAAGGGCATGAACCTGATGAGCTCGACGCTGAAGACCGACGAGACCGGGGAGCCCTTCCACGTCCAGCAGCGCAAGCAGATCGAGGCCTTCCGGGAGGCCTGGAAGGCCGCCGGCCACGACTGGGAACCCCGGGTCTCGGTGAGCCGCAGCATCTTCGCCCTGGTGAACGACGCCGACCGGCGCTACTTCGGCTTCGGCCAGGACACCGAGGACCAGGTCGGCTGGATCGACGCCAACACCCGGGCGATCTTCGGCCGCAGCTTCGCCGCCGAACCGGACGCCCTGGTGGAGGAACTGCGTCGGGACGAGGCGATCGAAGCCGCCGACACCCTGCTGCTCACCGTGCCGAACCAGCTCGGTGTGGAGTACAACGCCCACGTGGTGGAGAGCATCCTGACCCACGTCGCCCCGGAGCTCGGCTGGCGCTGAGCGCCGGGACGGCGCCGGCCCGGCCTACTGCGGCGCGACCACCAGCAGGTCGTCCACCCGCGTGGTGATCCCCGCCGCGGCGGCGCCGGACAGGTAGGAGTTCAGCCCGACCGAGCCCGCGGTCTGCAGCCCGGCGGTGGTGTCGGTGGCGGTCACCAACCAGGCTCCCGGTTCGGCGGTGCCGGCCCGCCACAGCTTGCCGGAGAGGGTGGTGACACCGCCCACGCTCACCACCCGGACGGCGATCCGGTAGCTCACCTCCGCCTGCTGGGTGAGCCCGGTGACGATCGCGGAGCGCAGCGTGGTCTCGACCCCACCGACCTTCCGGCCCAGCACCAGCTGGATCGCGCCGGACGCCCCGACCACCACCTTCAGCCGGTAGTCGCTGCCGTTGGCCTGCCGGCGAACCGCGGTCGTGCCGTAGATCGTCCCCTGAGCCGCCGTCCGGCTCCAGGCCAGGCTGGTCCGCAGTTCCAGATCGCGGGCCGACACCCCGGGCAGGGTGGTCTCCGCCGTCGTCCCGGGCGAGGTCAGGACGTGATTGCCGGTTCCGCCGGCGACCGCATAGCGGCTGCCGGAGCCGCTCCACGCCCCGCCCGGCTGCGCCGCGCCCCAGCCATTGCTGACGCTGCGCTCGAAGTCGTCCGCCGCGATCTCCGGAGCCGGCGGCGGCGTCTCGGCGACGGTCAGCTGGCGGGTGGCCTGCGCGGTGGCGTCGTCATCGTCGGTCACCGTCAACGTCACGGTGTAGCTGCCGTCGGCCGGATAGGTGTGGCTCACGGTGGGGCCGGTGGCGGTCGTCCCGTCGCCGAAGTCCCAGCGGTAGCCGACGATGCTGCCGTCCGGATCGCTCGAACCCGACCCGCTCAGCGTTACCGTCCGCTCGTCCACCGACGGCGTCCCGATCACCGCCACCGGCGGCTGGTTGGCCGGGGGAGTGGGGTTCGCGGGAGTGACGGCGTAGCTGTCGAAGGCGACCGTGGACGGGCTGGTGGCCGAGCTGGAGGGATAGACGTCGATCCCCACGCTGCCGGTGTGCTGCAGGCCGGCGGTGTTGTCCGTGGCGGTCAGCGTCCACGAGCTCGGCTCGGCCTGATCGCGCCGCCACAACTTGGCTCGCAGGGTGGTCGGCGAGGAGCCGGTCAGCTCGAACCGGAGCCGAAGATACTGTCCGCTGGCCACGGTCAGCCCGGGCAGCGTGCTGGTGGCCAGGATGGTCTCCGAGCCGGTGTGGCGGATCAGGAACAGGTTCACCCCGCCGCCGGCCAGGTAGCGGAGCTTCGCCCGGTAGCTGCCGGCGCTGCCCAGCCGGCCGAGCACCGACACGTAGGTGCCCGATCCGGAGGCGGCCGGGCTCAGCGCCAGGTCGGTCGCGATGGTGGCGTCGGCCAGTTGCGCCGACGGCAACCGGACCCCGCGGGTGGAGCCGATCGGCGCCACGATCCGGCCGGCGCCATCGCTCACCGAGTAGGCGCTGGCACCGGAGGTGAGCTGCCAGGCCTGGCCGGACGGGGTGGACCCCCAGCCATTGGTCACGGTGCGGCTGAACGGATCGTCGATCGCCTCCGCCACCGGTGGCGTCCACACCTGCCAGGTGGGAGACGTGGTGCTGTTCTGGCCATCGCTGATCACCGCGCGCCATTCGTAGCCGGTGTCCGGGTCGAGCCCCGGCCAGGTCCGGCCGGCGACGTCGCCGGCGTCCACCGTCACCGTACCGATGGTCTCGAACGGGGCCGGCTGGCTGCCCCCGAGGTCGAACGGCAGGGTGAACTGGGAGTCGGCGTCGGTCTCGTAGCTGCCCAGCTTGGGCGAGTAGGTGCGGGCCATGATCGTGCTGGCTCCCGGGTCGATGGTGTAGTAACGCAGCCAGCCGTCGCCACCGTTGGCGCGGCTCTGGTAGTTGCTGAGGATCTGGTGCACCGGGTCGCCACAACGGTTCGGGTCGGTCCGGCGGGCCTCGCCCGCGTCACCATTGTGGAAGTGGCCGTTGAGCACCAGCCGGATCTGGCACTGCTGGGAGACTAACTCGGTCCACAGTTGGTTCGTCGGTGTTCCGCCCGGCCGCTCGGCGGTGGTGCGGCGGTTGCCGTTCAGCTGGACGAAGCTGTGCGTGACCAGGATGGCGAGCCGGTCCGGGTAGGCAGTAAGCACCTTCGTCGCCCAGTCGACCACCTGCTGCGACGCCTCCCATTCCAGGTTGAGCACGAGGAAGTCGCGACCGCCGGCGGAGAACAGCGCGAAGTTGTTCATATTGCGGCGGTCGATCGGATCGGGGCCGAACAGGTTCTCTCCCAGGTAGCCGCCGTAGCGGGCGGTGGCGGGCGTCCAGGCGGCGTTGGCGTAGCGCGAGGGCGGGAAGGTCTGGTCGTACTCGGTGAACCCACCGGTGGCGTTGTTGAAGTCGTGATTGCCGGCCACCACGGTATTGGGCACCCCGGCGTCGTCCAGCACGCGCAGGGCGTTGGAGACATGCCCCCACTGGGTGGGATTCTCCTCCTCGCTGACCAGATCGCCCAGCTGAACCACCATCGCGGTAGCCAGCTGACTACGGGTGTTGACCACCCACTGGGTCTGCTGGACCATCGTGCCCTGGCGGTTGGCGTAGGTGTAGTTCTGGGTGTCGGGCAGGACCACCAGGCTGAACGGCGTCCCGGCGCCATCGCCGGGCACCGTGGCTCCGCGCTTTCGTCCCTGGAAGGTGACCTGAAGCGGTCCGCCATCGGGATCGGCGGCGCGCACCGACAGCGCCACATCGCGGGTCGGGGCGGTACCGCCGTCGACCGGAGCGATCAGGGTCACCGTCGGCGCCGCGGCGTAGGCCGGGGGAGCGGTCAGCCAGGAGAGGGTCAGGACGCCGGCGACACCGCCAGCCAGGACAGTGCGAACCTTCATCGACCGGGCCCCTTCCAGAGCAGCCAGTTCATACTGGTCGGGGGGCCCACCGGGCACCAGTTTTCGGCGCCGAACCGGGCTCTGTCAACGGGTTACATCTACGTAGGGCCAGGTTGGAAGGGGGGAGCGGGGAAGCGGCCGGGCAGCTCAGCCGGCGGAGTCGGCGGCGTCCCCGCCGTCCGTCTCGTCGGGAAGGTAGCTGAGGATGTCGCCGGGCAGGCAGCCGAGTTCGCGGCAGATCGCGTCCAGGGTGGAGAACCGGATCGCCTTGGCGCGGTTGTTCTTCAGGATCGACAGGTTCACCGGCGTGATCCCGACCCGCTCGGCCAGTTCGGTCAGGGTCATCCGGCGCCGGACAAGTTCGATGTCGAGGTTCACCTCGATCGCCATCAGATCACCACGCTCAGCTCATCGGTGAGTTGCGAGGCCTGCCGGAGCAACCCCTTCATCACCACCATCAGCAGCGCGAACGCCGCACCGCCGAGCACCAGGGCGAGTTCAGTCAACATCAAGCCGGCCGGGTTGGCGCGGAGGACGAAGGAGCACAACACGAACACCCCCAGCACCAGCAGGGTGTCGATCACCGCGGCGGCGATGAGCAGATCCACCCAGCGGAAGGCCGCGATCGTGAAGACCCGGTCCTGCTGCACCATGCCCAGCAGCACCCACACCGCCACCAGCGCCGCCTGCACGACCAGGATCATCAGCCAGGCCACCAGCAGCAGCGGCCAACGCAGCCAGGCCACTTCGGGGTAGACCACCGCCAACTGGTCGGACCAGGCGGGCAGGATCCAGAACTGCCCGACCAGCCCACCGGCCAGGATCAACGCCAGCAGTCCTCGCAACACCACGATGGTGATCCGTGTCATCGGCCCTCACTCTCAACGCATCGCTACTCGATATAATCGTATCGTAAAACGATATGCAAGGGATGAGTCTCACCAATGCCTGTCACAGCACCACCGCTCCCGGCCACTATGAGGGCATGACCACCGAGCGCCCGCTGGAGTCGGAGTTCCGCCTGCTCTATCAGCGGACCTCGACGCGGGTGTTCGGGTACGTCCGTCGGTACTGCGAGCCGGCCGACTGCGACGACATCGTGGCGGAGGTGTACCTCGTGGCCTGGCGCCGGTTCGGGGAGTTGCCCGACGAGCCGCTGGCCTGGCTGATCGGCACCGCCCGCAATGTGATGGGCCAGCACTGGCGCAGTTCGCTGCGACGCCGTCGGCTCGCCGCGAAGGCCCAGGGTTTCCGTGAGGTGGCCGGCCCCGACACCGCCAGTGAGGCGGTGGACCGGGTGGCCATGCTCGAGGCGCTGGCCGCGCTGAGCGCCGAAGACCGCGAGATCCTGCTGCTGACCGGCTGGGACGGCCTCGACGCGGCCGGGGCCGCCGAGGTGCTGCAGATCTCCGCGTCCGCCGCCCGGACCCGGCTGTCCCGGGCCCGGCGCCGGCTGGTCGCCCAGTTCGACGCCGGTGTGCCCGCGCCCGGCGTCCAACCGTCCCTCAATCTGGGAGGTACCTGATGTCCACCAAGCCTTCGAGCGACACCATCCTGCGCGCCTTCGAATCGTTGCGTCCCGAGGCCGAGCAGCTGGAACAGGAGTGGGACGCCGCGCGGCGCGGCCACGTTCTGAAAGCTGTTCTCAGCCGGACGGCGGACCGCCCGCCTCGTCGTTGGCCGGCCGCCCGGTGGCTGGGCGCCGGCATCGCGGCAGCGGCCGCGCTGGCGGTGGTCGCGATGCTGGCGGTGCCACACCTGCTGCCGTCCCCGCCGGTCGTGCCGGCCGAACCCGCGCCCCCCACGTCCACGCCGGAGCCGACCGCCACCCCCACGGCGGGGGAGTCCGATGACGCGACCCTGCGGCCCGGCTACCTGGTGGAGTCGCCGATCGAGATGCCGTTCGACCCCTATGTCGACCTGGCCAGGGAGGCCGCCCAGGCCGACATCGATGCCTGGTTCGCCGCCACCCGCGAGCCCTTCGCCGCGCAGCAGAAGCAGATCGCGCAGTGCATGGCCGACGCCGATTTCGACTACCGGGCCAGGACGCTTCCCGACTTCCCGGTGGAATGGACGGTACTCGGCTCGATGCCCGGCTCCGAGCTGGAGCTTCCCTGGTTGCCGGCCAGCCGGGAACAGGTGGCACGGCTCGGCTACGCGAACCCGCCGGACAGCCACGCGGCCGATCCGCGGTACCCCGACAACGCCTACGCGGAGACGGTCAGCTGGAGCAGGGGAGGCGTTCCGATCGACCAGTGGCATCCGGAGGAACGGGCCAACAACGCGACCTTCGAGGCCTTGAGCAAGGCCGAACAGGGGGAGTTCATGACCGCCCTGCAGATCTGCACCGGCGACCGGGAGCTGCGCGCCAAGCACCCGGACGTTCCCACGAAGCACGCGCTGGCCAGCCGGGCGGCGTACCTCGCAGATGAGTATCCGGGGTCGGACGGCGCCCTCGACTGGCTCTACGACTACTGGGAGATCTTCCAGGCACCCTTCGTCATCCACCGCGGGCCGGGATTCCTCGGCCCGAAACGGTTCGAGCAGCCGATCCAGGACCATCTCGACATCGAGGCCATCGAGGCCGCCGGCGGAATCTACGCCGACCCGGAGGTGATCGAGCTCAATACCGCCTGGACGACCTGCATGAGGAGCGCCGGGGTGGTGCCGGAGACCGCGGACCTGGCCGGGTTGAACCGGCTCGGACCGAACAGCTTCCAGGTCCTCCAGTGGGCCGTTCCCGCCAAGGGGCAGTTCGATGAGGGGAGTTACCGGGAGGTCGCCCTGGCCGACTTCGACTGTCGCGCCCGGACCGACTATGTGAACACCTTCGCCCAGCACCAGGCCACCCTCGAAACCAAGGTGGTGGCCGCGCACCAGGGCGAACTGGACGCCATGGTGCACACCTGGGAGAACCGCAGGAACCGTTGAGGAAGCTCAGCGGGCGGCGCTGCCCGCGACCGTGGTTCGTCCGGCCAGCGCCACCACCGCGACCACCGTGGCGATCCCCACGCCGTACAGGGACGCGTCGAGCAGCACCCGTCCAACTGCCCGCAACACGGCACTCACCAGGTCCGCTGGGCGGGTGAGCAGCGCGCGCGAGCCCAGGCCGAAGCTCACCCCGTGCATGATTGCGGGCAGCACCCAGAGCAACAGCAGACTGCCCACGGCGGCTGCCGCGTGACCTTTTCCGCGCAGCCCACACCATCCGATCGCCACCCCCACCAGCACCGCGCTGACCGGGGCCAGCACGTACAGCAGGACGGGTGCCATAAGCGCGTTGACCACAAGGACCGTCGGCGCCCAATAGGTCAGCGCGATAGCACCCAGGGTGAGCCCGATCAAGGCCTGCGGCGGACCCCCGCCGGCAATCAGGAAGAAGGCGAGCAGTCCAAGACCACTGGCCACCAGGGCGATCACGGTAAGTCCGGCCAGGTAGATCGCGGACATCACGCCCGGGCGAAGCCCGAGCCCCACCGTGATCGCGGTCTGCGTGATCGCGACCAGTTGCACAGCCAGGAGGCCGACGGCCACCCGGACGACCGCCGAACGTCCCAGTCGGCCGACCAGCGGTCGCGCCAGCAGGCCGGTGATTGCCGCACCCACGCCGAGCAAACCGATCAGGCTTGCGACGGTGTACTGGTTGAAGGGGAGCAGAACCCACGGCATGTCAGCTGGTGGGGTCGGTTCGCGCCAGAGGTTCTGAAGCGGCAACCGCATGCCGCCCAGCAGCCACGGAGCCAACCCGACAATCGCGCCACCGACACCGAGCGCTACTGGCCAGATCCCAGCCCGCCCGGCGACGCTGCCTCGCGAGGGTTCGCCGACGTTCACGAAACCGACCCTACTGAGGGTACAAAGCGATCGCTGGGCTATCCGACACAAACCCGGCCCACTTGTCCGATAAGGTACAGCGCTCCGCAGCTGCTCAGTCTTCTTATAAACCCGAATTCTCATCTCGCTAGAAGGCGCTCCGAGGTACCTTGTTGCACCGCCGTCGCTATTTGAAGTGAGCGCGTACTTAATCCCATGATTTCGTGCGAAAGCAACCGCTTTACGATCAACTGGCACGAAATCAGTTTGCACGTCTACCGAGGCATCCACACGGGAGACGCGATGCTCAGGCCATAGCCGCCGAATCACCGGAACCACTTCATCGCAGCTCACACCGGTCACCACCAGGTGAACCTCTCCGATCCGCGCCGAACCGCCGTAGACCGCGATCAGCTCGTCCTCACCGCGGACGATCTGGCGGCACTCTTGGTAGCCGTACCGAGCCCGCCCCTCTCGCACTTCACCGCCCAGGATCACCGCCAGCGAGGGCACCACCATGCCGTCGCTGAAGGTGTCGAAAGTGACCTCGTACCAGTCGAACCGGCTCGAAAATTCCGACCCCACCGAATCCACGCTATTTCCCCTAGTCATAGGGCATCTGGGAAGGGATTAGGTGTGGGGGTGTGACCCCCGTGATTACTAGGACGGGGGTCATGGCCGAACGCTTCCTCGAAAGCGGCCGCCTGCGCGCCTTCGAGACGGGCCATTGCCCCAAGGACAACATCCTGAATCCGATCGAGATCGGGCTTAACCAACTCCAACTCCGAGACAGTCGCCTGCGCGGCGGCCCGGTCCAACCGATCACGCGCCCTCTCGGCAGCCTCGAACGCTTCGACCGTCGCTCTCAACATCGGTCGAAGCTGCGCCAACATGCTCCGGAGTTCCGCACTCCGGTTCTTCCCTTCCAGTCGCGCCAGCCTGTCCAGCAGATCGACGTCTACCGGATCCAGCGCGACCGTCACACGTGCGACTCCAGAACCCTCAGATATGACCATGCGCGCATCGTATGACGATTACGACCCCGGGTGGTGTATGACACGCCCACGAGTCCCTGCCTAGCGATGAGGTAGCCGTCCCCGGACCACTCGATCGTCAGCAGGACGGCCACCAGGCACGTCAAGCCTCCGCCGCCCGAACGTTCCCTGAAAATCGCGTGCAGTCCGCCCCGTGCCTCACGTCAGACGAAGCGATTTCCAGGGAACCTCCAGGCGCTCCGGCTCCTCGCTACGCTCGGCCCTTCGGGTGACGCACCTGGTGGCCGCCCTGCGGGTGGGCAAGGAGTCCGAGGACGGGGGAGGACCCGTTCACACCAAGGAGGAGCAGCCCATGTACAGCATTGAACTCACCGCCGACCAGCTGTCGTCAGTCCGTATGGCTCTGGTCAACCAGATTCGCGACACGATCAAGGCCGGGGACAAGTACCACCTGGAGGAAGACATCACCGCGCTGACCTCGATCATGCGGCAGACGCCGATGGTGCCGAGCGACGCACTGAAGACTGACGCCGAACTGCTCGCGGTGTACGGCATCAAGCTCTAGCGGCTTGGAGTTGGACAATTACAGAGTCCGCCACCACATATTCCTTGATCCAGTAAACGACGGACTTACCGCGCTAGCGCATTGCGAATGCGGCCAGACCGTCGGAACAATTCGGCCAGTGGGGGAGGACCAGTTCCTAGTCTCAAACCTGCAACGTCCGTTACGGCCGGCCACCGAGCCAACCGCAACCGTATGGACGCTGGAAAAGGCGCGCCGATGGTTTATGCACCAACACCTATTCGCGTGGATTAGGCAGCCCGGCCAATATGAGGCCCAGGTGATCGCGGTGAAGGAGGAACGTCGACGCGCACTCGAACAGCCTCTCTTGCCCCGAGCCGTCCTTGTCGAGTACTCCGCTGCCAACCTCACGCACACCGTCGTCGCGCTCATCACCGAAGCAGCAGCGTCAACCAGCCCCGACATCCCCGACCAGCGACTCTCACGCATCCACCTGATGCGTGCGCTCAGCCAAGCCCTCGCCGCGCTCGCGATCACTGAAAGCCGCCGCGCAGTTCGCGAAGGCCAGCCCCTCAGCGTGATAGCAAACGCCCTAGCCGTAAGCCGTCAACGAGTGCACCAGATCGTCTCAACTCCGAAGAACCGACGTTCGTAGGAGCGGCGACCCCGGCGCGTCGCCAGCCGACGCGCACCCCGGCGCAGGCGCCGGGGCCCCCGCGTTCGGCTTGGCGACCACGCTCGGGTCCGCCGCTCCTACGACCATCGCTCTAGCGGACCCTCAGCCAGCACCGCCGCCCTCCGCCACGTCGAAGTTCTCGACACTGTGCCGGATGCCGTGCCCGTCCAGCCATGTCCGAATTTCGTCAATCATGCTTGCCCCGATCACCAGCTGATGGAACTCGACCAGCAGCGGCACATCGTCCTGGAGAACCCGCACCCAGTCCCCAGGCTCGATCTGCAACACGAACGACTCAGCCCCCGCACTCATAGCTGCAAGGCCTCCAGAAGCTCGCCTACGGCCTCTTGGCGGCCAACCTCGTCTACCCGCCGCCGAAGTACCGGCCCGTACTGGTGAGCGAGGTAGAAAAGCGCTCGCGAGTAGTCCGATGGCCGCCTGAAGTGCGTACTCACTCGCGGAGCGTCGATCGCGAGCATCTCCAGAGCGAACTCCTGACCCCAGGCGCTCAGGCCCCAGACCTCGTCTGGCTCCATCGCGGCAACGGCTTCCTTGATCTCGCGCTTGCCAGGCCGGAACTGTGCCTCGAACCGCACGATGCCGTCCGGTACCTCAACTGTCCGATAAGGTACATTATGTCAATATCGGTCCCCGCCGACCTGTACGAATGGGCTGTGCGAACCGGCCGCTACCCCGTTTTCGAGGAAACGATTTGCAGCGGCGGAGAATGGGAAGCCCGCTGCGCTCTGGATCAACTTCGGGTGGATTACGGGTTGGAGATGATCCAACTCGCGCGCAACATGCTCGGCTTCCCGAGTCTGCTCCTGGACGACGACGTGGGCATCGACGGCGCGGCCGATCGAGCAGCCGGCATGCACCTGGACCGGCTGATGGGCGACTTCAACGGCCGTCGTGGACAGTTCGATGACCTGGTGGACTATGAGGACGACGCTACCGAGCGCGTTCGGTCCGCCTCGAGACGGGTCTTTGAGACTCCCCCACGGCCGGCCAATCTGGACCCCGCACGGTTGCCGGATCTGTATGGCGGCTGGGATCCCGAGCGCGACGAGATCCGCGCACGGCTCGTTCGGCACGGCTTCCATGTCGCCGACGACGACTAGCCGGCCTTGTGATCGACCATGAATCCGTCAACCGTGGTTGACCCTGCAGAGGCGATCAGCTTGGCGGCTGCCTGGCGGCTGATCCCGAGCGCGTCACCGATCTGCTGCCACGTCGCACCGTGGCGGCGGGCCTGCTTCGCGGCGTGCCGGCGGGCTCGGTCGGCCTCGAGGTAGATCGCTGCATAGGCCTCGGCCTGCCACAGGTTCCGGTCCTGGGCTTGCTGTAGGTCGCTGATTCGGGCGGGTAATGGGCCGAACTGCCGTAGTTCGGTTTCCCAGATCGTGCGTTCGGTGCGTCGCCAGCGGGCGCGCACCCAGCGCGATCGTTCACTCACAACGGGCAACCGTAGTTGCGGCAACTTGGGATGACAAAACGCCGGCGTCCTGGGCGGACATCCGGCGTTGTCATGGAGAGTTTAGACCAGCGGTTCGGTCTCGATGGTGAGCAGCCGCGCCGGGTCGCTCTTACAGGTCTTGCAGACGTGCACCACGGCGCCGTTCGTCAACCTGTGTTGCCGCTTCCGGTGCGGCTGATCGTCCTCGCGGGTGTTCTCGGGATGAGCCATCGGCCGCCGGCAACAAGCGCACAGACCGTTGTCGTAGCGCCACCAGTACTTGAAGCCGTGTACCTCGTCGGTCATCGCCTGGTCGACGGCCGCTTGGTGCTTCTTCTGCAGGGCCTGCTTTGTGACGCCGAGCGGGCCGGCAAGCTGCGCCCAACTGATCGGCGGCTGCTTGAAGCGGGCCGCGATCACCCACTGGCGTTCGGACTCCTCGCATTGCTGGCGCAGCTGCGCCACGGCGTCGAGTGCCCGGGTGTGCAGGTTGCCCGGCCCGGCCGGTCCGGCGTGGTTCAGGATCGCGGTGGCCACGACGTGCTGCAACTGGTCGGATCGCTTGCTCATCGTCAACCCACGTTGTCTAGCAGGGCGGGCTGCTGCTGGGTCTCAACGATGTGCAGTTCGATCAGGGTGTCCATGCCGAGCGCGGCTAGCCAGTCGCTGGCGTGTTCGTCGCAGAACTCGCGGGTCTGGGTGCGGCCGTCCTCGGTGAATCGGAATGTCAGCAGGGTGTCCGCCTGGGCGTGGCATCGGTACACGACGCCGGCGGGCAGTTCTGACCAACGGTAGGTGCACTGGCCCATGGTCAGATTCCAAGCTTCGTCATGAGTACGCGGTGGGCGTCTCGTTCCTCTTGGGCCAAGTGCAGGTGATGAGCACAGTTGTCGATGAGCGTCTGGTCCTCGTCCTCATCGGTGAGCCGATCTAGCTCAGTCCGGCAGATCGTGATCCGGTCCAGATCTTCTCCAGCTGGTTATGCATGGCCTCGTTGATCCGGCATAGCTCAGTGAAGGTGAACGTCTCGGTCATGGTGAACATGGCAACGCCTTTCGTCGGTGGGGGCCGGTCCTCCCTCCGTCCCCCGGGATAACTGCCACCCCTCCAGGGGCGCCCCCAGGTGCTGGAAAGAGTGGAGACCTGGAGAGTTCCTGGAAATCGTTCTCAATAGTGGGTTGCACAGCAGACGGCACACGATTTTCAGGAACTGTTCGGGTCGGAATCCGCGCAGCGGACGCGCGAAGCGCGCTCTTGTAGGTGCCTGGGGGTGTTCCTGGAACGATGGGGTTTCACGGGGGCGCAAAGGTAGCGCTCGGCACTCGGTCAGGGGACGGTTCTACGGGCCCCGTAGGGGGCCGTTCCCGGCCGCGCAGCGGCCTTCTTGGGAATAATCGAGCAGTGTGTACAACAATCTCCTACCTGCCGTCGTAGTGGTGTGCTAGCTTGCTCTCATCCGGTGCTGAAATCGGCCCGGTTGAGGCGGCTTCGGCCGGAGCTGCCCGGTTGCACCCGGGGTCTCGGCGGCAGGCGCTCCTAGCACGAGATAGGAGCACCTACCTATGTTGGTTGTGGTTGGCAAGGTCAAGCAGGTTCGTAGCCGTGAGGTCGAATGGGCCCAGGGCAGCTTCACCGAAACGCGGGTAGCGATCGGCGCCGAGGATGACCTCAACGCCTCCTGGTGTGAACTGGGTCGAGACTTCGGCCCGCCACCGGAGGAAGGCGAGGCCATCGCGGCCCTGGCCTACGTCAAGACGTACACGTCGTCCTCCAGCAGGACCGGCGCCGGTTTCAGCCTGATGCTGATGCGCAGGGTGGGCCTGGCCGAGGTCATGCCGGCAGGAGCCAACGGTGCACGTCTCGCCGCCGTCGGCGGGAACTAGCGAGGGGCCGGACGTTGCACCGTCCAGCCCCTCTGAACGCCGCGGATCACGAGCCCCGCGCGCGTCTGGTGATCAGTCTAGTGCTCGCCACCCTGGTGGCGCTGCTGCTGGGTCCCCGGGCGGCTACGGTCGCCTTCGCGGACGAGCCCTTGCCGTCGCCGTCGCCGTCCGAGTCCGTGTCGCCGTCGCCCGGCATCCCTGGCGAACCGCCGGTGTCTTCCTCGCCGGAGCCTTCCTCGACGTCGGGGACTGGTGGGGACTCACCGTCGCCGGAACCATCACTGTCGCCTACGGCATCGCCTGGCGACGTGGGCATGAGGTCCGATACCTGGTTGGCCGATCGGGACACGGCACTTGTCCTTGCTGCGGGTCTGCTGGTGCTGCTGGCCGCCGTGCACGTCGTGGCGGAGTGGGGTAGATCATGAGCTCGGCGCCGGCGGTGATCGAGGCGATGAAGGCCACTCAGGACGTGTGGCGGTGCGCCGAGCTGCTCGCGGAGGGGGACGGATCAGCAGCCGAGCATCGTTGCACGGACCTGGTCGCGGTCGAGGTCACGGTTTACCGGCATGACGGGCAGGTCAAGGACGTGATCCGAGTCTGCAACGCTCACGGCAGGGCGATCGCCTTGGCGGCTGCGGCCGCCGGCCGCGACGTGGATGCCCGGGAGTTGTGATGATCGAACCTATTGGGCCGATCACCGCGTTCGCGGTGGCGTTCGCTGCGGGCGGGTCGCTGGCTGGCGCTATGACGGTCGTGGCCATGGTGTCGGTGTTCGGTGTTGCTGGGCTATGTCGGGGTGACCGCGATTCGTTGGTGGGAGGACCACTGATGGACTTCTCCGTCGATTGGGCACCCCTGGTTGCAAACCTGATCGCGTGCTACGCGGTGATCCGCGGCTGGCGGCTGGTCAAAAGGCTGCTGTGGGGGTCGTTGTGACTGCTACGGCGTTCGTTGTTCTGATGTTGACGGTCGGCCTCGGCCTGGGCCTCATCGTCGGACTGACACGGTGAGAAAGGAGGTGAGATTACTGGATCCGGTTGCGTTCAACCCGATCACGGTCATCACGACCGCGATCGGTGACCTTGGCGAGACCCTCGCTGGTGTCGCCGGCCCGGCGGTTGGTCTGGCGGTGGGGGTGTTCGGCCTCTACTTCGGCTGGGGCCTGCTCCGCCGGTTCGTCAACTGAGGTTGACGATCCTCCACAGTCCGGCCCGGGCAAGAGAGATGCCCGGGTCGGTGCTGTGAAGGATAGACGGGAGAGGTGAATGCGGTGTTTGATGCGGGGCGCGGCCGCGCTGCTGCTCAGCGTCGTGGTGACGCTGGTCACGGCTGTCGATGCACGCGCGGAGTGGAGACCGCCGTGGTGGGACGAGGCGGGCGGGGAGGCGTACCAGGTCGCACTCGGTAAGCCGTACGGCCGCGCTCGTGTCGAGGTCCGGCAGATTGAGCCGCCGGTGGGCATTGCCCCCGGTGCGCCGGTCCCGTGCTACGGCCGGATAACGAAAGGTGAGGCGGTCGGTTCCAACTGGCGGGTGTTTGTCGCGATCAGTTGCTCAGGTACTGGCGTCTACACCGAATGGTTGAACGGGATCGCGATGTGGGCGGTGGGACAAAACTCGGGTTACACGGCCACGTGTTTCGGTGGCGGTCAGCCGACCTACTATGCCGGCGGTTCAACGCAGGTCGTCCAGGGCGGCGAACAGGGCGTGTGGGTCCGATTCAGCGATCAGAGCTGGGGTCGGCCGGCGTGCTCTGACGGCACCAGATTGACGGTGAAAACGAAGAGTGGGACAGCGAGTTCCCTCGGCTACACGGTGGCCGGGTCGGAGATGGTGTTCAACGAGGCATTTTTGGTGAAGATGACGTGCGCCCGACCTGATGGCAGTACCACCCTGGTCACGGGTGCGGGAGAGGCGATGTCATGCCCGGCGTCGTATATGCCTATCAGGGTCGAAGTGTGGGCCGGCACCACGCTGGTTGATCTGTGGACCGTCGCGAGCGAACCCACCGGTCAGAGCGAGTTCCCCGGTACGGCAGCAGAGTGCTGGGACGGGGACTGTGAGCTTGCCCTGGTGAAGGACGGCACAGCGTGCCGGGCCGGATCAAAGGCCTGTGCTGGCGGCTGGTGGATCTACTCGATCGATGGAGCGCGCGCACCGGCCGGCTGGGTCTGCAAGCTTGTCGGGTCGGGCGGTGCAGTGACCGCACTGACCACACCGGAATCCAGGTGCATGGTCGAGCGGGATCGGATCAATAACACTGGCGGCGAGCCCGAACCGACCCCCACACCCACACCGACACCGACGTCGGGCCCGACTGGTGGACCGACGACTGGCCCGGGTGGTGGTGACGGCGATGACGGTGAGGACGGTAAGAGTCCGCCACCGTGGGTTCAGGAAAGCACCCGTTCGGTGTGCGGCCGGGAAGGTGTCAGCAACTGGTGGAATCCGGTCGAGTGGATCTATGACGCGTTCGCGTGCGCTTTCGTCCCCTCGGCGGGCTGGTCACCCCAAATCGACCTCCAAGGGGCTCTACAGGGCTCCACACAGGGCCAGAACCTCGACGCGTGGCAAAACGTACTCGGACCCATCCCCGCAGCGTTTAGCGGCCTTAACGGCTGCTCCTGTGCCGGCTGGGAAATCCCGCTACCCATCGTCGGCATCATCGAGGTCGGCAACTCCTGCGACGGGACGATGAAAACGCTGGCGGACGTGTCGCGCGGCGCCACTGGAACCCTGATCGTCGTGGGCGGTGGCCTGTCGATCCTGCGGATGATCGCCAGCGTGTTCTCGATGGGTGTGATGACTGATGCCCGCTCGAGCACTGTGGCGGAACTGAAGGCCGCGAGGAAGGGCGGCGAGTGATGATCGTCGAAGCGCTGCTGGGTTGGCTCATGGCCGGTGTGAGCACCCTGATCGGCTGGGTCCTGACCCTGATCCCGATTCCCGGGGTGCCTGAGTGGATCTCGGGTCTGCCGGCGTTCCTCGGCCCGACCCTGGCCACCATGGGCCACCTGTGCTCTTGGGTGCCGTTCCCCCTGGGCGGCACCGTGGTCGCGGCGGTGGTCGTGGTCTGGTTCGGCTGCCTGTTCGCCCGTGTGCTGATCACCGTTTCCGGCATCGTCACGGAATGGCTGCCGCTGTGACGCGGCCGGACCGTCCCCAGAAAGGCCGTGGGGCCCCCGCCCTCGGGCGGGGGTGCGGCCGTCTGGGGCCGGCACGCACGATCACCACCGACACCCATCCCGTAACGAAGGAGAACGGATGATCGAAGTACTTATAGGCGCCTCTGCTGGTCTCTTAGTCGGACTCTTCGCTGTCCTGAGCAGCGGTTGGGGTGACGGTGTGCGGAGACTCGAAAAAAAGCACGCTGCAGCTCACCTTTTGACCGCCGAACCGCAATGGGACGTCTACGATCACCGCCGGATCTCGCGGGTGGCCGACGAGATGATCTGGAACATCGCCCGCGTGGTGTCCGCGATCGGTTCCCTGCTCCGCGCTCTGGCTGGGGTGATCCGGCGATGATCTACTCAAAACGTGGCCGACTGATCCGACGCGGGTTCGGCATCGGCGCCTACGTCGGCGCCAACGGCTCCGGAAAGAGTGCAGCGATGATCTACGACACCCTGCCGTCTCTGGCCGAAGGCCGCACCGTCCTCAGCACCGTCCGCCTGCTAGATACCGGCAGTCCCCGGTCTGTGACGATCCCCGCTGTGATCACATCCTCGTTGGCGGGGTGCCCCACCGCGGTGACCGGGTCTGCATGGCCGCTCACGAGTGCTACGTTCCGTGGACTGATTGGGGCCAACTCCTCGACGCCGAACACTGCGACGTCCTGGCCGACGAAATCACCGGCGTCGCCTCCGGCCGCAGCTGGAGCGATCTGCCGGCACCCATTCTCAACATGTTGTGCCAGCTTCGGCGCCGCGACGTCGTCCTTCGCTGGACGGCGCCGGCCTGGGCCATGGCCGATAGCGTCCTCAAGCGGACCACGCAGGCGGTCACGATCTGCTCTGGCTACCTGCCCCGTGAGGTTCAGGACGGTAGCCGGCAATGGCGCGAGCGCCGCCTGTTCCGCTGGCTCACCTATGACGCCCAAATGTTCACCGAAGTCGAAAACGACCCCGCCCGCCGCGCCAAGCTTTCCAAGCTGTGTTTCTCCCTCACCTGGGGCCCCTCGTCCGACATGTTCAGCGCCTACGACACCTACGACGCCGTGACCTCGATCGGCACCGTCTCTGACGCCGGCACCTGCATGCGCTGCGGCGGCACCAGGCGCCGTCCGGCGTGCAGCTGCGGTGACTATTCCGGTCGAGGGACTCGCCGGGCCGAATTGGTCGAAGATCCCGCGCCATTGCGGCGAGTCGTGCAAGTATGACCAAGATAAAAAGATTGGCCCCCAGCTTGGGAGAGCTGGAGGCCATTGCCACCGACAGAAAGCTGTTGCTAATGGCCGTCTGGAATGTCGATGACAGCACCAAGCGTAGCTGAACTCGAAGCCAAAGCGAAGAACCGCCAACGCGAGCGTTGGGCGGCACGCAGCTGGCTATGGTCAAACTCCACCATCCGAGCCCTTCGCGGCTGCGGTCGGATCGTCCGCGATCGCGAGGCCGGCGTTGAGATCACCGTCATGCAGGACGGCGAACAACGACACGCCGTGGTCAAGAACACCCTTCGCTGCGGCAACCCGCACTGCTGCCCGGTCGACTCCGGAACCATCCTCGCCCGCCGCGCGCAGCTCGTCGGCCGAAACCCTGTGGCGCTGGCGCCACAGCATCCGTGACGAAGACACCGCGATCACCGAACGCGCGAAGGGCTGGAACGCACCCTGGGATGCCCCGGTCGTCGCCTTCCTGACGCTCACCACCCGGCACCGCGCCGGCTGACCGCCTGGTCACGGTCCTGGACGCCGAGGGGGCGGGTCTTCGGAAGATCTTCGGTGGCCGGCCGTGGCAGGCTGAGCAAAAAGACCTCGGCGTGGAGATGACCGGACGGGGCGGTAAAGTCGCTAACCGGATCGGCTGGATTCGAGTCCTAGACACCACGGTCGGACCGGACTCTAACGGCTGGCACCCTCACGCTCACATGCTGCTTGTTCCTTCGTGCCGGTGTGACCGACGCCGAGATCCAGGCGCTCGGTGAGCAGATGTGGAAGCGGTGGGACCGCGGCATCCGACAGGCCGGCCTGCCCGGCGGCGACCTCGAGCACGGCATGGAGATTCACCGCGTCACCGGCGACGGAAGCGGCCGAGCTGGGCGAATACTTCATGAAGAACGCCTACGAACTGGTCAACTCCATTGCGAAATCCGGCAGCCAAAACGGCCACTACTCGCCCATGCAGCTCCTGGCCTCGATCATGCGACACCGTACCGGCATGGTCTGCGAACACCCCGACGAACACGGCGACGACTGCACCTGCTGCGTCCTGGAACCCGCCGACTACGCGCGCCGAGTCAAGCTCTGGCACGAATGGGAACAAGGCCGTCGCCGGTCGCCGGCAAATCAGCATCTCGTCCGGACTGCTCGGCTACCTCGGTCTCAGCTCGGAATGGGAACCGGACGACGACCGCGATAGCGACGGTTCTTTGGTACTCGACGGGCAGGCCGGTAAGTGGTCATTATGTCACTTTGGGCGCTGGCGGCCTGACCCCACCCCTCTCGTGCCGCGACACGCGGTCAGGACGGCTGCTCAACCCACTGCACAAGCTGCCAGATGAGGCCGTTCGGATCGGCGAACTGGCAGAAACGCTCACCCCACGGCTCGGTCTCCGGCGGAGTCACGACGCGCGCCCCGGCGGCCTGGATCCGGGCGAACCGCTCGTCGAGGTCGTCGACGACGACCACCAGCAGGAGGCCCTGCCCCGCTGACCCGGCGATCTCCGCCGGCTTGAACGTGCTCAGCCCCGTCGCCAGGAAGATCAGGTTCGCCGGCACGGCGGCGTGACGCAACGACACAAAGCCATCGGCCGCCATCTCCTCCTGGTAGCCGAAGTGCGCCTTGGCGAACTCGGCCGACGCGGCCACGTCCGGGACGTTGAGTGAGATCGCGGTCTGTGCAATGGTCATGATGTCTCCTGTCATATATTCTGTACACTGTACATCGTAATTCGGATTGGTGTGAAGAGGTGCTGCGATGCCCAGGCCATTGATCGACCTGCTGTGGCGCGACGCCCCTGGCGCACCGACGGGCGGCCGCCGCGGCCCCAGAGCCAAGCATTCGACTGCGGATGTCGTCGATCAGGCGATCGCCATGGCCGATGCGGGCGGTATCGCGACGGTGACGATCCGCGCACTCGCGCACGCCCTCGGCATGACGACGATGTCGGTGTACACCCACGTCAACAGCCGTGGCGACCTGCTGGTGCTGATGGCCGACCACGTCCACGGGCAGATGAACCTCACTGCGTTCGAAGACTCGGACTGGCTCACCCGCCTGCGCCGGGTCGCCGATGACAACCTGGCGCTGCTCCGCAGCCATCCGTGGCTTCTCGAGGTCGATGATCCGCGGATCACACTCGGCCCAGGGACCATCGCCAAGTACGACCATGAACTGCACGCCTTCGATGGCACCCCCCTCAGCGATCTCGACCGCGACGCGGCGCTGACCTTCGTGCTGGACTTCGTCCGCTCGTCCGCCAGCCGGATCGGGCAAGCGCCGTCGACGGACGATTTCGGCGAGATCTGGGAACAGTCAGCCGCCTCGATGATCAACTACCTGGGGGACGACCATGCCCTCGCACAGCGGGTGGGAGGTGTCGCCGGTGAGGCGATGGGCGGCCCCTATGACGCTAAGCGAGCCTGGGAGTTCGGGATGGCCCGGGTGATCTCAGGCCTGGCCGGATTGATGAAGCCGGACCAGCCTTCCCCACCCTCGGGATTGTGAGCAGCTTGAGCGCGCCCGACCGGCTGACACAGGTCGCCAAGTTCAGACGTCTGGATGCGGCCGTCGCACGTCGCACTCCCCCTGCCTACCCACCCCAGCCTGACCAGTCAGCCGCATCGATGACACAGAAGCGATTCCCCTCGGGATCCTCCATGATCACGTAGTCGGCGTCGGCTGGACGCTTCGACCACGGCACCTCAGCAGCGCCGAGCGCGATCAACCGCCGCACCTCTGCCTCCTGATCCTCGGCATACAGATCGAGGTGGATCCGGGGCGGGAGCACCCTCGCGGACGGAACCGCGTCCAGCGACAGACTCGGTCCCGCTCCATGCACTGGGTACAACAGCGCAAAGTCAGCTTCCATCGGCTCGCGAACCGCGTAGCCGAGGGCGGCAGTCCAGAACGCCAGCTGTCGTTCCAGGTCCACCACCCGGATGACGATCGAACCGACCACAAGCATGGCCAGGAGTCTATTCCGCTCCGCTCTTGCCGATTCAGCCGAATGGCTTAAGATTATGGAATGAAGTCAGACACCTTCACTTTCGTGGTAGTCGCGGACCAGATGGGCAGCCGGGCCAATCCCGACCATGTGCCGTCCGCGCTGGCACAGCTGGAACGGACGCTCGGCAACCGCCTGCTGCTGCCGTTCGAGCGAACCGCCGGCGATGAGCTCCAGGGGTTGTGCACCGATCCACGCGTGGTCGTGGACGCGGTCTGCGACCTCACGCGGCTGGCTGGCTGGCGGATCGGGATCGGAGCCGGTGCGGTGGAGACTCCCCTACCGGCCTCCACCCGGGAGGCACGAGGGGACGCCTACGTCGCTGCCCGCAAGGCGATCGGAAATGCCCGCTCCTCCCCCACCCAACTCGCCCTGGTCGGAGCCGCTGTCAGCGCCAACAACTACGGTGGTCTCATCGACGACGCCGAGACCGCGCTGTGGCTGCTCCGCGGGCTCCTGCAACAGCGCAGCCAGGAGGGATGGGAGTTGATGGACCTACTCGACCAGGGGCTCACCGGCGCCGAAGCTGCGGCCAAACTCGGCATCAGCCCTTCCGCGGTCAGCCAACGGCTCTCCCGGGCACACCGCACCGAGGCCGAACGCGGCGCGGAACTGGCCACCCGGCTGCTCGACCGGCTGCGTCCGGAGGTGTCGAAATGAGCCCGCTCCTCGCCCTTGCCCTCAAGGCTCTCCTGGTCGCGGTGCTCGGCGCGGTGGCTGTGCTGGTCGGCAGCCCGGTGGTGCAGACGATCTTCCGCAAGGCCGATCCGCCGCCCTCGCCGGACGACAGCACCGCGGCGGTCGAAGAGGTGCTGGGCATCAGAGCCGCCGAGAAGACGCTGCGCGGCGGCAAGTGGATCGGCTGGTTCGAGCGGCTGGCGGTCTACGCGTCCATCCTGGCCGGGTTCTCCGGTGGTATCGCCGTGGTGCTGGCGGTGAAAGGGCTCGCCCGCTATCCCGAGCTGAAGGCGACCACCGGCGGAGCCGCGGAACGCTTCATCATTGGCACCTTCTCCAGCGTGCTGTTCGCGGCAGCCTGCGCGGGGCTGGCCTGGTGGTTGATCGGGCTCTGGTGAAGCGGGCGGGAGGCTTCGTCAGGCTCTGGTGAAGCGGGCGGGAGGCTTCGTCAGGCTCGGCCAGCGTCCTGAGGCGCGTCAGAGTCAGACGATGCCTGCGGCCTTGTCAGCGCAGCCGCCAGACGCCCACCGCCGGGCCGTCGCCGGAGACCAGCAGGTGTTCCCCGTCCACAATCAGCTCGGGGGTGTCGGCGGCGGTGCCGCCGTAGAGCAGTTCAGGGCTGCCCTCCCCCACCAGCCAGCCGGGCAACCGGGCACCTTCCCAGGGCGCCCGCGCCAGCACCACCAGCAGTAGCTCGTCAGCGGTCTCCCGCAGATAGGCGAGTGCATCGTCGGCGACCACTGCCCAGCGCAGGCCGCCGTCCTTCAGCGCCCCGCTCCCCCGCCGCAGCGCAATCAGGTCCCGGAAGCGCTCGAAGGTCGAGCCATCCCAGCGTGGGCCACCGCCGGCGGCGATCTGCTCCCACGGCATGCTGCTGCGGGAGTGCTCGCCGTTGCTGCCGACCGCGCCGCCCTCGTCGCCGGCGAACACCGCCGGGATGCCCGGGTAGGTGAACAGCCAGGCCGCCCCCACCTCGACCAGCCGCGGATCACCGGTGATGGTGGCGATCCGCGCGGTGTCGTGGGAGCCCAGCATGTTCCACTGCCGGGCATAGACCGACCACGGCACCGAGCCGTCGAAGTCCCGCATGGTCGCCACCACCGCTTCGCCGGAGCGTCGCGGGATGGGCAGCGGCAGGTCGGCGAACCCGAGCTCGGTGCCGGGCTCGGCCAGCCACGACCAGACCGGCTTGATGAAGGCCTGATAGTTCATCACCGACTGCCAACCGTCGCCGAGCTGGTCGTTGTACAGGTCGTAGAAGTGTTCGCCGACCAGCAGGCCGCTCACCTCGTCGACCGTCGATCGGCAGGCCCGGGCCACCTCGGCGTAGTAGTCGTCGGCGGCGTAGCGGCCGGTCATGTGGGCGACATCGATCCGCCAGCCGTCCAGCCCGAACGGCTCGTGCAGATAGCGGCCGACCACCGACTCCGGCCCGCGCACCATCCGGTTCCAGAGTTCGTCCGAACCCCAGTTCAGCTTGGGCAGGGACGCCACCCCCAGCCAGGAGACGTAGTCGAACGGGACGCCGTCCACCTCGGTGGGCACCGGGCCGCCCCACTGGTCGGCCTGGGATTGCTGCCACCGGGCGAAGTCGATCGGGGCGTCCTGTGCCCAATAGTAGAACCCGCCCTCGACCGACCCCCGGTCCGCCAGCGCGGCCTGGAACCACTCGTGCCGGTCGCCGGTGTGATTGGTGGTCAGGTCGCCGATCAGGTGCATTCCGCGCTGATGGGCGGCCCGGGCCAGCCGGCCCAGCGCCTCGTCCCCGCCCAGCGCCGGGTCGACCCGGTCGAAACTGGCGGCGTCGTAGCGGTGCGCGCTCCGGGCTGGGAAGAAGGGCGTCAGGTAGAGCAGGTTGACCCCCAGCTCCTGCAGGTAGTCGAGCTTCTCGGCGATACCGTCCAGGTCGCCACCGAAGAACTGCCGGACGGCGGCCTCGCCGGCCTTGGCGGGTTCGTCGTCCCAGTTCGCCGGCTCCGCCCACTCCGGCACCGGACGGGCGTCGGCCCCCGCCGACCGGGCGAACCGGTCGGGGAAGATCTGGTAGCCGATGGTGTCCCTGGCCCACTCCGGGGCGCCGGGAAACACCGTCACCCGGAAGTCGCCGACGTCCGACACGTCCCGGGCGAACAAGCCGCGGTTGGTCAGCCAGACGTAGTCGTTGCCCCGCCGCAACAGCCAGCGGTAGCTGACCACCGGGTTGTCCACCGGCAACTCGGCCAGGTACCACCGCTCGTGGGCGTCCTCCCGCTCCAGCCGGGCGGGCAGCTTGAGCGGGTCGCCGTCCCGCGAGACCCGGAGCAGGACACCGGTCTCGCCGAACCCGTGCGGGACGCGCAGCCGCACCCGCGCGACATCGCCCAGCGCGAACTCCCGCCGGTCGACGTACCGGCTCGAACCGTCGTGGTGGGGCAGGCCGAGCAGGTGCGGCGCAGTCATGTCTCTCCTTGTTGAACGTGGGCCGGGCGGTCACCCGGCCCACGGCGGTCGTCATCGGACGGGCCTCAGCCCTTCACCGCTCCACCGGTCAGGCCGGAGACGATGTACCGCTGCAGGAAGAGGAAGAGCAGCAGCACCGGCAGCGCGGCGATCGCCGCCCCGGCGGAGAACAGCGTCAACTCCGGCGCCCGGCTGTCGCCGACCAGCAGATACAGCCCCATCGGCAGCGTCCAGTTCGCCTGCGAGCCGCTGCCCAGCACCACGCTGGCCAGCATGTACTCGCCGAACGTGCCGATGAAGCTCAGCAGCGCGGTCACCGCCAGGATCGGGATCACCAGCGGCACGATGATCGTCCAGTAGGTCTGGGCGTGGGTGGCGCCGTCGATCTTCGCCGCCTCGTCCAGCGAGGGCGGAATGGAGTTGAAGAAGCCGTACATCAGGAAGGTGTTGGCCCCCAACGCACCACCCAGGTAGACCGCCACCAGCGCCACCGCCGAGCCGGTGCCCAGGATCGGCGCTACCTCGCCCAGCGCGGTCATCAGGATCAGGATCGCCACGAAGGCCAGCATCTGCGGGAACATCTGGATCACCAGCAGGGCGTTCAGGCCGAACCGCCGGCCGGTGAACCGGAACCGGGAGAAGGCATAGGCCGCGGCCGCGCCCATCATCACGGTGCCGACCGCGGTGACCACCGAGATCCCCAGCGAGTTCAGGAACCAGTCCCAGAAGTACTGCACCTTCGCGCACTTGTTCGCGTCGGCGGCGAGGTCGGGGTTGCACCCCAGCATCGCGTAGTTCTCCCCGGTGAAGGTGGCGAACAGGTTGTTGGCATCGGTCATGGTGTTCTTGCTCGACACCGAGGCGGAGATCACGTAGACGATCGGGAAGGCGGCGAACACCACCGCCAGCAGCCCCACGATGTGGCGCAGGCCGACGCCAGCGAACCACCGGCCGAAGCTCATCCGGTTCTGCTGCGCACCGGTCGAGCCGGTCCCGGCGGACAGGGTCTGAGCTGACATCTAGACCATCTCCTCGAGCTTGCGGGTCTGCCGGAAGCCGAGCACGGCGATCACGGCCACGATGATGAAGATGATGATCGACAGCGCCGCGGCCAGGCCGAGATCGGCCCGCGCCGCACCGCCGCCGACCCCGGAGATCCGATAGACCATCGAGATCAGGATGTCCGTGGCGCCGACCGGTTCGGTGGCCCCGAACGACGGCCCGCCCTTGGTCAGCATGTAGATCAGGGTGAAGTTGTTGAAGTTGAACGCGAAGGACGCCACCAGCACCGGCGCGGTCGCGATCAGCAGCAGCGGACCGGTGACGTGCAGCCACATCCGGGCCGGGCTGGCGCCGTCCACGGTCGCGGCCTCCTTGATGTCGCCGGGCAGCGACTGCAGCGCGCCGGTCGAGATCAGGAACATGTACGGGAAGCCCAGCCAGAGCTGCACCAGCAGTAGCGCCCCGCGGGCCAGCCAGTAGCCGGCCTCGGTCTGGGTCTGCAGCCAGTCGATCGCCACCCCGCCGAGCAGCACCTGGTTGATGAAGCCGTCGACGTTCAGCATGTTGCGCCACACCAGCGCGCCCAGGAAGGACGGGAAGGCGTAGGGCAACAGCAGCAGCGTCCGGTAGATCTTGCGTCCCTTCACCCGCTCGTCGTTCAGCACGATCGCCAGGAAGGTGCCGAAGATGAAGGTGAGCACCACCGACAGGAACGAGAAGGCGAACGTCCAGATCGTCACCGACAGGAAGTACTTGCCGTACTCGGAGCCGGAGAAGAAGGCGCTGGTGAAGTTGTCCAGCCCGACGAACACCTGCCAGCCGGTGCGGAACCGGTGCGACCCCGCGACCTCTCCGTCGGCCAGGAAGTAGCCCTGGTCGGTGGCGCGGTAGACCGTCGAGGTGGTCTGGTCGGTGATGGTCTGGGAGGCCGCGTCCCAGCCGAGGGTCGAGGCCGCCTCGCAGGCCATCACGCCGGCCGCCTGGATCACCTGGCCCGGCTGGCCCTCGACCGGGGCCTTCAGGCCCTGCAGCTTCTGGCCGATCTCGGCCGGCGGCACGATGTCGTAGCCCGGAACCGAGACGATCTGTCCGCCGGCGGCCACCTGGGAGCCCGGCACCTCGGCCATCGGGTTGGCCTCGTTGCCCACCCAGACGGTGGAATCCGGCTTCGAGATCGCGATGAAGATGTCGCCGTCCTGCCGGACCGCCGCCATCGGGTAGTAGGCCCCGCCCGGGACGCACTTGGTGTCCTGCAGCAGGGCGAACGCCGCCGCCTCCTCCGGCGAGCTGAGCCGGTGACCGTCGCCGTAGTTGGTGAAGGCGATGTAGCCGTTGAAGAACACCGCGAATACCTGGAAGACCAGCAGGAAGATCACGCCGGGCAGCAGGTACTTCGCCGGCAGCGTGAAGCGGTTGGTGAAGTAGGTGTAGTTGACGGCCAGCAGGATGACCACCATCCCGGCCAGCACCCACCAGGACTGGTTGGCGTAGGCCGCCATCACGATGTAGATGCCGAAGGCGTCCACCAGACCCATCAGCAGCAGCTTCAGGACGAAGCCGAGGGAGAAGGTCTTCGAGTTCCAGGCCTCCCCGGAGGGGGCGGATCTACCCGGCTGGGTCTGCTCTGACACGGCCACCGAATCGGTTCCTCTCACGCGGTTGGATACTGATCAGCGTTGCGAGAGCAACAAGGTACTCCCGCAACGCTGATCAGACGATCCCCAAAGTGCCGACCCGTGAGACGCCGGCGGCTCACGCCGCCGGGCCTCAGGGATCGTTCCGGACTACTTCTTGAGGTCCTTCTCGATGGCGGCGATCATGTCGTCCCAGGCCTTGGCCGGGTCGCTGGCCTTGCCCGAGATGATCTCCACCTGGGTCTTGCCCCAGTAGGTCCACACCGCGTTCATCTCCGGGATGGACGGCATCGGCACGGCCTGCGCGGCCACTGCGGCGAAGCCCTTGGTGATCGGGTCGTTGGCCAGCGCCTTCTCGGCGGCGGCGGTCAGCGCCGGGGTCCGGTTGCCCACCTTGTAGAGCTGGGTCTGCACCTCTTCGGTGGCGATGTAGTTCAGCAGGAAGTCCGCCGCGACCACCGGGTTGGCGCTCTTGGACGAGACGTAGAAGCCCTGCACGCCGGAGAACGGCGCGGCCGGCTGCCCACCGGCGGACGGGATCGGGTCGACCGAGATCTCCAGGCCTTCCTTCTGGATGTCGGCGATGCTCCACGGGCCGGTGATGTAGAACGGGGTCTGGCCGTTCAGGAAGGCCGACCGGGCCTTGTCGCCGTCCATCGAGACCACCAGGTTCTTCGCCTTGCCCTGCGCGGCGAGCCAGGCGGCGAAGGCGTGACCGGCGTCCCCGCCCATCGCGATGTCGGTGGTGTACGAACCGCTGGCGTCCTGGGCGAAGACGTTGGCGCCGAACGAGGTCTGCAGCGGGTACATGTGGTACGGGTCGCCGTTCTCGCTGACCTGCAGCGCGACCGGCACCTTCGAGTCCTTGGACGCGGCGAGCAGGTCGTCCCAGGTGGCCGGCGCCTCGGCGGCCAGCTTGGTGTTGCGGATCAGCGCGATGTTCTCGATCGCGTACGGCACGCCGTAGGTCTGGCCCTCGTAGGTGAAGGCGTCGACGGCGACCTTGGCGAACTCGGCGGCCTTGTCGGCCAGCGGCACCGGGGTCACCGCGCCGTTCTCGATCAGCACGCCCAGCCAGTCGTGGGCGCCGAGCAGGATGTCGGGGGCGGTGTTGGCAGCGAAGGCCGCGACGTACTCGTCGCGCATCTTGCCGGCGTCCTTGGTGACCAGGGTGACCTTGGCCTTGGTCGCCTCGCTGAACTTCTTCGCGGCGGCGTCGACGGCCTTGAACCGGTCCTGGTCGACCCACATGGTCAGGGTGACGCCGGAGTAGTCGGTGGACGGAGCCGCGGTCTCGGTGGGAGCAGCGGAGCTGGCGGCGGGGGTGTTCGACGGGGTTGCCGGAGCCTGCCCGGAGCAGGCGACGAGTGGCGCGCAGAGCAGGGCTGCGACCCCGATCGTGATGATGCTCCTTCGCATCGTTCTCTCTTTCCTCGTGGGTCAGATGGGCCGGTCTCACCGACCGGTGTGGTGCTCCGACAGTAGTGCGTGGACGAGTCGTCACGCAATGGATTACGTAACGTTGCGATAACAGTTACTTGCACGCCGGGCCGATGTACAACCACAATGGCGGACAGTGCCGTCCATAGCCGAACGGAGTCACGATGACGAAGAAGCGCGCGCCGCGCGCGCCGCGTCCCCGCCTGCTCGATATCGCCGAAGTCGCGAAGGTCAGCACAGCGACCGTTTCGCGGGTGCTGAACGGCAAGCCGGGGGCCTCCGAGGACGTCCGGCAGGCCGTCCTGGTGGCGATGGACATGCTCGGCTACGAACGTCCGGCCAGCCTGCGCACCAGGAACCGCGGACTGGTCGGGGTGGTGGTGCCCGAGCTGGGCAACCCGATCTTCCCCGCCTTCGCCCAGCAGCTTGAAAGTCGCTTGTCAGCGCAGGGTTACACGGCGCTGCTGTGCACCCAGTCCCCCGGCGGGACCACCGAGGCGCAGTGCGTCGAGATGCTGGTCGACCAGGGCGCCGGCGGTGTGTTGTTCGTCTCGGGCCTGCACGCCGACAGCGCCGCCAATCACGACCACTACCGCGAACTGCGGGCCCGCGGCGTGGCGGTGGCCTTCCTCAACGGCTACGCCCCCGACCTGGACGCGACCTTCATCGCCACCGACGACGTCGCCGGCATGGAGGCCTGCGTCCGGCACCTGGCCTCGCTCGGCCACGAGCGGATCGGGTTGGCGATCGGGCCCGACCGGTTCGTGCCCAGTCAGCGGAAGCTTGAATCGTTTCGCAACGCGTTACGTCAGCACTTCGGGATCGAGGACGCCACCGACCACATCGCGCCTTCGCTGTACACCGTGGAGGGCGGGCACGCCGCGGCCGCCCAGCTGATCGCCACCGGCCACACCGCGATCATCTGCGGTTCGGACCTGATGGCGCTGGGCGCGATCCGCGCGGCCCGGACGGCCGGGCTGGAAGTGCCCGACGACCTGTCGGTGATCGGCTACGACGACTCGACGATGGTCGCCTTCGTCGATCCACCGCTGACCACCGTCCACCAGCCGGTGGCCGAGATGAGCGCGGCGGCGGTGGCCGCGCTGATCGGCGAACTCGACGGCAACCCCGGGCCACGGACCGAACTGCTGTTTCGTCCCGAGCTCATCGTGCGGGGTTCCACCAACGCGGTGGCGAAGGACGCCGAACCGCGGTCGAGCTGACTGCTCAGTCCCAGAAGGCGGCCGGATCGCCGGCGCCCACCCGCAGCACCTCGGCCTCGTCGTCGGAGAGATCGACGATGGTGGTCAGGTTGATCCCGGCGTCCCCGGAGTCGACCACCGCGTCCAGGCTGCTGCCGAGCTCCTCGAGCACCTGCCAGCCCTCCACCATCGGAACGTCCTGGTCGGGCAGGATCAGCGAACTGGACATCAGCGGGCCGATCTCGCGGACCAGCGCCAGCGCGGTGGTGTGCTGCGGCACCCGGACCCCCACCGTCTTCTTCTTCGGGTGCAGCATCACCTTCGGCGCCTCGCGGGTGGCCCTGAGAATGAAGGTGTACGGCCCCGGCGTGTGGGCCTTCACCGCCCGGAAGACGTTGTTGTCCATCTGGACGTACTGCCCCAATTGGGCGAACTCCGCGCAGACCAGGGTGAAGTGGTGGTTGGCGCCCAGGCCGCGGATCGCCCGGATCCGCTGCAGCCCGTCGGCGTTGCCCAGCTTGGTGCCCAGCGCGTACCCGGAGTCGGTGGGATAGGCGATCAGGCCGCCGTTCTCGACGATCGCCGCCACCTGCGAGATCGCCCGGGGCTGGGGGTTGTCGGGATGCACGTCGAAGTACTTCGCCATGACGTCACTCTACCCAGCCCGACCAGCCCGGATCCGACCGCCGGTCCACCGTGGCGCGTCCCGGCCGGCCGGAGGTTCCGGCCGGGCTAGGGTCTGCTCATGGCAATCCTGTCGTTGACCGAAGCCGAACTGCGCCATCGGACCAGCATGAAATGGCGGACCTACGCGCCCGACGTGCTGCCGCTGTGGGTGGCCGAGATGGACGTGGCGATGCACCCGGCGGTCAGCGAGGCGCTCACCGTCGCGGCAGCCAACGGTGACACCGGCTACCCGCACGGCCGCGGCTACGCCGAGGCGTTCGCCGCCATGGCCCGGACGGTCTGGGGGCTGGAGCTGGAGGTCGAGCGGCAGGTCAAGCAGGCCGGCGACGTGATGAACAGCGTTCTGGCCGTGCTGTCGGCCACCACCGAACCCGGCGACGCCGTGGTGATCAACCCGCCGATCTACCCGCCCTTCCGGCAGGTGATCACCGGCTACGGCCGCCGGATCGTCGAGGTGCCGCTGAACGGCCGGGACCGGCTGGATCTGCCCGCCCTCGAGGCGGCGCTGGCCGACCGGCCGGCCGCCTACCTGTTGTGCTCGCCGCACAATCCCCACGGCACCGTGCACACCGCCGACGAACTGACCTCGGTCGCGCAGCTGTGCGCCGAGCACGGGGTCCAGTTGGTGGTGGACGAGATCCACGCCCGGATCGTCGACCCCGGGGTGCGGTTCACCTCGGTGCTCCAGGTGCCTGGCGGGGAGCAGGCCATCGTCGCCACCTCGGCCGGCAAGGCCTGGAACCTGGCGGCGTTCAAGGCCGGCCTGATCATCGGTGGCCTGGAGACCGGCCCGGTACTGCGCCGGCTGCCACCGCTGGCCCTGCAGGCGATGGGACACTGGGCGGCGATCGCCCATACCGCCGCGATGCGGCACGCCCAGGACTGGGTGGACCAGGTCTCGGCGGAGGTCGCCGCCAACAAGCAGCTGCTCGCCGACCTGCTGGCCGAGCACCTGCCGGCCGCGTCCTACTCGCCGGGCGAGGGAACCTACCTGGCCTGGGTGGACTGCTCCGGCCTGGGCCTGGCGGATCCGGCGAAGGAGTTCCTCGAGCGCGGCCGGGTGGCCTTCTCCGCCGGCGCCACCTTCTCCGCCGCGCACCGGCAGTGGGTCCGGATCAACCTGGCGGCCAGCCCGCAACTCCTCACCGAGGCGGTCCGCCGGATGGTGGCGACCCTCGGCTGACCCGGTCAGCCGTCGCGCAGTTCGGCGGTGGCCGTCCCGCCGGCGCCCAGCGTGTCGATGCCGATCAGGCTGAGGAAGACGGTGTTCACCCGGGTGCTGGTCTGCACCTCGACCCGGCCGGCGACGAACCGGACCTCGCCTTCGACGCCGTGCGCGGCCAGCACCTGGTGGGCGACCGCGATCGCCCGGCCGGTCTGCGGGGTGGTGCCGGCCAGTCGGGCGGTGGCGGTGTCGTCCACCGCGGCCCGGGCTGCCAGCGCGGCGGCCAGCTGGGCCCGGCGACCGGCTTCGGCCTGCGCTCCCCCGTCCACCACCAGGCCGCACATCAGCAGCAGGCCGACCACCGACACCGCCACCAGGGTGGACAGCGCCTGGCCACGTTCGTCACGCATCGAAGCCTCCCGGGGTGGGTGGAGGGACCATTGTGCACCGCCGATCGCGGCCGCAACAGTCCCCCTGGCGCACATCCCGCGCGCGGAACCAGGCTTGCCAGTAGGCTGAAGACGTTGTCCGACCCCTACTGAAATGGATCTGCTCGATGGTTCAGAAAGTCGCCCTCCTCACCGCCGGCGGTTTCGCCCCCTGCCTCTCCTCCGCCCTCGGCGGGCTGATCGAGCGCTACACCCAGCTGGCGCCCGAGGTGGAGATCATCGCCTACAAGAACGGCTACCAGGGCCTGCTCACCGGCGACTACCTGCCGGTCACCCCGGTGGTCCGGGAGAACGCCGCGCTGCTGCACCGCTACGGCGGCTCGCCGATCGGCAACTCCCGGGTGAAGCTGACCAACGCCAAGGATCTGGTCAAGCGCGGTCTGGTCGCCGAGGGTGAGAACCCGCTGAAGGTGGCCGCCGACCGGCTGGTCGCCGACGGCGTGGACGTGCTGCACACCATCGGTGGCGACGACACCAACACCACCGCCGCCGACCTGGCCGCCTACCTCGCCGAGCACGACTACGGCCTGACCGTGGTCGGTCTGCCGAAGACGATCGACAACGACGTCTACCCGATCAAGCAGTCCCTGGGCGCCGACACCGCCGCCGAGATGGGCGCCCGGTTCGCCAAGAACGTGCTGGCCGAGCACAATGCCGGCACCCGCATCCTGATCGTCCACGAGGTGATGGGACGCAACTGCGGCTGGCTGACCGCCGCCACCGCGAACAAGTACCACAGCTGGGTCAAGGAGCAGCAGTGGCTGCCCGAGATCGGCCTGGACTCGCGGGCCTGGGACGTCCACGCGATCCTGCTGCCCGAGGCCGTGATCGACATCAAGGCCGAGGCCGAGCGCCTGCTGAAGGTGATGGACGAGGTCGGCTGCGTGAACATCTTCCTGTCGGAGGGCGCCGGCATCGCCGACATCGTCGCCGAGATGGAGCGCAATGGCGAAGAGGTCGCCCGCGACGCCTTCGGCCACATCCGGCTGGAGCGGATCAACCCGGGCAACTGGTTCAGCAAGCAGTTCGCCGGCATGCTGAAGGCCGAGAAGGTGCTGGTGCAGAAGTCGGGCTACTACTCCCGTTCGGCCGCCGCCAACGAGTACGACCTGGCGCTGATCAAGTCGATGACCGACCTCGCCGTCGATTCCGCCCTGGCCGGCCAGCCGGGCGTGATCGGCCACGACGAAGACGCCAACGACGAGCTGAGCGTGATCGCCTTCGACCGGATCGCCGGTGGCAAGCCGTTCGACATCAGCCAGCAGTGGTACCTCGACCTGCTCGCCGACCTCGGCCAGCCGGCCCCGGTGGCGGCAGCTCCCGCCGAGCACTGATCGCAGTCCGCGGCGCCCGTCCCCACCCCGGGGGCGGGCGCTGTCGTATCCGACGCGGAAACGGCCGGTCAGGCGAGGTGCGCCACCAGCCGGTCCAGCGCCTCGTCCAGCTCGGTGGTCGGGCCGCAGAAGCTGAGCCTGACCATCCGGTGGCCGTCCGCCGGGTCGAAGTCGCAGCCCGGCGCCAACGCCACCCCGGTCGCGGCCAGCACCTGCTCGCACCAGCGCTGGCTGTCCTCGGTCAGGTGGCTGACGTCGCAGTAGGCGTAGAAGGCGCCGTCCGGCGGCGCGAAGGTGGTGATCCCCAGCTCGGGCAGCCGGCGCAGCAACAGTTCGCGGTTCACCGTGTACCGGGCGACGTGGCAGTCGAGCTCGAGGACCGATGCCGGCTCGAAGGCCGCCAGGCCGGCGACCTGGGAGAGCGCCGGGGCACAGATCGCCAGGTTGCCCTGCAGCAGTTCGACCGGACGCCGCAACGCCGGCGGCAGCAGCAGCCAGCCGACCCGCCAGCCAGTCATCGACTGGTACTTGCTGAGCGAACCGACCACCACCGCGTCCGTCCCGAACTGGCGGGCGCTGGCGCACCGCCGGCCGTACGAGATGCCGTGGTAGATCTCGTCGCTGATCAGCAGGCAGTCGTTGGCCGCGCACCAGGCCGCGATGGCCGCCAGCTCGTCGGCGTCGATGATCGTCCCGGTGGGGTTGGACGGGCTGGCCAGCACCAGTCCGGCCGGCTTCTCCGGCAGCGCCGCCAGCTGGGCGACGGTCGGCTGATAGCGGGTCTCCTCCCCCACCGGCAGCTCCAGCAGCCGGCAGCCAACGCTGAGAATGTCGTTGCGATAGGCCGGGTACCCGGGGCGGGTCATCGCCACCAGGTCGCCGGCGTCGAAGGCCGCCAGCAGGGTGAGCAGGAAGCCGCCGGACGAGCCGGTGGTCACGATCACCTCGGACGGGTCGACCGCCACGCCGTAGCTGTCGGCGTAGTGCCGCGCGATGCGTTCCCGGAAGGTCCACTCGCCGGCCGCCTCGGTGTAGCCCAGTTGCTGCCGGCCGAGCGCGGTGACCGCCGCGGCCAGTACCGGGGCCGGTGCCGGCGTCCCCGGCTGGCCGACGCAGAGCGCGATCGCGTCGCCGTGCGTCCGTTGCCGCTCGGCGACCGCCTTGACCACCTCCATCACCCGGAACGGTTCGACCTCGCCGCGTTGCGACCCGCTCATCGGGGACGCCTGCCGAACAGGATCCGCAACCCGCCGACCAGGATCGCGCCCAACCCCAGACCGGTGGCCGCTCCCACCACGTAGCCCGCCTTCAGGCCGGCGCCCATCGACTGCTCGGCGACCTTGGCCGAGACGTACAGCTGGCCCGGCCTGGTCTCGACCGGCTCCGCCTCGACCTCCACCACCGGCTCGGCCTCGGCTACCGGTTCGGCCTCGGTGGCCAGCCAGGCAGCGATGAACAGGATCAGGGTCGCGAACAGGTTGAGGAACAGCATCACGATGATCGTGCTGCCGAACACCCCGGCGGCGAGGTTGCCGGAGAACGCCTTCACCAGCAGACCGGCGGCCAACTGCAGGGCCAGCAGCCCGGCGGAGCCGACCGCCGAGCCCACCCAGAGATGTCCGCCGGGGATGGGTTCGGGGGCGAACCAGCTGAACAACAGCCAGAACAGGCCGGTGCCGGCGGCGAACGAGATCAGCAGACCGATCACCCGCAGCAGCAGGGACCACCCCGAGCCGTGGTCGATCCCCAGCAGCCTGCCCACCTGCTCGGTCAGCGTGGACGCCGCCGAGGAGGCCGCGAAGGTCACCACCACCCCGACAAACAGCCCGACCAGGCCGGCGAAGTTGGCCAGCAGATCCAGCGGTAGCGGCAGCAGCTTGCCCGGGTTGTCGACGTCGCTGCGCATCAGCAGCCGGGCGGCCCGCTTCAGGTTGCCGATCCAGTTGGAGCCGAACCAGATCCCGATCAGCGACGCGGTCAACAGGGTGCCCAGCCAGTTGCGCAGCGCCCCCTCGATGACCCCCACGATCTGCGCGGTCACCCCGTCGGAGTCACCAGAGGCGGGGAGCATCTCCTTGACCGCACTGATGATGCTGGTCAGCGCGTCGGGCATGAACACGGTCAGCGTCATCCCCAGCAGCGAGAACCCCAGCATCAGGATCGGCACGACGCTCAGCACCGAGAAGTAGGCGATGGCGGCGGCCAACTGGCTCCCGCCGCGCAGGTTGAAGCGATCGATGGCCCGCAGCAGGTGCGCGACCAGCGGCTGTTTCGAGAACTTTTCCCACCAGGCGATCATGACTACCCCAGCGTGCAGCTCAGGTTGCGGTCGCCGTAGGCGTTGTCGATCCGGGCCACCGGCGGCCAGTACTTCTCCAGCCCGCCCTCGGCCACCGGTCCGCGCGGGTTGCCGGCCGGGAAGCCGGCCTGCTCCCGCGAGTACGGATGCGACCATTCGGACGCCGTCACCCGGCGCAGCGGGTGGGGGGCGTTGACCAGCGGGTTGTCGTCCGCCGGCCAGGTGCCGTCGGCCACCGCCGCGATCTCCGCCCGGATCGACGCCATCGCCGCGCAGAACCTGTCGAGTTCGGCCCGGGACTCGCTCTCGGTGGGCTCGACCATCAGCGTCCCGGCCACCGGGAAGCTCATCGTCGGGGCGTGGAAGCCGTAGTCGATCAGCCGCTTGGCGACATCCTCGACGCTGACTCCGGAGGCCTTGCTCAGCTCGTTGAGGTCGACGATGCACTCGTGCGCCACCAGCCCACCGGCGCCGGTGTAGCGGATCGGGTAGTGCTGGGCCAGCCGGGCGGCGAGGTAGTTCGCGTTCAGGATGGCCAGTTGGGAGGCCTGCTTCAGCCCGTCCGCCCCCATCATGGCGATGAAGGCGTAGCTGATCGGCAGCACCCCGGCCGAGCCGTACGGCGCGGCGCTGATCGGGCCGTAGCTGGACGCCGGCCCGGCCTCGGCCACCACCGGGTGGTTCGGCAGGTACGGTGCCAGGTGCGCCTTCACCGCGACCGGGCCCACCCCGGGCCCGCCGCCGCCGTGCGGGATAGCGAAGGTCTTGTGCAGGTTGAGGTGGCTGACGTCCGCCCCGAACCGGCCGGGACCGGCCAGCCCCATCAGCGCGTTCAGGTTCGCCCCGTCGACGTACACCTGCCCGCCCGCGGCGTGCACCAGCTGGCAGATCTCGGTGATCTTGGTCTCGAACACCCCGTGGGTGGAGGGATAGGTCACCATCGCCGCGGCCACCCGGCCGGCGTGCCGGTCGAGCTTGGCCCGCAGGTCGGCCAGGTCGACCGAGCCGTCGGCGGCGGTGGCCACCACGACCACGGACATCCCGGCCATGGCTGCCGAGGCGGCGTTGGTGCCGTGGGCGGAGGCCGGGATCAGGCAGACCGTCCGATCGGCCTCGCCCCGGGCGGCGTGGTAGCTGCGGATCGCCAGCAGGCCGGCCAGTTCGCCCTGCGCGCCGGCGTTGGGCTGCACGCTCACCTGGTCGTAGCCGGTGATCGCGGCCAGCCACTGGCCCAGTTCGTCGATCAACGCCCGGTACCCGGCGGCGTCCTCGGCGGGGACGAAGGGATGCAGGTTGGCGAACCCCGGGTAGCTGATCGGTTCCAGCGCCGCGGCCGGGTTCAGCTTCATGGTGCACGAACCCAGCGGGATCATGCCGCGATCCAGCGCGAAGTCCCGGTCGGCCAGGGTGCGCAGGTAGCGCAGGAACTCGGTCTCGCTGCGGTAGCGGTGGAACACCGGGTGGGTGCAGAACGGCAGGTCGCGGACGTGGCCGGCCAGGTCGCCCACCGGCTCGGCGGCCAGCGAGCCGCCGAACACCTCGGCCAACGCGGTCAGATCCGCCTCGGTGGTGTCCTCGCCGACGCTCAGCCCGACCCGGTCGGCGTCCACCAGGCGGAGGTGGATCCCCTTGTCGCGGGCGGCCGCGACCAGGTCGGTGGCCCGTCCCGGGGTCACCGCCACCAGGGTGTCGAAGAACTGCTCGGAGGCCAGCTGGTAGCCCGCCGCCAGCAGCATCCCGGCCAGTCGCCGGGCTCGCCGGTGAACCTCGGTCGCGATCGCGGTCAGCCCGGCAGGGCCGTGGTGGACGGCGTAGAGCGCGGCCACGATGGCCAGCAGCACCTGGGCGGTGCAGATATTGGAGGTCGCCTTCTCCCGCCGGATGTGCTGTTCCCGGGTCTGCCAGGCCAACCGGTAGGCGGGCACCTCGTCGGCGTCCTTCGACAGCCCGACCAGCCGGCCGGGCAGTTGCCGCTCCAACCCGGCGCGTACCGCGAGATAGCCGGCGTGCGGGCCGCCGTAGAACAGCGGGACGCCGAACCGCTGGGTGGAGCCGGCCACCAGGTCGGCCCCCCAACTCACCGGGGTGGTCAGCAGGGTCAGCGCCAGAAGGTCGCAGGCCGCGATCAGCAGACCGCCGCGAGCGTGCGCGGCTTCGGCGATCGCCGCCAGCTCCGCCACCGGACGGACCGCGCCGCTGGCGCCGGGCAGCTGCACCACCACGGCCAGCAGGTCCTCCGGCAGGTCGTCGTCCAGCGGCTGCTGCACCACCGCCACCCCCAGCGCCCGGGCGCGGGTGCGCAGCACCCCGAGGGTCTGCGGCAGCAGGTCGGGATCGACCACCACGGTCGAGCCCCGCCGAGACGCCCGCTTGGCCAGCGCGACCCCCTCGGCCACCGCGGTGGCCTCGTCCAGCAGCGAGGCGCCGGCGGTGGGCAGACCGGTCAGGTCGCAGATCAGGGTCTGGAAGACCGCCAGCACCTCCAGCCGGCCCTGGCTGATCTCGGGCTGGTACGGGGTGTAGGCGGTGTACCAGGCGGGATTCTCCAACACCAGCCGGCGGATCACCGGCGGCGTGATGGTGCCGTGGTAGCCCAGGCCGATCATCGCCCGGCCCGGGTGGTTGCGGGCGGCCAGCTCGGCCAGCCGGGTCTGCACCTGGGCCTCGGTCAGCGCCGGTGGCAGCGCCAGCGGCTCGCGGTCGCGGATCTCCGCCGGGATCGCGGCGTCGGTGAGGTCGTCCAGGCTGCGGTAGCCCAGCTCGGCCAGCAGCTGACCGGTGTCCTCCGGTGAGGGGCCGAGGTGGCGCAACGCAAAGTCCGTCATGGTGGCCTTTTTCGTCCTTGGGTCGGTGCCACCAAACCTACTGCAAAACCGCTTGACTCCGGGCTCGCGCAACGCCCGGGCGGGGAGGCCTACCCGGTGGCGCGCTGCTGGCGCCGCTGGGAGAGCTCGTCGGTCAGCGCCGGCTCCTCGGCACGCTCGGTCGGCAACTCGAACAGGGTGCCCTCGATGTCGCGCCAGACCCCGCCCAGCGCGATCCCGAACATCCCCTGGCCGCCGCGCAGCAGGTCGATCACCTCGTCGTCGGAGGTGCACTCGTACACCGAGACGCCGTCGCTCATCAGGGTGACCTCGGTGAGGTCCTCGACGCCGCGGGCCCGGAGGTGGTCGATCGCGGTGCGGATCTGCTGCAGCGAGACGCCGGCGTCGATCAGCCGCTTGATCACCTTCAGCAGCAGGATGTCGCGAAAGCTGTACAGCCGCTGGGTGCCCGAGCCGCCGGCCGGCCGGATCTCCGGAACGACCAGACCGGTGCGTGCCCAGTAGTCGAGCTGCCGATAGGTGATGTCGGCCGCCCGGCAGGCCACCGGACCGCGGAAGCCGAGGTCTTCAGGCAGCGGAGCGAAGTCGCCCTCGAACAGGGTCTCCTGCTGTGTAGTCACGCTTACCTCAATCCACTGGGTCCGGTGCCGGTGCAAAGACGGTAGCTTCCAGGCTTCGCGACGGTCAACGACACGCCGCACGCCAGGCCGAGCAGTCTGAACTCTCAAGTACGAACTGAGGGTCGGAATCGACGCCGTATCCGCTGGTCAACGACCCTTCGTCGAGCTCAGGGAGCGTTGGCGGCTAGAAGTCGTCCGGGTTCACGCTGTCCAGGAACTCGCGGAACTTCTCCACTTCCTCCTCCGGCGCCTCGGCCGCCGCCTCGTCCGCGGTCACCCCGGCCTGCGTCCAGCACGTCCTCGGTGCACCGGATCGGACGGCCCACCCGCAGCGCCAGCGCGATGGCGTCGGAGGGACGGCAGGCCAGCTCGGTGCCGTCCACCACCACCTCGGCGTAGAACTGGCCGTCCTCGTAGCCGACGATCCGGGCCTCGTCCAGGCCGCCGCCGAGCGAGGTCAGCAGCTCGCCCACCAGATCGTGGATCGCCGGACGGGCCGGGTCGGGCTCCTCGGTGGCCGCGACGATGGCGGCGGCGCCCCCGGCGCTCATCCAGATCGGCAGCAGCCGGTCGCCGTCCACCTCGCGCAGCACCACCACCGGCGTGGTGCCGCTGGTACTGACCCTTACCTCGGAAACGGTGAGTTCGCGCATCGGAGCCTCATTGCGGAAGTTGGGATCGCATGATCGCGGCGTGGGCGTGCAGCACCAGCTGCATCACCTCGGCCGGGAGTTGTCGGGCGGCCGGGTTGCGGCGCAGATGCGGGGCGACGGCCTGTTCGATCAGGCCCACCTCACGCTCGGCGGCCTGCTTGATCACCCGGAGGTGCCGGGCGTCGATCCCGTAGGCAGCCAGCTTGCGGGCGATCACGGCGACGGTGAGCGCGTCCCGCCCGTAGTAGACGGTGCCGCGGCGAGGCACCACCAGGGCGTGCCGCTCCAGCTCGGTCAGCGCCGCCTCGCTCAGGCCGCTCAGCTTCAGCAGTTCGCGCCGGGTCACCCGGATCGGACGCTTGGGAGCCGTGCGGCTGCGGGGTCACCACCGCCGGCGGCTCGGCGGCATCCGCCGGGCGGCGGCGGCGCGGTCGGGGTGGGCGGCTGCTCGCCGCGGTCGATCATGTCCAGGTGCTCGCGGATCACCTTCAGCGGCAGGTAGTGGTTCTTCTGCACGTCCAGGATGTAGCGCAGCCGATCGATGTCGGATTCGGCGTAGCGCCGGTACCCCGACGGGGCGCGCTCGGGCGAGATCAGGCCTTCGGACTCCAGGAAGCGGATCTTCGAGATCGACACATCCGGGAATTCGGGTTTGAGCACCGCCAGAACCTGGCCGATGCTCCGCAGGCCAATGGCCATCAGGCCTGCCCGGACCCGCTGTTGAAGAAGACCATCCGGAACTTCCCGATCTGCACCTCGTCGCCCCGGCGCAGCGCGACCGCGTCCTCGATCAGGGTGCGGTTCACGTAGGTGCCGTTGAGGCTGTTCTCGTCGCTGACCCAGATCTGGCCGTCCTTGCGGACGAACCGGGCGTGGTGGCGGGAGACCGTGATGTCGTCGAGGAAGATGTCGCAGCGCGGGTGGCGGCCCGCGGTGATCACGTCGGAGTCGATCAGGTAGCGGGCACCGGCGTCGGTGCCGTGCGGCACCAGCAGCAGCGCGGAGTTCTCCGGCAACGCCTCGACGGCCGCCCGGTCGTCGGCGTTCAGGTCGTCGAAGGTGACGTCGTCGACGATGGCTGAGATCACCCGGGTGGTGTCGCCGGACACCTTGGCCAGGCTGGCGCCGCAATGCGGGCAGAAATTGCTGGCCTCAGTCACCTGATGGCCACAGGCCGGACACTGAAGCATCGGTCTTGCCCCCTCTCCCAGCGATCCTTGCTGAGAATCTATCGGCTGACTCTCAGCTTAGTGGAGACTGCTAGCCGGAAACGCTCGCGCTGTACTCGTCGGCGTCCATCAACTCGTCGAGTTCTTCCTGATCGGCCAGCTCGACCTCGAAGATCCAGCCGTCGCCGTAGGGATCCTCGTTGATGATCTCCGGGCTCTCCAGCAGCAGTTCGTTGACCGCGCTGACCACGCCCGAGACCGGGGCGAAGACATCGGAGACGCTCTTGGTCGACTCGACCTCGGCGCAGGCGTCGTCCAGCGCCACCTCCTCGCCCACCTGGGGCAACGACACGTAGACCACGTCGCCCAACTGCTCGGCGGCGTAGTCGGTGATCCCGACCCGCGCGGTGGGGCCGGAGCCAACCCGCACCCACTCGTGCTTGGCGCTGTAGTGGAGATCGTCTGGGAACACCTTCGGCTCCTTCTGCGAGGGACGGCTACGTGCTTACCTTAGCGAGTCGTCCGGGCGGTGGGGCCGCTGATGATCAGGCTGGCTTGGCGAATTGCGGGACGGTGGGCTCGCGGGTGGCGGTGATCTCGATCCGATCCGAGGTGTCGATCGAGACCGTGCCGTCGATCTTGTCGTCCTGGATCTCGCTGACCAGGCCGCCGCGGTAGCGCAACGCCTCGGTGAGCGCGTGCGGATCGCCAATCGCGTCGATCACGAACGGACGTTCCAGCACGGTGCCGTCCATCGTCACCTCGCCGGCGTCGCTGCCGATCCAGGTGCTGGCCACCACCCGGACGGTGTCGTTGACCTCGATCACCTCGGCGCCGGCATCGCGCAGTTCCTCCAGGGCGTTGAGCAGGACGCTCTCCCCCACCGCCCGGTTCGGGTCGGCGATCACCACCCGGACGCCCTCCCCGACCGCCGGCTCCGATCCGTTGAGGATCGACAGCTCGCGGCGACGCCGCTCCACCTCCGCCAGCGCCACCCGCTGCCGGTCGGCGCCGCTGATCAGCCTCTCCCGGGTGGCCTCGAGTTCGGCGATCTCCGCCTCCAGCCGGCGCGATTCCGCGGTCAGGTCGTCCAGCAGCGCGACCAGTTCGGTGCGCCGCAGCGCGGAGTAGTCCTGTTCGCCCGCCCGCGAGCGGATCTGCATGGTGATCACCAGGCCGAAGGCCAGCAGCAGCACGGCGACCACCAGGTGGCCGCGGGAGGGGCGCCACAGCCCCGCCATCCGCGACCGGCGGCCCGGCGTCCGTGGTTCAGGCATGGAACAGCGTCCTGCGGATCGCGGCGGCATTGGTGAAGATCCGGATGCCGAGCACCACCACGACCGCGGTGGAGAGCTGCGCCCCGACCCCGATCTGGTCGCCCAGCCAGACGATCAGCGCGGCGATCAGCACGTTCGAGACGAAGGACACCGCGAACACCTTGTCGCTGAAGTTGTGCTCCAGGTAGGCCCGCAGCCCGCCGAAGATCGCGTCCAGCGCGGCCACGATGGCGATCGGCAGGTAGGGCTCCAGCACCGGCGGCAGCGCGGGCTGCAGGAAGATGCCCAGCAGGATGCCCGCTACCAGGCCAAGGATCGCGTACATCGCGGCTTCCCCCTTCTCATCGCAGTGTTCCGGCTCGTTCGGTGCGCAACTCGGGGTCGGCCCCCAGGGTGAGCTCGTCCGCCCGGCGCAGCTCGAGCGCGACCTGGTAGTTCTGCTGCAGGTAGGCCCACCACTGGCCGCCGGCGGAGTTCGGGAACTCGGCGATCAGCCGCTCCGGGTCGCCGATCGCCTCGACCTGGTAGGGGCGGGTCAGCGAACGGTAGTCGACGGTGATCGCGTCGCCGGCGCCCCGGATCGCGGTGCGCGAGCTCAGCCGGTGGCCGTTGATCGCCACGGCTTCGGCGCCGCTGCGCCAGAACTGGTTGACCAACTGGCGCAGGTCGGCGTCCACCACCTGGGCCTGGCCCCCGCCCTCGCCGTCGTCGGCCCGGGCGATCACCCCCGGTCCGGTTACCGGGCCTGCTCCGGTGGTGGCCTCCAGCCGGCGCAACTCGGCCTGGGTCTGCGGATCCAGGCCGGCCTCGCTCAGCTCCCGATTGGCCTGGGAAAGCTCCACCACGTTCTGCCGAAGCGTCTCGATCCGCGCCGCGGCGGCCTCGACCCGGGCCTGCAGTTCGGCGCGTTCCTGCTGGATCTGCGGCGCGGCCCGCAGCGTGGACGCCAGCGACACCCCGGCCATCAGCCCGAACACCAGCAGGACGATCAGCACCTTCGGAGAACGGCCCGGCGGCGGGCCGTCACCGGAGGCCGGATAGTCGGGGTCGATCGGCTGGCGCACGATGTCGTTGAGCAGGTCCATGCTCTCGTCGACCCGGCGCGACGCGTTCATGAGGCGGTGCCGGCCGGTATCTGCCGGGTCGGCGGGAAGTTGCGCACCACCTCGAGACCCTGACGAAGGTAGAGCACGCCGGCTGACCAGTACAGGATGGAGCCCCAGATCACCAGCGCCCACCCGATCACCCGGAAGGCCAGCTGCCAGGGTTCGTCGCCGGCCCCCAACAGCACCAGCGGGAAGGCGTAGAGCAGCAGGAAGGTGGCGGCCTTGCCCAGGAAGTGCACCGGCAGGCTGATGAAGCCCCGGCTGCGCAGCGCCGGCAGCATCAGCGCCAGCAGCACGTCGCGGGTGACCAGCACGATCAGCAGCCACAGCGGCACGATGTCGCGGGTCACGAAGCCGATCAGGGTGGCCAGGATGTAGAGCCGGTCGGCCGCCGGATCGAGGATCTGGCCCAGCCGGGAACGCTGCTTCCACTTGCGGGCCAGATAGCCGTCGAACCAGTCGGACGCGCCGCCGACCGCCAGCACCACCACCGCCCAGATGTCGTTCTCCCTGACCAGCAGCAGCCACAGGAACAACGGGACACCGAGCAGCCGGAGAAAGCTCAGCAGGTTGGGCAGGGTCAGCACCCGGGTCGTGTCGTAGGGTTCGCCAGCCACGGGCACAGCCTAGCCGTCAGCGCCAGGCCGACTGCAGCAGCCCACGAGTCTGTTCCAGCAGCTGGGGCAGAGCCCGGGTCTGTGCTATCACCGGCAGGAAGTTGGAGTCCCCCGGCCACCGCGGCACGATGTGCTGGTGCAGGTGGGCGGCGATCCCGGCGCCGGCGACCTCCCCCTGGTTGATCCCCAGATTGAACCCGGCCGGGGCCGACACCGAGCGGATCACCGTCATGGCGGTGGCGGTCAGCGTGGCGATCTCGGCCCGTTCCGCCGCCGACGCCTCGGTGTAGTCCGAGACGTGCCGGTACGGGCAGACCAGCAGGTGGCCCGGCGAGTACGGGTAGAGGTTCATCACCACGTAGGCCAGCTCGCCGCGGTGCACCACCAGACCGTCGGAGTCGGTACGGGTCGGCGCGGTGCAGAACGGGCACTCCCCGGTGGTCGCCGGCTTGTTCTCACCGTCGATGTAGACCATCCGGTGCGGCGTCCACAGCCGCTGGAAGGCGTCCGGCACGCCCGCCAGCGTGCCGGCGTCTTCCGCTGAACCCGATGGCTGAGGTCCGGCGGAACCGGAGTCTCGAAGCCTCGCGTCCGGACCCTTCGAGACTCGGCCCGCTGCTCCTCGGCCCGCTCTCCCGGCCCTCGTCGAGACCCCTTCCTTCCCGCCGCTATCAGCGGCGTGCCGGGCGTCGTCCGGGATCGTTTCGTCGGTCATCGCCGGGGCGGACGGCAGGCGGCCACGATCTCCTCGATCGCCGCCGCGATCGGCACCCCGTTGTTCTGGCTGCCGTCCCGGTAGCGGAACGAGACCGCTCCGGCGCTGGCGTCGGTGTCGCCGGCGATCAGCATGAACGGCACCTTCTGGGTCTGCGCGTTGCGGATCTTCTTGCCGAACCGGTCGTCGCTGGTGTCGGTGTCCACCCGGATGCCGGCCGCCTTCAGTTGCCCGGCCACCTCGGCGAGGTAGTCGTTCTGGTCGGCGGAGACCGGAATGCAGGTGACCTGCACCGGCGCGAGCCAGGCCGGGAAGGCGCCGGCGTAGTGCTCCAGCAGCACGCCGAAGAACCGCTCGATCGAGCCGAACAGGGCGCGGTGGATCATCACCGGACGCTGCCGGCTGCCGTCCGGAGCGGTGTACTCCAGTTCGAACAGCTCGGGCTCGAAGAAGTCCAGCTGGATGGTGGAGAGCTGCCAGGTGCGGCCGATCGCGTCCTTGGCCTGGACGGAGATCTTCGGCCCGTAGAAGGCGGCGCCGCCCGGGTCGGGCACCAGGGTGAGGCCGGAGGCCTCGGCCACCTCGGCCAGGACGCGGGTGGCGTCCTCCCAGGTCTGCTCGTCGCCCACCGACTTCTCCGGGTTGCGGGTGGAGAGCTCGAGGTAGAAGTCGTCCAGGCCGTAGTCGCGCAGCAGATCGAGGACGAAGGTGAGCAGGCTGGCCAGCTCGTCCTTCATCTGCTCCCGGGCACAGTAGATGTGGGCGTCGTCCTGGGTGAAGCCGCGGGCCCGGGTGAGGCCGTGCACCACGCCGGACTTCTCGTAGCGGTAGACGTGGCCGAACTCGAACAGCCGCAGCGGCAGCTCACGGTAGGACCGTCCCCGGCTGGAGTAGACCAGGTTGTGCATCGGGCAGTTCATCGGCTTCAGGTAGTAGTCGGCGCCCTGCCGGGTGACGTGGCCGTGCTCGTCGCGCTCCTCGTCGACGCGCATCGGGGGGTACATGCCGTCGGCGTACCACTCCAGGTGCTTGGAGGTCTCGAACAGGTGCCCCTTGGTGATGTGCGGGGTGTTCACGAAGGAGTAGCCCGCCTCGACGTGCCGGCGGCGGGAGTAGTCCTCCATCTCCATCCGGATCATCGCGCCCTTGGGGTGGAAGACCGGCAGGCCGGAGCCGATCTCGTCCGGGAAGCTGAACAGGTCCAACTCGGTGCCGAGCTTGCGGTGGTCGCGCTTGGCGGCCTCCTCGAGCCGGAACTTGTAGTCCTTCAGGTCGTCCCGGGTCGGCCACGAGGTGCCGTACACCCGCTGCAGCTGGGCATTGCGCTGATCCCCGCGCCAGTACGCCGCGGAGGTGCGCATCAGCGAGTAGGCGTTCAGGTAGCCGGTATGCGGCACGTGCGGGCCACGGCAGAGGTCCTTCCAGGCGACACTCCCGTCGCGGCGGACGTTGTCGTAGATGGTCAGCTCGCCGCCGCCCACCTCGACGCTCGCACCCTCGGTGCCTTCGGTGCTGCCCTTGATGCCGATCAGTTCCAGCTTGTACGGCTCGGCGGCCAGCTCGGCGCGGGCCTCGTCCTCGCTCACCACCCGGCGGACGAACTGCTGCCGCTCGCGGACGATCTGGCTCATCTGCTTCTCGATCGCCTTCAGGTCGTCCGGGGTGAACGGGCGCTCGGTGTCGAAGTCGTAGTAGTAGCCGTCGGCGATGAACGGGCCGATGCCCAGCTTGGTGGCCGGGTAGAGCGCCTGCACCGCCTGCGCGGTGACGTGCCCGGTGGAGTGGCGCAGGATGTTCAGGCCATCCTCGGAGTCGATCGAGACCGGCTCGACCTCTTCGCCGTCGTTGAGCTCGCGGGCGAGGTCGCGCAGTTCGCCGTTGACCCGTACCGCGACGATGGTCTTGTCGGTGCCGAACAGGTCCAGCCCGGTAGTGCCCGTCTCGACCACCTGGGGCTCGCGCGACTCAGAACGCACCACGGTGAGATTGACAGACACAGGGATTCCTTTCATTTCCGGCCCTCCGACAGGGCCAGGGACCATTCTGCCCCACCCTCGTCCCCCTCCCCCACCCGCCGCGCTCGCCGGTCGCCTCAGCCGGTCGAACCTGCAACTAGTTTGTTATAGCTGTCATATAACAATTATGATTGAGTCATGCTCTTCCGGATCGACTTCGCGGGCGCCGAACCGCTGTTCCGGCAGTTGGCCGACCAGATCAGGACGGCCGCCGCCAGCGGCGAGCTGCGCGCCGGCGAGCGGCTGCCGGCGGCCCGCGAGCTGGCGGACTCGCTGGACATCAGCCTGCACACCGTGCTGCACGCCTATCAGGAACTGCGCGACGAGGGCCTGCTCGAACTGCGCCGGGGACGCGGCGCAGTCCTCACCGGTGCCGCCACGCAGGATCTGAGCCAGCTGCGCCGGGCGCTCGCCACGGCCGCCGGTGAGGCCAAACGCCGCGGGCTCTCGCTCGACACCACGATCGGACTATTGAAGGAGGCGTTCCGATGACCAACCCGACCCGACCGGTGCCGGATCGCGGGTCGACCGCGCTGCTGGCGGTGGTGGTCCCACTGCTGTTCACCGCCGCAGCATTCGGGTGGGTGAGCTCCTTCGCCGGCGACCTGCCCGACCCGGTGGCCGTCCACTGGGGGGTCGATGGCCGCGCGGACGGTTTCGGCTCCTGGCAGTCGGCCTTCCTGGTGATCGCCGTGGTCGCCGCGCTGGTCTGCGGGCTGGCCGGGGTGATCGGGATCGGGTTGGGCCGGGCCTCCGCCACCCGCCGGGCGGCGGTGCTGGTGGGCATGTGGTCGGGGATCGCGCTGCCCTGGTTCGTCGCCGGCTCGCTGTACCTGCAGCGTGGGCTGACCGACGCCAGCCAGGCTCCCGACATCAACCTGGCCTTGCTGGTCAGCTTCGTCGTGGCCGCCGTGCTCGGTGGCGGCGCGGCCGCCCTGATCCCCGGCGATGCCCGGCAGCCGGCCCGGGACGCCGTCCCGAACGGCGCCGCGCGGCTGCCCCTGGCCGACTCCGAGCTCGCCTCCTGGCAGCGGACCGTCCAGATCCCCGGCTTCTGGTGGCTGGCGGTGGGCGGCGGCCTGGCGACCGCGGTGCTGACCGCCCTCAGCCTGTGCCGAGGGGCCTCCTGGGCGGGATTGTCGGCCGGTATCGCCGGCTTCCTGACCGTGCTGCTGGTGGCGCTGGGACGCTGGCAGGTGGTGGTCGACCACACCGGGCTGACCGTCCGTCCGCTGCTCCCCCGGCCACGCACCCGGGTGGCGCTGGACGAGGTGGTGTCCGCCGAGGTCACGTCGGTCTCCCCGGCCCGCGATTTCGGCGGCTGGGGCTACCGGGTCGGGATGGACGGCCGGGTCGGCGTGGTGGTCCGGGCCGGCGAGGCGCTCCGCGTCCAGCAGACCGGCGGACGCACCCTGGTGATCACCGTGGACGATGCCGCCACCGGTGCGGCCCTGCTGAACACTCTCGCCGACCGCGCCCGGCGCCGCTGAAGTACCCAGGCACTCGCAGCGCAATGGCGCCGCAACGGCCACCGGTTGGCATGGATTGAGGGCTGACGCGCACCCACACCGCATACGAGGCCCTGGAACCTGCGGATAAGCGGTGCCCGTGCGCAGTGACGGGCCACCGCTGCCGGACGCCAGCCGGTATGCGGCGGCAATGCGCGCGGTTGCCGAACCCAGCCGGGCCGGCCAGTCACTGGGCGGCGAATCGACCCCGATCGGCCAGGACGGCCAACACCCGGTCGTTGGCGGCGGGGTCGGCCAGGCTGATCCGGACGCCGTCGCCGGCGTAGCCGCGGACCAGGATGTCGGCGGCGTCGAAGGCCTCCATCAACTGGCCGAGCAGCTCCTCACCCGCCCGCAGCCAGACGAAGTTGGCTGCGCTGTCCGGAGTCTGCCAGCCAGCCGAGCGGAGAGCCTCGATCACCCGGCCGCGTTCCGCCACGACGCGAGCGGCCCTCGTCCGGACCTCGTCGGCAGCAGCCAACGCGGCAATTCCGGCGGCCTGCGCGACCGCACTCACTCCGAACGGAATTGCCGTCCGCCGCAGGGCCTCAGCAATCTCAGCGCAGGCAACCGCGTAGCCGACCCGCAAGCCGGCCAGCCCCCAGGCCTTCGACAGGGTCCGCAGCAGACAGAGGTTGGGGTGCTGCGCGAGCAGTGCCAGCGAGCGGGCGCCGTCCGGGTCATCGGCGTGCTCCTCGCTGCGCTCGTCAGCACCTTCCTTGGCCTCGGGAGACTCAAAGCGAGCTTTGGTCTCCGCCCGGCCTGCGTCGTGGTACTCCAAGTAGGCCTCGTCCAGCACCACCAGGACGTCCGGCGGCACCTGGCCGAGGAAGCCGACGATCTCATCGATGCCGAGCGGGACACCGGTGGGGTTGTTCGGCGAGCAGAGCAGGATCACCTTGGTGCGGTCATTGACCGCGCCGGCCATCGCGGCCAGGTCGTGGCTCTCGTCCGGCCGCAGCGGAACCTTCACCGCGACCGCGCCGGCGATCGCGGTCAGGATCGGGTAGGCCTCGAAGGAACGCCAGGCGAAGATCACCTCGTCGCCGGCATCGCAGTAGGCGGTGACGATCTGCTGCAGCACCGAGACGCTGCCCGCCCCGACCGCGATCTGCTCGGGCTGCACACCGACGTGCGCCGCCAGCGCCTCCCGCAGGGCCACCGCCGCCATGTCCGGGTAGCGGTTGGCGCGCTGCGCCTGGGCGGTGATCGCCTCGATCACCCCGGGCAACGGCGGCTCGTGGCTCTCGTTGGAGGCCAGCGCGGCGGTCTGCGCCGAGGTGGAACGGCGACCGGCGACGTAGCCGGGCAGGCCGGCGACGGTGGGACGGGGCTGCGGGACGGGGATGCTCACCGCGGCATCTTCTCACTCCCGGCCAGCAGGAAGCGCTCCGCCACCCGGTGGCGTGGACCACCCCGGGTGAGTTCGGAGTCGATCAGCACGAAGTCGGTCACCCACCAGCCGAAGCCGCCGAAGCCGTCCAGCAGCTCCAGCCAGCGCCGGGCCGCCAGCCCCCGGTTGCTGCGCGCCACGGTCAGGTGGGGCTGGAATCGTCCGCCCTCGACATGGACGTTGGAACGGGCGGCCGCCGTCCGGCAGCGGCGGGCCAGGGCCTCGAGTTCGGCCCCGCCGGCCTGAGCTCCGAGCCAGAGCGCCTTGGCGGCACCGGGATGCGGGAAGCTGCCCGCCCCACCCAGCGTCAGTTCGAACGGCACGGTGGTCGCCGCCACCGGACCGAGGTTCTCGATCAGCCGATCGGCCTGCTCCCCCGCCAGGTCGCCGAGAAAGGCCAACGTGACATGCCAGTGCTCCGGCTGAGCCCAGCGCAGCGCCGGCTCGGCCTCCCGGCGCGGGCCGATGTAGCGCTCCAGGTCGTCGGCCACCGGCTCCGGCGGCCGGACCGCCAGGAAGAGTCGCTTACCCATGATGGGAACACGCTACCGGCCGGAATACCGTGGCGGGGTCGACCGTTCAGGTGATTGAACGATCAATATCTTGACCTCGACTGGAGCATGATGACCCTCACCCAGACCCCGCTCAACCAGGCAGCCGGCATCTTCACCGACGCCCATACTGCCTACCGGTTCACCGACGAGCCGGTCAGCGACGAACAACTCCAGGCCATCTACCACCTCACCAAGTTCGCCCCCACCGCGATGAACAGCCAACCGCTGCGGATCACCTTCGTGCGGTCGGACGAGGCGAAGCAGCGACTGCTGCCGTTGCTGAACCCGGGCAACCGGGCGAAGTCGGCGTCCGCCCCGGTGATCGCGATCCTGGCCGCCGACACCGACTTCCACGACCACCTGCCCCGGATCGCCCCGCAGAACCAGGGGGCCCGCGAGCACCTCGCCGGCAATGACGACGCCCGCGCCCGGATGGCGGCGAACAATGCCTGGCTGCAGGCCGGGGCGTTCATCCTGGCGGTCCGGGCGACCGGCCTGGACGCCGGCCCGATGGGCGGCTTCGACGCCGACGGGGTCGACGCCGAGTTCTTCCCCGGCACCGGGCTGCGCAGCTTCCTGGTGGTCAACCTCGGGGTCGGCGCGACCGACGGCTTCTTCCCCCGCAACCCCCGCCTGGAGTTCGACGAGGCCGCCGCGATCGTCTGACCGCCGATCCGACCGCTGCCGGAGTCGTCCGGTCAGGCCGAGTCCACCCGGAAGTACTCCTGCGCCAGGCCGGCGCAGGGTTCCGGGATCAACCCTCCCGCGACCGGCGTGGTGGTGTACCCGCCCACCCAACTGACCCGCTCGCCGATTCCGACCGGGTGGTCGCCGACCGTCAGCGTCCGGTCGACTGCCGACCAGGTGGTGGCGGGGATCGGCAGCACCGGCAGATAGAGCGGGCCGTCGTCCGCCTCCACCGCCAGGCAGCCGCCGATCAGCAGCAGTCGGCCTTCGAGCTGCGCCAGCGCGCCGTCGCCGCCCTCCGCACGTGGGTAGCTGGCGAACTGCGGCTGCCGTCCGGCGGCGATGCTGAGTTCCGGCGTCGGCAGTCGCTGCGGCTCGGTGCCCTTCAACGGGGCGAACCGGACGGCGTCGGCCGAGACCACCTTCATCGACACCTCGTCGGTTCGTTGGTCGATCACCAGGGTGAGCACGGCGCCGTCGGACTTCTTGACCTCTCCCGGCGCGAAGCAGTCCGGGCAGCGGAACTGCCCCCGCAGCTCGACGAACCAGACCTCGTCGGCCGACGGCGGGTACGGGGTGTGGCCGACCAGCACGGCCTGGGCGTTGCCCATCGTGGTCGCCACCACCGTGCCGGTCAGCACGTCCTGTTCCGGCAGGCCGGCCAGCACCTGGCGAACAGCCCTGGTCAGGTCGGCGAACTCGGTATCGGGGGTCGGCAGCGGCTGCAGGGTCAGCTCGCCCAGGTCGAGGTCGATCACCTCGCCCAGGCCGGCCAGGTCGGCGGGCCGGCGGTTGATCCCGAGGCTGAACCAGCCGTTCGCCAGCTCGGGCTGGTCCACTATCCGTTGCAGCACGGTTCCGGTGGGCGACTCCGCCCCGAGCGGACGCGAGCAGCCGTCGCAGACGAACAGCCCCCGCAGCTGAACCAGCCAGACCTGGTGCTGCCCCTCCTGGGCCGGCGGTTCCTCCCCGACGACCTGGTACGCCCGCTCCAGGGTGGTGCGGACCGCCTGGGCGGTGACCGGCACGCCGCCCCGAGCGTTGGCCAGGGCGTCGTCCCTGGCAAGGTGGGTGAGCTCGGCGAGCTTCGCGGCAGGAACAGCGGGCTTGCTGGCCGGGACGGAGGGGGTGCCGGGTGACGTCGCACCACCGGTGGCGATCGGCGATGGCATCGGCGTCCCACTCGGCTCGGCCGGAATCCCCCGGCCCGGCCAGTTCGCCCACGTCAGGCCCCCTCCGACCAGCACGACGACCGCGGCGACGGCCGCCGTCGCCCCGCGGAGCCGGTCACGGCGCGCCAGCACCGCGTCCAGCCTGATCGGTGGCGGCTCGGGCGGACGCCAGGCCCCGCCGGTCTCGCGCAGCAGTTCGTCGATATCGGTCACAGGTAGGTCCTCTCCGAGCAGGTCGCGCAGCCGCTTCCGGGCGTCGGCCAGGGTGGACTTCACGGTGCCTTCGGAGCACCGCATCACCCCGGCCGCGTCCGCCACGGTCAGCCCGAGGAAGTAGTGCAGGTCGACGACCAGGCGCTGCCGCGGTGACAGTTGGCGGATCGCCCGCTCCACGTCCAGGTGGACGTGGTCGGGATCGACCGGCTGCTCGGCGGCTATCGGAATCGGTTCGGAGGTCCGGCGCGACCACAGCCGGGCCGCGCTGCGGCTCGCCTTCCACCGCTGGTCGGCGGTGATCGCCAGTAGCCAGTTGCGGGCCGTCCCGCGGGCCGGGTCGAATTGGGACCGCTTCCGCCAGGCGGCGGCCAGCGCGTCCTGCAGGATGTCGTCCGGGTCGTTCGGCGAGCGGGCGGCCAGCGCCGCCATCGCGGCCCAGTGTGGCGTCAGCCAGGCGGTGAAGCCCTCCGGGGAGCGCAGGTCGAAATCGCGCTGCTCACCCTCGGGTGCCGCCACCTGCTCCCCCAACCGTTCCACACTGAATCTACCCCGGGCGACGCCGGCGCGGTTGGGTGGTGAGGCTTACTAGTGGTGGCGCTGGCCACCAGTGGTCATGTTGGTTGGTTCGGTGGCGGTGCCACTGTCCAACTGGCGTCCGGTGTTCGCCGTCGACTAGGGCGCTGTCGAATCGGTGCTTCGCTGCAGAAACGTGGTTATGACTGGGACGGCGTAGCTCACCACCCTGGCTCGCTGCAGAACCGTGGTTATGAGGCGTGGGGTCGTCGGCATAACGACAGTCCTGCAGCGAGGCTCGCCACCGGCTGGCGGAGGGGTCGCCACAACCACGATTCTGCAGCGAACTGGAACCTTCGGACCCTTGGACGGGTGAATGGGGCACGTTCCCGTGGAACCCCGGGCCGGCCGCACCCGACGGCAACGAAGCAACGTACAACAGCACTAGCTCGCGACCCTGAGGCCCGCAGGTCAGTCCGGCCAGGTGGCGAACGGCGCCAGGGTGTCCGCGATGGAGTCGCGGACTACCCAGGTGGCCAGCGAGTCGAATGCCGTGGCCTCGCGGTTGATCAGCACCAGCTGGTTGCCGGTGAATTCCCGGACGAACCCGGCCGCCGGGTAGACCCGCAATGAGGTTCCGCCGACGATCAGGGTGTCGGCTGCGGCCAGCTCGTCCAGCGTCGCCCGGATCACCCCGGCGTCCAGCGGTTCCTCGTACAGCACGACGTCGGGTTTGATCACCCCGCCGCAGGAGTCGCACCGCGGGACGCCGGTGACGGACATCACGGCGAACAGGCCGAACCTGCGGCCACACCCCAGACAGGTGTTGGAGCGCAGCGTGCCGTGCAGTTCCAGGACCCGTCGCGAGCCCGCGGCGGTGTGCAGTCCGTCGATGTTCTGGGTGATCACCGCGCTCAGCCTCCCGGCCCGCTCCAGCGCGGCCAGGGCGTGGTGGGCGGCGTTCGGCACCGCCTCCTGATGGACGATCCGGGTGCGGTAGTAGTCGAAGAACTCCGCGGTGTGGGCGTCGAAGAAGCTGCGACTCAGGATCTGCTCCGGAGTCCAGCGCAGCCCGGACGACTGCTGGTAGAGGCCGGTCGCCGAACGGAAGTCGGGGATCCCGCTCTCGGTGGAGACCCCGGCGCCGCCGAAGAACACCATCCGTCGACTCGCCTCGACGATCTCACGCAACCGGTGGGGCATGCCTCCTGCTTACGCCACCCGCGGCCCGTCCGGCAATCCGCCACGCAACCCGGAAAACACAGTTGGCCACGAGTTCGAGACTCGTGGCCAACCGCGCTGGTGGGCGGTACCAGATTTGAACTGATGACCTCTTCCGTGTCAGGGAAGCGCGCTACCAGCTGCGCCAACCGCCCGAGGTGGAGACGGGATTTGAACCCGTGTACACGGATTTGCAGTCCGTTGCCTCGCCTCTCGGCCACTCCACCGGCAAGAGCCGGTCTCGAACCTGATCCTTGAGACCTTCTCCGAGCGGACGACGGGATTCGAACCCGCGACCCTCACCTTGGCAAGGTGATGCTCTACCAACTGAGCCACGTCCGCACGGCCTTTGCTGGGGTGTTGATCCCCGGCTTCCGGCGCGACGACAACCATACCTAGGTACGCCGAGTGCCGCAAACTGGCGGACGGTGGTGGACATGAAGGGCCACCCGGGCCTCTTCCCTGACACGGAAGAGCTCCAAACTCCGCCGCGCCACAGCGAAGGAAGCCCTCACGTCCACCGATTTTGGCGATGTGACGGGAGCCCTCCTCCTGGGCTATCGTTGTCGCTCGCGGGCGTATGGCGCAGTGGTAGCGCGCTTCGTTCACACCGAAGAGGTCACTGGTTCGAACCCAGTTACGCCCACGAAAAGTGAGAGGCGACCCCGACCGGGTCGCCTCTCACTTTTTCGCTCTGAAGCACCGACCAGCTTCCCACCGCCGCGCGGTGGCCACTAGGACCACGAACTGCCGCCCAGGGTGAGGTGCAGCGCCTTCCTCGGATTGGGTTTCGGGCGCCGCTTACCCGGCGTGAAGGCCGTCGCGTAGACGGTGATGAGGATGTCGTCGAGATCGCACGTCCAGTCACTCCACGCACGCATCATCTCCGCCATCATCACCGGGAGATCCGTGGCGGGGTCCCCGCTACGGGAAACGATCTCCTTGTAGTCGAACGAAACCGACATCTCGTGCGGCTCGCCGTCCACCGAGAAGTCCACCCGCGGCCGATACGGCATCCCGTTCTGGCGCAGGAGCCGCTCTGGGCTCGTCAGGCTGACGTTCGCCCGCTTCATCACCCGCGCCGGAAGCAGGAGGACACCCTCCACGAGACTCGCGCAGACGGCACGCAGTTGCCCGACCAGTTCCTCCCGTCCCTGCGGTGCCAGGACACCCGGGAAGGAGATGCCGTTGGGAGCTTTCACGATCTCGACGTACCAGAGATACGGAGCGTGGGAGGCGATGCCACCATCCAGGAGCGTGGCCTCCTGGTAGGTGGTCCACTCCAGCGGGGCGATCCTCAGCCGGCTGCCGTTCCGGATTCCGGGCTCGAGGATGACGATCCGCCGGTCGCTCAGCCGCCATCGCAGGGACAACGGACCGCCGGTGAGCTGGTGCACCTCACCCAGTCGCCGCTCGACAGCCGTCAGCGCCTCGGCGATCTCCCAGCCATCGAATGTGATCACCACGCCGACGATCTCCGGCGCACCGCGCCGCTCGTCGGAGGCTTCGCGACGATCGAGTCGGATCGCCTGGTCATCGACCGGGAAGAGTGCTCGAACGGTCGCCTCATCCCAATCGGGAACGGCGACCGTCACGAGATCGACCAGCGAATCACGCGCGCCTGGTTCCATGCGCTGGAACCTATCAGGCGCCCCTGCTCCGGTCGGCCCGCGGGCCGAGCGGCCTCACCAGAGCCTGCGGGGGACGACGTCCGGTCCGATCGGCCGGCCGGCTAGCCTGCCCGCAGGGCTCGGCGCAGCTCCCGACGTCGGGTCTGCTCAGCCGCGTCCGGCACCGGCACGGCGGCGATCAGGTCGCGGGTGTACTGCTGGCTGGGGCGGCGCAGCACCTGCTCGCGCTCCCCCAGTTCGACCAGCTTGCCGTTCTGCATCACCGCGATCCGGTCGGCCAGCATGTCCACCACCGCCAGGTCGTGGGTGACGAACAGGCAGGCGAAGCCCATCCGATGCTGCAGCCTGACGAACACCTCCAGCACCTTGGCCTGCACCGAGACGTCCAGCGCCGAGGTGGGCTCGTCGGCCACCACGAACTCCGGCTCGGTGACCAGCGCCCGGGCCAGGCTGACCCGCTGCCGCTGCCCGCCGGAGAGCTCGTGCGGGTAGCGTTCGGCGTAGTCGGCGGGTAGTTCCACGGCCTCCAGCAGGCGGCGGACGCGGTCCTTCCACTCCGCCTTGCTGCCGATTCCGTGAATCAGCAGCGGTTCGGCGATGCAGTCCCCGACGGTCATCCGTGGGTTCAGCGAGGCGGCCGGATCCTGGAAGACGAAGCCGACCCGCCGGCGGAAGCCGCGCAGCTCGCGTGGCCCGGCGGTGACGATATTCGTCCCCAGCACGTCGATCGCGCCGCGGGTCACCGGTTGCAGCCCGACGGTGCAGCGTCCCAGGGTGGTCTTGCCCGAGCCGGATTCCCCGACCAGCGCGACGATCTCGTGGGCGTGGACGTCCAGCGAGACATCGGAGACGGCATGCACCGGACCCGCCCCGAACCGGCCGGGGAAGTCGACGTCGACGCCCTTGATGCTCATCACCACGTCCTGTGACGGGGTGGCCGCCAGCGGGGTGTCCATCGAGGCCGGACGCGGTGCCCCCAGGTGCGGGACCGACGCCAGCAGATGCTGGGTGTAGGGGTGCTGTGGCCGCTCGAAGATCTCCCTGGAGCTACCCGACTCGACGATCTCGCCGCGGTACATCACCGCCACCCGGTCGGCCAGGTCGGCGACCACGCCCATGTTGTGGGTGATCAGGATGATCGCGGTGCCGAGCTTCTCCTGCAGGTCGCGCAACAGGTCGAGGATCTGCGCCTGCACGGTGACGTCCAGCGCGGTGGTCGGCTCGTCGGCGATGATCACCTCGGGGTCGCAGCTGATCGCCATCGCGATCATCACCCGCTGCTTCTGGCCGCCGGAGAGCTGGTGCGGGTAGGAGTGCACCCGGTGCTGCGGCTCGGGGATGCCGACCAGGTCGAGCAGCTCCACGGCGCGGGCCATCGCGGCCTTGCGGGTCAGCTTGCGGTGCATCTGCAGCGCCTCGCAGATCTGCCAGCCCACCGTCCGGACCGGATCCAGCGCGGTGGAGGGCTCCTGGAAGATCATCGCGATCCGGTCGCCCCGCACCCGGCGGATCTGCTCGCCGCGCAGCCCGACCAGCTCGGTGTCGTCCAGGGTCACCGAGCCGGCCACCCGGGCGGATTCCGGCAGCAGGCCGAGCATGGCCCGCGAGCCCACCGTCTTGCCGGAACCGGATTCGCCGACGATCGCCAGCGTCTCGCCGGGGGCGAGGTCGTAGCTGATCCCCTTCACCGCGCGCATCGGGGCGCCGTCGGTGCGGAAGGACACGAACAGGTTGTCCACCCGCAGCAGCACCTTCGGCTCGGTCTGGACGGTCATCGCGGATCCCCCTCGGAGTCGGTCGGAGCCGGGTCGGACGGATCCTGCGGTGGCGGGTCGGCAGCGGCCGCCGCCGGCGCCGCGGCCGGGTCGAGCTCGGCCATCTCCTGCTCGGCGAAGGCCGCCACCTCCTGCTCGTCGGCGGTGGTGTTGCCACCGCGGGTGCGCAGCAGCGGGTTGAGCACGTCGTTCAGGGATTCGCCGATCAGCGTGATCCCCACCACGATCAGCACGATCGCCACGCCGGGGAAGACCCCGGTCCACCAGATGCCGTTGGCGACGTCGGCCCGTGCCTTGTTGAGGTCGTAGCCCCATTCCGCCGCGGAGTTCGGCTCGATGCCGAAGCCGAGGAAGCCCAGGCCGGCCAGGGTGAGGATCGCCTCCGAGGCGTTCAGCGTCATCAGCACCGGGATCGACTGGGAGACGTTCGGCAGGATGTGGCCGAACATGATCCGTCCCGGGTTCGCGCCGGCCACCCGGGCGGCGTCCACGTACGGCTCCACCTTGGTCGCCATGGTGGCGTTGCGGGTCACCCGGAAGTACTGCGGGACGAAGACCACGGTGATCGAGATCGCCGCCGCGGCGATCCCGAAGAAGGCGCCGGAGCTGCCGCCGGCCAGCACGATCGAGACCACGATCGCCAGCAGCAGCGACGGGAACGCGTACAGCGCGTCCATCACCAGCACCAGGACGCGGTCCAGCCAGGAGCCGACGTAGCCGGAGACCAGGCCGAGCGGCACCCCGATCACGATCGACAGCGCCACCGCGAACAGGATCACCTCCAGCGCGGTGCGGGCGCCCCAGACGATCCGGGAGAAGACGTCGAAGCCACCGACCGTGGTGCCCAGCAGGTGCTCGCCCGACATCGGCTGCTGCGGGGCGAAGATGTCGGCGAAGCCGTACGGGGCGAGCAGCGGCGCGAACAGCGCCACGATCAGGAAGACAGCGACGATCCCGACACCGGTCAGCAGCATGCCGCGCTGCAGGCCGTGGGTGGTGCGGATCAGCGCCAGGCCGGGGATCCGCAGGCCACGGCGGGCGGGCGGCACCGTCGGGACCGGGACCTCAAGGGTGGGCAGTGCCATCTCAGTACCTCACCCTCGGATCGACCAACGCGTTGATCAGGTCGATGACGAAGCTCGCCACCGCGACGATCACCGCGATGGCGGTGACGATGCCCTGCACCGCCACGAAGTCGCGCGCGATCAGGAACTGGCTGAGCCAGTAGCCCAGCCCCTGCCATTCGAACGAGGTCTCGGTCAGGATCGCGCCGGCCAGCAGCATGGCGATCTGCATGCCCATCACGGTGACCACCGGGATCAGCGCATTGCGGAAGGCGTGCTTGCTGACCACATCGCGTTCCGGGACGCCCCTGGCCCGGGAGGCGGTGACGAAGTCCGCCCGCAGGGTCTGCAGCAGGTTGATCCGGACCAGCCGGATGAACACCCCCGCGGTGAGCAGCCCCAGCGCCAGGCCGGGCAGGACGGCGTGCCGCAGCACGTCCAGGATGTAGGCCGGCTCGCCGTACTGGATGGCGTTGAGGATGTAGATGTGGGTATTGGTCTGGACGCCGGTCTCCAGCGCCGAGGCGACCTTGGTCGACGCCCGTCCGGCGATCGGCAGCCAACCGAGCCAGACCGAGAAGATCAGCTTCAGCACCAGCGCCACGAAGAACACCGGCGCGGCGTAGAACAGCACCGCGAACGACCGGATCAACACGTCCGGGATCTTGTTGTAGTAGCGGGCGGCCAGCCGGCCCAACGGGATGCCCAGCGCGAACGCGACGATCAACGCCCAGAAGGCGAGTTCGAGGGTGGCCGGGCCGTACTCGACCAGGATGGTGGCGATGCTGCGGTTGTCGGCGGTGCGGCCGAAGTCGCCCTGCAGCAGGTCGCCCAGGAAGCGGAAGTACTGCACCCACAGCGGGTCGTTGTAGCCGGCGGCCTGCTTGCGGGCCTCGATCTGGTCCGGTGGCAGCCGGCCGCCGAGCGCGGCGGTGATCGGATCACCGGTCACCCGCAACAGGAAGAACACCACCGTGACCAGGATCCACACCGTGGGGACGATCAGCGCCAGCCGGATCCCCAGGTACTTCAGCAGGGCCTTCGTGGAACTCTGCGTGGCTGCCATCGACTCGCTCTCGGTTGTGGTGGGAGGGGCACGTCCGCCCCCGGCCCGTCAGGGGTCCGGGGGCGGACGTCGGCGCTAGTGCGTCACGCCTTGGCGATCGACACGAAGGCCAGGTTCTCCGAGGCACCCAGGGTGATGCCCGAAACATCGGTACCCGAGAACGCCCACTGCGAGCCCTGCAGCAGCGGCAGCGTGGAGAGGTACTTCTCAGCCAGCGTCTTCTGGATCTGCTCGATCTCCGCCTGACGGGCCGCCGGGTCGGTCTCGGTGACCTCCTTGTTGATGGCGTCCTGGATGTCCTTGGCGTCGAAGTGGTTGGCCAGGAAGTTGTTGGCGTTGAAGAACGGGTTCAGGTAGTTGTCGGCGTCCGGGAAGTCCGGGAACCAACCCAGCTGGTAGGCCGGGTAGGCGTCCGCCACCCGCTCCTTGGAGTAGCTGACCCATTCGGTCGCCTGCAGGTTCACCTTGAACAGGCCGGAGGCCTCGAGCTGCTGCTTCACCAGGCCGTACTCCTGGTCGGAGCTGGAGCCGTAGTGGTCGGGGTTGTACTGCAGGTTGAGCTCGACCGGGGTCTTCACGCCGGCGTCGGAGAGGTACTTCGCAGCCGCGTCCTTGTCGAGCGGGTAGGTGTCGCAGACCGCGGAGTTGGCGCCGACGTAACCGTCCGGCACGTAGGAGCACAGCGGGGTGTACTGACCCTTGTAGACGTTCGTCGACAGGGCTTCGCGATCGACCAGCGAGGCCACCGCCTGGCGGACGGCGAACTTCTGCGCGTCGCTGTCGCCCGGCTGGGTCTTCAGGTTGAACACGATGTAGCGGATCTCGCCGCCCTTGGCCTGCCACACCTTGACGTTGGAGTCGCTCTGCAGCGACTCGATGTCGGTCGGGGTGAGCGAGCGGTAGGCCACGTCGATGTCACCGTTGCTGATCGACAGCTTCAGGTTGGTCGCATCGGTGAAGGTCTTCAGGGTCACGCCCGCGTTGGCCGGCGTGGGCTGGCTGCCCTTGTAGTCGGCGTAGGGCTTCAGCTCGAGGGTGTCGTTCACGTTGTAGGACGTGATCGTGTAGGGCCCCGAGAAGGCGTTGGCGGCCACGATGTCGGCGTCCGGGGTGAGGGCGTCGGCGGACAGCACCTCCTCGTCCACGATCGGGCCGGCGCTGGTGGCCAGGACCTGCAGCCAGGTCTGGTCATTGGCGCTCTTCAGGTTGAACTGGACGGTCAGGTCGTCCGGAGCGGAGACCGAGTCCAGGTTGCCGAGCAGCGCGGCCGGGCCGTTGGGATCGTTGATCTTCAGGATCCGGTCGTAGGAGAACTTCACGTCCGAGGAGGTCAGGGCGTGGCCGTTGGCGAACTTGAGGCCCTCCTTCAGCTTGCACTCGAACACCGTCGGCTGGACGAAGTCGCAGGACTCGGCGGCGTCCGGCACCGGGGCGTTGCCGTCCCCGACGAAGCCGTAGAGGAACTGGTACACCTGAATCTCGACGGTCAGCGAGCCGTGGTCGTAGGAGCCGGCCGGATCGATGGTGCGCACCTTGTCGGTGGTGCCGATCACGACCGCCGACGCGGTGACCGGCGCGCTGGAGGGCGCGGAACTGCCATCGGTGGTGGCGGGCGGCGGGGTGTCGGTGCGACCGCAGGCGGTGAGCGCCAGCCCGGCCGCAACGGCAACGGCTGCGAACCGCGCAGCCTTGGTGACCTTCATGTGGTGTCCTCTCTGTTCGGCACCCCCGGTCCGGAGATCCCGAAACATCTTTGATGAGGGGGACAGTTGACTCGCATCCCCCACCGCGCGCAAACCATTTCGACCGCCGAAGGTAAATCGATATCAGATCGTATCCTTTTGTCTCACATCATGGACGTCGTGGTGCCCGATCAGCCCCTCACACCCCCGACCCAGGGCTCAAAACACGCCGAAGGGCTCAATCTGTCTCAACATTCAGACAATGGTCTCAACATGCGATAAAGGGCTTGCCAATCGCCGCTCGGGAGAGGAGTCTTTTCCTGCAAGACTCGGCAACGGAGCCGTCCCTTCGAAGATCCAGGAAGGCACGCTAGATGACGGCTCCAGCACTGGTGGTTGTGTCCCACGGCAGCCCCGATCCGCGGGTGGCCCAGGTTACGCATGAACTCCGCAAGGGCCTGCAAACCCTCCGTCCCGAACTGACCGTGCACGGGGCGTTCCTCGACCAATGCCCGCCCAGCGGCAGCCAGGTGGTCTCCCAGCTGGTCAAGCAGGGTGTCACCGAGATCGTCTTCGTGCCGCTGCACCTCACCAACGCGATCGAGGCCGACCCGGCCGTCGAGGAGCTCGCCCAGCGCTGCCGCACCAGCCACACCGACGCCCGGTTCGCGATCTCGCGGCCGATCGGCCCCGAGCTCAGCCTGCTGACCGTGCTGGACGAGCGGCTCCGCGCCGCCCTGTCGCACGCCCGTTGCCTGGAACTGGACGGGCTGGTGCTGTCGTCCGAATCCGCCGGCGACGTCCGCGGCAGCGCGCTGCTGGCCCGTCGCGCCCGGCAGTGGTCCACCCACCACAAGCTCCCCTGCCTGACCGCGGTGGCCGACGACTCCGGTCCTTCGGTCGCCCAGGCGATCATGGGGCTGCGCGCCCAGGGACGCCGCCACATCGCGGTGGGCTCGTTCTTCCTCAGCGCCGACACCTCGTACCACGCCCAGGCCGATCTGGCCTACCGGTATGGCGCGGTGTCGGTCAGCGAGCCGATCGGCGCCGCCCGCGAGGTGCTCGACCTGGTGCTGGCCCGCTATGCCTTCGCCGCGATGGACCTGCTCGACTTCGGCCCCGCCGAGGAGCTCGACGAGCCGCAGCAGCCGCACCTGACGGTGGTCAGCGCCTAAGTAGCGACCCTTCGTCAAGCTCTGTTCCTCGGCCCGCTCCCGCGGCCCTCGTCAAGACTCCTCCCTTCCCGCCCCTCGAGCGGCGTGGCGGTCGTCGTCTGGGATCGTCGGCTAACCGGCGGTGGCCAGCCGCTGCTTCTCGGCCTCGACGTCGAAATCGGCTGCCGGCCAGTCGATGTCCAGCCCGGCCAGGGTCTCGCGCAGCAGTTCGGCGACCGCCCAGTTGCGGTACCACTTCCGGTCCGCCGGAATCACGTACCACGGCGCCGCCTCGGTATTGCACTGCTCCAGCGCCGCGGCGTAGGCCTCCTGGTAGGCCGGCCACTTCGACCGGGCGTCCAGGTCGCCGGGGTTGTACTTCCAGTACTTGGTGGGATCGTCCAGCCGGGCCTTGAGCCGGGCCAACTGCTCCTCGAAGGAGACGTTGAGCATGCACTTGATCAGCGTCGTCCCGTTCGCGACCAGCTCGGCCTCGAACTCGTTGATCTCGGCGTAGCGCCTGCTCCACTCGGCTTCGGGCACCAGGCTCTCCACCCGCACCACCAGGACGTCCTCGTAGTGGGAGCGGTCAAAGATGCCGATCATGCCGCCGCCGGGCAGCGCCTGGCGGATCCGCCACAGGTAGTGGTGGCTGAGCTCCTCCTTGGTGGGCGCCTTGAACGACTTCAGTTGCACCCCCTGCGGATCGACCAGGCCGATCGCGTGCCGCACCACACCGCCCTTCCCGGAGGTGTCCATCCCCTGCAGCACCACCAGCACGCTGCGGGCGTTCTCGGCGTCGCTGCGGCCATGGGCGTAGAGCCGCTCCTGCAGGTCGGAGAGCTCCGGCGTCATCGCCTCCATCAGCCCGGGCGCATCGTCCTTGTCCTTGCCGGGGAAGCCGGGGGTGGCCGCCGGATCGAAGTCCGTCATGGCGACCGGTCCGGCCGGCACCCGCAACAACGAGCTCAACGGCGCCGATCCGGCCTTGCTCAGCTTCTTAGCCATGGTCGTAGTCTGCCGAAGAACGCCGACCGGTGGAAGGATGAGCCCGAGATCGCAGGAGGACATCGTGAGTCTGCCCATTGCCCCGCCGCTGGAACCCATGCTGGCCCGCTCGGTGGCGTCCATTCCGCCGGGGATGGCGTATGAGCCGAAGTGGGACGGTTTCCGCTGCCTGGTGTTCCGCGACAACGACGAGGTCACCCTGATCTCCCGCAACGGCCGTGACCTGACCGGCTACTTCCCCGAGGTGGTGGCCGGGCTGCTGGCCAACACTCCCCCGCGCTGCGTGCTGGACGGCGAGCTGATCGTGATCGCCGGCACCCGGCTCGACTTCGTCAAGCTGACCGAGCGGATCCACCCCGCGGCCAGCCGGATCGAGCACCTTTCGCTCACCACCCCGGCCTCGTTCGTCGCCTGGGACCTGCTGGCGCTGGACGACACCGCCCTGCTGGAGCAGCCGTTCAGCGGGCGCCGGGAGGCGCTGGAGCGTAGTCTGGCGCACGCCGATCCGCCGGTTTTCCTCACCCCGCTGACCACCGACCACGACCTGGCCAAGCGCTGGTTCGCCGAGTTCGAGGGCGCCGGGCTGGACGGCGTGATCGCCAAGCCGCTGGACGGCCCGTACCTGCCCGGTCAGCGCGCCATGGCCAAGATCAAGCACAAGCGGGAGGCCGACGTGGTGGTCGGCGGCTACCGGCTGCACAAGAACTCCACCCCCGAGCGCCGGCTGCTGGGCTCGCTGCAGCTCGGGCTGTACGACGACGCCGGGGTGCTGCACTTCGTTGGGGTGTCGGCGGCCTTCCCGGACGCCACCCGGGAGTCGCTGGCCGCCATGCTGGCCGAACTGGAGGTGCCGGCGGGCGCCGCGCACCCCTGGTCGGCCACCGAGGTGGAGGGCCGTCGTCCCGGCTCGATCAGCCGGTGGAGCAGCGTGCTGAAGGAGATCCACCTGATCAACCCGCTGCTGGTCTGCACCGTCGGCTACGAACACATGGAGGGCACCCGGTTCCGCAACACCACCCGGTTCCTGCGCTGGCGGGAGGACCGCGATCCGGCGTCCTGCACCTTCGATCAGCTGGAGGAGGTCGTCTCCTTCGACCTGGACGCCATCCTCGGGCGGTAGCTCACCGACCGGTGAAGCCAGCCTCAACGATGGTTGGCTCCGCAATCTTTGGGCGCTCCGGTGCCTCGGCCTGCGCCGACCGCTCCCGTAGGGTGAAACCCATGGCGGATACCGCGATCGAACTCGAGGTGGACGGACGCTCGGTCCGGCTCTCCAGCCCGGACAAGCCGTACTTCGCCGACCTCGGCGTGACCAAGCGGGGCGTCGCGGAGTACTTCCTGGCGGTCGGGCCGGGCATCCTGAACGCGCTGCGCGACCGTCCCACCACCATGGAGCGCTGGCCGGGCGGAGTGCGCGAGGACGTGGTGGTCGCCACCCGGGCGGACGGCCGCGGCGAGGCGTTCTACCAGAAGCGCGCCCCCGCCAACACCCCGGAGTGGGTGCAGACCACCACGATCACCTTCCCCTCCGGTCGCACCGCCGTCGAGGTCGCACCGGCCGACCTGGCGTCGATCATCTGGATGGTCAATCTCGGGACGGTCCGCTTCCACCCCTGGCCGGTGCGGGCCCCGGACCCGGACGCGGTCGACCAGCTGCGGATCGACCTGGATCCGCAACCGGGCTCGGACTTCGCGATGGCGGTCGCCGCCGCGCAGGAGCTGCGGCAGGTGCTGGCCGAGGCCGGCCTGACCGGCTTCCCGAAGACCTCGGGCGGCCGCGGGCTGCACGTCTTCGCACCGATCCACGGGGCCGACTTCATTGACGCCCGTCACGCCGCGATCGCGGTCGGCCGCGAGCTGGCCCGCCGAATGCCGCAGCAGGTCACGGTGAACTGGTGGAAGGAGGAGCGCGGCGAGCGGATCTTCGTCGACTTCAACCAGTTGGCCCGCGACCGGCTGATGACCTCGGCCTACTCGATCCGGCCCACCCCGCTGGGCCGGGTCTCCGCCCCGGTGACCTGGGACGAGCTGGCCGCGGTCGACCCGGGTGACTTCACCGTGCTCACCCTGCCCGGCCGGTTCGCCGAGCTGGGCGACCTGTGGCAGGAGTTGGAGGACGCCGAACCCGGCTCGCTCGACACCGCGCTGGAGTGGTACGAGCGCGATGCCGCGAGCGGCGAGGGTGAGCTGCCCTATCCGCCGGAGTATCCGAAGATGCCCGGCGAGCCTCCCCGCGTCCAGCCGAGCAAGAAGAACCCGGCCAACTGGGAGTGAGCTACTGGTGGGGCTGGGAGCCGGTCGACTCCGACGGGGCCGCCGTCGCCTCGGACGGGGTCGGTGGCGCGGTGGACTCCCCCGGCTCCGGCTGGCCGGTCTCCCAGAAGCCCTGGTAAAGCTCGGTCGACGGTGAGGTCACCACGGTCTGGTAATCGTCGGGGTCGAGTTCCAGGGCGGTCCCGGTCAGCGGATGCCTGCCCACGAACGAGACCCCCAGCCCGGCGCGGCCGTCCGGCGGGGCGAAGCCGAGCAGCTCCAGCACGGTCGGCAGCAGGCTGAACTGATCGGCGTTCTCCCGGCTGAACTCGACCGGGTCGGGGCTCCAGATCCGCAGCGCGATGCTACGGTCGGCGGTCCCTTCCAGTTCGGTCTTGTAGTAGCCGCCCTCGGAGGTGGCCTTCAGGTGGTCGCCCATCACCACGATCACGGTGTCCTCCAGCGCCCCGACGGCTTCGGCGTGAGCCAGGAAGCCCGCCAGCGCCCGGGTCGAGCAGGTGATCGCGGTGGCCATCGGCACCCGGTCGTCAGTGCTGCAGCTGGGGTAGATGCCGCCGGGCTCGTGAGTATCCAGGGTGAGCATGGCGAGGTGGTACGGCTGGCCGGTGGCCCGCAGTTCGTCCAGCGCGTCGGCGGCGTGGGCGAACATCCGGTGGTCGGAGAGCCCCCAGACCGAGATGTCGGCGGGCGACTCCTGCGGCTCCCAGTGCTCCCGGCCGCGGATCGAGGTGTAGCCGTGGTCGGTGAGGAAGGTGTCCTTGCCGGCGAACCGGGTGCTCGCGCCGCCGACGTAGCTGTTGCTGTAGCCGGCCCGTTCCAGCAGATCGCCCAGGCAGTCGGCGCCCGGCAGGTAGCTGTCCATCCGTTCGCCGAAGTCGTTGGGGTTGATCCCGGCCACCAGCAGCCGGCTCTTCAACGGGATGCCGCACTGCGTGCCGACGATGCCGGCCATCGTCCAACCGCCCTCGGGGTACTGCCGCAGGGTGTCGTAGCGGGCCCAGCCGGCGGTCGCCTCGTCCAGTTCACTGAGCAGGTTGCGGCCGAACAGGTCGGAGTCGGCGAAGGTGTTCTCCATCGACTCCAGGTAGATGGTGATCAGGTTCTTCGGCTTCGCCGGGGTGCGGCCGAGCTCGGGCTGGACGTAGTAGCCGGCGAAGCTGCGGCCGTCGAACTGGGCGGCGGCGTACTGCGGCACGCCGATCACGGTCAGCACGGTGGCCAGCGACCCGGTCAGCGCCAGCGCCGGCACCATGGTCCGGAACCGGCGGACGCTGTGGCCGCGCCGATGACGCAGCAGCGCGAACAGCGCCACCAGCAGCACCGGCAGGATGATGCAGACCACCAGGGCCTCGAAGATCAGCGAATCGTTGCCGGCGCCCTGGCCGTTGATCGGGATGTTCAGCAGGAACTGCTCGAAGACGATCGCCCCGAACCGGTACCGGATCCAGCCGGCGGTCGCCAGCAGCACCAATGCCAGGGTGGTCAGCAACCACCCCGCAATGGCGGGTCTACTGGGGCGTTTCGGCTCGGACATCGATGGTTAAGCTTACCAGCGCCCTCACCGCCGCCCCCGACTAGGCTCTTTCCAGGAGGTAGACCATGGAACTCTCGGTCATCAAGACACCGGACCAGTGGCGGGCCCAGCTGAACGCGCTGGAGTACCACGTGCTGCGCGAGGGCGGTACCGAACGCCCCTTCACCGGGGAGTACACCGACCTCGACTCCCCCGGCACCTACCGCTGCCGGGCCTGCGGCGCCGAACTGTTCCACAGCGAGCACAAGTTCGCCTCCCACTGCGGCTGGCCGTCCTTCTTCACCAGCGCTGCCGAGGATCGGGTCCGCTACCTGGAGGACACCAGCATCGCCGGACGGCCCCGCACCGAGGTGCGCTGCGCGGCCTGCGACTCCCATCTCGGCCACGTCTTCGCCGGGGAGGGCTACGACACCCCGACCGACCTGCGCTACTGCATCAACTCGGTCTGCCTGACCTTCGAGCCCGCCGAGCCCGGCGCTGAGCAGGGCTGAGCAGCAAGTTCCGGCATCCCCGGCGTGGCAGCCGGGGATGCGGGGCCGGGGAAAGTTACCCTCACCACGTGGCAGCGAGATACCAGCAGGCGACGCCGCGGGTCTTCGAGGAGGCGGTTGCGGCGCTCACCTCGATGCAGTGGCGCCCCGAACTGGTGATCGAGGAACTGCCGGCGCCGCAGAAGATCGCTCCCTACGCGGTCGCGGTGAGCGCCGAGGTGGCGCTGCACGAGGATGAGTTGGGCAGCGGACGGCTGGTGCTGCTGCACGATCCGGCCGGGAACCCCTCCTGGGAGGGCGACTTCCGGTGCGTCACCTACGCCCGCGCCGACGTGGACGCCGAGATGGTCGCCGACCCGCTGCTGACCGATGTCGGCTGGTCGTGGCTGATCGACGCCCTGGAGCGCAACCAGGCCAGCTACACCGCGCCGAGCGGCACCGTCACCGCGGTGTCCAGCAAGGCCTTCGGCGCGATCAGTGACGACCCGCCCCGCGCCGAGATCGAACTGCGCGCCTCGTGGACGCCGGTGATCACCAGCGGCGAGCAACTCACCCAGCACCTGACCGCCTGGTCGGAACTGCTCTGCATGACCGCCGGCCTGCCACCGCTGCCGGAAGGCGTGGTGTCAATCCTGCCGCGCCGTCCCGGGCCGAGGCCGCGGTGACCGAGCAGACCGTCCCGGAGACCGCCATCCCCGAACCACCCAGCTACCCGGTGCTGACCGCACCGGCCGACGGGGTGCCGCCGGTGGTGGACACCCCGCAGGAGTACCAGCGGATGGTGGCCAAGCTGGCCGCCGGCTCCGGCCCGGTGGCGCTGGACACCGAGCGCGCCCAGGGCTTCCGCTATTCCGCCAAGGCCTATCTGATCCAGCTTCGGCGAGCCGGGGCGGGCACCTTCCTGCTCGACCCGACCGCCTTCGAGGACGGCCGGCCGCGGGCCGACCTTTCCGACCTGTCGGAGGCCCTGGCCGACGCCGAGTGGATCCTGCACGCCGCCAGCCAGGATCTGCCCTGCCTGGCCGAGGTGAACCTGCTGCCCCACCGGTTGTTCGACACCGAGCTGGCCGCCCGGCTGCTCGGGCTGCCGAAGGTGAACCTGAGCGCGCTGATGGAACAGGCGCTCGGCATCAGCCTGCTGAAGGAGCACTCCGCGGCCGACTGGTCGCGTCGTCCGCTGCCGATCGAGTGGCTGGTCTACGCCGCGCTGGACGTGGAGCGGTTGGACGAGTTGCGAGCCTGGGTGATCGAGCAGTTGGACGCCGCCGGCAAGGCGGAATGGGCCTACCAGGAGTTCGCCCACCTCACCGCGCACGCCGCCGATCCGGCCACCCCGCACGCCGAGCCGTGGCGCCGCACCTCCGGGTTGCACGACGTCCACAACTCGCTCGGCCTGGCGGTGCTGCGCGAGCTGTGGCAGACCCGCGACGAGATCGCCCAGGCCCTGGACCGCGCCCCCGGACGGGTGCTGAACGACCGCTCGATCACCGCGATCTCCGCCCGGGTGGAGAAGTCCAAGGCGGTGCCGAGCCGGGTCGAGCTGCGTCAGGAGCGCGGTTTCACGATGCGGATCGCCGCGCGCTATGAAGCGGACTGGCTGGACGCCATCGGCCGCGCGCTGGCGCTGCCCAAGTCGGCCCTGCCACCGCGGCACGCCAAGACGGTCGGCCCACCGCCACCGCGAACCTGGCAGCACCGTTGGCCGGACGCCTTCGCGCGCTGGTCGCGGATCCGTCCGGCGCTGCTGGACCGGGCCGAGGAGTTGCAGCTTCCGGTGGAGAACCTGATCTCGCCGGACGCCGTCCGCCGCCTGATCTGGGACGCCACGGAGAGCGCGGACGAGGGCTGGCTGGCCGAGCGGCTGACCCTGCTGGGCGCCCGTCCCTGGCAGCGGGAGCTGACCATTCCGGTCTTCCTCGAATACTGGAACTGACGCCTTGCCGCCGGCGCGCACTGGTCGGGACAAAAAGCTAGCGGCAGCCACCGAGGTGGCTGCCGCTACTACCACGGACGGTGCCGTGGGGCCTTTGTCAGAGTCCGACTCTTTGACGATCTCGGTATTGGTTCCGACCGGTCCGCGCTAGCGGCGGTGCGGAAAGCATCCCCTCCCACTGGATGCTGATCCCCCCAGACAAGGCGTGCACCGTCCCCCCAGACAGTGCCTGTTGCATCCTCCCCCCGAACGATGCAACGTTGGAATGCTAGCCACGGAAAACCTGCACCGTCTACTACTTCAAGTCGTTTGTTGATACCTTGCGGCTCCGCGATGCATCGTGCAAGTCGCCCGACATAACGCGCTCTGACGAGGGGAAATAGAACCGCTAATCAGTCCACCAAAGGAGGACATAAGACGTCCCCCATTCGGGGGACATTTCATCAGCAAAGCGGAATGCCGCCCAAACTCGGCCCGGGAATACCGGCCGATCGGCGACAATCAGCCGGCGGCCACCTGCCAGGCCAGCACGGCCAAGGCCGCCACGACGAGGGCCGACAGCACGCCGACCTGTACCGCCCGGACGCGCGGCGAGGCCGACCAGCCCGCGCTGGCCAGCGCGGCCAGGGCGGGCATCAGCACCAGCAGGGTCACCCACCACCACTCGCCGACCCCGGCCAGGCCGACCACCAGCCAGAGCAGACCGGCCATCATGGCCAGCCAGCCGGCCAGCCGGCGGGGCACCTTGAGCAGCCACAGCGCGGCCACGAAGGCGCCGGCGAAGCCGAGCAGCAACAGCCCGGACGCCGCCGCCACCGAGCAGGTGAGGGCGAGATCGGCGTCCTCGGCGTCGACGATCGGGCAGGCCAACGGGTTGACCACCTGATAGGCGATCAACGCCACCAGCCCGCCGACCACGCCGGCCAGCACGGTCGCCAGGTAGGTCCAGGCGATCCGGGACGGCAGGTCGACGGTGTCGGCTTCGACGGGCGCTGCCATGACCGGCGGCTAGCGCTCCAGCAGGGAACGCAGCACGTACTGCATGATGCCGCCGTGGCGGTAGTAGTCCGCCTCCCCGGGGGTGTCGATCCGGACGATCGCCTCGAACACGATCGGCTCGCCGTCGCCCTGCGCGGTCACCGTCACGGTGGCCGGCGTCACGCCGTCGTTCAGCGCCGTGATGCCGCTCACCGAGAAGGTCTCGGTGCCGGTCAGGCCGAGCGAGTCGGCGGTCTGACCGTCGGGGAACTGCAGCGGCAGGACGCCCATCCCGATCAGGTTGGAGCGGTGGATCCGCTCGTAGCTCTCGGCGATCACCACCTTGACCCCCAGCAGCGCGGTGCCCTTGGCCGCCCAGTCGCGGGAGGAGCCGGAGCCGTACTCCTTGCCGGTCAGGACGACCAGCGGGGTACCGGCGGCGGCGTAGTTCTGGGCGGCGTCGTAGACCGTGGCGACCGGGCCCTCGGCCTGGGTGAAGTCGCGGGTGAAGCCGCCCTCGGTACCGGGCGCGATCTGGTTGCGCAGCCGGATATTGGCGAAGGTGCCCCGGATCATCACCTCGTGGTTGCCGCGGCGGGAGCCGTAGGAGTTGAAGTCATTGCGGGCCACGCCGTGCTCGGTCAGGTACTTCCCGGCCGGGCTGTCCAGCTTGATCGCGCCGGCCGGCGAGATGTGGTCGGTGGTGACCGAGTCGCCCAGCTTCAGCAGCACCCGGGCGCCGGCGATGTCGGTGACCGGCAGCGGGGCGTGCGGCATCTCGTCGAAGTACGGCGGCTTGCGGACGTAGGTGGAGTCGGCGTCCCACTCGAAGGTGTCACCCTCCGGGGTGGGCAGCGACCGCCAGGCGTCGTCCCCGGCGAACACGTCGGCGTAGCGCGAGGTGAACATGTCGGAGCTGATCGAGGAGTTGATCACCTCGTCCACCTCGGCCTGGCTGGGCCAGATGTCGGAGAGGTAGACGGGTCGGCCGTCCGAGCCCTGCCCGATCGGCTCGCTGGTCAGGTCGATGTCCATCCGACCGGCCAGCGCGTAGGCCACCACCAGCGGCGGGCTGGCCAGGTAGTTCATCTTGACGTCGGGGTTGATCCGGCCCTCGAAGTTGCGGTTGCCGGACAGCACCGAGGTGACCGCCAGGTCGTGCTCGTTGACCGCCTGGGAGACCTCGGGGATCAGCGGACCGGAGTTGCCGATGCAGGTGGTGCAGCCGTAGCCGACCAGGTCGAAGTCGAGCGCGTCGAGGTACTTGGTCAGGCCGGACTTCTCGTAGTAGTCGGTGACCACCTTGGAGCCGGGGGCCAGCGAGGTCTTCACCCACGGCTTGCGGGTCAGCCCCTTCTCCACCGCCTTCTTGGCCACCAGCGCGGCGCCGATCATCACCGACGGGTTGGAGGTGTTGGTGCAGGAGGTGATCGCCGCGATGGTGACCGCGCCATTGTCCAGCTGGAACTGCTCGCCATTGCTCAGCGTGACCTGCGCCGGGGTGGACTTCTCGCTCAGGTAGCCGTCGATGATCCCCTCGAAGGACTGCTTGGCCTGGCTGAGCAGGATGCGGTCCTGCGGGCGCTTCGGGCCGGCGATGCTCGGCACGACCGTCGCCAGGTCGAGTTCCAGGTACTCGGAGTAGCGCGGCTCGACCGCCGGATCGTGCCACAGCCCCTGGGCGCGGGCGTAGCTCTCGACCAGGTCGAGCTGCTCCTGCGGACGTCCGGTGAGCCGCAGGTAGTCGATGGTCTTGTCGTCGATCGGGAAGACCGCGATGGTGGAGCCGTACTCGGGGCTCATATTGCCGATCGTGGCCCGGTTGGCCAGCGGCACCTCGGAGACGCCGGTGCCGTAGAACTCGACGAACTTGCCGACCACCTTGTGCTGCCGCAGCATCTCGGTGATGGTGAGGACGAGGTCGGTGGCGGTGGTGCCCTCGGGCAGCTTGCCGCTCAGCTTGAAGCCGACCACCCGCGGGATCAGCATGCTGACCGGCTGGCCGAGTAGGGCGGCCTCGGCCTCGATGCCGCCGACGCCCCAGCCGACCACGCCCAGGCCGTTGACCATGGTGGTGTGGGAGTCGGTACCGACGCAGGTGTCGGGGTAGGCCTGCAGCACGCCGTCCACCACCCGCGGGAAGACCACCCGGGCGAGGTGCTCGATGTTGACCTGGTGGACGATGCCGGTGCCCGGCGGGACGACCACGAAGTCGTCAAAGGCGGTCTGGCCCCAGCGAAGGAACTGGTAGCGCTCGCGGTTGCGCTGGTATTCGAGCTCGACATTGCGCGCGAAGGCGTTCGGGGTGCCGAACAGGTCGGCCACCACGGAGTGGTCGATCACCATCTCGGCCGGCGCCAGCGGGTTGACCTTGGCCGGATCGCCGCCCAGGTCGGCCATCGCCTCGCGCATGGTGGCCAGGTCGACCACGCAGGGGACCCCGGTGAAGTCCTGCATGATCACCCGTGCCGGGGTGAACTGGATCTCGCGGTTGGGCTCGTCCTCGGGATTCCAGTTCCCCAGCGCCGCGATATCCCCAGCGGTGACGTTGGCCCCGTCCTCGGTGCGCAGCAGGTTCTCCAGCAGCACCTTCAGGCTGTACGGCAGGGTCTGGGAGCCTTCGACGGCGTCGACCCGGAAGATCTCGTAGGACTGACCCCCTACCGTGAGGTTGTCCCGGGACTGGTAGCTGTCGATGCTCATCGATCCTCCTCGACGCAAAACTATCTCGATATCGAAATAATACCGCAGACGTCCCTAGATTATCGACCGCCACGTCGAATGGGGACGACGGTAGTCAGGCAGCTTCCCCAAGGGTCGATCAGGTCAACCCCGAAGCGGACGAAGTCAGCCACATTCCGGGTGGTGGTCTGTTGCTCGCCTCACAGCGTGACATCGCGCGGAGGTTCAGTGGAGCGAGCAGATGGCGGTTCGACCTGAGCCAACTTCGAATCGCCCGAAAGATCGGAAAGCTTCGCCCCGAGCCAGCGCTCGCGCCGCCGGAGGCCTTCCTCCAGAATCTGACGCGCCTCGAACTCCACGGAATGACCGTTCGCGGCAGCAAGCCGCTTGAGCCTTTCATAGACATGATCATCCAGCGATCGGAGGGTGATCGTGGCCACGGGTGCCCCCTTCCGTTCTAGGGTCGGTAGCGGTGGTTGCGTTCCCAGCCTCGACCGCGATCCACTTCCGCCCGACCGCCAGTTCGTCTGAACTGCCACTGGCATTGGTGGGCGTCGTGGTGGTGGGCTGAGCACAGGAGATAGCCCTCGTCGAGGTTGGTCTTCCCGCCATCGGCGAACGGCAACCCACCATGGTGTGCTTCGCACCACGCTGGTGGCCGATCACAGCCTGGTGTGATGCACCCGCCGTCCATCACCGCCAGCGCATCGCGTTGGGCCGGGCTGAAAAGCCGTTGGCTACGACCCAGATCGACCGGAACCCCGGCGCCGCCGAGCACCGCGGGCAGCAGCTGCTGGGTGCACGCCAACCGTCGCACCTGCGTTGCCGAGAGACGTTCGCCGGTCGCCAAGCTCCCCGCCGCGACCCCGGCACGAAGTTTCGCCTCATCGATCGTCACCACAATCCGGGCCGGCGTGCCACCGGTGGTGGGCAGCCCGTCGGTGGGCAGGTGTTCGATCAGCGCAATCAAGGCTTCGCCGGCTTTCCGGTCGTACGGCTTGTCGTGGTCTGCCTCGACGCGGGCCCGTTCCACCCGACTCAGCTGGTCAAGGTGGGCCGGCGGGGTGCGGCGAACGCATCCACCATCGTCTTCAGCATCCGTGCCTGCAACTCGGGAAGCACGAACCGGCCCTGCCACGTGCCATCCCGGTTATCCCACATTGTCAACGACACTCGACTACGAGCCAGAGCCTCCTGCTTTTCCAGCAGATCGTTCTCTTGAACGTCAACAATCTCCGCCGGTTCGTACAGCTCGGTGATCCGCCGGGCCCGGATCGCCAGATCCTTCGGCGACAACGTTGTGGCGTCGGCGATCAACCGAGTCTCAACCAGCTGCCGCTGCTCCGCGGTTGCCCCCTCAGGCAACTGCAACAGCGCTCGTCCGATCACCACCGCGTGCGGCATGGAAATACGCCCTTCAGCGGCGGCCTGCTCGGCCGAGCTGGCCGCCAGCAGCGCGCGTCCGTCCTTGATCTGGCGGTGCGCCGCCCCAGTATCCAAACCGAAGTCCCCAGCCAACACCTGGCTGGCCTGCCGGGTCGGTACCAACCGGTCCACGGCACGAACGGCTGCGGTCACATGAGTACGCAGCATCGATTCCACCCGCCGCAACAGCGCCGCGGTCCGCCGGGCCTGGGCGGGCGTCTGACTGTCGTAGCCAGCCAGCGGGATCGCGGCCAGCGATGCCTGCACCTGGCCTAACCGGCTCTCCAGGCCCGGCTGTTCGATCGGCTGCGCTACCACAATCCACCCCCTCCCGCTTATCGAACTAGTGTTCACACACTATGCGCGCCTTGCGACACATGCAACAGCAAAGCCGCTTATCAACAGGCAATTGGACGGCGAGAAACTACTCTGTGGATAACTAGACGAGAACCCTGAAATTGTCACCCCCAGGCGCTATTAGCCGGCCTCTTGACAGATCCGATCACGAGAGGCTGGACGATGGGCGTGACTCATTGGTTGATCACATAAGACCGTGCCATGAGGTCGGCCATCGCCGTCTGAAAGTCGTCACGTCGTTGCTGACTCCAGCCCGCAGCCAACTCCTCGAACACCCACTCCTGCCACGCGTGAGCCTGCCGCAGAACCGCGTACCCGCTGGGCGTGACAACCACCTCACGCCTGCGGCCATCGGTTGGAGTGGCGGTCAACGTCAAGTACCCGGCGTCAACCGCCCTCTTGATCAGACGCGACGCGCCACTCTGATCAATGCCGATCTCCTCCGCGACCGCGTTCACAGTCGCAGTCTCCGCCCGGTGGACAAGCGCGGCCACAGCCTCCGTCGCCAGGACCAGCCGTCCCTGCTCGACAACAGCACCGTCACCCGCAGCGGAACGCCGTGACCAATGCCTTACGAAGCCGAACAGAAGTTGCCCCGGACCCGGCGCACTCATTCGGTCGCAGCCATCTCGCGACAGAGGTACGCCAAGTCCAGCGCCGACCTCAGATCAGGCAAGCGCAACGCTGCCGAGACCTTCCCGGCCGAAATCCGGAACACCGTCGCCACACGAGTCGGCCTCTGATTTTCGGGCCACGTCGCGTCCTGCTCGACCACCATCAGCCGCCCGCTGATCGGGTGCCTCGAGCGCGGCACCAGCCGGATACCAGACCGCTTCACCCAACCAGCGAACTGCTCTGGCGAGATCAGCCCCGCACCCTTCGGCCCGAGCACGACGACCCGGTCACCAACCGCTGCCGCCGCTCGACGCAGATCACCAGAGTTCACAGCGTCATGCCACTCGTTGATCGCCTCTTCCAGCTCTGACTCCACGAGCACAAATATATGCAAATCGCATACATCTGACGAGGGTGCGTCAGAACCTGCTAGTCAACAACACCTACACCATCAACGGACGCTCGGTGGGCAGGATCGGCTTGGGCAGCTGGGTGCTGCCCTGCAGGAAGGCGTCCACCTCGCTGGCGCAGGAGCGTCCCTCGGCGATCGCCCAGACGATCAGCGACTGGCCGCGGCCGGCGTCGCCGCAGGCGAACACCGCGGGGGTGCTGGTGGCGTAGCGCTCGTCCCGGGCGATATTGCCGCGCGGGTCGAGTTCCAGGCCGAGCTGTTCCACCACGCCGGCCCGCTCCGGGCCGGTGAAGCCCATCGCGAGCAGCACCAGCTGCGCGGGGATCACCCGCTCGGTGCCCTCGACCGGCTCGAACCGGCCGTTGGCCATCGCCACCTCGCTGACCCGCAGGCCGCTCACCCGGCCTTCGGCGTCCGCTTCGAACGAACCGGTGGAGACCGAGTAGACCCGCTCCCCCGCCTCTTCGTGGGCGGACGAGACCCGGTAGATCATCGGGTAGGTCGGCCACGGCTGACCGGCCGGACGCGCCTCGGGCGGCATCGGCATGATCTCCAGCTGGGTGACCGACCGGGCACCCTGGCGAATCGAGGTGCCCAGGCAGTCGGCGCCGGTGTCGCCGCCACCGATGATCACCACGTCCTTGCCGGTGGCCACGATCTGGTCGGGCACCTCCTGGTCGAGCGCCGCCCGGTTGGCCTGCGGCAGGAACTCCATCGCCTGATGGATGCCGGCGAACTCCCGTCCCGGCACCGGCAGGTCGCGCGGCACGGTCGAGCCGATCGCCAGCACCACCGCGTCGAACCGGTCGAGCAACTGCTCACCGGTCAGGTCGGCGCCGATATTCACCCCGGCCTTGAAGACGGTGCCCTCCAGCCGCATCTGCTTCAGCCGGCGGTCGAGAACCTGCTTCTCCATCTTAAACTCGGGGATGCCGTAGCGCAGCAGGCCGCCGATCGCGTCCGCCCGCTCGTAGACCACCACGGTGTGCCCGGCCCGGGTGAGCTGCTGGGCGGCGGCCAGCCCGGCGGGGCCGGAACCGACCACCGCGACGGTCTTGCCGGAGTGCCATTCCGGGGTCTGGGCGATCACCCGGCGGTCGTCCCAGGCGCGGTCGATGATCGCCACCTCGACGTTCTTGATGGTCACCGAATCCCGGTTGATCCCCACCACGCAGGACGTCTCGCACGGCGCCGGGCAGAGCCGGCCGGTGAACTCCGGGAAGTTGTTGGTGGCGTGCAGCCGCTCCAGCGCACCGCGCCAGTCGTCCCGCCAGACCATGTCGTTCCACTCCGGGATCAGGTTGCCCAGCGGGCAGCCGGAGTGGCAGAACGGGATGCCGCAATCCATGCAGCGGCCGGCCTGCTGGCTGATGATCGGCAGCAGTGCCCGGCCCGGCGAGCCCGGGTAGACCTCGTGCCAGTCGTGGACGCGCTCCTCCACCGGACGCCGCTCGGCGACCTGGCGCGGGGTGGTCATGAAGCCTCGTGGATCAGCCATGTGCCGCCTCCATCATCACCGTGACGATCTCGTCCTCGCTCAGCCCGGCGGATTCCGCCTCGGCCCGGGCGGCCAGCACACGGGCGTAGTCCCGCGGCATCACCGTGGTGAACCGCCCGGCCAGCTGCTCGTCGGTCAGTTCCAGTAGTCCGGCGGCCACCGCCGACCCGGTCTCCTCGTGGTGCTGCACCAGCAGCTCCCTGATTCGCGCCAGATCGGCCGGCTCGGGGGCCTGCGGATCCACCAGCTCGGTGTTCAGCCGGAGCGGGTTCAGGTCGAGCACCCAGGCCACGCCGCCGGACATGCCGGCCGCCAGGTTGCGGCCGGTCGGGCCGAGGATCAGCGCCTCGCCACCGGTCATGTACTCGCAGGCGTGGTCGCCCACACCCTCCACCACCGCTGTCGCCCCGGAGTTACGGACGCAGAACCGCTCGCCCACCCGGCCGCGCAGGAACAGCTGCCCGCTGGTGGCGCCATAGCCGATCACGTTGCCGGCGATGATCTGCTCCTCGGCGACGAACGGCGCGTCCTTCGGCGGCCGGACGGTGAGCCGGCCACCGGACAGGCCCTTGCCGAAGTAGTCATTGGTGTCGCCCACCAGCCGCATCGTCACCCCACGGGGCAGGAAGGCGCCGAAGCTCTGCCCGGCGGTGCCCCGGAAGGTGAGGTCGATGGTGTTCTCCGGCAACCCCTTGCCGGCGGTCGCCTTGGTGACGTGGTGGCCCAGGATGGTCCCCACCGTCCGGTCGACATTGCGGACGGTGAGGTCGGCCCGCACCAGTTCACCGCTGGTCAGCGCCGGCTGGCACAACTCGAGCAGCTGGACGTCCAGCTTCTCGTCCAGGCCGTGATCCTGGCCGACCGTGCGGTGCAGCGGGGTGCCCTCGGGCAGCTCGACCTGGTGCAGGATCGGGCTGAGATCCAGACCCTGGGTCTTCCAGTGGGCGATCGCCTCGGTGGTGCGCAGCACCTCGACGTGACCGACCGCCTCCTCGATGGAGCGGAAGCCCAGCTCGGCCAGCAGCTCGCGGACCTCGGTGGCGATGAACTCGAAGAAGTTCACCACGTAGTCGGCGTCGCCGGCGTACTTGGCCCGCAGCTCCGGGTTCTGGGTGGCCACCCCGACCGGGCAGGTGTCCAGGTGGCAGACCCGCATCATCACGCAGCCGGAGACCACCAGTGGCGCGGTGGCGAAGCCGAACTCCTCAGCGCCCAGCAGGGCCGCGATCATCACGTCCCGGCCGGTCTTCAGCTGGCCGTCGGCCTGCACCACGATCCGGTCCCGCAGGCCGTTCAGCAGCAGGGTCTGCTGGGTCTCGGCCAGGCCGAGCTCCCACGGCCCGCCGGCGTGCTTCAGCGAAGTGAGCGGGGCGGCACCCGTCCCGCCGTCGTGGCCGGAGATCAGCACCACGTCCGCCTTCGCCTTGGAGACGCCGGCGGCGACCGTCCCAACGCCGACCTCGGCGACCAGCTTGACGTGCACCCGAGCGCTCGGGTTGGCGCACTTCAGGTCGTGGATCAGCTGCTTGAGATCCTCGATCGAGTAGATGTCGTGGTGCGGTGGCGGGCTGATCAGGCCGACGCCGGGCGTCGAATGCCGGGTCTTGGCCACCCACGGGTAGACCTTCTGGCCGGGCAGCTGGCCGCCCTCGCCGGGCTTGGCGCCCTGGGCCATCTTGATCTGGATGTCGTCGGCGTTGCTCAGGTAGTCCGAGGTGACGCCGAACCGGCCGGAGGCGACCTGCTTGATCGCGCTGCGCCGGGTCGGGTCGTAGAGCCGGTCGGTGTCCTCGCCGCCCTCGCCGGTGTTCGACTTGGCGCCCAACCGGTTCATCGCGATCGCCAGCGTCTCGTGCGCCTCCCGGCTGATCGAGCCGTAGCTCATCGCGCCGGTGGAGAACCGCTTCACGATCTCGCTGATCGGCTCGACCTCCTCGATCGGAATCGAGGGACGATCGGAGCTGAAGCCCAGCAGGCCGCGCAGCGTCATCAGCCGCTTGGACTGGTCGTTCACCCGGTCGGTGTACTGCTTGAAGATGTCGTACCGGCCGGTCCGGGTGGCGTGCTGCAGCCGGAACACGGTGTCCGGGTCGAACAGGTGCGGCGGGCCTTCGCGGCGCCACTTGTACTCGCCCCCGACGTCCAGGGTGCGGTGCGGCAGCAGCCCCGAGGACGGGTAGGCGTGGGCGTGCCGCCGGGCCACCTCCTCGGCGAGCTGGTCCAGCCCGATCCCCTCGATCCGGCTGGTGGTGCCGGTGAAGTAGGCGTCGACCAGTTCCCGGGAAAGGCCGAGCGCCTCGAAGATCTGCGCGCCGGTGTAGGAGGCGATGGTGGAAACCCCCATCTTGCTCATCACCTTGAGCACGCCCTTGCCGAGCGCCTTGCGGACGTTGTAGACCGCCTGCTCGGGATCGACCTTCACCAGCCATTCCCGGCGGGCCAGATCCTCGGCGCTCTCGAACACCAGGTAGGGGTTCACTGCGGCTGCGCCGTAGCCGATCAGCAGCGCGACGTGGTGCACCTCGCGGATATCGCCGGCCTCCACGATCAAACCGACCTGGGTGCGCTTCTTCTCCCGCACCAGGTGGTGGTGGATCGCCGCGGTGAGCAGCAGGGACGGGATCGGCGCCAGTTCGGCGGTGGAGTGCCGGTCGGAGAGGATGATCGTCCGGCAGCCCCGGGCGATCGCCTCGGAGGTCTGCTCGCACAGCTCGTCCAGTTTCGCCTTCAGCGCGGCGCCGCCGCCCTCGACCTCGTACAGCCCGCGGACCACGTGGGTGTCGTAGGCCGGCATCGACCCGTCCCGGTTGATCCGGACCAGCTTGGCCAGCTGGTCGGAATCCAGGATCGGGTAGTTGATCACGATCTGCCGGCAGGATTCCGGGCCGGGGGTGAGCAGATTGCCCTCCGGACCGAAGGTGGCCCGCAGCGAGGTGACCAGCTCTTCCCGGATCGCGTCCAGCGGCGGGTTGGTGACCTGGGCGAACAGCTGCGCGAAGTAGTCGAACAGCAGCCGGGGACGATCGCTGAGCACCGCCACCGGGGTGTCGGAGCCCATCGAGCCGATCGGCTCCGCGCCGGTGTTGGCCATCGGCGCCACGATCATCTTCAGCTCTTCGTGGGTGTAGCCGAAGACCTGCTGACGACGGGTGACCGAGGCGTGGGAGTGGACCACGTGCTGCCGCTCCGGCAGGTCGTCGAGGTCCACCCGGCCGGCCTCCAGCCATTCGGCGTAGGGGTGCTCGGCGGCCAGCGCCGACTTGATCTCGTCGTCGTCGATCAGCCGGTGGCTGTCGAGGTCGACCAGCAGCATCCGGCCGGGCTGCAGCCTGCCTTTGGCCACCACCTGGGTGGACGGGATGTCCAGCACGCCGGACTCGGAGGCGAACACCACCAGGCCGTCGTCGGTCACCCAGTAGCGTCCCGGGCGCAGGCCATTGCGATCCAGCACCGCGCCGATCAGGCTGCCGTCGGTGAAGGCGACCGCCGCCGGGCCGTCCCAGGGCTCCATCAGCGAGGAGTGGAAGTCGTAGAAGGCGCGCCGGGCCGGATCCATCTCAGCATGGTTCTCCCAGGCCTCCGGGATCATCATCAACACGGCGTGTGGCAGGCTGCGTCCGCCGAGGTGCAGCAGTTCCAGCGCCTCGTCGAAGGAACAGGAATCCGAACCGCCGGGAGTCATGATCGGGAAGATCCGCTCCAGGTCGCCGGGGATCTGGTCGGTACGCAGCAGGGCCTCCCGGGCCCGCATCCAGTTCCGGTTGCCCTTGACGGTGTTGATCTCGCCGTTGTGGGCGATCAGCCGGTACGGGTGGGAGAGCTCCCAGGCCGGGAAGGTGTTGGTGGAGAACCGGGAGTGCACCAGCGACAGCGCGCTCTCCACCCGCTCGTCCAGCAGGTCGGGGAAGACCTCGGCCAACTGCTGGGTGGTGAGCATGCCCTTGTAGACCGTGGTCCGCGCGGACAGGGAGGCGAAGTAGACCCCGGTCTCGTTGCGGGCTCGCTGCCGCAGCGGGTAGCAGAGCCGATCCAGATCGATGCCGGACTCCCCCGCCGGGCTGGAGACGAAGACCTGCTCGAAGAACGGCATGTTCTCCCGCGAGACCGGGCTGAGCGTGGAGTCGTCGGTCGGGACCGCCCGCCAGCCGTGGATCACCAGGCCCTCCTCGGTGGCGAGGAACTCGATGGTGCGCTTGGCGGTGGCCCGCTTCTGCGGGTCGGTCGGCAGGAAGGCCATGCCGACGGCGTACTGGCCGGCGTCCGGGAGGTCGAAGTCGACCACCTGGCGCAGGAACCGGTCCGGCACCTGCAACAGCATGCCGGCGCCGTCACCCGCGGCGGCATCGGCGCCGGTGGCGCCGCGATGGTCGAGGTTCTCCAGGGCGGTCAGCCCCTTGGCGACGATGTCATGCCGGGCCTCGCCCCCGAGATTGGCTACGAAGGCGACACCGCAGGCGTCATGTTCGTAGGCGGGATCGTAGAGTCCCTCTGCGGGGCGGGCGGGGTAGGACAGCATCGCCATCTGATCACTCCCATCGAGTCACGAGAATGCGGACAACGACGGTGGACCTCTGTCGGCCCACGCCGACATTGAACGCACGGGGACTCTACAGGACGACCCCGGGGTGCGCAGGTATCAGCACATTCTGGACGACCGGCCGGCTGCCTCAGTCGCGCGAGTCGTCCTCGTCCCCGCCTGGATCGGGCGAGTCCTGGTTCTTCTCCGCCGGGGTGTCCTCCGGCGTGTCGTCGGGGGCTTCGTCGCCGGCTTCCTCGTCCTGGCCCGGCTCGGCGGCTTCGGCGGCGTCGCCGGACGGGCGTTCCACCTCGGTCTCCCGGCCGGGGCGGAACTTCACCAGCCAGAGCAGCAACAGGACGCCGGCCAGGCAGATCAGCAGGGCGGCGAACTGGTTCTGCCGCAGCGGGCCGAACATGGTCTCCGAGGGATCGGTGCGCATCCCCTCGGTGAAGAAGCGGCCGAAGCCGTACAGCGCCAGGTAGAGCGCGAACACCTTGCCGCGACCCAGCCGGAACCTCCGGTCCGCCCAGAGCAGGACGGCGACCACCACCGCGTTCCACAACATCTCGTAGAGGAAGGTGGGGTGGAAGGTGGCGTACTGCTCGTAGCCGGGCAGCCGGTGCTCCGGGGCGATCTCCAGGCCCCAGGGAAGGTCGGTGGGCCAGCCGTAGAGTTCCTGGTTGAACCAGTTGCCGAACCGGCCCAGCGCCTGCCCGATGGCCAGCCCCGGGGCGACGCTGTCCGCCAGCGCGGCGAACCGGACGCCCTTGCGGCGGCACACCAGCCAGGCGGCCAACGCTCCGCCGGCGACCGCGCCGTAGATCGCGATCCCGCCTTCCCAGATGTAGAGCACGCTCCACGGATCCCGGCCGGGACCGACGTAGTCGCTCAGGTGAGTCAGGACGTGATAGATACGGGCGCCCACGATGGCCACCGGGATGGCCCAGAGCATGATCGTCTCGAAGGTTTCCTGGGTACCGCCCCGGGCCCGCCACCGCCGCAGGCCGAGGATCCAGCCGGCGATGATCCCGGTGATCAGGCAGAGCGCGTAGAACCGGATGGTCAGCGGACCGAGGGAGAAGCCGTTGATCGGCGGGCTGGGAATGAACAGCAGCACGCGTCCCCCTAGCGCCGGACGCCGTCGGCCAGGTCGGCCACCACCCGGCGCAACTCGGTGAAGTCCGCCGGGTTGCCGGCGTCCTCGGCGGCCAGCAGGGTGCGGACCAGCGCCGAGCCGACGATCGCCGCGTCGGCGTACTGCGCCACGGCCGCCGCCTGGTCGCCGTTGGACACCCCCAGCCCCACGCCCACCAGCGTCTGGGGGGCGAGCCGGCGCAGCCGGGCCACCAGTTCCGGGGCGGCCGACGGGGCGGAACTGCGGACGCCGGTGACCCCCATCACGGCGGTGGCGTACACCCAGCCGCGGCAGACCGCGGTGGTGGCGAGGATCCGGTCGTCGGTGGAGGAAGGCGAGACCAGGAAGATCCGGTCCAGCCCGTGGGCCTCGGACGCAGCCAGCCAGTCGGCACCCTCGTCCGGGATCAGGTCGGGGGTGATCAGCCCGGCTCCCCCGGCGTTGGCCAGGTCCCGGGCGAAGGCGTCCACGCCGTACCGGTCGACCAGGTTCCAGTAGGTCATCACCACCGCCGGTTTCCCGGCCGCGCGGACGGCCTCGACCGCGGCGAAGACGTCGCGGACCCGCAGGCCACGGTTCAGCGCCCGGGTGCCGGCCCGCTGGATCACCGGACCGTCCAGGATCGGGTCGGAGTACGGCAGGCCGATCTCGACCAGGTCGACGCCGGGGCTGTCGCCGTCCCCGCAGATGGCGCGGAAGGCGTCCAGCGAGCCGGCGACCGTGGGGTAGCCGACCGGCAGGTAGCCGACCAGCGCGGCGCGTCCCTCGGCCCTGGCGGCCAGCAGGGCCTGACCCGAGATGCCCGCGGACGACCCTTCGTCAAGCTCAGGAACCGTGGTTGCCCGGCCCGCGGACGACCCCGCCGCGGGATTCGTGCTGCTCATGCCTCGCCTCCGGTCGCGTAGTCGGGTTTGCCGGTCAGGCCGAACCAGTTCACGGCGGTGTCCACGTCCTTGTCGCCGCGACCGGAGACACAGACCACCAGCAGCGGCCGGGCGTCCGGGTCGGTCTCGGCGATCCGGTTGCCGAGCCGGATCGCGCCGGCCAGGGCGTGGGCGGATTCGATCGCCGGCATGATGCCCTCGGTCTGGGTGAGCGCCTTGAAGGCGTCCATCGCCTCGGTGTCGGTGACCGACTCGTAGGTCGCCCGGCCGGTGGCGGCCAGCCAGGAGTGCTCGGGGCCGACGCCGGGATAGTCCAGCCCGGCGGAGATCGAGTGGCTCTCCTTGGTCTGGCCGTCCTCGTCCTGCAGGATGTAGGTCCGCATGCCGTGCAGCACCCCCACCGAGCCGCCGGTGATCGCCGCGGCGTGGCGTCCGGTCTCGACCCCGTCTCCCCCGGCCTCGTAGCCGTAGAGGGCGACCTCGGGGTTGTCGATGAAGTCGGCAAAGGTGCCCAGCGCGTTCGAGCCGCCGCCGACGCAGGCCAGCACCGCGTCCGGCAGCCGGCCGTACTGCTCGGTGGTCTGCTCGGCGATCTCGCTGCTGATCACCCGCTGGAACTCCCGCACCATCTTGGGGAACGGGTGGGGGCCGGCGACCGTGCCGATCAGGTAGTGGGTGTGGTCGACGGTGGCGACCCATTCCCGCATCGCCTCGTTCATGGCGTCCTTCAGGGTCTGGCTGCCGGACTCGACCGCCACCACCTCGGCACCGAGCAACTGCATCCGGGCGACGTTCAGCGCCTGCCGGTCGGTGTCGACCCGTCCCATGTAGACCCGGCACTCCAGGCCGAACAGGGCGGCCGCGGTCGCGGTCGCCACGCCGTGCTGGCCGGCGCCGGTCTCGGCGATCACCCGGGTCTTGCCCATCCGGCGGGTGAGCAGGGCCTGGCCGAGCACATTGTTGATCTTGTGCGAACCGGTGTGGTTCAGGTCCTCGCGCTTGAGCAGCACGGTGGCGTTGCCGCACAGCTTGGCGAACCGGGGGGCCTCGGTGAGCGGGCTGGGCCGGCCGGTGTAGTTGGCACGCAGGTCGGAGAGCTCGGCCCAGAAGGTCGGGTCGGTCATCGCCTTCTCGAACTCGGCGTCCAGTTGGGCCAGGGCCGCCATCAGGGCTTCGGGGACGTAGCTGCCGCCGAAGAGATCGAAATGCCCGCGTTCGTCGGGCAGGGTTGATCGGGTCACCCGACCCATTAAACCAGCGGTAGCCACCCCCGCCTCATCGTGCCCGTCGTCGGCCCGGGCAGTTTCTGCCAAATGCCGTCGCTGGACGACGTATTTGTCGGCGGGGCACGCTATTTGGCAGAAAGTGCTCGCATCGCCGCGACCGCGGCGCGCGGGTCGCCGCCGGTCACCAGCGCCTCGCCCACCAGGACGGCGTCCGCGCCCGCGTCGGCCATCCGCTGGGCGTCGGCCAGGCTCAGGATGCCGGACTCGGCGACCTTCACCGCGGTGTCCGGCACCAACCCGGCCAACCGCTCGAAGGTGGCCAGCTCGACCGTCAGGGTCTTCAGGTTGCGGTTGTTCACCCCGATGAGTTCGGCGCCGGCGTCCACCGCCCGCCGCACCTCGTCGGCGGTGTGGGTCTCCACCAGGCAGGTGATGCCCAGCTGATCGCCGAGCGCCAGGAAGCGGGCGAGTTCGGCGTCGCTCAGCGCCGCCACGATCAGCAGCGCGAGGTCGGCGCCGGCGGCCCGTCCCTCCCAGAGCTGGTACTCGGTGACCACGAAGTCCTTGCGCAGCAGCGGGGTTGGCACCGCCTGCCGGACGGCCGCCAGGTCGGCCAGCGAGCCGTTGAACCGCCGCCGCTCGGTCAGCACGGAGATCGCCGACGCGCCGCCGGCGGCGTACTCGGCCGCCAGCGAGGCCGGGTCGGCGATGGTGGCCAGCTGCCCCTTGCTCGGGCTGGCCCGCTTCACCTCGGCGATCACGCCCAGGCCGTCGCCGCGCAACCCGGGCAACACCGCGAGCGCCGGCGGCATCCCGGCCACCACGGCCTCAAGCTCGGCCTGGGACCGGGCGGCCACCCGTTCCGCGAGATCCTCGCGGACCCCCGCGATGATCTCGTCGAGCACGCTCATGCCGGATCCCCCCGGAGTTGTTCGGAAAGCGTGGGGTGCTCACGCGTTCTGACCGTACCCCGCCCGCCGCAGCACGGCGGTCGCGATCAGCGCGACCAGCAGCAGGCCGGCCGAGATCCAGACCAGCGTCCAGTTCGGCCCGAGCAGGAAGGCGATCGAGCCGAGCACGAAGGCGACTCCCGCGATCGCGCTACCCGTCCAGGCGGCGACGGTGCGTCCGTGGTGGATGAAGTGGGCAGGGCTCTGGCTGACCTGCGGTTCGCTCTCGCTCACTGTCTACTCCTGCTCGATGGACCCGGCTCGACTGGGTGCAATCTTGACAACACCGCCCGGCGGTTTCAACTACCCTGGGCCGGCAACCGCACCAGCCGGGACGCCTCGGCGACCGCGCGCAGCACCGTGGCGGCCTTGTTCTGGGCTTCGACATCCTCGTTGGCCGGGACGGAATCCGCCACCACGCCAGCGCCCGCCTGCACGTACGCCACCTGGTCGGCGATCACCGCGGTGCGGATCGCGATCGCGGTGTCGGAGTCGCCGGCGAAGTCGAAGTAGCCCACCACGCCGCCGTAGAGGCCGCGCCGGGTCGGCTCCAGCTCGTCGATGATCTCCATCGCGCGCACCTTGGGCGCGCCGGAGAGGGTGCCGGCCGGGAAGCAGGCCAGGGTGGCCGCCAGCGCGGTCCGGCCGGTGGCGAGCGTGCCGGTGACCGCCGCCTCCAGATGCATCACGTGGCTGTAGCGGCGGACCTTCATGAACTCCACCACCCGCACCGTGCCGGGTTGGCACACCCGGCCCAGGTCGTTGCGGCCGAGGTCGACCAGCATCAGGTGCTCGGCAGCCTCCTTCGGGTCGGCCAGCAGCTCGGCCTCGTAGGTCGCGTCCTGTTCCGGGGTGGCCCCGCGGGGCCGGGTGCCGGCGATCGGGTGGGTGGTGGCCCGGCCGTCGGCGACGGTGACCAGCGCCTCCGGGCTGGAACCGACGATCGAGAAGCCGTCCAGCCGCAGCAGGTAGAGGTAGGGGCTGGGGTTGTTCCGCCGCAGCACCCGGTAGACGTCCAGCGGATCGGCGGTGCAGTCGATCTCGAACCGCTGGCTGGGGACGATCTGGAAGGCCTCCCCCGCCCGGATCTCCTCGATCGCCGCGGCCACCATCGCCTCGTACTGCTCCGAGGTGCGCTGCCGTCGGACGCCGGGTTCGGCGGCGGTCTCGTCCCGCAGCGCGAGCAGCGGTTCGGCCGGACGGCGCAATGCGTCCGCCATCGCCGCCACCCGGGCGCGGGCGTCGGCGTAGGCCTCGGCGGCGCGCTCCGGGCGGCCGTCGAAGTTGATCGCATTGGCCACCAGCCAGACCTCGCCGGTGTGCTGGTCGAGCACCGCCATGTCGGTCACCAGCAGCATGGCCAGTTCGGGGATGCCCAGGTCGTCGGGGTTGTGGTCCGGCAGCTTCTCCAGCCGCCGCACCACGTCGTAGCCGAGGTAGCCGACCAGCCCGGAGACCAGCGGTGGCAGTTCCGGATCGCGCGGGGTGTGCAGCTGCTCCAGGGTCTGCGCCAGCACCTGCAGCGGATTGCCGCCGCTGGGCAGCCCGTCGATCGGCCGGTCGCTCCAGCTCCAGACCGCCTCGCCGCCGGCCTCGCTCAGCGTGGCCGCGGCGGAGACCCCGATGAACGAGTAGCGGCCCCAGACTCCGCCGGCGGCCGATTCCAGCAGGAAGGTGCCCGGCCGGTCGCCACAGAGCTGGTGGTACAGCCCGACAGCGGTGTACTCCTCGCCCAGCAGCCGGGTGTGGACGCTGACCACCCGGCGGGTGGCGGCGGCCTCAATGAAGCCCGGCAGATCGGGCCGGATCGGCAGGTCGGTCATGTCGTTCCTTTCGCAGAGCGGCTGGGGATCCGATGGCTGAGGTCGGCCGTAGGCCGAGTCTCGAAGCCCCGGTGGGCGACCCTTCGAGACTTCGAGCTGCGCTCGAACCTCAGGGATCGCTACGTCGCCTCTCCCAGCAGCAGGTCGGCATCGAAACAGGTCCGGGTGCCGGTATGGCAGGCCGGCCCGGTCTGATCGACCCGGACCAGCAGGGTGTCGCCGTCGCAGTCCAGCCGCACCTCGCGGACCTGCTGGGTGTGGCCGGAGGTCTCCCCCTTCACCCAGTACTGCTGGCGGCTGCGGGAGTAGTAGGTGCCGCGGCGGGTGGCCAGGGTGCGGCGCAACGCCTCGTCGTCCATCCAGGCCAGCATCAGCACCTCGCCGGTGGTTGCCTCCTGCACCACGGCCGGCACCAGGCCGGCCGGGTTGCGCTTCAGCCGCTGGGCGATGGCGGGGTCGAGTGTCTCGGTCACGCCCACATTCTCGCAGCCGCGGGCGGCTGGCCGAGTCGCGGTCGTGGTCATGGGCACCGGCGACGCGGTGGAAGAATGTCGCTCATGCGCGTGTACAACTTCTCCGCCGGCCCCGCCATGCTCCCGACCAGCGTTCTGGAGCGGGCCCAGTCCGAGTTGCTCGACTGGCAGGGCTCCGGGATGTCGGTGATGGAGGTGTCGCACCGCAGCAAGGCCTTCGTGGCCTGCGCCGACCAGACCGAGGCGCTGCTGCGCGAGGTGCTGGCCGTGCCGGAGAACTACCGGGTGCTGTTCCTGCAGGGCGGCGCGAGTGCGCAGTTCGACGCCATCCCGATGAACCTGACCGCCCCCGGTGACACGGTGAACTTCCTGCACACCGGGCAGTGGTCGATCAAGGCGATCAAGGCCTCCCGACGCCAGGGGCTGACCGTGGACGTGATCGCCGACGAGGCGGCGTCCAACTACACCACCGTCCCGGCGGCGGGCAGCTACCAGGTCGACCCGGCTGCGGCCTACCTGCACTACACCCCGAACGAGACCATCGGCGGGGTGGAGTTCGACCACGTGCCGGAGACCGGTGACGTCCCGCTGGTGGCCGACTTCTCGTCCACCATCCTCTCCCGGCCGATCGACGTCTCGCGCTACGGGGTGATCTACGCCGGCGCGCAGAAGAACATGGGCCCCTCCGGCCTGTGCGTCGTGCTGGTGCGGGACGACCTGCTGGGCCGGGCGCGTCCGACCACGCCGTCGGTGCTGCAGTACGCCGAGATGGCCGCCTCGGACTCGATGCTCAACACTCCCCCGACCTTCGGCCTCTACCTGCTGGGCCTGATCCTGCAGTGGGTGAAGGAGACCGGCGGGCTGACCGCGATGGCCGAGCGCAACCAGGCCAAGGCCGCCGCGCTCTACGCCGCGATCGACGGCTCGGCGTTCTACTCCAACCCGGTCGCGGTGAACGCCCGGTCGTGGATGAACGTCCCCTTCCTGGTGCCGGACGCCGCCCTGGAGAAGCCCTTCGTCGCCGAGGCCGCCGAGGCCGGCCTGACCAGCCTGGCCGGTCACCGCTCGGTGGGCGGCATGCGGGCCAGCATCTACAACGCCATGCCGATCGAGGGCGTCCAGGCCCTGATCGACTTCATGGCTGACTTCGAACGTCGCAACGGATGAGGAACATGACCTTCAAGATTCGTACCCTGAACGCGATCAGCAACGCCGGGCTCGGCCAGCTGCCCAAGGAGTCCTACGTCGTGGGCTCGGACGTCGAGGCGCCGGACGCGCTGATCCTGCGCTCGGCCAACCTGCACGGCGTCGAGATCCCGCCGTCGGTGCTGGCGGTGGCCCGGGCCGGCGCCGGGGTGAACAACATCCCGATCGCCGACTACTCCGCCCGCGGCATCCCGGTCTTCAACACCCCCGGGGCCAACGCCAACGCGGTGAAGGAACTGGTGGTGGCGGCGATCTTCCTGGCCGCTCGCAACATCATTCCGGCGGCCGCCTTCGCCCACCGGCTGGACGGCGACGCCGCGTCGATGGACAAGGCGGTGGAGGGCGGCAAGAAGCAGTTCGTCGGCTTCGAACTGCCCGGCCGGGTGCTGGGCGTGATCGGGCTGGGCGCGATCGGCGTCGAGGTGGCCAACGCCGCCGTCGGTCTGGGCATGCGGGTGATGGGCTACGACCCCGGGATCACCGTGGAGCACGCCTGGAAGCTCTCCAGCCAGGTCGAGCACGTCACCAACCTGGAACAGCTGCTGAAGCGGGCCGACATCATCACCGTCCACGTTCCGCTGGCCGATGCCACCCGCGGCCTGATCGGCGCCGATCAGCTGGCGCTGCTGAAGAAGTCGGCGGTGGTGGTGAACTTCTCCCGCGGGCCGATCGTCGACCAGGCGGCGGTGGTCAACGCGCTGGAGGCCGGTCGGCTGCGCGGCTACGTCTGCGACTTCCCCACCCCCGAGTTGAACAAGCGGCCGAACGTTGTCACCCTGCCGCACCTGGGGGCCTCCACCCACGAGGCGGAGGAGAACTCGGCCCGGATGGCGGCCAGTGAGCTGCGCGCCTATCTGGAGGACGGGACGATCTCCAACTCGGTGAACTTCCCCGACGCCATCCTGCCGCGCGGCGAGGGTTCGGCCCGGATCGCGATCGCCAACTCGAACGTGCCGAACATGGTGGGCCAGATCTCCACTCTGGTGGCCGAGGCCGGCTTGAACATCGCCGACCTGCTGAACAAGTCGCGCGGCGAACTGGCCTACACCCTGGTCGATGTCGACGGCGAGGTCTCCGAGGCTCTGCTCGGCCGGATCCGGCAGATCGAGGGCGTGCTCAGCGCGCGGGTGATCTAGCGCCGCGTCGGTGGCCGAGCCACAGCTCGATCGCCAGACCGAGCACGACCGCCGTCAGGCCGGCGACCAGGAAGGGTTCGGGGGCGAAGCCGCCGCATTCGTCGGGTCCGCAGCCGGCGGCGGCGGAATGGCGGTTGAGCCAGGCCAGCAGCAGCCCGACCAGCCCTGAGCCGACCAGGAAGCCGGCGAAGCCGCGGCCCTTGGTGAGGAACAGCGCCACCACCGCCACCAACAGGGCGACCGGCAGCACCAGCAGGCCGATCGACGCCGCACCCGCGATGGCGAAGGCGAACAGGAACCCGGGGACGATCCACACCGCCAAGTTGCCCAGCGCCCGTGGCGTCCAGCCCGGCGACGCCACGGCAGCCGGCTGCCCGGCCAGACGTTGCTCAGCCATCGCGTCACCTCCCAGACCCGTTGGGATCAGTACACCACGTCCGCGATCGCAACACATCACCCAAACCGGGACGCCGCCCGAGCGGGACCATCCGGACGTGCGAGACTGCCGGTGTGAACCCCGCCCGTCCGAGGAAGGCACCGCGCCGCAGCCTCGCCTCCCGCGCGCTGCAGGACGGCGTGATCGAGGCCTTCCTGGCCGGCGCGATCTTCCTGCTCTCCCGGATCGAGCGCCCGGACGAGGCCCTGGTGCCGCTCAGCCTGGACATCGTGATAGCGGCTGGCGCCGCGCTCTCCGGCCGGTGGGCGACCGCCGGCGCGATCGTGGCCGGCCTGGGTGCCACCGCCTGGCTGTTCTTCCCGGCGGAGCGGCCCACGCTGGGCCTGGTGGCCGCGCTGGTGCCGCTGTTCGCGGTGGTCTCCCGCGGCCGTAGCCGGCAGGGGCTCTGGTTGACGCTGTGGTATCTGCCGATCGTCCTGGTGGTGGTCACCGACCTGAAGGCGAAGGGCCTCACCGGGGTGCTGTTCAACGCCGGCTTCGCGGTGGTGCTGTTCAGCCTGGTGTGGTTCACCGGTTGGCTGATCCACCGCAAGGACAGCCGGCTGGACGCCGCCACCAGCCGGTACGAGCAGCGGCTGCGGGAGCAGCGGCTCGACCTCGCCCGGGATCTGCACGACACCGTCGCGCAGACCGTCACCGGCATGGTGGTGACCACCGAGGGCATCCGGCTGCGGCTGGACGGCGACTGCCCGCCCGAGGTCCAGCAGGATCTCGACACCGTGCTGCGGCTGGGCCGGCAGTCGATCACCGACCTGCGCGGCATGATGAGCGTGCTGCGGGCAGCCGAGCCCGGCACCAGCAGTTCCGCCTGGCGGGCGGAATCGGTCGCCCGCGCCCTGGCCGACCAGTCCGCGGAACTGACCCGGCGGGGGTTCCGGCTGTCGTCCAGGACCGACGGCGACCCCGATGCCCTGCCGCCGTCGGTGCGGGAGTGCCTCAGCAAGCTGGTGGTCGAGGCGATGTCGAACATGGCCAAGCACGCCACCCCCGGCGGCCCCTGCTCGGTGAGGATCGTGGTGACCGGGGACGCCGTGGACGCGACCTTCCGCAACCGCTGCCGCGACGCCGGCGACCAGGTGGATTCGACCCACCTCGGCCTGGTCGGCGCCACCGAACGGGTGGCGGCGCTCGGCGGCAGCCTGACCGCGGAGCGTTCCGGCGACCAGTGGGTGCTGCACGCCCACCTGCCGGTGGCCGGCGACCGTCCGCTGGGCTGAGCAACGGCGGCGCGGCCGTCAGCCGACCAGATCGTCCGGGGCGAAGGGGACCAGGCTGTCGCTGTTGGCCAGGTGGAGCCTTCCCAGGTGGATCCCGCTCCGCTCGCCAGCAGCGAGCAGCGCCCGCGCCCAGGCCCGGTCGTTGGCGTCCATCGGCTGGTGCCCGGGACGGGCCAGCAACAGGGCGAAGGAGAAGGTTGCCGAGAAGTGGTTCAGGATCGCCATCAGGGCGTCGGCGAACTCGTGGTTGGGAGACGCCGGCAGGTCGTCGATCTCATGGAGTTGCGGGACCACCCGCCGCTCGTGGTCGAGAAAGACGAAGTACAGCCGGCGCTGGGAGAAGCCGAGCGGGCTCATCAGTTCGAGCCAGTACTGGTGGAGATCGAGGTCGTTGTGGATGGGCTGGTCGAGTAGTTCAGTATTCATGCCGGGACTCTTGGCAGCGCCCGGCCATTTGTGCCAGTTGTCCACAACCTCTGGTCGCGGCGTCCTCCGATCGGGTGGTTGTCCACAGGGCCCGGTGGCGAGCGTCGCCCATTGACGGCGGCGCGAAGCTCAGGAGGCGGCGAGCCAGCGCCGCGCCAGCGCGATTCTGGCTTCTACCTGTTCGGTGGTGGCCTGCGCCAGGGAGGGTCCGCCCGCTTCCCGGCGCAGGCCGGCGTGAACGTGGCTGTGCGGCACCCCCCTCACCCTGGCCAACTGGGAGACCAGGGAGTTGAGTTCCTTGCGGCGGGTCTCCAGGGCGCGGTGCAGGCTGACCGTCTCCGGAACCCGCTCGCGGCGTTCCTGCCGCACCCGGCGGGCCAGTTGGCGACGTTGCCGCTGGGCCAGCAGCGAGGCCACCTGATCGGGTTCAAGCAGGCCGGGCAGGCCGAGATAGTCGGCCTCGTCGGCGCTCTCCGGCTCGGCGAACAGGCCGAACTGCCGGTTCTCGAACATCACGTGGTCGAACACCGCCTGCGACTCCAGCGCCTCGAATCGGCCGTCCTCGAGGTCGGCGGTGTCCCGGCTGCGGTTGGCCTCGGCGAGCAGCGCCTCCTCCGGCGCCCAGAGGTCGTCCTCGTCGTGCTTGGGACGACCCAGGACGTGGTCCCGCTGCCGTTCCAGCGCACCGGCGTGGGCCAGCAGGATCGGCACGGTCGGCAGGAAGACGGTGGCCAGCTCACCGCGGCGCCGGCTGCGGACGAACCGTCCGACCGCCTGGGCGAAGAACAGCGGGGTGGCAATGGCCGTGGCGTAGACGCCGACCGCCAGCCGCGGCACGTCCACCCCCTCGGAGACCATCCGGACCGCCACCATCCAGCGTTCCTCGGAGTCGGAGAACTCCTCGATCTTCCGGCTCGACCCGGCATCGTCGGAGAGCACCACGACAGCGGGTTCGCCGGTGATCGCCTGCAGTGCCCGCGCGTAGGCGCGGGCCTGTTGTTGATCGGTGGCGATCACCAGCCCTCCGGCGTCCGGAACGTGCCGGCGCACCTCGCTCAGCCGCTTGTCCGCCGAGCCGAGTACGGCGGCGATCCACTCCCCCTTCGGGTCCAGCGCGGTGCGCCAGGCCTGGGCGGTGACGTCCTTGGGCAGCGGCTCCCCCAGCCCGACGGCCAGCTCATCGCCGGCCTTGGTGCGCCACCGCATCCCGCCGCCGTAGGCCATGAACACCACCGGACGCACCACGTGGTCGCGCAGCGCCTCGGCGTAGCCGTAGGTGTAGTCGGCCACCGAGCGGCGGGTGCCGTCCGCCTCCTCGGCGTAGTGGACGAAGGGAATCGGCGTCGCGTCCGACCGGAACGGCGTGCCGGTCAGCCCCAGCCGCCGGGTGGCCAGCGCGAACGAGTTCGCGACCGCGTCCCCCCAGCTGAGGTTGTCGCCGGCGTGGTGGATCTCGTCGAAGATCACCAGGGTGCGGGCCCGGACGGTGAGCGCCTCCCAGGCGAACGGCCGGACCGCCACCCCGGCGTAGGTCACCACCATGCCGTGGTACTGCCGGGAGCGTCCCTTCCGGGAACCGCCCAGACCCGGGTCGAGTTGGATGCCGGCCTTCGCCGCCGCCTCGGCCCACTGCACCTTCAAGTGCTCGGTGGGGGCCACCACGATCACCTGCTCGACCCGGCGATCGGCCAGCAGTTCGGCCGCCACCCGCAGCGCGAAGGTGGTCTTGCCCGCGCCCGGGGTCGCCACGGCGAGGAAGTCCTGCGCGTCCAGCTCGCGATAGCGGGCCAGCGCCTCCTCCTGCCAGGCCCGCAGCCGGGAGGCGGTACCCCAGGCCGCCCGCCCCGGGAACGCCGGGGAGAGCTGCCAGTGAGCGTGGACCGATTCGGACATGGGCGACCGAGGTTAGTGCCCGGTCGCGATCATTCCGGCCACGGCACGCCGGTGGGTCTCAGGGTGTCCGAAGCGTGAGCCAACCTGTCGAGGTCGTCGCGCCTCCCCGGGGTTGAGCAGTCGGACGCCGGCCCGCCCGACGGCGGCTCACCTACCCGGCGGGCCGTCGCCAAGGATGATCGCCCGCACTTCCCCCGGGTCAAGATCGAGTCCCGGCCACGCCGCGATCCGACTGAACGGGAAGGCCGCCATCATCTCCGCCCACCCGGACTCGCCAATGACATGTTCGGCGGTCTCGGCGGGCATCCGGGCGCGCACCACCTCGACGAGTCGGTCGCGCGCCGCCGGGTTGGCCAGGATCTCGCCCAGCGTCGACTGCAGGGTGAGGCCGCTCGGCTTCTCGTCGCCCACCACGTGAACGACCGCGGTGAGGCGCAGATCGCGGCTGGAGGCTCCCACCGAGAACTCGTAGTGCCCGCCTTCAAGCCGCCACTGTCGAACCGTGGTGTCCCAATAGCGCAGCTCGTCCCAGCAGACCTCGATCGTGGCGCTACGTCGCGTCCCGGGCTCGAGGTCGCGAAGGCAGACCCCCTTGAGCTCCCGTGGCGGCCGCGCCACGGACGAGCCCTGCACCCCGACGTAGAGCTGCGCGATCTCCCGGCCACGGCGTTGCCCGGTGTTCTGCAGCAGAAACTCCACCCGCACTCCGTTACGAGTCGGGAGAACCTCCAGATCGGAGTAGTCGAACTGGGTGTAGGAAAGGCCGTGCCCGAACGGGTACCGGACGTGGTGGCCAAGGGCGTCATGACCGCGATAGCCGACGAACAGCCCCTCGCCGTAGCGAACGGCGCCGGAGTCGCCCGGGAAGTGCAGGTAGGACGGCACGTCCTTCAGCGACAGCGGGATCGTCTCCGCCAGCCGCCCGGACGGAACGACGTCCCCAACCAGAATGTCGCAGAGCGCCGAGCCGCCGGCCTGCCCCAGGAGCCAGCCATGGACGATCGCCCCGGCCTGCTCGTCGAACGGAGCGACGTCGACCACCCCACCGGCGACCAGCACGATGACGGTCCGGGGAGCGACGTCGAGCACGGCCGCGATCAGGTCGAGCTGGTCGTCGGGCAGGGCGAGACTGGTGCGGTCGGCACCCTCGGCCTCGGCCGCATCCGGCAGGCCAACCACCAGGACGGTGGTGGCGCAGGTTCCAGCGACGACCGTTGCCTCTTCCTGGAGTCGCGCCAGGGTCCGCGGATCAGTCGCGTCCAACGAGTAGCCGGGCGCGTACTCGATCGGAGTCTCAACGTAGCGCTCGCGGAGCGCGGCCAGCAGGTTGTCGGTGCTCGTCGGGTTGACCCGCGAACTGCCTCCACCCTGAATCCGGGGCTGGGCGGCGAGCGCGCCGATGACGGCGATCGACGAACTCGGCTGCAGTGGGAGCAGACCGTCGTTCTTGAGCAGCACCACCGCCCGGGCGGCCGCCTCGCGGGCGATCGCCTGCTGCCGCGCCGAATCCACGGGTTCGGCGGTCGCCGCGCCGGTCCGCTCGGCGAGGGTCGCCATCCGCCGGGCGGCGGCGGCCAGAACGCCGGGATCGAGGTCGCCGGACGCGATCGCACCGACGATGGCGTCGGTGGGCTGGCGGCCGGCGGCGGGCATCTGGAGGTCGAGGCCCGCCTTGAGCGAGGCGACCCGGTCAGCCACCGCACCCCAGTCGGAGACCACGACTCCGTCATAGCCCCATTCTTGTCGCAGCACCTCGGTCAGCAGCCAGCCGTTCTCTGCCGCTGGTACGCCGTTGATGCTGTTGTAGGCGCACATCACCGCCCAGGGCCGCGCGGCCCGGACGACGTGTTCGAAGGCCCGCAGGTAGAGCTCCCGGAGGGTCCGCTCGTCGACCTCGGAGGAGACCCGGAGCCGGTCGGTCTCCTGGTTGTTGGCGGCGAAGTGCTTCGCGGTCGCCGCCACCCCCTCGGACTGAATGCCGTCCACCATCCCGGCGGCCAGCTGACCGGAAAGCCAGGGATCCTCCGAGTAGTACTCGAAGTTCCGCCCGCCCAGCGGCGACCGCTTGAGGTTCAGCCCGGGGCCGAGCAGGACATCCACCCCCAGGGCCCGTGCCTCCCGTCCGATCGCCGCCCCCACCTGACGGACGAGTTGCGCGTCGAAGGTGGCGCCGAGGGCGACGGCGGGCGGGAAGCAGGTCGCCGGCAGGCTCTCGCCGATGCCGAAGTTGTACTCGTCCGGCTGGCGCCGGATGCCGTGCGGGCCGTCGGCCAGCAGCAGCGCCGGGATGCCCGCCGCTGCCACGCCGTGGGTTCGCCAGAAGGTCGCACCGTTGGTCAGCGCCGCCTGATCCTCGATCGGCAGCTCCTCGATCCTCGATCTCATTTTCCGATTCCTGCCGTGATGCCGGTGATGATCTGCTTCGTCGCCACGATGAACAGCACGAGCAGCGGGATGGTGGCGATCACCAGGCCGGCGAACAACGATGCCCAGTCGGTCTGGTACTCGCCGAAGAACTTGCTCAAGCCGACACCGAGCGTGAACCGCTCCGGGCTTCGTAGCAGGACCAGGGGGGTGAGGAAGTCGTTCCAGATCGGAACAAAGCGGAAGACCACCACCGTGGCGATGGCCGGCCGGACCAGCGGTACCGAGACCGCGAAGAAGGACCGGATCGGTCCGGCGCCGTCGATCATCGCCGCCTCCTCCAGGTCGAGCGGGAGTTGCCGGAAGAAGGCGGCGAACACGAAGACCGAGAACGGAATGCCGTTGGCCGCGTAGACCAGCACCAGACTGAGCGGGTTGTCGATCAGCCGGAGGGCGTCCATCAGGTGGAACATCGGCAGGATCGCGAGCATGAAGGGGATGAACAGCCCTGAGATGAACAGCGCCTCCAGCAGCTCGCGGCCGCGGAACCGCCAGCGGGCGACCGCATAGGCAGCCGGCAGCGCCACGATCGTGGACAATGCGACCGACGCGATCGTGATGGTGAGGCTGTTGACGGTGTAGCTGGAGAACGACGCCTTGGTCCAGGCGTTCACGTAGTTCTGCAGCGTCGGGTCGGCGGGCCACGGCCACGGCTCGGTGGCGATCGCGAGGTGGGTTCGGAAGGAGTTCAGGATCATGGTGACCAGCGGAATGACCGAGATGGCCGCGTAGCCGCACAGCAGCACCGCGACGACGCTCCCCCAGACCGCTCGCCGGCCGCGGGGCCAGCGGGTCGGTGACGATCCCTGGACGGGGTCGAGCAGCACCGTGCTCACGAGATTCCTCGCCTCCTGCCGCGCGAACAGCCGGCGGCCGATCAGGGCTCCGGCGATGACCAGCACGAACATGATCGTCGCCAGGGCGGAGGACACGCCGAGGGCGTTCGGCGCGCCCGACTGGAAGGAGGTGCGGAAGAACAGCAGGCTCAGCACGTCCGTGGCACCGGCGGGCGAACCGGAGACCCCGCCCAGCGCGTAGGGCAGGGCGAACGACTCCATGGAGCCGATGTAGGTCAGGATCGAGACCGTTCCGATCACCGGAACCAGCAGGGGCAGGGTGACGTGCCAGAACTGGCGCAGGCCGACCGCCCCGTCCAGGTTCGCCGCTTCGTGGAGTTCGGGCGGAATACCCGCCAGGCCCGCGCCGTACAGCAGCACCGGGAAACCGATCCACTGCCAGACGCTCACCAGCACCAGGGTCGGCAGGGCGAGCTTGGGATTGCCCAGCCAGGGCAGGGCGAGCGCATCCAGGCCGATCGTCCGCAGGGCGGCGTTCACCGGGCCGAAGGAGGGCGAGAGCAACAGCGTCCACAGGTAGCCGACCACCAGCGGGCTCACCAGGTACGGGGTGGTGTAGAGCACCTGGAACACCCGGCGAAACGGCAGCCTGTCGAGCTGTACGGCGAGGAAGAGGCCAATCGTGTTCTGCAGGATCAGCGTGCCCAGGAACAGGACGATGTTGTTCCACAGCGCGTTCGGCAACTGGACGGTGAACGGACGCTCGGTGAACAGGGTGACGAAGTTGGCGAACCAGTTGAACCCGACGAGCCGGGTGCCGCCGCCCCACTCGAACAACGAGTAGGCCAGGGCACTGATCATGGGGTACAGCAGCACGACCGCGAAGAGGGTGAGCGCAGGGAGGACGAACAGTGCGATCATGAGCGGCGGTGTCCTGCGACCCACCCTCCTCGCGGACCGGCTCACTGGACCGTGCTGGCGAAGTCGGCCGGATCGAACCAGGCGTCGAGCCCGGCCTGGTACTCCGCGGCGGCGTCGGCGGCGCTGAGATCGCCGAGCCACTGGCGCTGAACCAGCCCACCGACCAGTTCGGTGCCGGTCGGGGTCCCGAACCGGAGGTAGGCGTTGCCCAGATAGGTCGACGGATTGGCCTCGTAGCGCTCCTTCATCGCCGCGAGCAGCGGGTTCTCCAACGTGACGCCGGCGCGGGCCGGGATGGTGCCCATCGCGTTGGTGTAGGCCTGGGCGAACTCCGCAGTCGAGAAGTAGTCGATCAGCCGCTTGGCCTGCTCGGGGTGCTCCGACCGTGCCGCCAGAGCCCAGCCGCCATCGACGTAGCCGACCGTGACGGCCTTGTCGACCGGCCAGTCGGGCCCGACCGGGACGTCGAAGCTGTCGTAGTCGAGGTCGGCACCGAGGCCGCGGAAGGTGGAGACCTGCCAGGTACCGGAAGGGAACATCGCCGCCTTTCCGGTGGCGAACAGGGTCACCGCGGCGTCCAGGGTGACAGCGGTGACGTCATCGACCAGGTACGGCTTGATCTCGTCCATCAGGGCGAAGGCAGCGACGTTCTGCGGATCGGTCATCGTGGTCTCTCCGGTCAGGAAGCGGCGTTGGAAGTCGGCCGCCCCGCGCCGGGCGTTCTGGAAGATCTCCGCTCCCAGCGCGGTCTGCGGGACGTCGCCGCCCGGGATCACGATGGGTGCCACTCCCGCGGTCTTGAGCGCCTCGCACAGCTGCAGGAACTCCTGCCAGGTGGTGGGCACCTGGAGTCCGTGGTCGCTGAAGATCTTCTTGTTGTAGTAGACCTGCGCGGTCTGGATGCCTTGCGGAACCGCGTACACCAGACCGTCGGCCCGCGACGACACCGTGCCCAGCACCGAGTCGGTGAAGCCGTCCCACGACGACACCACGTCGGTCAGCGGCAGGATGGCCTGGTTGGCGGCCATGCCCTCGAGGATGCCGGAACGCACCGCGACCACGTCCGGGCTGCCGGAGCCGCTGAGCGCCGTGGTGAGCAGGGTCTCGTAGTTCTGGTTGGGGTGTTGGGTGACCGACACCTTGATGCCCGGGTTGGCTGCCATGAACGCCGGCAGCACGGTCTCCTCCAGCGCGGTCCTGGCGTCAGCGCTCCAGGTCCACACGCTCAACTCCGCCGGCTCCTCGCCGGCTGGGGCGGTGGTGCCGGCCGGAGCCGCCGCGCTGCACCCGGCCAGGGCGAGGCCGAGGCCGGCGGCGACCCCCGCGGTCAGCGCACGCCAGCGCGTGGTTCTCGTGTTACTCATGTTGCTCCTCACCTCGTGGGGCACGACTCTGTGTTGGTGAAACTCCTGGGATGGACGCTCCTCCATCCACAGACGAGTCTCGGTGGAGGTCGATTGGTCTAGCAATGAACGATGATGCTGACCGATTGGATATCCATGCTGTCTATCGCGTGATCATGCAACCACTAGACGGTGAGCCTTCGAGAAGAGCTGCGACGAAAGTCCTGCGGCGACATGCCGGTCTTCTGCCTGAAGTACCGCGAGAAGTAGCCGGCATCGGCGAAGCCCGCCTGGCGTCCCACCACCGCGACCGCGGTGTCGGTGCGACTCAGCAGGTCCTTGGCGATGCTGATCCGGTGACTCTCGAGCAGTGCGTGGAAGCTCGCACCGGTCACCTCGCGGACGACATGGCTGGTGCGGGACACCGACAGGTTGAGCCGCGCGCCCAAGCCGGCCAGGGTTGGACCGTGGGCCAGGTGCTCGCGAATGTAGGACTCGATCACCGCCCGCTTGCCCGCCCCGGGCTGCGCCTTGATCCGCTCGAGTCGATCCAGGACGTCCAGCAGGTAGTGCCGAAGCGGCCGGGACAGACCCAGCAGGCGTCGCCGCTCCGTCGCATCCAGCCTTGTCAGCTCAAGGTCGATCGGCGCATCGTCACGCGCTATGACCTGGCCGACGAAGACCACGGCGACCAGTACGTTCTGGCTCCACAGTGGCACGATCACCTCATCGGCCCCGGCGTGGCAGGTGCGAAAGAACGGGTCCGAGCGTCGGCCCTCCGGGGGCGAGCAGGCCGGCACCAGATCGTTGTTGTCGCATTTGGTGCAGGCCGGCAGGTCCCGATCCTTCCAGTCCATGCAGAACTCGGACCGGTGGTTCTCGTAGCGCTCGCTGCTCATCGAGATGCCGTCCGGCCCGTCCCATCGGTTCGAGAGGACCCGGAAACACACCTGACGTCCGCTGGCTGCCTCGAAGGCGTCGAGGGCATCGTCAACCTCCGCGCGCAGCTCGAGGATCGCCTGGAGATTAGCGTCACTCACAGCGAACATATCCCATAGCTTAGCCGGATCGTGCATTGCCGATGTACCTCGGGTGGCGAAGGCTGAGGGACGCCGACCAGCAGAAGGAGTTCCGCCCATGCCGCATCGCCGAGTCCCTCGGCCGCTCTTCGATGAGGTCTTCGACATCGGGGTGGTCGGCGGCGGCCACGCCGGCTTTGCGGCGGCCCTGCGCCTGGCCCGGAGCGGACAGCGGACCGTCCTGATCGACCGTGGCGGCGACCTGGTCGCCGAATCCGGACGATCGTTCGCCGGCATCGCCGGAACCGGGGACGAACCGATCTGGCGAGAGTTGGTCGCCGGCGTCGACCGGCTCGGCGGAGTCGGTCCGGACTGGCTGGATGGGGCGTTGGCCGAGTGCGTCGCCACCGCCATGCTCAGGGCGAGCCCGATCCGGACGCTCTACTACGCGACCGTCATCGGCCTGGATCTCGACGCGGCCGGCCTGCCGAACGCGGTGCGAGTGGCGACCCGGGCCGGGGTCCGGCGGATCCGCGCCGGTCGCTGGCTGGACGCCACACCGACCGGGGAGCTGATCGGCATCCTCAGCCCGGGAGCGTCCCGACGAGAATCCTTCCGGCTCGCGGGGATGGCTCTTCCTGCAGCACCCGGATTGGACGGCCCTGCCGAAGCTGGACGGCGCCCGCGCCACGGCCTGGCCCGCCGAGCGCGCACTGCCACTGGAGTTCTCGGCAACCCACAGACCGGACCTGCTGGGTGGCCTCGACCAGGTGGCGGGCATCCTCGGGCCCGCCGAGTTGCGACGGGTCTGCCTCAGCCATTTCAGTTTCGTCCCGTTCCACCTGTACCACCCGGGGACGCAGCCCCGGCGTGAGCTGCCCCCGAATGTGGTCTCCGCCGTCCCGCCGCTCGGCTCGGAGGCGATCACCGATCTGTCCGCCGTGCACCAGCTCGGGATCAGCGCGGCCGAGCTGGTACGACGAGCGCCGGCCGCCGATCCCGGCAACCCGGGGCTCGCCAGCGTCTGGGCGCCGGTGACCTCGGTCCGCACCGAGGTGGCGGTGGTCGGCGCCGGTACCGGCGGGGTGCTGGCGACGGTCGCCGCCGCCAGAAGCGGCGCGCGAGTCCACGCGGTCGAAGGCTCGACCCAGGTCGGCGGCGTCGGGACGGTCGGCGGCATTCACGTGTACTGGTTCGGCGCACCCGGTGGGTTGCAGGCAGAGCTCGACGACCGCACCCGTTCGATCATGCGTTCCCATGCCGGCGGGCCGTTCCGCGATGGGCCGTTCAACCCGTGGGCGAAGCTGATCGCGGCCGAGCGGATGCTGGCCGAGTCGGGCGCCACCCTGAGCAGGGAGACCACCCTTTACCGGGTGGAACGCCGCGGCGAGGCGATCACCGCGATCTGGTGCGCCGCGCCCGGCGGCATCGTCAAGGTCGAGGCCGAGGCGTTCATCGACGCCACCGGGGACGGCGATCTCTGCGCCCTGGCGGGCGCCGACTTCCGGCTCGGCCGCGAGACGGACGGCCTGCTGCACGCCTACTCGCAGTCGAGCGGACGACTGCGCCGGCTCTACGGCGAGCCGCGGATGGACACGGTCAACTTCGACGCCGGCTTCTGCGACCCCACCGATCCGGTCGACCTCACCCGCGCCCGTCAGGAGGGCATCGCCGCCTACCTGATCGCCGGGCCGTTCGAGGAGACCCAGCGTCCCACCTACATCGCCCCGGCGCTCGGCATCCGTCAAGGCCGCCAGATCACCACCGACCTCGTCCTCACCCTGGACGACCTGGTCAGCCGTCGACGGTTCCCGGACGCGATCGGCTACACCGCGTCCCACTTCGACAACCACGCCACCGACATGCAGTTCGAAAGCGACCAGGCGGTGTTCTACCAATGGGTGCTGGGGCAGGCCCGCGTCCCGATCGGAGCCGAACTCAGCTACCGGCAACTCCTTCCGGTGGGCCTGGCGAACGTCTGGATCGGATCGCGCTGCCTCGGCCTCACCCAGGAGGCCCAGTACGTCACCCGGATGCAACGCGACATCCAACGGGTCGGCGAGGCCGCCGGCCTGGCCGCGGCTCTCGCGGTCCGGCAGCAGACCGGGAGCAGGACGATCGAGCTGGCCCGCCTGCAGGAACTGCTCACCGCCAGCACGGCGCTCGGCGCCCGACCGCGCTCGCTCGAGACCACCTTCGGGCTGTACCAGAGGCTCTCCGACGACGGCGAGGTTCAGTTCGAGCCGCGCCAGGCCACCAGCCACGCCCTGCTCGACCAACTCCGCCCCGGCAACCCGGTCTCGATATCCGTCGGCCAGGTCACGGCCGCGCTGGACGCCGGAACGCCCGATGCCAGCCTGTGGTGGGCGGTCCACAACCCCGAAGCCTGCCGTGACCAGGTCGAGGCCCGCCTGGCCAGCAGCAACCCAGCCACCAGCTGGCTGGCGGCCTGCGTCCTGGCGATGTGGAACCAGGCCGCCGCCGAGCCGCGGCTGCTCGCCGCGATCCGGACTCTCGAGCCATCCCCGATCCGGCATCGGCCCCGCCTCCAGGAAGGATCGGAAGCCGGGCCCAGCGAGGCGGAACGGTCCGCGCCGCGTTGGTTGACCGCCGTCGTGCTGCTCGGTCGCTGCGGAACCGACGCGGCGATCCCCGTCCTCGCCTCGCTGGCGGCGATTCGCACCCACTCGGTGGACACCCTCTCCGCCGTCGCCCTCACTGTCGGCCGACTGGCCACCCGCCTCGATGGCGCGCGCGACAGAGCCTCGTTACGGCAGCTTCTGGACACCCTCAGGGCCGCGAGTCCGCTGGCGACCACCGACTATGCCGCCCGGGACGTGGGAGGCCACAGCCACACCGCCGCGACCCGAGGCCATCCGGCTCCCGACCACGTCGAGGCCAATCACATCGCCGAACCGATCGCCTCGCAGTTGCGGGCGACCTACCAGGACCGGACCCCGCAACTCGCGAAGGCACTGGCCGCTGCGGAACGGCTTCTCGGCGATATCGCGCCCGAGGTGTGAGCCGAACCAGCGCGCCGGTGGGTCGTGAACAAATCGACCTCCAGATTGCCTCTCCAGGCCGGTTCTGGCCTTCTCGGCACAATCTGGAGGTCGATTTGTCGAACATCAGGGTCCAACCCCTTCGTAGGTGTTTTAGCCAGGCCTCCAGCGTCAGTCCCCAGCCAAGCCCTGCGCAGCGAGCCAGTCCTTGGCCCTTTTGGTGGAGGCCCGGGCCAGCCACGCCTCCTGGACGACCTCGGTCAACTCGTCCAGCGACAGCTCACCCACCCTGCTGCCCCGCAGCAGCACGGACGGGTGCCCGTCGAAGTGTGGCGTGGTGAAGAAGGGGAGGTCCTCGTCCTGTAGCAGGGCATGCTTGTCACCCTCCGTGCTCGTCCAGAACACGATGACGTCCGGGTACCGATCGCCGGTCTGCGGGTCGACGGCGTCAGGGCGCGGGTTGCGGAAGAATACGAATGACCGACCGCCCACCTGGTAGATCGGATTGCCCAGCGGGCCAGCGGTCTCCGTCACGAACGGCATGGCCATCGCAATGTCGTGGATGTCGGACAGACGTGCCCGGCGCGAGCGTTTGGCCACGAGGACGAGTTTAGTGAGCTGACCAGGCATCGAGGAGAGTACGAGTCGTGAACAAATCGAACTCTAGATTGCCTCTGCAGGCAGGTTCTGGCCCTCTCCCGGCAATCTGGATGTCGATTTGTCCAGCAGCCTTCATCCGGGCTGGCGGAGAAGGCACATGGGAGCAACTCAAGGTGCCCGAGGGGTGATCCGGACCGTGGCGTTGTGACCGCGCTCGAGTTTTGCGTCGCAGGTGTGAAGCGGGACGCCGAGAGCTTCTGCCAGCGCCTGATAACTGGCGTCGTAGCTGGTGAACTGATGACGAAGCTCCCAGATGCGGTCAGCCAAGGGAGCAGCTTCGTAGCGGTCGATGGCGAAGCTGAAGTACTCGTGGCGGGCCTGATCGGCGTCTGATGCACTCAGCTTGCCGGCCAACACCAGTCCCCGCAGCGCGGAGAGCACCTCCAAGTCCAACACGTGCGGGGCGCTGAGATGGCCACTCAGCGCGTCCAACAGTTCGTCTTCCGGGTTCCGACCGACCAGCGCCTCGACCATGACCGAGGCATCGACCACGATCATCGGCGGCTGGCCTGGACCGCCTCGACGATCTCTGCGTGCGTCGGTCCGGTGGAGCGATCGCGGCTTCGCAACCTGGCAACCACCTCGGCATTGGTGGGACGTTCGGCGATCCGGGTCAACTCCGCTCCGACGTAGGAGGACAGCGAGATCCCCCGTTCTGCGGCGCGCGCCTTGAGCGTGGCGGCAATCTGCTCGTCTACGTCGCGAATGTAAAGGGTGGCTACGGGACTACGCTAGCACTCTGCAAGCAAGCTAACCGCGAGGAGGCCCTCCGCTGCGTACGATGCTGGCATGCACAGCGCCGAGTGGACTGCGGTCCAGCGCAGAACTGAAAGAGACTCACTGTGACCGACCCGAATATCGCTGAGATCGTGCGAGAAGCAGCAGCTGGTCTCCCTCAGATCGTCTGCATCTGCGGCTCGACTCGGTTCCGCGACGAGATCATCGAGGCCAACCGTCAGTTGACCCTGGCCGGAATCATCGTCTTGGCGCCGGCAGTGTTCCAGCACAACGGTGACCCGGTTACTGAAGATCAAAAACAGATCCTTGATGAGCTTCATCTTCGGAAGATCGACCTTGCAGACGCTGTGCTCGTGGTTGACCCGGGCGGCTACATCGGTGAGTCGACCAGCCGCGAAATCAGGTACGCCCAATCCAGCGGTAAGCCGGTGTTCAGGCTCTCAGCGGTCAGTAGCGACGCAGTCTCACGGTCGTCGTAGTCGGTCACGGAGTCACGCTAGATCGGGAATCACGCCGATGCTGGACGAGCAACAGGACGGTCGCGACCGTGATACCGATCAGATCAGCCAGGAGGTCCAGCGGGTCTCCTGAGCGGTGCGGCAGATACCAGTACTGGACTAACTCGCTCACCACGCCATGGACGGCGAAGATCACCGCGATCAGCCAGACCCGGCCGGTCAGCCGGCCCAACAGCCATACCGGAGCGGCGAACAGCAGGAAGTGCGCGATCTTGTCAGCACCGGGGAAGCTGATGCCACTGTCATCCGGCGAACCCGGCCAGTACAGGCCAAACAGGTGAACGGCCAAGGCTAGGCAAGCCAAGACGGCGAGCAGACGCCGGCGGGTGAGCACGTTCTGGCTGCGGGACTCTGCCATCACGCGGGGTGAGATCCCCGCCTACGCGGGGATGACAGAAGTTGGCTCATCAGATTCCTGACCACGCTCACGCAAGACGACTGAGGATCAGCTCGCGCACCTTGGCGGCGTCGGCCTGGCCGCGCATGTCCTTCATCACCGCGCCGATCAGGGCACCGGCGGCCTGCAGCTTGCCGTCCCGGATCCGGTCGGCGACCTCGGGGTTGGCCTGGATCGCCCGGTCAACCGCCGCCAGCAGCGCGCCCTCGTCGGAGACCACGGCCAGGCCGCGGGCAGCGACCACCTCGGCGGGCTCGCCCTCGCCGGCCAGCACCCCGTCGATCACCTGGCGGGCCAGCTTGTCGTTGATCGTGCCGGCGTCCACCAGGCCCTGCAGCGCAGCGACCTGGGCGGGGGCGATCGCCAACCCCTCCAACTCGACGCCGGCCTCGTTGGCGCGGCGGGTGAGTTCGGTCGTCCACCATTTACGGGCGGCCTGCGGAGCGCAGCCGGCCAGGACGGTGGCGTCGACCAGGTCGAGGCCACCGCCATTGACCACGTCGCGCATCTCCAGGTCGGTAAAGCCCCACTCCCCCTGCAGCCGCGCCCGACGGGCGGCCGGCGGCTCGGGCAGGGTGGCCCGGAGCTCCGAGATCCATTCCTGGCTCGGCGCCACCGGAACCAGGTCGGGTTCGGGGAAATAGCGGTAATCCTCGGCCTGCTCCTTGGAGCGGCCCGGCGAGGTGTAGCCGCCGTCCTCGTGCCAGTGCCGGGTCTCCTGGTGGACGCGTCCGCCGGAAGCGAGAATGGCGGCCTGGCGGCGGATCTCGTAGGTCAGCGCGGCCTCGATCGAGCGCAACGAGTTCACGTTCTTGGTCTCGGTGCGCAGCCCCAGCTCGTCCGAGCCCTTGGGCATCAGCGAGACATTGGCGTCGCAGCGCAGCGACCCCTGCTCCATCCGGACGTCGGAGACGCCCAGCGCCCGCATCAGCTCGCGCAGGAAGCCGACGTAGGCCTTGGCGACCTGCGGGGCGCGCGTCCCCGTCCCGCGGATCGGCTTGGTGACGATCTCGATCAGCGGCACGCCAGCCCGGTTGTAGTCGACCAGGGAGTAGTCGGCGCCCTGGATCCGGCCGGTGGAGCCGCCGACATGCAGCAGCTTGCCGGCGTCCTCCTCCATGTGGGCGCGCTCGATCGGGATCTCGAACACCTCGCCATCAACGTCAACCGACACCCCGCCGTCGTAGGCGATCGGCTCGTCGTACTGCGAGGTCTGGAAGTCCTTGGTCATGTCCGGGTAGAAGTAGTTCTTCCGGGCGAACCGCGACCAGCCGGCGATCGAGCAGTTCAGCGCCAGCCCGATCCGGATCGCCGACTCGATCGCCTTGGCGTTCACCACCGGCAGCGAACCGGGCAGCCCCAGGCAGACCGGGCAGGTCTGGCTGTTCGGCGGCGCTCCGAAGGCGGTCGAGCAGCCGCAGAACATCTTGGACGCGGTGTTCAGTTCGACGTGCACCTCGAGCCCGAGCACCGGATCGAAGCGCTCCATCGCCTCCTCGTAGGAGAGCAGTTCGTCGCTCATGCCGAGACCTCCTTCGCCGCCAGCTGATCGAGCAGCGTCCCGCCCCAGGACTGTCCCAGCGCACCCTCCAGCGCGGCACCGACCAGGTAGACCCGGTCGTCGGCCAGCGGCGGCGCCATCACCTGGAAGCCGACCGGCAGGCCGTCGTCCGGGCTCAGGCCGCAGGGGAAGGAGGCGGCCGCGTTCCCGGCCAGGTTGGACGGGATGGTGCACAGGTCCGCCTTGTACATCGCCAGCGGGTCGTCGATCCGCTCCCCGATCCGGAAGGCGGTGGTCGGGGTGGACGGCGACACCAGCACGTCCACCCGCTCGAAGGCGGCGTCGAAGTCGCGGGCGATCAGCGTCCGCACCTTCTGCGCCGAGCCGTAGTAGGCGTCGTAGTAGCCGGAGCTGAGCGCGTAGGTGCCCAGGATGACCCGGCGCTTCACCTCGGCGCCAAAGCCCTGGCCGCGGGTGAGGCTCATCACCTCTTCCGCGCTGTGTTCGCCGTCGTCGCCGACCCGCAGGCCGTAGCGCATGGCGTCGAACCGGGCCAGGTTCGAGGAGACCTCGGCCGGCATGATCAGGTAGTAGGTGGCCAGCGCGTAGTCGAAGTGCGGGCAGGAGACCTCGACGATCTCCGCGCCCAGCCCTTCCAGGACGGCGAGCGCCTCGCGGAACCGCTGCTCGACCCCGGGCTGGTAACCCTCGCCGCCGAGCTCCTTCACCACGCCGATCCGCAGCCCCTTCACGTCCGCCCGGCGGGCGGCGGCCACCACCTCGGGCACTGGCGCGTTGATCGAGGTGGAGTCCTTCGGATCCCAGCCGGCGATCACCCGGTGCAGCAGGGCGGCGTCCAGCACGGTCCGGGCGCACGGCCCTGGGGTGTCGAGCGAGGAGGCCATCGCCACCACCCCGTAGCGGGAGGTGGCACCGTAGGTCGGCTTCACGCCGACCGTCCCGGTCACCGAGGCGGGCTGCCGGATCGAGCCGCCGGTGTCGGTGCCCAGCGACAGCGGGGCCTCGAAGGCGGCCAGCGCGGCGGCCGAGCCGCCACCCGACCCACCCGGGATCCGGTCCAGATCCCACGGGTTGTGGGTGGTGCCGTAGCCGGAGTTCTCGGTGGAGGAACCCATCGCGAACTCGTCCAGGTTGGTCTTGCCGAGCACCACCAGACCCGCGTCCAGCACCCGCTGGGTGATGGTGGCGTTGTACGGCGGCACCCAGCCCTCGAGGATGCGGGAGCCGACCGTGGTGGGCAGCCCGGTGTAGCAGAAGATGTCCTTCACCGCGATCGGGACGCCGGCCAGGTCGCCCAGCTCCTCGCCGGCGGCGCGCCGGGCGTCGATGTCGTCCGCGGTGGCCAGGGCACGTTCCCCGTCGACCGCGAGAAAGGCGTGGACCTCGCCGTCCACCGCGGCGATCCGGTCCAGGTGGGCCCGGGTGACCTCACGGGCCGAGACCTCGCCGGTGGCCAGCAGCTCGCTGAGTTCGGCGGCGGTGCGGGTGAGCAGCGGGTTCATGCCTCCTCCCCCAGGATGCGCGGGACGCGGAACCGCTCGTCCTCCGCGGCGGGTGCCCCCGCCAGCACGACTTCGGCCGGCAGCGAACCGGTCACCTCGTCGGCCCGGAACACATTGGTCAGCGGCAGCGCGTGCGAGGTCGGCGGCACATCGGCGCCGGCCACCTCGGTGACCCGGGCCACCGACTCCAGGATCACCTCCAGCTGGGGTGCGAGCTGGGCGAGCTCGTCCGGCGTCATGGCGATGCGGGCCAGCTCGGCCAGCCGGCCCACTTCGGCGGGTGTGATGGCCACGTTCTGCTCCTGTTCGGGGATCGGCGGCGTCCGATCGCTCACTCTACGGTGAGAGGGCGGGTGGCCTCGAACCGGACACGTTTGATGACTACGTGACCTGGCCGTAACAGAAGTAGGGAACACTGAGAGCGTGTTCCTGCTACGACTCGCTCTGCCCGACCGGCCCGGCTCCCTGGGTGCGGTGGCCACCGCCATGGGTACCGTCGGCGCCGACATCAACGCGGTCGAGATCGTGGAGAAGGCCGACGGCTACGCGGTGGACGACTTCATGGTCGAGCTGCCCGGTGGGGTGCTGGCCGACTCACTGGTGAGCGTCTGCACGGCGATCGAGGGCGTGGAGCTGATGTGGCTCTCGCACTATCCCGAACAGTGGGGGCTGCAGGGCGATGTGGACGTGCTGAACCACATGACCGAGTACCCCGATCGCGCCCAGCAGATCCTCACCCTGGAATCCCCGCAGGTCTTCCGGGTCACCTGGGCGGTGCTGGTGGACCGGGAAGCCGGCCAGCTGCTGGCCAAGACCGACCTCGCGCCGGATCTGGACGAAACCGGCATCGCCGCGCTGGGCCCGCTGGACGACGTGCGCGGGGACGAGCTGCCGGACGGCTGGCTGCCAGGCTGGACCGAGACGCTGATCGCGGTGGCGCCGTTCCGCGGCGCGGCCAGCATCGTGATCGCCCGTCGCGGCGGACCGGAGTTCCTGCCCTCCGAGCTGGCCCGGCTACGGCATCTGGCGGCGCTGGCCACCTGACCGGTCGTCCCCGCGGTAGGACCTGCCTCAGCGGATCATGGTGTAGATCCAGTACCCGTACCCGACGACCGCCGCGGCCACCGCGACGGTGATCAGGATCACCCACCACCGCATCCGGCGCTTGGCGCGGGTGGCGGGCACCTCCAGCGGACCCCACTCGCCGATCTGCGGCATCACCCGCGGCGGCGAACCCTCATTGAGGTTGAGGTTGCTGTTCAGGCCGTCCATGCTCCCCAGTCTGCCAGAGCGCACCAGGGGCTCTCCGGGCCGCTCAGTCCGCCGCCTCCGGCTGGGCATCGCCGAGCGCGGCCGGGCCCTGGGTCACCAGCAGGTGGAACTGGGCGGCGTCGATGATCCGAAGCCCCAGCTCCTCCGCCTTCGCCAGCTTCGATCCGGCACCCGGACCGGCGGCGACGAAGTCGGTCTTCTTCGAGACGCTGGACGCCGCTTTGCCGCCGGCCTTGATGATCGCCTCCTGCGCGCCCTCCCGGGTGTAGCCGTCGAGCGACCCGGTGGCCACCACGGTGAGGCCGCTCAGCACACCCTCGCCCTGGCTCAGCGCCCCCGGACCGGGATGTCCGGGCGTCGACCACTGCACGCCCGCGGCCGCCCAGCGCTCCACGATCTCGACGTGCCAGTCGACCTCGAACCAGTCGACGATCGAGCCGGCGATGATGTCGCCCACCCCCTCGACCGCCGCCAGTTCCTCGCGGCTCGCGGCGCGGATCGCCGCCAGCGAGCCGAACCACTGCGCCAGCGCGCGGGCCGCGACCGGACCGACATGCCGGATGTTCAACGAGACCAGCAGCCGCCACAGCTCCTTGGTCTTCGCCTTCTCCAGCTCGGCCAGCAGTTTGACCGCGGCCTCGGACGGCAGCACCTCACGGTGATCCTTGCGGATCCCCAGCCGGCGTCGCTCCGCGGCGTCCAGGTGGTCGGTTCCGGGCGGGTAGCTGGCCGGTCCGAGCTTCTGGAAGGGCGCCCGGCGGACGTAGTCCCCGGTCAGTTCGTCGACCCGGCGTTCGCCGGTCTCCGGATCGCGGACCACCACCTCGATCGGCACCAGCTCATTGAGCGTGAGGTCGAACAGGCTCGCTTCGGTGCGCAACGGCGGTTCCGGTGGCAGATCGGGCTGGGTGAGGGCGGCGGCGGTCACCTCGCCGAGCACCTCGATGTCCAGGGCGCCACGCGAGCCGATGTGCTCCACCCGGCCCCGTACCTGCGCCGGGCAGGAGCGGGCGTTCGGGCAGCGCAGGTCGATGTCGCCCTCCTTCATCGGCCGCAGCGGGGTGCCGCACTCGGGGCAGTCGACCGGCATGACGAACTCCCGCTCGGTGCCGTCGCGGAGTTCCGCGACCGGCCCGAGCACCTCCGGGATCACGTCCCCGGCCTTGCGCAGCACCACGGTGTCGCCGATCAGCACGCCCTTGGCCTTGACCACGTCCTGGTTGTGCAGCGTGGCCTGACGCACCACGCTGCCCGCCACCCTGGCCGGCGCCATTACCGCGAACGGCGTCGCCCGTCCGGTGCGGCCCACCGACACCACGATGTCGAGCAGCCGGGTCTGCACCTCCTCCGGCGGGTACTTGTAGGCGATCGCCCAGCGCGGCGCCCGGCTGGTCTGGCCGAGCTCGGCGTGCAGCGCCAGCTCGTCGACCTTGACCACGATGCCGTCCAGTTCGTGCTCGATGTCGTGGCGTTGCTCACCGAACGAGGCGACGAAGCCGATCACCTCGTCGGCGTCGCGGCAGACCCGCGTCCGCGGACTGGTGGGCAGCCCCCAGTCGGCGAGCAGCCGGTACACCCCGCTCTGGGTGAGCACCGGCGGGTCGGGCCAGGCGCCGATCCCGTGGACGTAGAGCTCCAGCGAGGCGATCCGGAGCAGCGCCGCCTCGCGCTCCAGCCCCTGCTTCTTGTCGAGCTGCTGCCGCAGCCCGCCGCTGGCCGCGTTCCGCGGGTTGGCGAAGGCCGGGAACCGGCGGGCCGCCGCGGCCCGCGCCCGCTCCTCGTCGAAGTCGCCCGGCCGTCCCTGGGCCCGGTCCCTCGCCTCGGCGTAGGCGCGCTCCCGGAACTCCGCCTGCGCCGCGTTGAGCCGTTCGAAGGCCGCCACCGGAATGAAGATCTCGCCGCGCACCTCGACCAGCGGCGGGTGACCCTCCCCGGCCAGGTGGCGCGGGATGCCGCTGACCCGCAGCGCGTTCTCGGTCACGATCTCACCCACCCGGCCGTCGCCGCGGGTGGCCGCCGAGGTGAGCACGCCGTGTTCGTAGCGCAGGCTGATCGCCAGCCCGTCGATCTTCAGCTCGGTCAGCCAGCTGACCTCCCGGCCGGCGGCGGCCTGGGCCTTCGCCATCCACTCCCGCAGTTCGTCGGTGGAGAAGACATTGTCCAGGCTCAGCATCCGCTCGGCGTGCTCGATGGTCGCGCCGCTGGCCTCCCCCGCCGCCCCCACCGTCTGGGTGGGCGAATCCTGGCCGCGCAACTCCGGGAACAGCCGTTCGAGTTCCTCCAGCCGCAGCAGCCATCCGTCGTAGGTGGCGTCGTCGACCAGCGACGCGTCGCGGCCGTAGTAGTTCTCCCGCGCGCCGAGGATGCGCGCGGTCAGCGCCTCCGCCTCCGCGCGGGCATCGTCGAGGCTGAGGGTGGCGGCAACGGGATCTGACACGCCGGTCAGTCTACGAGGGGCCTACGACATCGCTGAAGCCCTGGCTCAGCATCCCGACAAAGTCAGCTCGGGTCGCCCAACTCCTCGCTGACCTGCGCGGCAGCGCCGCGCAGCACCTCGAACACCCGCGAGACCGAAGCCGGGCTGAAACCGGCCAGGCCGCAGGCCGGGGTGAGCACGATCCGCTCGGCCACACCCCGCTCCAGGCCGAGCCGGTCGATGAACCGCAGTGCCCGGACCCGGGTCCGATCGATCCCCATCACCCGCTCCGGCTGCGAGGTCGGCAGCACCCCCAGGTAGAGCCCGGCGCCGCCCTCCAGGGCCGCCGCCAGCGCGTCGTGGTCACCGGCGGTGAGCAGGTCCAGGTCGAGCGAGACCGCCGAGAAGCCGGCGCCGCGGTGCCCCTGCCCCACCATTTCGGCGATCGGCAGTCCGGGTGCGCAGCAGTGGACGACGGTGGGCACGTCCAGCCCGCGGCGGGAGGGCTCCGCGGTCAGCAGGGCGAGGTTGGCAGCGATCTCGGGCAGATCCACCGCCCGGTGCCGGAAGAAGCCCCCGGGGGTGGGGACGGCTCCGGCCGCCACCGCCGGCAGCGAGGGCTCGTCCACCTGCAGCACCAGGTCGACCGCCGGCAACCGTCGGGCCAGCTCCGACAGCAGGTCGCCGACGCCCTCGGCCAGCGCGCCGGCCAGATCACGCCGGGCGCCGCCGTCAGCCAGCACCCGTCCGGTATGCGCCACCCCGGTGGAAGCCGAGAGTGTCCACGGGCCCGGTCGATCTGCAGTTTCAGCTGTCCGGCGTAGCCCTGGGCCTGTTCTTCCAGCACTTCCAGGTCGTCGCGCCAGGTCTGCCGGGCGCGACGCTGGTCGACCCCGGCTGACCCCAGCACCCACTCGCCGGCAACCAGTTCGGCGCCCAGCTCAGCCAGCGCTCCGAGCCCGCGGCCGATCATCCCCGCCCAGGGGCCCCGCGCCGGAAGTTCCGGCAGGTACGGCAGCTCCGGAACCTTGTCGAAGGTCATCCGCACCGCGGCGGCGAAGTCCGTGCCGGGCAGCGAGCCCAGGCCGGTGAAACGCACCATCAGGCGGCCCGGGCGATGGTGGCCGAGCCGACCACCCGGTCGGCCGTGGTAGTAGACCACCGCCTGGCCGGGGGCGATGCCGTGCGCCGGCTCGTCCAACTCGACCCGGATGTCGTCGCCGTCGGCGGTGATCGTGGCCGGCATCGGCTCGGAATGCGCCCGCCACTGCGCCAGACCCCGCCAGGACCCGGCCACCGGTTCCTCGGTCCAGGTCGGGCCGGATGCCCTCGATGGTGCGCACCGCCAGCTTCTCCCGCGGCCCGACGGTGACGGTGTTGCTGGCCACCGAGATGTCGATCACATAGCGCGGACGACCGTCCGCCGCCGGCACCGACAGATGCAGCCCGTGCCGCTGGCCGACGGTGAACTGGTGCGCGCCGGCGTGGGCGCCCACCACCTCGCCGCGGTCGTCCACGATGTCGCCGACGTGCTCGCCGAGCCGGCTGGTGAGGAAGCCGGCGGTGTCGCCGGAGGGGATGAAGCAGATGTCGTGGGAGTCCGGCTTCTTGGCCACGTACAGCCCGCGGGCCGCCGCCTCAGCGCGCACCTCCGCCTTGTCGGTGTCCGGGCCCAGCGGGAACAGCGAGCGCCGCAACTGCTGCTGGTTGAGCACCCCGAGCACGTAGGACTGGTCCTTGCGGGCCTCGTTCGAGCGCAGCAGCGAGACCCTGTCGCCGGTGCGGCGGATCCGGGCGTAGTGGCCGGTGGCCACGGCGTCGAAGCCGAGCGCCAGGCCGCGGTCCAGCACGGCGGCGAACTTGATCTTCTCGTTGCACCGCAGGCAGGGGTTGGGGGTGCGTCCGGCGGCGTACTCGGCGACGAAGTCCTGCACCACGTCGGCGTCGAACCGGTCGGAGAGATCCCAGACGTAGAACGGGATGCCCAGCAGGTCGGCGGCCCGGCGGGCGTCGTGGGAGTCCTCCAGCGAGCAGCAGCCACGGGCGCCCGAACGGTAGGTCTGCGGGTTCTTGCTGAGCGCCAGGTGCACCCCGGTGACGTCGTGCCCGGCCTCCACCAGGCGCGCGGCGGCCACGGCGGAATCGACCCCACCGGACATCGCGGCCAGAACTCGCATCAGGCTCCCTTCACAGCAGCCCAACTGTACGCGTCAGGACGCGACCGCGCCCTTCAGCGAACCGGTCAGGCCGCCGGCCTCGCTGTAGACGATGCACTGCACCAGCTTGTCGCCCAGCAGCCAGGACTGCGGCGGTCGGGTGCAGGTACATCACCGAGAGGTCCGGGTACTTCTCGGCCGGATCGCCACCCAGGAAGTCGAGGATCTCGCCCATGCAGAACTCGTCTGCCACACCCTCGATGTCGTCGGGCAGCTTGTTGTCCGTCAGGGCCTTCTCGGCGTAGACCTCGCCCTGGTGCGGATCGCTGCACGGCGCCACCGGTACGGTCTCCACCTGGCCGCCGAGGTCGGCGACATTGCAGATGCAGTCACCCAGCCGGACCGACATCGCGCCGGCGTCGGCGGCAGCGGTCACCTGGCCTGCCCTGGTCGCGGGGGGCATCGCTGCTGAGCAGGCTGCAGCCGGCGAACAGCGCGGCCGCGGCGGCGGTCACCAGAGCCACCAGGGCACGAGGGACGGGGTGGGACACGATGAGCCTCCTGAGTGAACTAGCTCAAAGCTTCCCAAACCCGCCGCTCGCCCCCGGACAAGTCGAGTCAGTAGGCCGCCGCGCGCGCTCGCCAGCGCACCCGGCAGCACGCCGCAACACGGCCTCGATGTCCGGCCGGCGCCGTGGCCGGCCCGAAGGAGAACCGCAGGCTGCCCGAGGCCTCGGCCAGGCTGCGTCCCATCGCCAGCAGCACCTCGCTGGGCTGATGGACGCCGGCGGTGCAGGCCGAGCCGGTCGAGCAGTCGATCCCCGCGGCGTCCAGCAGCAACAGCAGATCGTCGGCCCGGACGCCGGCGAAGCTGGCGTGCAGGATCGCCGGGCTGGCTGGCGCGGTGGTGTTCACCGTCACCCCGGGCAGGGCGGTCAGGCCGTCGATCAGCCGGCGCCCGAGCCCGGCCAGCCGCGCGGCCTCGTCCGTCAGCCGATCGGTCGCCTCCCGCAGCGCCGCGGCCAGCCCGACCGCCAACGCCACCGGGACGGTTCCCGACCGCAGCTTGGCCTCCTGGCCACCACCGAACCCCGGTGCGGCCAGCGCCACTCCGCGCCGGACCAGCAGCGCGCCGATCCCCACCGGGGCGCCCAGCTTGTGCCCGGAGAGGCTCAGCAGGTCCAGCCCGGAGGCGGCGAAGTCCACCGGCAGATGCCCCACCGCCTGGACGGCGTCGCTGTGCGCCAGCGCCCCGGCCGCCCGCGCTGCCGCCACGACCTCGCCGACCGGCTGCACCACGCCGGTCTCGTTGTTCACCCACATCACCGACACCAGCCGGGTCCGCGGGCCGAGCCCGGCGGCGACCGCGACCGGATCGACCCTTCCTGCGGCGTCAACCCCGAGGACGCGCACCCGCTCGCCCAGCACCCGCCGCGCCTCGGCGATCGACGGGTGCTCCACCGCCGAGATCAGCGCCTCACCGTCGGTTCCGGTCGCGCCCAGCAGGGCGAGGTTGTTGGCCTCGGTGCCGCCCGAGCAGAACACCACCTCGCCCGGCCGCGCCCCGAGATCGGCCGCCACCGACTCCCGAGCCTGCTCCAGCAGCCGCCTGGCCCGCCGTCCCGAGGCGTGCAACGAGGACGGGTTGCCGGCGACTGCCATCGCCTCGACCACGGCCGCGCGGACGCCGGCCGGCATCGGGCTGCTGGCCGCGTGATCGAGGTACACCCGGGTTTCCTGCACCATCTCGCTTGATCGTTCCTCTATGGTGTGTTGGGTCTGTCAGCGTTGTCATCGCGCTTGACACCAGTTCATCACGCCCATCGCGAAAGTCGGTACATGAGAAGTTCGGAGCTGCCCGGCCCCGCGGCCACCGCCGCGCTCGGCGCCCGGGTGACCGACGAGGGAACCCATTTCCAGCTGTGGGCGCCACGGGCCACCCGGGTCGAGTTGGCGCTGGTGGACGAGCACGACGACCAGCACAACTGGGATCTCGCGCTGGGACCGGACGGCACCTGGTCGGTGTTCGTCCCCGGCGTCGGCCACGGCCAGCGCTACGGCTACCGGGTGCACGGCGAATGGGATCCCAGCACCGGCCGGCGGTTCAACCCGGCGAAGCTGCTGGTCGACCCCTACGCCCGGGCGATCACCGGCGGGGTCGACTACGCCGGGGCGATCTTCGACCACACCCCGGAATCCAACTTCCAGCCCGATCCCGCCGACTCGTTCGGCGCGGTGCCGCTCAGCGTGGTGGTGGCCGACAGCCCGCCGCCCACCCCGCTGGCCAGCCCGGCGCGGCTGCAGGATCTGGTGATCTACGAGACTCACCTGAAGGGCTACACCCATCAGCACCCGGAGGTCCCCGAGCATCTCCGCGGCCGCTACGGCGGCATGGCCTACCCGGCGGTGATCGACCACCTGGTCTCGCTGGGGGTGACCGCGGTGGAGTTCCTGCCGCTGCACCACTTCGCCTCCGAGCCGTTCATCATCGGACGCGGGCTGCGCAACTACTGGGGCTACAACACCCTCGGCTTCTTCGCCCCGCACGCCGCCTACGCCACCACCGGCACCCTGGGCCAGCAGGTGGCCGAGTTCAAGGCGATGGTCTCGGCGCTGCACGAGGCGGGCATCGCCGTGCTGTTGGACGTGGTCTACAACCACACCAGCGAGGGCGGCCACGAGGGCCCCACGCTGAGCTGGCGCGGCATCGACCACGGCGCCTACTACCGGCTGGCCGAGGATCAGCGCAATGACTACGACGTCACCGGCTGCGGCAACGCGCTGGACACCTCCCAGCCCGCCACGCTGCGGATGGTGATGGACTCGCTGCGCTACTGGGTCACCGAGATGGGGGTGGACGGCTTCCGGTTCGACCTGCAGACCACGCTGATCCGGGACGCCCGCCACCACGTCGACCAGAACCACCCGTTCAAGCAGCAGGTGGCCGCCGACCCCGTTCTTTCTGAAACGATTCTGATCTCCGAGCCGTGGGACCTCGGCCCCTACGGCTACCAGGTCGGCCGGTGGGGCAACGGCTGGTCGGAATGGAATGACAGGTTCCGCGGCTACACCCGCGACTTCTGGCGCGGCGCCAGCCACGGCGTGGCCGAACTCGCCACCCGGCTGTCGGGCTCGTCCGACATCTTCGACCACAGCGGCCGTCCGGCCACCAGTTCGGTCAACTTCGTCACCGCGCACGACGGCTTCACGATGCGCGATCTGACCACCTACGACCTCAAGCACAACGAGGCCAACGCCGAGCGCAACCGGGACGGCACCGACGACAACCGGTCCTGGAACCACGGCTACGAGGGCGAGACCGACGATCCGGCGGTGATCGCCGCCCGGCAGCGCACCACCCGCAACCTGATGGCCACCCTGCTGCTCTCCGACGGCATCCCGATGATCACCGCCGGCGACGAGATGGGACGCACCCAGGGCGGCAACAACAACGCCTACTGCCAGGACTCGCCGGTCTCCTGGCTGGACTGGACCGACATCTGGCCGGAGCAGCTCGAGCTCACCACCGCCCTGCTGAAGCTGCGCGCCGAGCACGCCCTGCTACGCCCCACCAGCTTCCGCCACCGCGAGGACTTCCTGGACGCCGCGGGCAAGCCGACCGGCCGGGCCAGCATCGGCTGGTTCAGCGAGACCGGCCAGGAGATGACGGTCGAGCAGTGGCACGACGGTGGTCGCCGCACCCTGGCGCAGTACATCGCCGACGCCGACGAGGCCTGGTACCTGGTGGTGCACGCCGGCGCCGAGCCGCTGGCGGTCACCCTGCCCGGCGGCCCCTGGGCCGCCGCCTACTCGGTGGCGGTGCACACCGGACTGCCCGGCGAACTGCCCGAGGAACCGGTCGAGGCGGGCACCCCGCTGGAGGTGCCCGGCCGCACCATGGCGGTGTTCCGGGTGACCCTTCCGGAGGCCACGGACTGACCTGTCCAGACCGGCGAGGGATTGGGTAGGTTGTCCTCCGTGGCAGCATCGAAGACCCCGCGTCGGTCCCCCCAGCCCCGTAAGCCCTCGCCGCAGCCGCGTTCCGCGCCGGCGACCACCCCGCCGGCCGCGCAGCCGCCGGAACTGACCGGCGTCGGCCCGCAGGATCCGGGCCTGCCCCGCGGCTTCGGCCGGATCCCGGTGGCCAAGGTCGAACCGGTGATCGAGGGCGGCGCCTACCCGGCCAAGGCGGTGGTCGGCGAGTTGATCCCCATCCGCGCCAAGGTGTTCCGGGAGGGCCACGACGCGGTGAACGCGTCCGTCATCCTGACCGACCCGACCGGACGCCAGACCCGGGTCGACATGACGCCGATCGAGCCCCGCGGGCTCGATCCCTGGGAGGCCTGGGTGCGTCCCGACGTCGAGGGCGCCTGGACCTTCCGGGTGGAGGGCTGGTCGGATCCCTGGCACACCTGGCTGCACAACGCCGAGGCCAAGCTGCCCGCCGGGGTGGATGTCGAACTGGTCTGCCTGGAGGGCAAGACCCTGCTCGACCAGACCGCCGACTCCGCCGAGGCCGCCGGCGACCCGGTGCAGGCGTCCATCCTGCGCGCCACCGCCATGCTGCTGATCCCGGAACGTCCGGTCGACGAACTGCTGGAGGTCGCCACCGCGGCGGGCATCAAGCACACCATGGAGAAGTACGGCCCGCGCGAGCTGGTCTCCCCCACCGCCGACTTCCCGCTCTTCGTCGACCGCCAGCGGGCGCTGTTCGGCAGCTGGTACGAGTTCTTCCCGCGCTCCATCGGGGCCTATTCCGACGACGCCGGCCACTGGCACTCCGGCACCTTCGACAGCTGCCACGAACGCCTCGAGCAGGTCGCCGCGATGGGCTTCGACGTGGTCTACCTGCCGCCCATCCACCCGATCGGCACCGCCTTCCGCAAGGGGAAGAACAACACCCTCACCCCGGGTCCGGAGGATCCCGGCTCGCCCTGGGCGATCGGCGCCCCCGAGGGTGGCCACGACGCCATCCACCCCGACCTGGGCGACTTCGACGCCTTCGACAGGTTCGTCGCCAAGGCGAACAGCCTGGGGCTGGAGATCGCGCTCGACTTCGCGCTGCAGGCCTCCCCCGATCACCCCTGGGTGAAGGAACACCCGGAGTGGTTCACCACCCGGCTGGACGGCACCATCGCCTACGCCGAGAACCCGCCGAAGAAGTACCAGGACATCTACCCGATCAACTTCGACAACGATCCGGTGGGGATCTACCACGAGGTGCTGCGCACCCTGCGGCTGTGGATGGACCACGGGGTGCGGATCTTCCGGGTGGACAACCCGCACACCAAGCCGCTGGAGTTCTGGGCCTGGGTGATGAAGGAGATCCGGGCCACCGACCCGGACGTGCTGTTCCTGGCCGAGGCCTTCACCAAGCCCGAGATGATGCACGCGCTGGGCAAGATCGGCTACCACCAGTCGTACACCTACTTCACCTGGCGCACCGAGAAGTGGGAGATCGAGGAGTACCTCGGCGAGCTCAGCCGGGAGATGGACGCCTTCTACCGGCCGAACTTCTTCGTCAACACCCCCGACATCAACCCGGTGTTCCTGCAGTCCGGCAACCCGGCGGCGTTCGCCATCCGGGCGGTGCTGGCGGCCACCCTCTCCCCGTCCTGGGGGGTCTACTCCGGCTACGAACTGTTCGAGCACGAGCCGCTGAAGCCGGGCGGCGAGGAGTACCGGGATTCGGAGAAGTACGAGTTCCGGCCCCGGGACTACACCGCCGAGCCCAATCTCAACCTGCTGCTGGGCACCCTCAACCAGATCCGGCGGGATCACCCGGCGCTGCAGCAGTTGCGGCAGATCACCTTCCACCACGCCCCGCACGACCAGGTGATCGCCTACTCCAAGACCGACGGCGACGACACCGTGATCACGATCTGCAGCCTCGACCAGTACGACGTGGTGGAGAGTGACATCTACCTCGACCTGGACGCGCTGGGCCTCGGCGGCCGGGAGTCGGTCCGGCTGCGGGACGAACTGACCGGGGCCACCTTCAGCTGGGGGGAGCGGAACTTCGTCCGGCTGACCCCGGGCAATCCGGCGCACATCCTGCACGTGCTGGACTGATGACCCCGGGCTGGCTGGAGTACCTCCGGCGGGCGCGCTGGTTCGGCGTCGGGGACGAGGACCGGCTGGGCGGCGTCGAACCGCTCGGCTGGTACACCCCGGCCGGCTCGCTGCCAGCGGTGCGCTCGGAGTTGGCCCGGCTCGCCGACGGCGAGGACGCCTACCACCTGCTGGTCGGCTACCTGCCGGCCGGCACGGCCGAGCCCGGCGCGCTGGTGGAGACCACGGAGGTGGCCGAGCTGGGCCGGGTGGACGTGGTGGACGCCGCCGCCTCCCCCACCGCCATGACGGCCCTGCTGAATGCCCTACGCACGATCCCGGGCGACCGCTATGCCGGTAGCAGCGGGGAGGAAGCAGTCCTGACCAGGGCCGCGACAGGCCGGGGAACGGGGCTCGACGAAGGGTCGAACGCCGAGCCCCTTCACCAAGCTCAGGGATCCTCGCCCGCCGTCCAGTGGTTCCAGCACCCGTCCCGGCTCGAGCCGGTGCGCCTGCTGGGGGCCGAGCAGAGCAACTCGGCGGTGGTCGCCGGCGACTCGCTGGTGAAGATCTTCCGCCGGCTCAGCCCCGGGCCCAATCCCGAGCCGGAGCTGCTGGCCGCGCTGGCCGGCGGGCCGGTGCCGGCGCTGCACGGCGTGCTCAGCCAGGCGGGCTACGACCTGCTGGTGGCCACCGAGTTCCTTCCCGGGGCCCGGGACGGTTGGGAGTTCGCCACCGCCGCCTGCGCGGCCGAACGTCCCATCGACAGCGAACTGCAGCAGTTGGGCGGGGCGCTGCGCCAGGTGCACGACGGGTTGGCCGAGACCTTCGGCACCCGGCAGCTCGCCGGTGCCGAACTCAGGCGGAAGTTGCTGGCCGACCTCGAGCGGGCGGTCGGCGAACTACCGGTGCTGGCGCCGTACCGGGACGCGCTGGCGTCCGTCCTGACCGGGGTGCCCGACGCCGACCTGCTCACCCAGCGGGTGCACGGCGACTTCCACCTCGGCCAGGCGCTGCTGGTCGGCGACGGCTGGCGGATCATCGACTTCGAGGGCGAGCCGGGCGCACCGATCGCCCAGCGTCGCGGCTTCGACTCCCGCTGGCGGGACGTGGCCGGGCTGCTCCGCTCCCTCGACTACGTCCGCTCGGCCCATCCGGAGCCGGACGGGCCCCGGGCCTGGGCCTGGTGCGACCGGGGCCGGGCGGCCTTCCTGACCGGATATGGCCAGGATCCGGCGGCTTTGCCGCTGGTCCACGCCCACGAGGTGGCCCGGATGGTGTACGAAGTGGGATATGAAGTCCGGAATCGGCCCGATTGGGTAGGCATTCCGCTCTCGGCGGTCAAGAATGTGGCAACCAGGCACTAGGAGAATCCAATGGCGTATGACGTGAACGGCGGCCTGACCGGTTGGGATCTGGAGGGGTTCCACTCCGGCGGCGACACCGAGTGCTGGCGCCGGCTGGGCGCGCACCAGGTCACCCTGATCGACGACGAACGGGGCGAGCTGCACGGCACCCGGTTCGCGGTCTGGGCGCCGAATGCCCGCGAGGTGCGGCTGAACGCCGACTTCAACTGGTGGACCGGCGACACCATGCACCTGGTGCCGGGCTCCGGCGTCTGGTCGCTGTTCGTCGAAGGGGTCGGCGAGGGCGCGCTGTACAAGTTCAACATCCTGGGCGCCGACGGGGTCTGGCACGAGAAGGTCGACCCGATGGCTTTCTTCGCCGAACAGGCGCCGGCCAACTCGTCCATCGTCTACACCAGCCAGTACCGCTGGGACGACCACGAGTGGATGACCCGGCGGGCCGCCGCCGCCCCGCACCGGGAGCCGATGAGCATCTACGAGGTGCACCTGGGCAGCTGGCGCAAGGGCAAGAGCTACCTGGAACTGGCCGATGAGCTGGTGGAGTACGTCAGCTGGCAGGGCTTCACCCACGTCGAGTTCATGCCGGTCACCGAACACCCCTTCGAGGGCTCCTGGGGCTACCAGGTGACCAACTACTTCGCCCCGCAGTCCCGGCTGGGCCGCCCGGACGAGTTCCGCTACCTGGTCGACCGGCTGCACCAGGCCGGCATCGGCGTCATCCTCGACTGGGTGCCCGGCCACTTCCCCAAGGACGAATGGGCGCTGGGACGGTTCGACGGCACCGCGCTCTACGAGCACGCCGACCCCCGCCAGGGCGAGCACAAGGACTGGGGCACCTACATCTTCAACTACGGCCGCAACGAGGTGAAGTCGTTCCTGGTCAGCAACGCGCTGTACTGGGTGACCGAGTTCCACATCGACGCGCTGCGGGTAGACGCGGTGGCGTCCATGCTCTACCTGGACTACTCCCGCAACGAGGGCGAGTGGGTGCCGAACGTCCACGGCGGCAACGAGAACCTGGAGGCGATCGACTTCCTGCGCTACGTGAACCGTCACCTCTACGAGCGGGTGCCGGGCGTGATCATGATCGCCGAGGAGTCGACCTCCTTCGGCGGCGTCACCAAGCCGGTGCACGAGGGCGGGCTGGGCTTCGGCTTCAAGTGGAACATGGGCTGGATGAACGACTCGCTGCGCTACCTGGCGCTGGAGCCGATCTACCGGCAGTACCACCACCACGAGATGACCTTCGCGATGGTCTACGCCTACTCGGAGAACTTCGTGCTGCCGATCAGCCACGACGAGGTGGTGCACGGCAAGGGCTCGATGATCAACAAGATCCCGCAGGACACCTGGCGGCAGTTCGCCACCCTGCGGGCCTTCTACTCGTTCATGTGGGCCTTCCCCGGCAAGCAGCTGCTGTTCATGGGTTGTGAGTTCGGCCAGCGGCCGGAGTTCAACGAGGCGACCAGCCTGGAGTGGTGGGTCAGCGACCTGTGGGGCCACCACGGCCTGCAGCGGATGATCAAGGACCTGAACGCGATCTACACCACCCACCCCGAACTGTGGGAGCTGGACACCGACCCGGATGGGTTCCGCTGGATCAACGCCGACGATGCCGGCGGCAACACCTACTCGTGGTTGCGCACCGACTCGACCGGACGACAGCTGGCGGTGATCGTGAACTTCTCCTCCGAACCGTGGGAGCAGTACCAGCTCGGCCTGCCCGCGGCGGGGGTGTGGAAGGAGATCTTCAACTCCGACGCCGACGTCTACGACGGCTCCGGGACGCACGGCAACCTCGGCCAGGTGGTGGCCACCGACCAGGGCTGCCACGGCCTGCCGGCCAGCGCCAAGGTCGTGGTGCCGCCGCTGGGCGCGGTCTTCTTCGAGTACGCCGGGGAGTAGGCGCGATCCCAGACGAGCGGGTCGAGGAACAGAACCTGACGAAGGGTCGTGGGCCACGGGGACGGTTCCTTGTCGTGGGACACGGGGACGGTTCCTTGTCCCACCTTGTCAGCTACTGATCGGCAGGTGTCACCGCGGCCTTCGGTCCAGAGTTGTCCAGCTGCCACCTCAGGGTGAAGGTAACGCCATCCGGTTCGAGACTGAGGTCAGCGCCGAGCAGCTTGGCGTTCTCCGCCGCGATCGCCAGGCCCAGACCGGACGACCTCCCGTGACGCGCCTGGTCGCCCCGGACGAACCGGTCGAAGACCCGCTCCCGCAGCTCGGTGGGCACCCCCGAGCCGCTGTCGCGGACGCTGACCGTCGCTTCACGTTCCTTCACCGTCGCGGTGACGGTCACCGGTGGCGCACCATGCTGCAGCGCGTTGGCCACCAGATTGCGCAGCACCACCCGCAGCCGCGCCGGGTCGGTGGTGATCAGCAGCTCATCCAGCCCTTGGTAGGCGACCTGGTCGGCCGCGCCGGAATCCGCGACCACCTCGGCGATCAGATCGGCCAGGTCGATCCGGCTGGTGACCAGCTCGGCTCGTCCGGCGTCCATCCGGCTGATCTCCAGTAGATCCTCGGTCAGCCCGGCCAAGCGCCGTAGCTGAGGCGCCACCAGCGCCGCCGCCCGGTCCCGGGTGGCCGGGTCGTCCAGCGCCTCCGCGGAGGCCAGCAGCGCGGTGGTCGGCGTCCGCAGTTCGTGGGCGACATCGGAGACGAACTGGCGTTGACCCTCGTTGGCCGCCTTCAACCGGGCTATCTGGTCGGTCAACCGATCGGCCATGGCGTTCACCGCCATGGACATGGCCGCGACATCGTCGTCCCCGACCACCGGGATCCGTACCGAGAGATCGCCGTCGGCCACCGCGTGGGCCATCGCTCCCGCCCGGGTCACCGGCCGGACCACCGAGCCGGCCACCCCGCCGGCCAGCAGCACCGCGAGCAGCACCACCCCGCCCGAGATCAGTCCCAGGGTGGTGGCGAGGCCAGGCACCGGGCTCTCGGCGCGATCGATCGGGTACTCGTAGATCAACAGCCAGGCGAACGGACCGTCACGCCCGGGAACCTCGGTGTACCCGAATCCCATCAGGTGGTCGCCACAGCGATTCACCCAGCCGCCCCAACTACCCGGGGTGTACGGAATATCGGTGATGCTCCGTCCGTCCAACCATTCCGGTCGCGGCACCAGGCACTCCGGAATCCGCTGGTTCAGCGGTTCATCGCTGAACGCGAACTGCTCGACCTGCTCCGGCCGGAACGGGCTGCTCTGCGCCTCGAACCTGAACAGGGCGGCATCGGAGGACAACCCGTAACCGGTCTCCGGTGCGATGTCCTGCCACTGCCTGCTCGTGGGGTTGGCCGCGATCGCCTCGACCACGTGATCCATGCCGGCGTCGAGGGTGAGGTACATCTTCTCCTCCAGCGACCCCAGGTGCTGGGCCTGGGCCCAGACCAGCGTCCCGCCGGACAGTCCGAGGCAGGCCACCGCCGCCGTGACCACCAGCGCCACCGTGGTGCGGCCACGCAGACCCAGCGCCCTCATGGCCGGTCCAGCCGGTAGCCGATGCCGCGCACGGTCTGGATCAGGGTGGGACGTCCCGGAGTGGGTTCGACCTTGGCGCGCAGCCGCTGCACCACGGCATCCACCAGCCGGGAGTCGCCGGCGTAGCCATAGCCCCACACCCGTTGCAGCAACTGGTGGCGGCTCAGCACCTGGCCGGCGTGCTCAGCCAGTTCCAGCAGCAACCGCAGTTCGGTCGGGGTGAGGGCGACCGGCTCGCCGTCCCGGGTGACCACCATCGCCGCGGTGTCGATCAGCAACCCGCCGAACCCCAGCGCCACATGCCCGTCGACGGGGGCGGCGCGCCGCAGCACGGCCTTGATCCGGGCGTCCAGCACCCGGGGCTCGACCGGCTTGGTGACGTAGTCGTCGGCACCGCATTCCAGCCCGGCGACGATGTCGATCGGATCCGACCGGGCGGTCAGCATGATGATCGGCAGCAACGAACCGGCCCGCACCCGGCGGGCGGTCTCGAAGCCGTCGATGCCCGGCATCATCACGTCCAGCAGCATCACGTCGAAGGAACGGTCCCCCAGCGCCGCCAGCCCGGAGTGCCCGTCGGCGGCGACCTCCACCCAGTGTCCGAGCGAGGTCAGCGCCAGCCGCAGTGCCTCGGCCACGCCAGGGTCGTCCTCCACCAGCAGCAACTCGCTCACCGCAACCTCCTCGGCTCCACCCTGGCAGAGGAATGTCCCGGTTCTGTCACAACACCATGCGAATCCGGCCGCAGTTGCCGCTGATGCGCGAAACCGTGGTTATGCCGGCGCTGCCGGGCCCCAGGTTCACGGCTCGCTGCAGTTCCGTCGTTCTGACGCCCGGGATCCTCGGCATAACCACTGTTTCGCAGCGCGCCAACGGGCAGGCCCGCCGCACCACCGGCATAACCACTGAACTGCAGCGACTCAGCTGCGATGGGCCCGTCCAGCGATCAGAACAGGGCGCTCATCAGGTCGCGGCGGGCCTTCAGCACGGCCGGGTCGGACGCCCCCACGGTCTCGAACAGCTCCAGCAGCCGCAGCCGCACCGTCTCGCGCTCGGCTCCGGCGGTGTTGCGGATCAGCTCGATCAGCCGGTTGAAGGCCTGCTGGCTGGCGCCGCCCATCAACTCGGTGTCGGCGGCCGCCAGCTGGGCCTCGACATCGGTGGGACGCGCCGCCGCCTCGGTCAGCGCCTGGCCGGGGTCGAGCTGGCTGACCCGCTGCAACAGCGCGGCCTGCGCCCGGCCGGCCTTCGCCTCCGGGTCGTTCGGGGACTGGGCGAGCAGCTTGTCGAACTCAGCCACCGCCCGGGTGAAGTCACCGGAGGAGAGCGCCTCGTCCGCCGCCGCGAACCGGGGGTCGGGCCCGGCGTCGGCGTCGATGCTGACCGGCTCGGCGATCCCGACCACCCCGGCGCCGGCGGCGGCCTGCAGCACCTGGTTCAGGACGGCCTCCACCTCGGCCTTCGGCCGGGTGCCCTGGAACAACGGCGCCAACTGGCCGCCGATCACCGCGATCACGGTGGGCACGGCCTGGATTCCGAAGGTGGCGGCGATCTGCGGGACGGCGTCCACGTTCGCCCGGGCCAGCAGGTAGCGGCCGCCGGCCGCGTTGGCCAGCGCGATCAGGTCGTCCGACAGCGCCTGGGCGTTGGCCCGCGGCGAGTAGAGCTCCACCACCACCGGGTGCTTGACCGAGAGCTGGATGGTCGGCTCGAACGACTGCTCGTCCAGTTCGAGCACGTAGCTGGCGCCGGGCGGCGGTGGTGGCGCCTTCGCGGCAGCGGCGATGCCGGAGAGGTCCATGGCGCGGGAAGGGTTGAAAGCGGCAGGTGTCACAGCTGGTCATTCTGCCAGCAGGCCTCGCGCAGACAAACCTGAGCAGGCAAGATGGCCCCATGGCTCATGAACGCGCGGGGCAGGTAGCACTGCCCGAGGACCTGATCGACATCGACGCCGTGGTGGCGGCGTACTACGACCTCACCCCCGATCCGGACAATCCCGATCAGCAGGTGGTGTTCGGCACCTCCGGCCATCGCGGCTCCAGCCTGGACGCCGCCTTCAATGACGCCCACATCGCCGCCACCACCCAGGCGATCGTGGAGTACCGCGCCGGCCAGGGCATCACCGGCCCGCTGTTCATCGGCAAGGACACCCACGGCCTCTCCGGCCCGGCCTGGCGCACCGCCATCGAGGTGCTGCACGCCCACGGCGTGGACATCCGGGCGGAGCGGGACCAGGACTTCACCCCCACCCCGTCGGTCTCCCGGGCGATCATCGTCTACAACCGTGACCATTCCGGTCCGCGGGCGGACGGCATCGTGGTCACTCCCTCGCACAACCCGCCCCGCGACGGCGGCTTCAAGTACAACCCGCCGCACGGCGGCCCGGCCGACACCGACGCCACCGGCTGGATCGCCGGCCGCGCCAACGAGCTGCTCCGCAACCCCGGCGCGATCCAGCGCACCCCGTACGACCGCGCCGCCGCGGACGTCACCCGGGTGGACTACCTCGGCGCCTACTGCGAGGACCTGCGCAACGCGCTCAACCTGGACGCCATCGCGTCGGCCGGCGTCCACATCGGCGCCGACCCGCTGGGCGGCGCTTCGGTCCAGTACTGGCAGTACATCGCCGAACGGCTCGGCCTCGACCTGACCGTGATCAACCCGCTGGTGGATCCGGCCTGGCCGTTCATGACCCTGGACTGGGACGGCAAGATCCGGATGGACTGCTCCAGCCCGTACGCCATGGCCAGCCTGATCGCCAACCGAGAGAAGTACGACATCTCCACCGGCAACGACGCCGACTCCGACCGGCACGGCATCGTCACCCCGGACGCCGGGCTGATGAACCCCAACGCCTACCTGGCGGTGGCCATCCAGTACCTGTTCAGCCACCGGCCGAACTGGCGGCCGGACGCCGGGGTGGGCAAGACCCTGGTCTCCTCCTCGCTGATCGACAAGGTGGCCGCCGACCTCGGCCGCCGGCTGGTCGAGGTGCCGGTCGGCTTCAAGTGGTTCGTCCCCGGCCTGATGAGCGGCGACCTCGGGTTCGGTGGCGAGGAGTCCGCCGGAGCCTCCTTCCTGGCGCTGGACGGTTCCACCTGGACCACCGACAAGGACGGCATCCTGCTGGCCCTGCTCGCCTCGGAGATCAAGGCGGTGACCGGCAAGTCGCCGTCCGAGCTGTACGCCGAACTGGAGGCCAAGCACGGCGCGTCCAGCTACGCCCGGGTGGACGCCCCCGCCAACCGGGAGCAGAAGGCCAAGCTGGCCAAGCTCTCCCCCAGCGACGTCACCGCCACCGAACTGGCCGGCGAGCCGATCGTGGCCACGCTCACCAATGCCCCCGGCAACGGCGCGCCGATCGGCGGCCTCAAGGTCGCCACCGATTCGGCCTGGTTCGCGGCGCGTCCCTCGGGCACCGAGAACGTGTACAAGATCTACGCCGAGTCGCTGAAGGGCCCCGAGCACCTGGCGCAGGTGCAGGCCGAGGCCAAGCAGGTGGTGGACGCCGTGCTCGGCTGAGGTACCGGGGTCTTTGTCGTTCCGGCTTCGGAGAACGGCCGAATGTGGAATGGTTGAACCATGAGTAATGACGATCTCTTCATCTGCATCGACCACGTCGGCTACGCCGTCCACAACCTCGACGACGCGATCAAGTTCCACACCGAGGTGCTGGGCTGGCGGGTGCTGCACCGCGAGACCAACGCCGAGCAGGGCGTCGAGGAGGCGATGATCGGCACCGGCGATCAGCTGCCCGAGAATGCTCAGGTCCAGTTGCTCGCGCCGCTGAACGAGAACAGCACCATCGCCAAGTGGATCGAGCGCAATGGCGGCAAGGGCGGCATCCAGCAGGTCGCCTACCGGGTCGCCGATCTCGACCAGGTCTGCGCCACGCTGCGCGAGCGCGGCGTCCGCTTGCTCTACGACGCGCCGAAGATCGGCACCGGCGGCTCGCGGATCAACTTCGCCCACCCGAAGGATGTCGGCGGCATCCTGCTGGAGCTGGTCGAGCCGGCGGTTTCCCACCACTGAGTGGTGGCGCCGGTTGGTCCGGGGCGGACGGTAGCATCGGAGGGGCAGTCGCCACTTCGGAGGCCGACTGTCCGCCCCACCCGGCAGAAAGGACCGATTCCGGTGTCATCAATGGATGAGGGTCTCGCCATCTTCGACGAGACCGCCACTGCGGCCGGCAACTTCCCGCACGCGCTCCGCGGCTACGACCGCAGCGCGGTGGACGCGTACATTCGCGAGCTGGAATCGAAGCTCTCCCGCGCCATGTCCGAACAGCGGGACCTCCGCCACCAGTTGGAGCTGGTGGCGGCGACCACCGACACCACCGACTACGCCCGGCTGGGCGGCCACGCCCGCGGGCTGTTGACCGCCGCCGAGGCCCAGGCCGCCGAGATCGTGGCGGCCGCGCAGGCCGAAGCCGCGGCGGTGCGGTCCGATGCCGGCGTCGAGAGCACCCGGCTGACCAACCAGACCCAGCGGCTGCTGGACGAGAGCCGGGCGGCCACCACTGCCGATCTCGAGCAGTTGCGCGCCCTGCTGGGCGAGCAGACCGCCGCCGAGCTGGAGGCGGCGCGGGCCGACGCCGCCGCCCTGCTGGCCGCCACCGAACGGCAGCGGGAGTGGTTGCTCCGCGAGGCCGAGACCCAGGCCCGCACCATCGTGGACGCGGCCACCGCCGAGGCCGAGCAGCGCCGGGCGGAGACCGAGCGGCTGGCCGCCGAGCAGGCCACCGAGCTGGCCCGGGCCAAGGAGCAGGCGCTGGCCGAGATCGCCGCCGGACGCCAGGCCGCCGCCAACCAGATCGCCGAACTGCTGGAGGCCAGCAAGCAGGAGGTGGACGAGCAGCGCGCCCGGCTCGAGGAGGACCTGGCCACCGCCGACCAGCGCCGCGAGGCCGCTCGCGCCGAGGCCGCCCAGATCGCCAGCAGCGCCGCCGATCAGGCCCAGGTGACCATCGAGAACGCCCAGCACGAGGCCGCCCGGATTCTCAGCGAGGCCAACCAGGCCGAGGTCCAGCAGGCCGCCGAGCTGCGCCGCGAGGTGGAAGCCCTCGACCTGCGCAAGCAGACCATCATCGACCAGCTAGCGCAGCTCTCCACCCTGGCCGTCGACACCGTCGACCAGACCGCGACCCGCGGCTCCGCGGTGGCCGCCGAGCCGGCTGGGGTCGAGGCCGGGATCGCCGAGGCGGCAGCGACCGAGGCGACCGAGGCCGAGGCGGAACAGGACGAGACCGAGCTCTCCGAGGCCGCCGCCGAGGAGGCCCAGTCCGAGCCCGTCGAGCCCAAACCCGCCCAGCCCGAACCCGCCAGCGCCCCGACTCCGCCGAAGGGCCGCGGCCGAGGCGGCGCCGGCAACCGGCGGCCGGCCGGAGGCCGCTGACCGTCGATGACCTCAGCAGCCGGCGACGCCGAGCGTCCCACCAGCCCACCGCCGCAGCCCACGCCACCGCGTCCGGCTGCCACCGGTGCGCCGGTCTCCGCCCGGACGCCGAACGCCCCGGCCACCCGCAACTGGCTGCTGCGCTGGCGGCGGACCACCCAGCCCACCCCGCCGGACTACTTCGAGGGTGCCGAGGGGCGTAGCGAGCGGGTCTCGCTGCTGCACCGCAACCCGTTCTACATCGGCTTCTTCATCGCCGCCGGCGGGATCACCGCCTACGCCCTGCTGACCTCGCTGGGGCAGCTGCGCGACATCCTGGTGCTGGTGGTGCTGTGCTTCGCGCTGGCGCTGGGCCTGAACCCGGTGGTGGAGTGGTTCCACAACCGCGGCATCCGGCGTGGCCTGGCGGTGTTCATCGTCGCGCTGGCGCTGCTGGCGCTGCTCGCGCTGGCCGGCTGGGCGATCGTCCCGGTGGTCAACGAACAGGTGCAGAGCCTCTATGCCAACGCTCCCCGCTACCTGGTGAACCTGCGGGACAATCCGCAGATCGCCGCCTTCGACCAGCAGTTCCAGGTGATCGACAAGATCGTCGCCTATCTCACCACCGGCGAGCTGATCAGCAGCCTCTTCGGCGGCCTGGTCGGAGCCGGTCAGGCGGTGGCGAACGTGGTCTTCTCGATCACCATCTCGGTGGTGCTGACGCTCTACTTCCTCACCTCGCTGCCGGCCATCAAAGAGGTCATCTACCAGCTCGCGCCGGCCTCCCGGCGGGCCCGCACCCGGTACCTGGCCACCGAGGCGTTCAAGCGGGTGGGTGGCTTCGTCTCCGGCATCTTCCTGGTCGCCATGCTGTGGGCGGCGATGTCGTTCGTGCTGCTGAACCTGATCGGGCTCTCCCGGTTCGCGGTCGCGCTGGCCGTGGTGGTCGGGCTGCTGGCCTTCATCCCGCTGGTCGGCACCTCGATCGCGATCATCATCGTGGCCATCGTGGCCTTCTCCTTCGGGCAGACCACCGGCATCATCGCGGTGCTGGTGATGCTGGCCTACCAGCAGTTCGACGCCTACTTCATCCAGCCCCGGATCTTCGCCCGCTCGGTGCAGGTGCCGGGCGTCCTGGTGATCCTGGCCGCGGTCTCCGGCGGTCTGCTGCTGGGCCTGGTGGGCGCCATTCTGGCGATCCCCACCATGGCCGCCCTGCTGTTGCTCTACCGCGAGGTGCTGATCCCCCACCTGGACCGGAACTAGCCGGGCCGAGGGCTAGAACAACCGGTCGTCGGCGTTGTCCAGCCCCCGTAGCGCGTCGTAGTCCACCAGCACGCAGCCGATCCCGCGGGTCTCGGCGATCACCTTGGCCTGCGGTTTGATCAGCTGGGCGGCGAACACCCCGCGGACCGGCCGCAGCAGCGGATCGGCGTTCATCAGCTCCAGGTAGCGCGACAGCTGCTCGACCCCGTCGATCTCGCCGCGGCGCTTCACCTCCACCGCCACGTAGCCACCGGTGTGGTCGCGGAACAGCAGATCCACCGGGCCGATCGGGGTCTGGTACTCCCGCTGCACCAACGTCCAGCCCTCGCCGAAGGTAGCCGGGTTCTCGGCCAGCAGCGCCTGCAGGTGCGCCTCGACGCCGTCCTTGACCAGGCCGGGATCCACCCCGAGCTCGTGGCTGCTGTCGTGGAACACCTCGGCGATCGCGATCTGCAGCGTGTCGCCGGTGGTGTTCTTCACCTCCCAGACCTCGGTCAGCCCGGATTCCAGCTCGGCGGTGACCGCCTCCAGGTCCGCCGGCGGTTCGCCGACCGTGATGGTGCACGGCGCGCTCATCCAGTTCAGCGGCTTGTAGGCGCGGTCATCGGCGTGAATCGAGACCGACCCGTCCGCCTTCACCATGATCAGCCGGGTGGCCATCGGCAGATGGGCACTCAGCCTGCCGGCGTAGTCGACCTGGCAGCGGGCAATCAGCAAACGCACGCCGGACAAGTTACCCGATTCCGAGCCGTAACCTTGACCCATGCCCAAACGTCCCTCCAAGCATCTGCGTCCCGCCCGGCCGTTGACCCAGGGCGGCTTCGCCCAACTGGTCACCAAGGCCGACGGCGCCTGGATGGTGCAGACCATGCCGGGCGGCAGCGCCGCCAAGACCTACCTGTGCCCCGGCTGCGAGCAGCAGATCCCGGTCGGCGCCGCCCAGGTGGTGGCCTGGCCGAGGGAGCCCGGCATCGGCTCGACTTCAGCGGTGGCCGACCGCCGGCACTGGCACACCTCCTGCTGGGCGAGGCGGCGCTGATGAGCGGGCTGCGCACCCAGCTGATCGGAACCGGACGGCCGAGGTTCGCCTTCCTGCACGGCCTGTTCGGCCGAGGCCGGAACTGGTCCGGGATCGCCGGCGCGCTGGCCGAACGCGGCTACTCCAGCGTGCTGTTCGACCTACCGAACCACGGCGCCAGCGACTGGACGGACGAGTTCAGCTACCAGCAGATGGCCGACGCGGTGGCGGCCGAGATCGAGCAGCGGCTGGGCTCGGCCGCCCGGCTGATCCTGGTCGGCCACTCGATGGGCGGCAAGGTGGCGATGCTGCTGGCGCTGCGCCGCCCGGAGCTGGTGGACGCCCTGGTGGTGATCGACATCGCCCCGGCGGTCTCCGAGGGGGTGGACGGCTTCCCGCGGCTGGTCGCGGCGATGGCCGCTGTCGAACTGGACCGGCTGCAGGTCCGCGGCGACGCGGAGGCGGTGCTGGCCGAGCGGATCGCCGAGCCGGGGGTGCGGCAGTTCCTGCTGCAGAACCTGCGGGCCAGGCCGCGCTGGCACTGGCAGCCCAACCTGCGGCTGTTGAGCGCCAACCTGGACCTGATCGCGGCCTGGCCCGATCCCGGTCCGGTCAGCTACCCAGGTCCGGTGCTGTGGCTGCGGGGCGAGCGCTCCGACTACGTCCGCGACCAGCATCTGCCAGCGATGCGGCGGCTCTTCCCCGCCGTCGAACTGCGGACCGTGGCTGATGCCGGGCACTGGGTGCAGGCGGACAATCCCGAGGCCGTGGTCGCGGCCCTGGCGGAACTGGCCGACCGGCTCGCCGGCCCCGCCTAGTACCCACACACGATCAAGCCGGCGGCAGCAGCTCGACCGTGCCGGCCGCACCGTCCACCCGGACGCGATCGCCGGTGCGCAGCCGGGCGGTGGCGTCGCCGCAGCCGACCACCGCCGGAATCCCCAGTTCGCGGGCGACGATCGCGGCGTGGCTGAGCGGCGCGCCCAGATCGGTGACGATGGCCGCGGCGATCGGGAACAGCGGCGTCCAGCCGATATTGGTCAGCGAGGTGACCAGCACCTCACCGGGACGAAGCCGGTCGGCCTGGTCGAAGCCGGTCAGCACCCGGACGGTTCCCTCCACCCGGCCGACCGCGCCGGGGTGACCGGTGATCCCGGCAGGGGGCGCGCTGCCCAGGTCGCAGGCGGTCACCGCCGTACCGGCCAGGTCGGTGCGGCGATCCGGGTCGGCCGCCCAGTCGAACGGATCGAACCCGCCGCAGATCAGGCCGGGCAGCGCCGGGAGCTCCAGGTAGCGCTGGTAGCTGCTGCGGCGTTGCTCAAGCCAACCGAACGGCGTGGTGTCGCCGGCCAGCGCGGCCAGCAGCTCCTCGACGGTGAGCAGGAAGACATCGTCGCCGATCCCCAGCAGCTCGCCGGCCCGCCGGGCGAAGCCGCGCAGCACCCCGGTGGTCCTCACCCCCTCGGAGCGAACCGCCTCGCGCCGGGCTGCCTGGTTGGCGGCCCGCCGGACCCGGCGCTCGACACCGCGGGCGAGCCGGCGGTCGGCCTCGCCGAGCCTGGTCAGCACGGCGGCGGCCGCCGCGGCCTGCCGACGGCGCAGCTCGGCCACCTCCGCCCCGGCCGGCCGGGCGAGTTCGTTGGCCAGCCAGTCCGGATCCTCGGCCGGGCGCGGCCAGGCCAGTTCCGCCTCGTTCACGCCGCGATGGCCGAACCGCGCCACGTACTCCGCCCCGGACAGCTCGCCGGCCCGCACCTGCTGCAGCCCCTGCGCCGGTCCCAGGCTCTCCAGGCCGCCGGCGTGGCCGGCCAGGTTCGACAGCAGCGCGGCGGCGTCCTGCGGGCCCAGTTCGGTTCGTAGCTCCGCCTCCAGCCGGGCCGGATAGTCCGAGCCCGAGGCGATCACCGCCCAGAACGAGCGCAGGCTGAAGGCGAACAGCCGGTCGTCCCAGAGCCGGAGCAGGTCGCCGGGGGTACCGCAGGCCGCCACCGCGGCGGCCAGTTCGTCGCAGCGCGCGCGGTGGCCCCGCAGGAAGCCGGGTAGCCGCACCCTGGTCCAGGACAGCCGCAGCAGGGCGCCGAGCAGCGGCAGCCCGGCCTGCGTCCAGTCGTCCGTGGTCATCGGGATCAGCGGGATCGGCGCCTCCTCGGGCAGTCTCCCCCACCAGCCGGCGAGCTTGCGGTAGACCTCGCGGGGGTCCTCCCGGCCGGCCTTGCCGCGTCGTCCGGTGATCTGGACGCTGAGGTTGGCGTACGGCCGCCCGCCGATGTAGCCGGCCATCTCCCGTCCCCGCAGCGCCATCGACGGCCCGCCGTGGGCCTGCTGATAGCGCGCCAGCGAGATGGTCAGCGGGGTCTGCGCGACCGGATTGGCCTCGCTGAGGTTGGTCGCCGACCACAGGCAGTTCCCGGCCAGCGAGTCATTGCGCTCGGCCGTCCGGGGCTGCCAGGGGTTCAGCGTGGTGATCGGACGGGCCTGCAGCAGCCAGAGCCGGCCGTCGGCCACCGCCCACTCGATGTCCTGGGGCACACCGCCGAAGCTGCCCTCCACCCGGTGCGCCCGGTCGTGCAGCTCGGCGGCCCGGGACGCCAGCAGGTCCGGCCCGTCGAAGGCGCCGGACGGCCGGGCGAGCCGGAACTGCTCGCCGGTGGCGTCCCCGGCCACCAGCGACTCCCCCAACCCCCGGACGACGTGGCCCAGCATCGCGTCCAGCTGCCCGCTGATCGGATCGACGGTGAAGAGCACCCCGGCGAGCTCAGCCGGGACCATCGCCTGCACGATCACCGCCAGCTCCCCCGCCTCGGCTCCGGCCGAGCGGGCGTAGGCGGCCACCCGGCCGGCCGCCCCGGAGGCCCGGACGGTGGCCAGGGCGGCGTCGAGGTCGTCGGCGGCCACGTCCAGCACCGACTCGTAGGCGCCGGCGAAGGAGGCGGTGGCGGCGTCCTCGCCCTGTGCCGAGGAGCGGACGGCGAACCGCTGCCCCGCCGGGAAGCGGCGCAGCGCGGCACGCAGCGCGTCAGCCGCCTCGGCGGTCAGCCGGTCGGCCACGAAGGCCCGCGGCAGCAGCACCACGCCGTCCGGCACCGGGTGGCCGGCGCGGATCAGCCGGGCCAGCGCCCGCGCCTTGCCACCGGCGGTCTGCTCGGCCTCGGGTAGCTCGGCGAACCGGTAGCACGGCCGTCCGGCCGGGGCGTAGCCTCGCCCGGCCAGCGCGCGACCGAGCTTCCCACCAGCCAGCCGGCCGACGAACCAGCCCACCGTGCCGGTCAGCGGAGCGACCAGCACCGCCCACGGGCTGAACCCCACCAGCAGCGCGCCGCCGAAGCCGAAGCCGGCCGCGACCAGGTTGGCCAGCAGGGTCCGCAACCGGGCGGCGCCGGCCTCAGTCAGCATCCGCCCCGCCGAAGATCGCCTCGGCCCCCGGATGGCGCGCGATGAAGTCCTCCGCCCGGGCCAGCGCGATGCCATGGTTCAGGTCGCCGAGGACCAGCAGCTTGTCACCGACCTCGATGCCGAAATCCCGCCTGGCCTGCGCCGGGATCACGATCTGGCCACGATCGCTGACGGTGATCGCGCCGTAGAAGCGCTTCTGCGGATCCGGTGACTGCATGGCAACCCTCCCTGACGTCTTGGATACAAGATACATCTTGTATAGATGCCATGGGGTGCCGGCGGTGGGTCAAAGCAGGTGGTGAGACGGCGCAGCCCGGGCCGGCCTCGGCGGCCCGGCCCGGGAGCGACGTGCCCGGCGACTATCCGACGGTGACCTTCTCGATCTCGGCGGGCAGCAGCGGCTTGCCACCGCCGGCCTGGCCGAAGGAACCATCATTGCCGCCGGCGGCGATCTCGGTCGCCAGGTCGATGCCGGCCTGATCGATACTGCCGAACACGGTGTACTGCGGCGGCAGCGGGGTCTCGGCGAAGACGATGAAGAACTGCGAGCCGCCCGAGTTGGGCTGCCCGGTATTGGCCATCGCCAGGGCACCGGCCGGGTAGCCGGTGATGGCCTCGAACTCGTCCGGAATGGTGTAGCCGGGGCCGCCCGAACCGCTGGCGCTCGGGTCGCCGCACTGCAGCACGAAGATCCCCTCGTCCACCACCCGGTGGCAGGTGGTGCCGTCGAAGTAGCCCTGCTGCGCCAGCGAGACGAACGAGTTCACCGTGCAGGGCGCGGCGGCGCGGTCCAGCGTGATCTTCACCGGCTTGCCGTTCAGGGTCATGGTCGCCTCGGCGGTGCCGGTCGCCGGCACGTCGGTGCCGTTCGGCGGCTGCACCTCCCGGGCGGCCGGACCGCCGGCGGGATACTCGCAGGCCACCGTCCCAGCGGCGGGCGGCTGGCTGGCGGTGGTCACCGGAGCGCTGGGCGACTCGGTGCCGTAGGGCATGGTGCGGGTCGACTCGGCCGGGACGGGATTGGTGCAACCGACCAGCAGGACAGCGGGCACGGCTAGGGCAGCGAGGATTCGATTCACGCCTCCCACCCTGCCAGATCGTTCAAGCCCGCGTCGCGTTTGACACCGCCCGGCGGCGGGTGTTGATTGCTGACATGGTCAACCTCTCCAGGATCTACACCCGCACCGGCGACGCCGGCATGACCCGGCTCTCCGACCTGTCCGAAGCGGCCAAGACCGACCAGCGGGTCGAGGCCTACGGCGCGGTGGACGAGGCCAACTCGATCCTCGGCATGGTGGTCACCCAGCCCGACCTGCCGGAGGACGTCCGGCAGGTGCTGCGGCACATCCAGAACGAACTGTTCGACACTGGCGCCGACCTGTCCTTCCCGCTGGTCGCCGATCCGCCCTACGAGCCGCTGCGGATCGTCCAGGCCTGCATCGACCGGCTGGAGGGCTGGTGCGACGCCTTCGGCGACCCGCTGCCCAAACTGCGCTCGTTCATCCTGCCCGGCGGCAGCTTCACCGCGTCCCTGCTGCACCAGGCCCGGTCGGTGGTGCGGCGGGCCGAACGCGAGGCCTGGCGAGCCGCCGAGCTCTACGGCACCGAGCCCGCCGACGGCGAGGCGCCGGGCGGGGTCAACCCGCTGGCCATCACCTACCTGAACCGGCTCTCCGACCTGCTGTTCATCCTCGCCCGGGTGGTCGGGCAGCAGGCCGGCGACGTGCTCTGGGTACCGGGCGGCGATCGGACCCCGTCCGATCCGAAGGGGATCAGGCAGCGCGCCCGGCTGGTCAACCCACCGGCCGGCGCTGGTGACCCTGCCCCGGTGGAGCCGCCTCCAGCCAGCTGAGCAGGGCGGTGATCGCCTCCGGCGTCATTGACGCCTCCCAGTCGCGGCCGTCGTCCAGCCGCAACTGGATCACCCGCTGATCCTCCAGCAGCAACAGCGCCTCGATCTCGTCCGGCGGACGCTGCCGGCCCACCGTGGTCTGCTCCCGCGGGAACACCAGCCGGGGCCGCAGCGAGGGCGAGAACGAGCGGAACCACTCCAGCCGGCTCTGCCGATAACGCGCGACTCCGAGCACCCAACCGGTACCCGGAGTCGTGGTCTTCAGCCGTACGCAACAGTCGAACAGCGAGCCGCCGCGGCTCAGCCAGCGGCGGCGGGCGATCAGCCAGGCGATCGGCAGCAGGACGGCAGCAGCGATGACCAGCGCGATGACTTCGGTCACCGCCAGCCAGTTCATCTCTGCCCTCCCGCGGTCTCAGGCGAGTTCGCGGGCCAGCCGGGCGGCCTTGACCTGCGCCTGGGCGCGACGGAAGTGGTGCATCGTCTCCTCGTCGGTTTCGCCGGCGTCGAGCCGCTTCTCCGCCGCCGCCAGCTCGTGCTCGGCAGCGGTGAGGTCGATCTCCTGGGCGATCCGGGCGAACTGGCTGAGCAGCGAGACCCGGTTGTCGGCCACCGAGAGGAAGCCGCCGTCCAGCGCGACGATCTCCCGCCGTCCGTCCACGGTGAGCACCTCGGCGGCGCACGGCACCAGGCCGGCCAGGAAGGGCTCGTGGTCGGGCAGGATGCCGATGTCGCCCTCGGTCGTCCGGGCGATCACGCTCAGCGCCTCGCCCTCCCAGGCCATCCCGGTGGCCGAGACCACCTCGACCGTCAGCGGACCCGGCATCTCAGCCTTCCTTCTGGATCTTCGCCCAGTTCTCCATCACCATGTCCATGCCGCCCACGTTGAAGAAGGCCTGCTCGGCGATGTGGTCGACCTCGCCGTCGCAGATCATCTTGAAGCTCTCGATGGTGTCGGCCAGCGGCACGGTCGAGCCGGGGACGTTGGTGAACTTCTCCGCCATGTAGGTGTTCTGCGAGAGGAACTGCTGGATCCGGCGGGCCCGGGCGACCATCACCTTGTCCTCCTCGGGCAGTTCATCGATGCCCAGGATGGCGATGATGTCCTGCAGTTCCTTGTTGCGCTGCAGGATCTGCTTCACCCGGATGGCGGTGTCGTAGTGCTCCTGGCCGATGAACTGCGGGTCGAGGATGCGGCTGGTCGAGGTGAGCGGGTCCACCGCCGGGTACAGGCCACGCGAGGCGATGTCGCGGGACAGCTCGGTGGTGGCGTCCAGGTGGGCGAAGGTGGTCGCCGGGGCCGGGTCGGTGTAGTCGTCGGCGGGGACGTAGATCGCCTGCATCGAGGTGATCGAGTGACCGCGGGTCGAGGTGATCCGCTCCTGCAGCTGGCCCATCTCGTCGGCCAGGTTGGGCTGGTAGCCCACCGCCGAGGGCATCCGGCCCAGCAGGGTGGAGACCTCGGAGCCGGCCTGGGTGAACCGGAAGATGTTGTCGATGAACAGCAGCACGTCCTGGTTCTGGACATCGCGGAAGTACTCCGCCATGGTCAGCGCGGACAGCGCCACCCTCAGACGGGTGCCCGGCGGCTCGTCCATCTGACCGAAGACCAGGGCGGTGTCCTTCATGACGCCGGCCTCGATCATCTCGTGGATCAGGTCGTTGCCCTCACGGGTGCGCTCCCCCACCCCGGCGAACACCGAGGTGCCACCGAAGTTGTGGGCGATCCGGTAGATCATCTCCTGGATCAGCACGGTCTTGCCGACGCCGGCGCCACCGAACAGGCCGATCTTGCCGCCCTGGACGTACGGGGTGAGCAGGTCGAGCACCTTGATGCCGGTGTGCAGCATCTGGGTGCGGGGCTCCAGCGTGTCGAAGGCGGGCGCCGGGCGGTGGATCGGCCAGCGCTCGGTGATCTCCAGGCTGGCGTTGTCCTCGTTCAGGCAGTCGCCGGTGACGTTCCACACCCGGCCCTTGGTGACATCGCCCACCGGGACGGAGATCGGGGCGCCGGTGTCGCGCACCTGGGTGCCGCGCCGCATGCCGTCGGTGGGCTTCAGCGAGATCGCCCGGACGATGTTGTCGCCGACATGCAGCGCCACCTCGGCGGTGATGGTGCGGGTCTCCCCGTCGGTCTCGATGTCGATCAGCAGGGCGTTGTTCAGGTCGGGCATCTCGTCAGCGGCGAACTCCACGTCCACCACCGGGCCGATCACCCGGGCGACCCGTCCGATCCCGGCGGTCTTCTCGGCTGCGGGGGTATCGATCGTCACGGTCATGCTTCCTCGTCCTATTCCTGTTCGGCCAGCGCGCTGGCGCCGCCCACGATTTCGCTGATTTCCTGGGTGATCTCGGCCTGGCGGGCCTGGTTGGCCTCACGGGTGAGCCGTTCGATGAGCTGCTGGGCGTTGTCGGTGGCCGACTTCATCGCCCGCTGCTGGCTGGCCAACTGCGAGGCGGCCGACTGCAGCAGGTAGAACCAGACCCGGCTGCGCAGGTAGAGCGGCAGCAGTCCGTCCAGCACGGTCTCCGGATCGGGTTCGAACCAGTACTCGGGCACCAGTTCGTGCTCGCCCGGCTCGTGGACGCCCTCAACGACCTCCAGCGGGAGCACCCGCCGAACCCTGGCGGTCTGCGAGATCATCGACTCCATCCGGGTGTAGACCGCCCAGATCTCGTCCACCCCGCCCTCCTCGGTGGGACGCAGGAAGTCGGCCACCAGCCGGTCGGCGATCTCCACCGCGTTGGCGTAGCTGGGTGAGTCGGAGAATCCTTCCCAGCTGGCCTCGATCGGCAGGCCGCGGAACTGGACGTAGCCGATCCCCTTGCGACCGACGATGTAGCGCACCGCCTCCTTGCCCTCCTCCTGCAGCCGCTGGCGGAAGCTCGCCACCGCCTTGATCACGTTCGAGGAGTAGGCGCCGTTCATGCCACGGTCGGAGGTGATGAAGAAGATCGCGATCCGCTTCGGGTTCACGCTGTCGGCGGTCAGCGGGTGATCGGCGTGGGAGTAGGCCGCCACCGCCGAGACCGCGCGGTTCAGCTCACGGGTGAACGGCAGGGCCCGGGCGGCCGCCTGCTGCGCCTTGACGATCCGCGACGAAGCCACCAGCTCCATCGCGCGGGTGATCTTCTTGGTCGCCATCACCGACTGTCGTCGCCGGCGCAGCTCGCGCAGACTGGCTCCCATCGATCAGGACCTCTTCTTCTGCACGATGATCTGCTCGGCCTCCAGGTCGGCGGCCTCGATGGCCTCCGCGGCCTGCTCGCCACTGACCAGCGGTTTGCCGTCACCGGTCACGAAGCCCAGCTTGAAGGCGTCGATCTCCTTGCCGACCACGTGGGCCAGGTCGTCGTCCCAGGCACCGGTCTCGGCGATGGTGGTCAGGATCGGGGTGTGGTGGCGCAGGTGGTCGAGCAGTTCGGTCTCGAACCGCAGCACATCGGCGACCGGCACGTCGTCCAGGTAGCCGTTGGTGCCGGCCCACACCATCACGACCTGGTCGGCCACGTCGTACGGCGCGTACTGCGGCTGCCGCAGCAGCTCCACCAGCCGCTGGCCGCGATCCAGCTGACGCCGCGAGGCGGCGTCCAGGTCGGAGGCGAACATCGCGAAGGCCTGCATGTCGCGGTACTGCGCCAGGCCGATCTTCAGCGTGCCGGAGACCTTCTTCATCGCCTTCACCTGGGCGTCGCCGCCGACTCGGGAGACCGAGATGCCGACGTCGATCGCCGGGCGCTGGTTGGCGTTGAACAGGTCGGACTGCAGGAAGATCTGGCCGTCGGTGATCGAGATCACGTTGGTCGGGATGTAGGCCGAGACGTCGTTGGCCTTGGTCTCGATGATCGGCAGGCCGGTCATCGAGCCGCCACCCAGTTCGTCGGACAGCTTGGCGCAACGCTCCAGCAGGCGGGAGTGCAGGTAGAACACGTCGCCGGGGTAGGCCTCGCGGCCCGGCGGGCGGCGGAGCAGCAGCGACATCGACCGGTAGGCCTCGGCCTGCTTGGTGAGGTCGTCGAAGATGATCAGCACGTGCTTGCCGGCGTACATCCAGTGCTGGCCGATCGCCGAACCGGTGTACGGGGCGATGTACTTGTAGCCGGCCGGGTCGGACGCCGGAGCGTGCACGATGGTGGTGTACTCCATCGCCCCCGCCTCTTCCAGCGTGGTGTGCAGCGCGGCGATGGTGGAGCCCTTCTGGCCGATCGCCACGTAGATGCAGCGCACCTGCTTGGTCGGATCCCCGCTGGCCCAGTTCGACTTCTGGTTGATGATGGTGTCCACCGCGATCGCGGTCTTGCCGGTCTTCCGGTCGCCGATGATCAGCTGCCGCTGGCCGCGGCCGATCGGGGTCATCGCGTCGATCGCCTTGATGCCGGTCTGCAGCGGTTCCTTCACGCTCTGCCGGTCCATCACGCCGGCCGCCTGCAACTCCAGCGCGCGGCGTCCCTCGAGATCCTTGATCTCGCCCAGGCCGTCGATCGGCTCGCCCATCGCGTTCACCACGCGTCCCAGGTAGCCGTCGCCGACCGGCACCGACAGCACCTCGCCGGTGCGCCGGACGGTGGAGCCCTCCTCGATGCCCTCGGAGTCGCCCAGCACCACGACGCCGATCTCGCGAACGTCCAGGTTCAGCGCGATCCCCTGGGTGCCGTTGGCGAACTCCAGCAGCTCGTTGGCCATCGCCGAGGGCAGTCCCTCGACCCGGGCGATGCCGTCGCCGGAGGTGACCACCTGGCCGATCTCGTCCCGGCTGGCGGTCTCGGGACTGAAGTTGGACACGAAACGATCCAGCGCATCCCGAATCTCCTCGGGACGAATCGTCAGTTCCGCCATCTGCGCACCCTGTTCTCTCGTTGTCGTTTGCACGGCCCTGGAGCCGGCGGTCAGTTAAGTTCTCGTTCGGCGGCCTGCAGCTGCCCGGACACCGTGCCCTCGATGACCTCGTCGCCCAGCGCTTCACCCGGACACCGCCGAGCACGGCCGGATCCACGCTCACCTGCAGGCTGACCTCGCGGCCCAGCTGCCTGGACAACGCGGCCCGCAACCTGTCGGCCTGGGTGGCCGCGAGCGGACGCGCCACGGTCACCTCCGCGATCGCCCGGCGGCGCTGTTCGGCAGCCAGCCTGAGATAGGCCTCCAGGGTCAGCTCGAAGGTTCGTTCGGTGGCCCGCACGGCCCGCTGGGCGAGCGCGACGGTGATCGCCGACGCCTTCTTGGCGAGCAGTTCGGCGATGACCTGCTGGCGGCCGGCGAGGCTCGCCGCGCGATCCTCCAGGGTGGCCCTGCAGGTCACGGTCGGCCGCCACGATCCGGAAGAGCGGAACAACTCCTCCACCTGATCCAGCTGACCGGCCGCCTGGGCGCTGCGCAGCAACGTCCGGACGCCCTGCCGCTCCAGCGCGCCGACCAGTGCGCCGGAGGTCGCCCACCGCAGCCCGGCCGCGGCCTGGACCACGGCCAGCGCCGCGGGCGAGACCTGTCCAGTCAGGACGCCGGCAGCGAGCTGCTGGCGGGCCTCCTCCGGTGCGGTCAGGTCGCAGAGCGCGTTGCGCAGGGTCGGCTGGGATTCCAGCAGGCCCACCACCGCGAACAGCTCGTCGGCCAGCGCCTGGCTCTGCTCCTGGGCGTCCAGGATCCGGTCCAGTGGGCCTGGCGGGCCTGCGTCGCGGCGCTCATTCGGCGCCTCCGGGGAGTTGTCGGGCGGTCATGCCTTGGTCGCCTCCGTCGGCATTCCAGCTCAGCCAGGAAGCGCTCGACGCTGCGCTGGGC